>NZ_NEGZ01000006.1 GCF_002127585.1 Janthinobacterium sp. GW458P
CAGGCGCCGGGCCGGGTGGCGCGCCTGCCGCCCGGCCAGCGCGGCCGCGCGGTGCTGCTGGTCGACGATGACGAGAATTGCCGCAAGCTGCTCTCCGGCCTGCTGGCGCCGCTGGGTTTCCTGCTGCAGGAGGCGGCGGGCGGCGCACAGGCGCAAGCCATGCTGGCGGCGCAGCGCTACGACATGGTGCTCAGCGACTGGCGCATGCCGGACATGGACGGCCTGGCGCTGACGCGCTGGCTGCGCGCGCAGGATGGCCTGGCGCAGCCGCGCCTGGTGATCATGACCGCTTCCGCCTTCGAGGAAGAAAAGCAGGAGGCGCTGGCGGCCGGCGCCGACGGCTTCCTGCGCAAGCCGATCGAGCAGGAACACCTGTTCGCCATGCTGGAGCAGCAGCTGGGCTTGCGCTTCCAGCGCGCCGCCGCCAGCGAACAGGCGCCGGACGGCGCGCCGCCCGACGCCTTTGATCTGGATCAGGCGCTGGACCATCTTGATGCGGCCGAACGGCAGGCGCTGCTCGAATCGGTGCGCGCGCTGGACCTGCGGCGCAGCGCCATCGTGCTGGCCGGCGTGGCCACCCGCTGGCCGCAGCTGGCCGCGCATCTGTGCGCCATGCTGGAGCAGCACCAGTACCAGCAGCTGTGCGCGGCGCTGGCGCGGCCCGTGGCGTCGACGTTCGCGCAAGGCGCCGACGCATGATGCAGCCGTCGTTCAAGCATGCGCGCCTGGGCGGCGTGTCCATCGTGCTGGCCGTCAGCGTGGCGCTGACCTTTGTCGTCACCGCGCTGCTGCTGGTGTTCGCCGTGCTGTTTTACGAGTCCGAACGCGAACAGCGCTGGCAGCAGCTGCACAGCAGCCTGTCGGTCAGCGCCGACCAGCTGGCCGTGGCCATCGAACTGCCGCTGTGGAACCTCGATGAAAAGCAGATGCTGGCCATCATGCGCAGCACCCTGGGCAAGCGCGACCTGGTGGCCAGCGCGCTCACGCCCGGCATCGGCAAGGAGACGCTGGCCCTGCGCCGCAACGGCGACGGCGCGTTCGAGAGCGTCTCCGCGCTGCCCGACGATCCCGGCCTGCTGGTGGCGCGGCGCTCGGTGACGATGGGCGGGCAAGTCATCGGCGCCGTCACCGTGTATGCCACGCCGGCCCTGCTGCATGCGCAGCTGCGCCAGCGCGCGCTGGCCATCGGCGCCATGATCGTGGCGCTCGACGTGATCCTGGTGGCCAGCATCTGGCTGCTGATGTGGTGCCTGATGATCAAGCCCCTGCGCGCCATCGGCCAGTATGCGGCCGGCGTCAGGGCGGGGCAGAGCGAAGCGTTCGGCACCCCGCCGAAAGCCTGGTTCCTGGGCGAGCTGCGGACCCTGTACCGCAGCATCCGCGACATGGTGGCGCTGCTCGACAGCCGCTACCGCGCCCTGCAGCGCAGCGAGGAGCGCGTGCAGATGGCCACGGGCGCGGCCAGCATCGGCATCTGGGACTGGAACGTCGTCAGCGATGACTTGCAGTGGGATGAGCAGATGTATACGCAGTTCAAGGCCGATGCGGGCGGCGCCACGGCGCCGGCAGCGATCTGGCGCGCGGCGCTGGTGCCGCACGACGTGCCGGCGGCAAAGCTGGCCCTGCGCGCGGCGCTGCACGCAGGCCATGCGTTCACGCACGAGTACCGCATCCTGTGGCCCGATGGCGCCATCCGCTACATCAAGGCCGACGCCGTGATCTTCCGCGACGGCCAGGGCATGCCCATGCGCCTGGTGGGCTCGAACTACGACATCACGGCGCACCGCGAGGCGGAACTGGAGCTGCTGCGCCACCGCCACCACCTGGAAGAGCTGGTGGCCGAACGCACGGGCGCGCTGTCGGTGGCCGTCAGCCAGGCGCAGGCGGCGAACCGCGCCAAGAGCACCTTCCTGGCGAACATGAGCCATGAACTGCGCACGCCCTTGAATTCCGTGATCGGCTTTTCGCGCCTGATGGCCGCCTCGCCCAACATGCAGGCCGATGAAAAGCGCAATCTCGACATCATCCACCGCTCCGGCAATCATTTATTGAGATTGATCAACGAAATCCTCGAGCTGTCCAAGGGCGAGGCGGGACGCCTGCAGGCGCAGGCGGAGGTGGTGGCGCTGGCGCCGCTGCTGCAGGAAGTGATGGACATGCTGGGCATGCGCGCCGAGCAGCAGGGCATGGCGCTGCGCCTCGATTGCGTCGCCGTGCCGCCGGCCGTGCTGCTCGACGCCACGCGGCTGCGCCAGGTGCTGCTCAACCTGATGTCGAACGCCGTCAAGTTCGCCGGCGGCGGCGAGGTCGTCTTGCGCGTGCGCGGCGAGCGGCGCGAGGGCGAGCAATGGATGTTGTCGTTCGCCGTCAGCGACACGGGCATCGGCATCGCCGCGGCGGACCAGCAGCGCATCTTCGAGCCCTTCGTGCAGGCCGACAGCGCGGGACCGAAGGACGGCACGGGCCTGGGCCTGGCCATCTCGCGCGAATTCGTGCAGCTGATGAAAGGCGAGCTGACGCTGGAGTCCAAGCCGGGGCGGGGCGCCACGTTCAGTTTCAGCATCCCCGCGCAGGCGGCCGAGGCGCCCGTGCAGGCGTCCGTGCCGCCGCCGGCGGCGCCTGCGCACGAGGCCCCGCCGGCACTGCGGGCGCAGGACTTGCTGCTGCTGGCCGGGGAAGAGCGCGCCGCCTTACTGGTGGCGCTGCGCGAATTGAACCTGGCCAGGGTGGCATCGCTGCTGGCGGCCCTGCCGGCGGCGGCGGCACCGTTGCTGGCGCCGCTGCAAGCCATGCTGGACCAGCATCAGTACCGCCAGCTGTGCGACTTGCTGGCGAATGAGGGCGCGCTGGCGCTCGCGTAAAAGTGTGGGCTGACAACATCGGTTTCGCTGAAAAGACGGACTAAGTGGCGCCGATGGATGGTGCTAAATTGCAATAAAGATTATGATGATAGTACGTAGTTCACCGCAAAAAAATGTCTTGTCCAGCGTGGCGCCAGAGCGCCGCGCCTCATCCAAAGCTGAGAGAACTGCTACATGCACCGCGATTTTTCGGAAGTGAATTCGAAGGGCGAAGTACTGATCGTTGAAGATACGCCGGCGTCGCTGAAGCTGTTGAGCGATTTGCTGGGCGGCGCCGGCTACGCGGTGCGCCAGGCGCCGAACGGCGAACTGGCCCTGTGGACGGCCCAGGCGCGCCCGCCGGAGCTGATCCTGCTCGACGTGCGCATGCCCGGCCTCGACGGCTTTGAAGTGTGCCGGCGCCTGAAGGAAATGCCGGCCCTGCGCCAGGTGCCCGTGATCTTCCTGTCGGCGCAGTACGACACGGACGACAAGGTGCGCGGCTTTGCGCTGGGCGCCGTCGATTTCATCGCCAAGCCCTTCCAGGCCGAGGAAATCCTCGCCCGCACCGATGCGCATGTGCGCCTGGCGCGGGCGCAGCTGCAGCTGGCGCAGGAGCGCGCCAACCTGGAGCGCCGCGTGGCCGAGCGCACGGCCGAACTGGAACAAGTGGCCAGCACGCTGGCGCGCGAAGTGCAGATCCGCCGCGCCAACGAGGAATTGCTGCGCCTGTCGGGCCAGGTCTTCGAAGCCACGCAGGACGCCATCCTGATCACCGACCCGGCCGGCATCATCGTCACCTCGAATCCTGCGTTTACCCGCATCACCGGCTACGCCGCGCGCGAGGTGCTGGGCACCGACATCATGCGCCTGCATGCCGAATACACGGGCGAAGCGGTGCTGCAGGCCATGCGCCAGGGCCTGCACAGCAGCGGCTGCTGGTCGGGCGAGGTGCAGACCCGGCGCAAGAGCGGCGACACCTATCCCTGCCTGCTCAGCGTCTCCACCGTGCATGGCCCGGACGGCGCCGTCATCAACTACGTGGGCGTTTTCCTCGACATCAGCGAGCGCAAGGCCGAGCAGCACCTGATCGATTTCCTCTCCTACCACGACGCGCTGACAGGCTTGCCCAACCGCGTGCTGATGCGCGAGCGCTTCGAGCAGGCGCGCGTGAGCGCCGTGCGCGACCGCCAGCAGGTGGTGCTGATGTGCCTGGACCTGGACCGCTTCAAGAACATCAATGACTCGCACGGCCAGGCCGTGGGCGACAAGGCGCTGCAGGTGGTGGCGCGCTTCCTGACGGGCTGCGTGCGCGAAGGCGACACGGTGGCGCGCCAGGGCGGCGACGAATTCCAGATCCTGCTGCTCGACGATCCCCTGCTGGGGCGCACCTTGGCGCTGGCGCAAACCATCCTGGCCGGCCTGCGCGAAGAGCTCAGCGTCGACGGCGAGCGCCTGGCGCTGACCACCAGCATCGGCATCGCCCTGTGCCCGGCCGACGGCAACAGCCTCGACGACGTGCTGCGCCATGCCGACACGGCCCTGGTGCGCGCCAAGGAAATGGGGCGCGACCACTATGCGTTTTTCACGGAGCGCATGGGCAGCGATATCCGCGCCCGCCTGGCCATGCAGCAGCAGCTGCGCGGCGCCATCGGCCGCGACGAATTCGAAGTGCATTACCAGCCGCAGATGTGCTTGCGCACGGGCGCCATGCTGGGCGCGGAAGCGTTATTGCGCTGGAACAACCCTGTGCTGGGCAAGGTGCCGCCCGGCCTGTTCATCGCGCTGGCCGAGGAATACGGTTCCATCACGGCCATCGGCGAGTGGGTGCTGGAAAGCGTCTGCGCGCAGATCCGCGTGTGGCACGACGCGGGCCTGGGCAGCATCAAGGTGGCCGTCAACCTGTCGGGCAAACAGTTTGCGCAGGACCGCACGGTGCCTTTCGTCGAGGCGGCGCTGCGCAAGTACGGCATCGCGCCGGCCTGCCTGGGTATCGAAATTACGGAAAGCACGGTGATGGGCGACCCGGACAAGGCCGTGGCGGCCCTGACGCGCCTGAAGGATATCGGCGTGGGCATTTCGCTCGACGACTTCGGCACCGGCTATTCCAGCCTCGGTTACCTGAAGCGCTTCCCCATCGACGTGCTGAAGATCGACAAATCCTTCGTCGACGACGTCACCACCAGCAGCAGCGACGCGGCCATCGCCCGCTCCGTCATCTCGCTGGCGCACAATCTCGACATGCGCGTCATCGCCGAAGGCGTGGAAACGCGCGAGCAGGTCGATTTCCTGACGGAACACGGCTGTGATGAAATGCAGGGCTATTATTTCAGCCGCCCCCTCGCGGCCGCCCCATTCACGGACTTGCTGCGCGAGCGGCGCACGCTGGCCGTGGCCCAGGCCTAAGCGCCGCGGTGCGGCCGATGCACCATGGCGGTGCGTGCGCCGCAGCGCGGTGCAGGATTCTCACTTTTCCTTCCCCTGATGCTGGCACATATCCTGCTTAGGTAATCGCTTATTTACGCGATTGCCCCGCATGCCAGACAGTACCCACCCAGCCACGCCCTCACAGGCCAGCGCGCACGGCGCCTGGCAGGCGCGGCTGCGCCTGGGCTTCGCGCTGCACGATGGCGTCAGCCGCCTCGTCGAACGCGCGCACAGCGGCCCCCTGCGCGTGCAAAAGCCCCTGTATCCGGAAGGCGGCGCCGTCTGCCACGCCATCATCATCCACCCGCCAGGCGGCGTGGTGGGCGGCGACCAGCTGGCCGTCGACGCCACGGCGGGCGAGGGCGCGCACGCCTTGCTCACGTCGCCGGGCGCCGCCAAGTGGTACCGCGCGAACGGCCATGTCTCGGGCCAGCACGTCGTGCTGCGCGCCGGCAGCGGCGCCGCCATCGAGTGGCTGCCGCAGGAAAGCATCTTCTTCGACCAGGCCTGCGTGCGCCTGCGCCTCGAGGTGGAACTGGCGCAAGACGCCGGCTACATCGGCTGCGACATCGTTTGCCTGGGCCGCAGCGCCGCGGGCGAAATTTTCAGTACCGGCAGCATCAGCCAGCAGGTGCGGATCCGCCGCGGCGGCAGGCTGCTGTGGTGGGAGCAGGGCGTGCTGGCCGCCGGCGGCGCCCTGATGGCCAGCCCCCTGGGCCTTGCCGGCCACACGGTGTGCGCCACCCTGATCGGCGTCGGTGCGTCCGTTTCCCCCGCCGTGCTGGCCGCCTTGCGCGAGATCAAGGTGCCTGCCGGCGCCGCGTTTGGCGCCACGCACATGAAATCGCTGGTGGTGGTGCGCCTGCTGTGCGGCGACAGCGAGGCGGCGCGCCGCGTCATGCTGGCCGCCTGGCAGCTGCTGCGCCCCGCCATGCTGGGACGCGCCGCCGTCGTGCCCCGCATCTGGAACACTTGAACAGGAAAGAAGCACAAGGAAAACCATGGACCTGACACCCCGCGAAAAAGACAAGCTGCTCATTTTTACGGCCGCGCTGCTGGCCGAACGGCGCCTGGCGCGCGGCTTGAAGCTCAATTACCCGGAAGCGGTGGCCCTGATCAGCGCCGCCATCATGGAGGGCGCGCGCGATGGCAAATCGGTGGCGCAGCTCATGGCGGACGGCACGAAGATACTCTCGCGCGCCGACGTCATGGACGGCATCGCCGAGATGATCCCCGATATCCAGGTGGAAGCGACTTTCCCCGACGGCAGCAAGCTGGTGACCGTGCACCACCCGATACCGTAGTTTTCCGGCCAGCCAGGGCGTCACCCGCGCCAGGGCTGTTCTTGCGCCGGCCACCCGCCGGCAAGCGTTGCGATCTTTGAAGGAGTCTCACATGACCCCAGGCGAATACAAACTGGAAGAAGGCGAAATCAGCCTCAATGCGGGCCGCGCCACGGCCACCGTGGTGGTGGCCAACCGGGGCGACCGGCCCATCCAGGTGGGCTCGCACTTTCACTTTTTCGAGGTCAACCCCGCGCTGGTCTTCGAGCGCTGGCGCGCCTACGGCATGCGCCTCAATATCACGGCCGGCACGGCCGTGCGCTTCGAGCCGGGCCAGCAGCGCACCGTGGAACTGGTGGCGCTGGCGGGCGAGCGCAAGGTCTACGGCTTCAACGGCGCAGTGATGGGCGAACTGCAGGACACTCCACCAGGAAAGGATTGAGATGGCCAGCATTCCCCGCAGCGCGTATGCCGAGATGTTCGGCCCCACCAAGGGCGACCGCATCCGCCTGGCCGACACGGCACTGTTCATCGAGATCGAGCATGACTACGCGATCTACGGCGAAGAGGTGAAATTCGGCGGCGGCAAGGTGATCCGCGACGGCATGGGCCAGTCGCAGCGCTGCGCGGCCGAAGTGATGGACACCGTCATCACGAATGCCGTCATCCTCGACCACTGGGGCATCGTGAAGGCCGATATCGGCCTGAAAAACGGGCTGATCTCCGGCATCGGCAAGGCGGGCAACCCGGACATCCAGCCAGGCGTGACCCTGGCCATCGGCGGCGCCACCGAGATCATCGCCGGCGAAGGCATGATCGTCACGGCCGGCGGCGTCGACACGCACATCCACTTCATCTGCCCGCAGCAGATCGAGGAAGCCCTGATGAGCGGCGTGACCACCATGCTGGGCGGCGGCACGGGGCCGGCCGTGGGCACGGCCGCCACCACCTGCACGCCGGGCCCGTGGCATCTGCACGCCATGCTGGCGGCGGCAGATGCCTTCCCGATGAACCTGGGCTTCATGGGGAAAGGTAATGTGAGCCTGCCGCTGCCGCTGGAAGAGCAGGTGCGCGCGGGCGCCATCGGCCTGAAACTGCACGAAGACTGGGGCAGCACGCCGGCCGCCATCGACAATTGCCTGTCCGTCGCCGACCGCATGGATATCCAGGTGGCGCTGCACAGCGACACCCTCAACGAGGGCGGCTTCCTCGAACATACGCTGGCCGCCTTCAAGGACCGCACCATCCACACGTTTCACACGGAAGGGGCGGGCGGCGGCCATGCGCCCGACATCATCGCCGCCGTGGGGCAAGCCAACGTGCTGCCCTCGTCGACCAACCCCACGCGCCCGTTTACCGTCAACACGCTCGACGAGCACCTGGACATGCTGATGGTGTGCCACCACCTGGACCCGGCCATTGCCGAAGACGTGGCCTTTGCCGAGTCGCGCATCCGCCGCGAAACCATCGCCGCCGAAGACATCCTGCACGATATCGGCGCCATTTCCATGATGTCGTCCGATTCGCAAGCCATGGGGAGAGTCGGCGAAGTGATCATGCGCACCTGGCAGACGGCGCACAAGATGAAGGTGCAGCGCGGCGCCCTGGCGCCCGACACGGCGCGCAGCGACAATTTTCGCGCCAAACGCTACATTGCCAAGTACACGATCAACCCGGCCATCACGCACGGGATATCGCACGTGGTCGGCTCCATCGAGGCGGGCAAGATCGCCGATATCGTGCTGTGGAAGCCGGCTTTCTTCGGCGTCAAGCCGTCGATGATCTTAAAGGGCGGCATGATCGCCGCCGCGCAGATGGGCGACCCGAACGCCTCGATTCCCACGCCGCAGCCCGTGCATTACCGCATGATGTTCGGCGCCTTCGGCGGCGGCCTGAAAAAATCGTTCACCTTTGTCTCGCAGGCGGCATGCGAGCTCGATATCGGCCACCAGTTGAAACTGAACAAATCCGTCATCGCCGTGAAGAACATGCGCGGCCTGCGCAAGCAGGACATGATCCACAACGGCGCCACGCCGCACATGGAAGTGGACCCGGAAACCTATGCCGTGCGCGCCGACGGCCAGCTGCTCGTGTGCGAGGCGGCGGCCGTGCTGCCGATGGCGCAGCGTTATTTTCTATTTTAGCGAGGGACACCATGCTCACATTGCATACCAGACTGGCGCCTGACGACACTCGCGCCGCCGTTGTCCAACTCGTGCTGCCCTACGACCAGCGCGAAAAATGCCGGCTGCGTGCCGTGCTGTCGAATGGCGAAGAGGTGGCCGTGTTCACCGTGCGCGGCACGGTGCTGCGCGACGGCGAGCGCATGACGGGACCGGGCGGGCAGGTGGTGCGGATCGTCGCCGCGCGCGAAGCGACTTACCTGGTGCGCTGCGCGGATGCCCACACCCTGCTGCGCTGCGCCTTTCACCTGGGCAACCGCCACACGCAGGCGCAGGTGGGCGACGGTTTTTTGCGCATCCGCAAGGACGTGGTGCTCAAGGAGATGCTCGAACGCTTGCAGGCGACCGTGACGGAAGAAAGCGCGCCGTTCGAGCCGGAAGCGGGCGCCTACGGCGGCGGCCATGGCCACCACGACGGCCACGGCCAGCATTTGCTGGCGCCCGTGCCGCTGCGGCAGAAGATCCACCGTCCCGGCGATGCACCGGGCGCCGCATGATGCAGGCCTCGGCCCTGCTGCATCTGTTGCAGTTCGCCAGCCCGGCCCTGCCCATCGGCGCCTACAGCTATTCGCAGGGGCTGGAAGCGGCGCTCGAATCAGGCCTGGTGAGCGACGCGGCCACGGCGCGCGCGTGGATCGCCGAGCATCTGACCTTGGTGGTGGCGCGCTGGGAAGCGCCCCTGTGCTGGCGCTTGATGCAGGCGTTTGCAGCGCAGGACCTGGGCGCCGTGCAGCGCTGGAGCGAGCGTTTCATCGCTTCGCGCGACACGGCGGAATTTCGCGCCGAGACCATCCAGATGGGATACTCATTGAGCAAATTGCTGGCCGAACTGGGCGTGGCCGACGGCGTCTTGATCGACATGCTGCAGGGCCGGCCGGAGGTGGCGCTGCCCACCGCCTATGCCTGCGCCGTGGCGGCGCTGGCCATTCCGCGCGAGGAGGCGCTGCTGGCCATGCTGTTCGCCTGGGCGGAAAACCAGGTGCTCGTCTGCGTCAAATCCGTGCCGCTGGGGCAGGTGGCGGGCCAGCGCCTGCTGCTGTCGCTGCGGCCCGACCTGGAAGCGGCCGCGCTGACGGCGCAAACCTTGGCAGACGACGAGATGGGCAACTGGGCGCCGGGCCTGTCGCTGCTGTCGATGCGCCATGAAGTGCAGTACAGCCGCCTGTACCGTTCCTGAACACTACACCGAGAGACCACAACATGACATCGATTACCTCAAACCCCCTGCGCGTGGGCATCGGCGGCCCCGTCGGCTCGGGCAAGACGGCCCTGTGCGAAATGCTGTGCAAGGGCATGCGCGAGCGCTACGACATGGCCGTCATCACGAACGACATCTATACCAAGGAAGACATGGAAATCCTGCTGCGCGCCGATGCCTTGCCGGCCGAACGCCTGATGGGCGTGGAGACGGGCGGCTGCCCGCACACGGCCATCCGCGAGGATGCGTCCATCAATCTGGAAGCGATCGCGCGCATGCAGGCCGATTTTCCCAATCTCGACCTGATCCTGGTCGAATCGGGCGGCGACAACCTGGCCGCCACCTTCAGCCCGGAACTGTCGGACCTGACCATTTACGTGATCGACGTGGCCGGCGGCGAAAAGATCCCGCGCAAGGGCGGGCCCGGCATCACGCGCTCCGATTTGCTCATTATCAACAAGACGGACCTGGCGCCCTACGTGGGCGCCAACCTCGACGTGATGGCGCAGGACGCCAGGCGCATGCGCGGCGAGCGCCCCTTCGTGTTTACCAACCTGCGCAGCGGCGACGGCGTGCAGGTCGTCATTGATTTTATCCGCGAGCAAGGTTTGCTCGATCAACCCGGCAAGGAGCTGCAATGAGCGCAACACTGATGAGGAAAACGGCCGCCGCGGCCGCGCTGTGCCTGCTGGCCTTGCCTGCCATGGCCCATCCCGGTCATGGCGAGAGCGCGGGCCTGCTGGCCGGTTTTGCCCATCCGTTCACGGGCATCGACCATTTGCTGGCCATGCTGGGCGTGGGGCTCTGGGGCGGCCAGCAGCGCCGCGGCTGGAGGCAGCCCGCCACTTTCCTCGGCATGATGCTGCTTGGCGCGCTGGCCGGCATGGCGGGCTTGACGGTGCCAGGACTGGAAACGGGCATCGCCGCCACGGTGGCGCTGGCGGGACTGGCCATCGCGCTGGCGCTGGCCTTGCCGAACTGGCTAAGCTTGGGATTGGTGGGGATGTTTGCGCTGGCGCATGGCAATGCGCATGGCCAGGAATTGCCGGTCGCCTCGGCCGCCTGCGGCTTCCTGCTGGCCTCGGCCATGCTGCTGTGCGCTGGATGTTTCACCGGCCAGGTGCTGGCCGGGCGCGTGCTGCGCCTGGCCGGCGTGGCCATCACGGCCGCCGGCGTGGTGCTGATGGGGCTTGCTTAATCGTTTAAGCGCGTTTAAGCGCCGGGGCGCTTCTCGGACAGCACGATGGGCGCCGCCTTTTCCGGATGCAAGCCCTGATGGCCCGCATATACGGCGGCGATGGCCGCCATGTCGGCCTCCTTGTCGCCCGTCAAGTACAAATGGTCGACGACGCCCAGCACCTTGTTCGGATAGTCGATGTAGACGAGCAGCAAGGGTACCTTGGCGGCCAGCGCCAGGTGATAAAAGCCGCTTTTCCAGTTCGGGCGGTAGCTGCGCGTCGCTTCCGGCGTGATGGCCAGCCAGTACCAGTCGGCGGCCAGCATGCGTTCGGCCTGGCGGCCGATGGTGCCGCTGGTGGTGCTGCGGTCGACCGGTTCGCCGCCCAGGTAGCGCAGCACCTTGCCCATGGGGCCGCGGAACAGGGAGTCCTTGGCCAGCCAGCGGAACGGCAGCGACAGCGCCCATTTGCCGAACAGGCCCACCATGAAATCCCAGTTCGACGTGTGCGGGTAGACGACGGCGATGCCGCGCGGTCCCGGCAGGGGACGAAAGCGCATGCGCCAGCCGAACAGGTGCAGCACCCGCAGCGCGCAGCGCTGGTGCCAGGTGGGCAGCGCGCCCGGCTGTATGAATAAATCGTCCATTGATACCCTTCAGTGACACTGTTTTAATGGGATGGCGCTGATGGCCATTTTCCTTGAAGCAAAATTCTGCGCAGGCATTCTATACGGGGCTGGCGGTGGCGACAAGCAGCCGGGCCCGCTATCCATGCGGTATCGGGGCTCTTCGTACTGCCATTTTAACCATGCCCGGGCTCTGCGCCGGGCACTAAATGCCTGCCATGTGGTCAAAACTTGATGCAGTGTAGATCCACCAGACATGGAGCCATGGTATGAAGAACAGTATCGATGCATTCAATAGCAGCAATGACGGGGAGAATGTCAGAACGGACAAGGCGATGGCCGAGCTGGTCGAACGGGGCGTCGCTTTCCACCACGCCCTGGGCAGGACGGTGGCGACGGCTTATCTGCGCGAGCATGCCGTGCCGGCCGAGGTCATTTACCGCGTCTTCAGCAGCGCCCAGGCGCGCCGGCCCGCGCGTCCGGCGCGGCGCCGATGGCGTTGAGCGGCCCGGGTGTTGCGCATTTGGTGTTGAGATAAAACAAACGGCGGGCGTTTCGATAGCCGCGCTTTTTCTGCGCTTGTATCGTTGCGCCCGCCGCAAAGGGCGGGGCGCGCCGCGGGTGGACCGCTGCACGCTGGTTTGTCGGCGATTCGCTGGCTGTTAGCTATCTATTTGCCAGTTGTCTATCCGCTGGCTGCTCAGGCCAGCGCCGGATAGTCCGTGTAGCCGGCCGCGTCCGGGGCGTACAGGGTGGCCGGGTTCAGCGGGTTGAGCGGCGCATCGCTGTGCAGGCGGATGGGCAGGTCCGGGTTGGCGATGAACCACAGGCCGAAGGCCACGGCATCGGCTTCGCCCTTGGCCAGCAAGGCTTCGGCCGCCGCCTTGTCCATTTTTTCGTTGGCAATGTACACGCCGCCGAACTCCTGCTTCAGGTAGGGGCCCAGGCGGTCGTCACCGAGCGCTTCGCGCGCGCAGATGAAGGCGATGCCGCGCTTGCCCAGTTCGCGTGCCACGTAGCCAAAGGTGGCGCGCGGGTCGGAATCGCCCATGTCGTGCGCGTCGCGGCGCGGCGCCAGGTGCATGCCCACCTTGTCGGCGCCCCATACTTCTATGCACGCATCCGTCACTTCCAGCATCAGGCGGGCGCGGTTTTCGATCGCGCCGCCGTAGTTGTCCGTGCGCAAGTTGGTGCTGTCTTGCAGGAACTGATCGAGCAAGTAACCATTGGCGCCGTGGATTTCCACGCCGTCGAAGCCCGCTTTCTTTGCATTTTCGGCGCCCAGGCGGTAGGCGGCCACGATGCCGGGGATTTCTTCCGCGTCCAGCGCGCGCGGCGTGACGAATTCCTGTTGCGGGCGCACCAGGCTCACATGGCCGGCCGGCTTGACGGCGCTGGGCGCCACGGGCAAGTCGCCATTCAGGAACAGGGGCGCGGAAATGCGGCCCACATGCCACAGTTGCAGCACGATCAGGCCGCCCGCCTCATGCACGGCGCGGGTGATGTGTTTCCAGCCTTCCACCTGTTCCTCGGACCAGATGCCCGGCGTGTCCGCATAGCCCACGCCCTGCGGCGTGACGGCCGTCGCTTCCGAGATGATCATGCCGGCCGAGGCGCGCTGCGCGTAGTACTCGGCCATCAGGGCGTTGGGCACGCGCCCCGGATTGCCGGCGCGCGAACGCGTCAGCGGCGCCATGATGATGCGGTTTTTCAGTTGCAGGCTGCCGATGGTGATGGGGTCGAATAAGGTTGTCATGATTGCTATTTTTCCTGTCGAGAGTGCCGCGGACGGCGATATGGATGGGGTTGCTGTTACAGACCTTGCTGCATGTGCTCCAGAAAGGCCTCGATGGTGGCTTCATTGCGCTTGAAAAAGCTCCATTGGCCAACTTTCCTGGCGGAAATCAAGCCGGCCTTTTGCAAGGTGGCCAGGTGGGCCGAGACCGTCGACTGCGACAGCCCCAGCCGGCGGTCGATCAGGCCGGCGCAGACGCCGAAGTCGAGCGGATGGTCTTGTTCGCAAAAATACTGCTCCGGCTCCTTCAGCCATTGCAGGATCTGCCGCCGTACGGGATTGGCCAGCGCCTTGTGGATGGCGTCGATGTCCATGCTGTTTCTCCTGGTCGATGTTCGTCTTCAAACGATATATGTATCGTCTTTTGTGAATTTCAATATCGTCATATTACGATATAAATGAAAAACGTGCTGGCCGGGGGATTTTTCAGGCGGGGCGGCCCGCTGGCCGCCCGGCGGGRATCAGGCGAAGTGAAACAGCAGCAGGGCGAGGATGGCGGGCACCGTTTGCAGGTAGAGGATGCGCGTCATGACGGTCATCGCGCCCCACAGGCCGGCGACGGCGATGCAGGCCAGGCCGAACACGGTGAACGCATGGGCGATGGCCGCGTCCGGGTAGAAAAAGCCCAGCGCCAGGGCCGCGACGAGAAAGCCGTTGTAGCAGCCCTGGTTGGACATGGCAGGGCGGACGATTTCCGCTTTTTCCTTGCTCAGGCCAAAGACCTTGCGTCCGCGCGTATCGAAAAGGAGGGTTTCCAGCAGCACGATGTAGATGTGCAACAGCATAATGATCGCCGTCAGAATCTGGGCCAGAACGTGCATCGTCGCTCCTGAAAGTTTTGGATTCAGCAATTATGCTGCCACAAGCATGTTTTTTGGCAATATTTGATTGGAGCGGCCGCACTGGAAAAAATGTACTGGCGGCAAGACCTTTCACCGAATGGTATACTTTTCCCTTTGCTCCTGTGGGGACGACCCCGCTCGATGTGGGGCTGCATGGCGGGGACGACCCTGCCGCCTCGGGAGAATAATCATGGCGTGGATCATCCTGGTCTTGGCTGGCTTGCTGGAAATCGGCTGGGCCATCGGCCTCAAATACAGCGCCGGCTTTACCCGTCTCGTGCCATCCGTCCTCACGGCGGTGTCCATGCTGGGCAGCGTGGTGATGCTGGGCCTGGCCCTGCGCACCTTGCCGCTGGGCACGGCCTACGCCATCTGGACAGGCATCGGCACCGTGGGCACGGCCATCTTCGGCATCATGGTGCTGGGCGAACCGGCCAGCGCCGCGCGCATCGCCTGCATTGCCCTGATCGTCTCGGGCATCCTGGGCTTGAAGCTGCTCAGCCCGCAATAAGGTTTTCCTGACGCGCCCCGCGGCGTCGCGTTGCCTGCCTGAGCGGGTGACGGGCGAGGCGTTGTTGTTTCCGCCCTCTTTGAAAGGATGCAAGCATGAGCCTTGCCATGACGTATTTCTACCTGGCCATCGCCATCATCGCGGAAGTCATCGCCACCAGCGCCTTGAAGGCGTCCGATGGTTTCAGCCGCCTGTGGCCCAGCATCATCACCGTGATTGGCTACAGCATCGCGTTCTGGTGTTTGTCGCTGACCTTGAAGGTTATTCCTACCGGCATCGTGTATGCGATCTGGTCCGGCGTGGGCATCGTGCTCATTTCCGCCGTCGGCTGGTTCTGGTTCAAGCAAAGCCTCGATACGCCGGCCTTGATCGGCCTGGGGCTGATCATTGCCGGCGTGCTCGTCATTAACTTGTTTTCCAAGTCGGTCGGCCACTAATCAAAAGCTGCTGGCCACCCGCGCCAGGTAATACCACTCGGCGTTGGCTTGCGCGTTGACGTCCGGGAAGAGGATGTAGGCGTCGAATTCGGCCGTCACGGGCGTGCCGTCCGCACGCACGCCGATCTGCTCGCCCTGTTTGACCTTGTCAAAGCTGGACCAGGTCTTGATGAAGCGGTCATCCGCGTGCAGCTTGTCGTGGACGACGACCATGTTCAGCGCTTCCATGTCCGCGTCGGCGATGGGTTCCGGTTGCGGCGCATCAATGACGCCTAAAAAGGCCAGGGTATTCTTGATGGCGCGGTAGGCCACGTCCGGCGCGTCCGGGTCCGCGTGCTGGCCGCATTCCAGGGTCAGCGCGTAACCGCCCGTCGAGCGCATGTATTCCGTCGTGCCCACGCCATAGCGCAAGACCAGGCCTACCTGGTCGCTATTGCCCAGGCGGCGCTGCACGCCCTGGCCATACGCATGCAGCCAGCCATCGACGAAGCGGCGCACGCCCAGGCGGCGCGCCAGTGCGCGTTCCTGTTCTTCATGTTTAAAAGGTTGCAGCGGGCCGTCGTTGTTGCGCGGCCCCACCATGACGAAAGGCTGGCTGTCGGCATTGAACGAGTGCAAGTCCAGCAGCACGTCGTGCTGGCCCAGCAGCGGGCACAGCCAGTTGGCGATGCGGTCTTCGAAATCCTGCGGATTATCGTTTGGAAACAAATTGCGGTTCAGGTTGCGGTCGCCGCTGCGCACGCCCTTGGCGTAGGCCAGCGGGTTGGTGATGGGCACGAAGGTGACGCTGCCGGCCACGATGGACAGGGCGCCGCTGTCGAGTTCAGCCATCACGCGGTGGATGCCCTTGGTGCCGCAGGTTTCATTGCCGTGCACGGCGCCCGTGATGATCAGGCGCGGGCCGCTGCCCTGGCCCGTGTAGTTGATGGACTTGAAGTGGAGTGCGCTGCTCATGCTGGACATATCCTATGCTGTTGCGGGAAGGGAAAGCGGGGTCGGCATATTTTAGCGGGATTCGCCGTGCACGCCTGCAAAAATGTGGCCATGGCGCACTCTGGCGTGGCATGATCGGCGCCACCGTTGTTTTCCCTTGCCGATACCATGTCCAGTACGCCCCATCCTTCCCGCCTGTACGGCCTCGACACCTTGCGGGCGCTGGCCATCGTGCTCGTCTTCATGAACCATTATTTGCTGTTCGTCAGCGAGGGCGGGGCGTTTGGTTTCTGGGGAGAAATCGGCTGGGCGGGCGTGGACCTGTTCTTTGCCCTCAGCGGCTATCTGATCGGCAACCAGATCTTTGCCGCCTTGCGCAGCGAGCACGGCTTTTCCTTGCCCCGCTTCTATGCGCGGAGATTTTTGCGCACCTTGCCCAATTTCTATGTCGTGCTGGCTTTGTACTATGTGTGGCCCGCGTTCCGTGGCGACAGTGCGTTATTGCCGCTGTGGAAATTCCTGACGTTTACGCAAAACATCAACCTGACGCCGGGCACGGCGTTTTCCCATGCCTGGTCGCTGTGCGTGGAAGAGCAATTCTATGTGCTGTTGCCGGCCGTGGCGCTGGTGATTGCCGCCTGCCGCAAGTCCTTGCTGTGGGCCTGGCTGGCCGTGGCCGCCAGCTTGATCGTCGGCATGCTGCTGCGCGCCTATCTGTGGGATGAGTACGTACAAGTGCCGCGTGGCGGCCTCGGCTATTACAAGTACATTTATTACGCGTCGTGGTGCCGTTTCGACGAGCTGGTGGCGGGCGTGGCGCTGGCGCTGCTGAAAAATTACCACCCTGGCGCCTGGCTGCGCCTGACATCCCATGGTAATCGCACTTTGCTGGCGGGAATCTTTGGCACGGCGCTGATGTTTTACGTGTTCCTCGCCGATCACTATGGTCATGCGGTGACCGTGTTCGGCTATCCGGCCCTGGCCGCCAGTTTTACCTTATTGCTGATCGCCGCGCTGAGTCCTGCCAGTGCTTTGTATCAACTGCGCGTGCCGGGCGCGGCCAGCCTGGCGTTGTGGTCGTATGCGATTTATCTGTTGCACAAACAACTGTGCATCTTGCTGCGGCCGCTCTTGCAGGATATGGGGTATGGCCCGGACGGCGCGCCGGCGATACTGATCAGTGTTGCCGTCAGTATCTTTACGGGCTGGCTCTTGTATAGAGTGGTGGAAACGCCGTTCATGCGATTGCGGGCGCGTTATGTGCCGGCTAATCACCGCTGAGGTACGGCATTTCCCGCAGTGGGCTTTGCCAAGGCTGCATCATGCATGTTTAACGCCGGCCAAAGCCCGAGCCGGAGCCAACCCTCGTGCCAGCGCAGCAAAATATATCGTCGAATCTTTCAACGGATTTCATTTTTTCAAACAAGCTGGCCTTGAGTATTTCTCCCCTTTCCCTCTCTCTTTTGCTCATGTGAGATAGTGCCTCGTTGATTTGTGGCCAATCGCAAAAGGTGTCATGTGGCGCGCAAAAAGAGTGCCATGCATAGGCCTCGGCAATATCGTAGACCTTGGACTTTTTGTCTACGTAGTACAGGAGGACGTTCATCTCTGCCTTGGCAAATCCCCGTTCCGCAGCGCCGCGAAATAATTGCAGCAAGTCCGCATCGCGCGCGCCTCCGCGGAGCTGCAAGACGCTGGCAAGGTGGAACATGGATGGCGGGAAAAATTTCGCGGCGGATTTTGATAGGTAGAACACCGCAGTGTCGAGGTCACGGTCCTCGCAAGCGCCGAGGTAGGCCTTGATACCCATCAAGTGCTGAGCCTGCGTATCGCCGCTGTCGGCGCGCGTCTTGACGAGTGTGTGTGATTCAGTGCTGCAATCTTGCGGCAATGCCTCTACGATACGCTGGCTCGCAGGTGCCTGCACATCTTCTGCGCCGGCTACGCCTGGACCAGCCATGGCGGCAATCAAGAGAGTAGATTGCAGCCACATGGCGATCTTGGTTGAACGTTTTTTCATTGTCTCTCCTGGCCTGATGGTCATTTCAAATGGCGTGCTGCCGGTGTTGTCGGCAGGCATCATTGTTCTTGGAATGTACAGGAACCTGCTACGACGAAATTGACGTGGCGCATTTGACAGGCAAGTTCGCAGGAGTAAATTACATATCGATCACATTGAGTCCTCGCGGCGTGCCCACCAGTAATTCCAGGATGGCATGCACGCGCAGGTTCGTCTCTTCATGTTCCGTGTTGACGATCAGGGCGCGCAGGCCGGGCACGGCTTCCGCGATGTGGGGACTGGCGTAGGCATTGATCAATAACAAGACCAGGTCCGTGGCGCCTGCGCCCGGTTGGCGCCGCAGCCGCTCGTGGATCACGTTCAACAGCGCGCGCTGCATGCGCGGCGTGGGATTGGTGATGTAGGCGAAGACGCTAGGCGTGTTGGCGATGGCCGCGCACAGACGCCGCTCCATCTCGTCGGGCTTCACGTCGGAAGCGATATCGAAATACGCGGCTTCCCAGCGCGTGCGCGCATACGGGTGGCCGGGCGGGAAGGAGTCGGCCGTTTCAAAACCGCAGATGCGGCTCAGGGTTTTCAGCCAGGCGAATAGGGTGGAGTTCATGCCGCGATTCTAGCGGCATTCCGCGCATGCCGGGCCGACTGTATATAAAGGGGGCTGACGCCCGGGAAGCGGATGAAAAACAGATTAAAGTTTCCTGTAAAACAGCCCTTGTCATTCTGGGAAAGCCTCTCTATAATGCTGGTCTTCGGGGCGGTTAGTTCAGCTGGTTAGAATACTTGGTCGACATCCAAGGGGTCGGGGATTCGAATTCCTCACCGCCCACCAGAATTTAGCAGTAGGCAGTTTTTAAGAGTTTTAAGCTGGCGCAAGCCGCAAGCGGTCATTTGAAATACAATGATCAACAAAAGTTTTACGGGCGGTTAGTTCAGCTGGTTAGAATACTTGGTCGACATCCAAGGGGTCGGGGATTCGAATTCCTCACCGCCCACCAGAATGCAGTTAGAGAGAAAGGGTAAACCGGTTATGACACCGCGAACTACTACCAAGCTTTGGGAGTGACGCTAGTCGAACGGGTTTCCTTTGTCTCAAAAAAGTGAAAAACGCGGCTAGTCCGCGTTTTTTTGCGTCTGCGTTTTCCTTTCAGTTTTTCTGTCCACACCATTCATTGCAGTTTTACCTGGCGCCAGCGCCGATATGGAGATCAATATGCTTACAATCCGACTTCCCGATGGTTCCGCCCGTCAATTTGACGGCCCGGTCACCGTGGCCCAGGTTGCGGCCAATATTGGTACCGGCCTGGCCAAGGCTGCCCTGGCGGGCAAGGTCGACGGCAAGCTGGTCGATACTTCCTATTTGATCGAGCGGGACGCGGAACTGGCGATCGTCACGGACAAGGACGCCGACGGCCTGGAAGTGATCCGCCACTCGACGGCCCATTTGCTGGCGTATGCCGTCAAGGAATTGTTCCCGGACGCGCAAGTGACCATCGGTCCCGTGATCGACAACGGCTTTTATTATGACTTCGCCTACAAGCGTCCGTTCACGCCGGAAGACCTGGTCGCGATCGAAAAGAAAATGGCGGAACTGGCCAAGAAGGATGAGCAAGTCACGCGCAAGGTCGTCGCCCGCGACGAAGCGATCGATTACTTCAAGGGCATCGGCGAAGCCTACAAGGCTGAACTGATCGGCTCGATTCCTGCCGACCAGGAAGTGTCGCTGTATTCCGAAGGCAAGTTCACGGACTTGTGCCGCGGCCCCCACGTGCCATCGACGGGCAAGCTGAAAGTATTCAAGCTGATGAAGCTGGCCGGCGCCTACTGGCGCGGCGACTCGAAAAACGAGATGCTGCAGCGTATCTATGGCACGGCCTGGGCCAAGAAGGAAGATCAGGAGTTGTATCTGCACAACCTGGAAGAGGCGGAAAAGCGCGATCACCGCAAGCTGGGCAAGCAGCTTGATTTCTTCCATTTCCAGGAAGAAGCGCCGGGCCTGATCTTCTGGCACCCGAAAGGCTGGTCGATCTGGCAGCAAGTCGAGCAATACATGCGCAATGTGTACCAGGTCAACGGCTACCAGGAAGTCAAGGCGCCGCAAATCCTTGACCGTGGCCTGTGGGAAAAAACCGGCCACTGGGATAATTACCGTGAAAACATGTTCATCACGGAATCGGAAAACCGCGCCTATGCGCTGAAGCCGATGAATTGCCCAGGCCATATCCAGATTTTCAACAATGGCATGCGCAGCTACCGCGACTTGCCATTGCGCTACGGCGAATTCGGCCAATGCCACCGCAACGAGCCGTCGGGCGCCTTGCACGGCATGATGCGCGTGCGCGGCTTTACGCAGGATGACGGCCACATTTTCTGCCTGGAAGAGCAGATCGCCGGCGAAGTGACGGCTTTCCACCAGCAGGCCATGGATGTGTATACGGCGTTCGGCTTCACGAATATCGACGTGAAACTGGCCTTGCGTCCCGATAACCGCATCGGCACGGAAGAGTCGTGGGATTTCGCCGAGGAATCTCTGCGTTCGGCCCTGCGCGCCTGCGGCGTGGAATGGACGGAGTTGCCGGGCGAGGGCGCCTTCTATGGTCCGAAGATCGAATACCACCTGAAGGACAGCCTGGGCCGCGCGTGGCAGGTGGGCACCGTGCAGATCGATCCGTCGATGCCGGGCCGCCTGGGCGCCGAATACGTGGCCGTGGACAACACGCGCCAGGTGCCCATCATGCTGCACCGCGCGATCGTCGGTTCGCTGGAACGTTTCATCGGCATCCTGATCGAACACTATGCGGGCGCGATGCCGCTGTGGTTGTCGCCGGTACAGGTGTCGGTGTTGAATATTTCCGACGCTCAAGCCGATTATGTACAGGAAGTTACAACAAAACTGCGCAAAGCGGGGCTGCGCGTACAGGCTGATTTGCGTAACGAGAAGATTACCTATAAAATACGTGAACATTCCGTACAAAAATTGCCTTACATCTTAGTAATTGGCGACAAAGAGCGGGATGCGAATACAGTGGCCGTGCGGGCGCGGGGCAATGTCGATCTGGGCGTCATGTCCGTCGATGCCCTGATAGAGCGACTCAAACTTGAAGTCGACACCAAGGCCTGACGAGGAAACTCGCTGCACGACCGTCTTACAAGATTTTTAAAGGAAATTACAATAGCTACTGACAAGTCACATCGCATCAATGGCGAAATCACTGCCCCTGAAATGCGTTTAAGCGGGGTCGATAACGAGCCACTCGGTATCGTAAGTTTGGCTGAAGCCTTCCGCCTGGCGGAAGAGGCAAACGTCGACCTGGTGGAAATTGCGCCTACCGCGCAGCCACCGGTGTGCCGTTTGATGGACTACGGCAAATTTAAGTATTCGGAGCAGAAGAAAGCTCACGAAGCCAAATTGAAGCAAAAGATCATCCTCGTGAAGGAAGTCAAATTCCGTCCGGGGACTGATGATGGTGACTACAATATCAAGTTGCGTAATCTCATCAAGTTCCTCGAAGATGGCGATAAAACCAAGATTACCTTGCGTTTCCGCGGTCGTGAGATGGCGCATCAGGATATTGGCTTCCGCATGCTGGAACGTCTGAAGGCCGATCTGGAGCCATATGGCCAGGTCGAGCAGTTCCCGAAGATGGAAGGCCGCCAAATGATCATGGTTCTTTCGCCTAAGAAGAAGAAGTAAGCTACAATAGCGTTTTACTGTGGGTGAATACAGCGCGTGCCAGCATTGGCGCGGCGTCAAACCCCAGGCAGAATTTGCGCGGCCCGCTCAGCAATGTGCGGGCCGCGTGAACTGTAGCGGACTCGCATCCGCTGCACAACATGTGAAAGCAGGCATCTAAGCGCAACGTCGTGTTGCCACCTGCAATCCTGTTATAAATGGAGCTGTCCGTAAGAGGACAGATTGCTATGCCTAAAATGAAGACCAAAAGCTCCGCGAAAAAACGTTTTCGCGTGCGTCCAGGTGGAACTGTCAAGTCGGGTCACGCGTTCAAACGCCACATCCTGACCAAGAAGACCACCAAGAACAAACGTCAGTTGCGCGGTACCCGTAACATCAACGCATCGGATGTTACATCCGTCATGCGCATGATGCCGACTGCTTAATCTCACACTCAATTTAAGGAGTTACTATGCCTAGAGTAAAACGTGGGGTTACAGCTCGTGCCCGTCATAAAAAGATTCTTGTTCAAGCTAAAGGCTACCGTGGTCGCCGCAGCCGCGTATACCGTGTTGCCAAGCAAGCAGTTATGCGCGCTGGCCAATACGCTTACCGCGATCGCCGCAACAAGAAGCGCGTTTTCCGCCGCCTGTGGATCGCCCGTATCAACGCCGCTTCCCGTGAGCATGGCGTGACGTACAGCGTATTCATGAACGGCTTGAAAAAAGCAAATATCGAACTGGACCGTAAAGTCCTGGCCGATATGGCTGTGATGGACAAGCCAGCATTCGCTGCGATTGTCAACGCAGTGAAAGCAAAAATCGCTGCGTAAGCACGGTTATTGCACAACGTCATCCGCAGGGTGACGTTATAAAGAGCGGGGCAGGGGTTTTAACACCTTATGCCCCGTTTCCGTTTTTGATTGTTGGATTTTAGCTAACCGAGTCCAGAATTGATGTCCAAAACAGGAAATGCCGCATGAACTCCCTAGAAGAACTCGTCGTCTCGGCCCAGGCTGACTTTATCGCCGCCGCAGACGCTGCCGCACTTGAAAACGCCAAAGCCCGCTACCTGGGCAAGACTGGCCAGATTACCGAAATGATGAAGGGCCTGGGCAAGCTGGAACCGGACGCGCGCAAGGCGCAGGGCGCCCTGATCAACGCCGTCAAAGTACAGATCGAAGACGCGCTGACGGCGCGCCGTGATGCGCTGGCCGATGCCCAAATGCAAGGTCGCCTGAATGCCGAAGCGATCGACGTGACCCTGCCAGGCCGTGGCCGCATGCCTGGCGGCATCCATCCCGTCATGCGCACGTGGGAGCGGGTCGAGGAAATCTTCCGCTCGATCGGCTTCGACGTGGCCGATGGCCCTGAAATCGAGAACGACTGGACCAACTTCACGGCGCTCAACAGCCCGGAAAACCACCCAGCCCGTTCCATGCATGACACGTTCTACATCGACGGCAACGATACCGATGGCAATCCCTTGCTGCTGCGCACGCACACGAGCCCGATGCAGGTGCGCTATGCGCGCACGCATACGCCGCCGATCAAGGTCATCGCGCCGGGCCGCACCTACCGCGTCGACAGCGACGCCACCCATTCGCCCATGTTCCACCAGGTCGAAGGCCTGTGGATCGCCGAAGACATCAGCTTTGCCGACCTGAAGGGTATCTACCTGAACTTCGTCAAGGCCTTCTTTGAAACGGATGACCTGCAGGTGCGCTTCCGCCCGTCGTACTTCCCGTTCACGGAACCGTCGGCCGAGATCGACATCGCCTTCGGCTCCGGTCCCTTGAAGGGCCGCTGGCTGGAAGTGTCGGGCGCCGGCCAGGTGCATCCGACCGTGGTGAAGAACTTCGGCCTCGATCCCGAGAAATTCATCGGTTTTGCTTTCGGCTCCGGCCTGGAACGCTTGACGATGCTGCGCTATGGCATCAACGATCTGCGTCTGTTTTATGAAGGCGATTTAAGGTTCCTGAAGCAATTCAACTAAGCGTTGTTCCGTTTGATTCATGGCGCTTGAGCGCCTGTGCGCTCGCGCTGTGAGCTTTGACCATTTGAAGGCTTGATTATGCAATTTTCCGAAAACTGGCTCCGTACCATGGTCGATCCGAAGATGACTTCGGACGAACTGGCCCATCTGCTGACTATGTCCGGTCTCGAAGTCGAGGACGTCGATCCCGTCGCCCCGCCATTCTCGAACGTGGTCGTGGGCCTGGTCCTGGAGATGGAAAAACATCCGAACGCGGACCGCCTGAATGTGTGCCAGGTTGACGTCGGCACGGGCACCATGCTCAACATCGTCTGCGGCGCGCCCAACGTGCGCCCGGGCTTGAAAGTCGTCTGCGCGATGGCAGGCGCCGTGCTGCCTCCTGGCGCCGACGGCAAGCCGTTTGAAATCAAGGTGGGCCAGCTGCGCGGCGTCGAGTCGCAAGGCATGCTGTGCTCCGCGCGCGAATTGAAATTGTCGGAAGAAAACGCCGGCCTGATGGAATTGCCGGACGACGCGCCGATCGGCCAGAATTTCCGCGATTACTTTGCGCTCAACGACCTGAAATTCACCATCAAGTTGACGCCGAACAAGGCGGATTGCCTGTCCGTGCTGGGCGTGGCGCGCGAAGTGTCGGCCCTCACGGGCGTGCCGCTGAATGCGCCGCAGTTCCGCACCGTGCCCGTCACCAGCGACGAAATCCTGCCCGTGAAGGTGAGCGCGCCGGATCTGTGCGGCCGTTTCACGGGCCGCGTCATCCGCGGCTTGAACGCCCGCGCCGCCACGCCGGACTGGATGAAGCAGCGGCTCGAGCGCAGCGGCCAGCGTCCGCTGTCGGCCCTGGTCGATATTTCCAATTATGTCATGCTGGAACTGGGCCGTCCCAGCCACGTTTTCGACCTGGCAAAGATCCACGGCAGCCTCGACGTGCGTTGGGGCAAGGCGGGCGAATCCGTCAAGCTGTTGAATGGCAACACCATCGCCGTCGACGAATGGCTCGGCGTCATTGCCGATGAGCAGGAAATCGAATCGCTGGCCGGCATCATGGGCGGCGACGCCAGCTCGGTATCCGACGATACGGACAGCATCTACCTGGAAGCGGCATTCTGGTGGCCGAACGCCATTCAGGGCCGCGCCCGCCGTTTGAATTTCTCGACCGATGCGGCGCACCGCTTCGAGCGCGGCGTCGATTTCGCCACCACCGTCGAGCACATCGAGCGCATCACGGCCCTGATCGTGGAAATCTGCGGCACGCCGGCCACCACCGTCGGCCCCGTCGACGACCACGTGGTGAACTTGCCGCAACGCCAGCCCGTCACCATGCGCACGGCGCGCGCGCAAAAAGTCATCGGCGTGCCGCTGACGGATGCGCTGATCGCCGATATCTTCACGCGCCTGGCCCTGCCGTTCACCCTGGCCGACGGCGTGTTTTCCGTGACCTCGCCCAGCTACCGTTTCGACATCGAGATCGAGGAAGACCTGATCGAGGAAGTGGCGCGCGTGTATGGTTTTGAAAACATCCCGACCCGGCCGCCCGTGGCGGCGAACGTGATGCAGATTGCACCGGAAAATACCCGCTCCTTGTTTGCGGTACGTCATGTGCTGGCTGACCTGGGATTCCAGGAAGTGGTTAACATGAGCTTTGTCGATACGGCATGGGAACGCGATTTCTCGGGTAACACGCAGCCGATCAAATTGCAGAACCCGATCGCCAGCCAGATGAGCGTGATGCGCTCCTCGCTGATTGGCAGCCTGATCGCCAATGTGCGCTATAACCTGAACCGCAAGACCAACCGCGTGCGCATCTTTGAAGTGGGCGCCATCTACCAGCGCGACGACAGCGTGCAAAACGGCCCCCTGTCGGTAGCCGGCTACGCCCAGCCGAAGCGCGTGGCCGCCATGGCATACGGCGCCGTGGCTGACGAGCAATGGGGCCAGGCTGCGCGCACGGTCGATTTCTTCGACGTGAAGGCGGACCTGGAAGCGCTGTTCGCACCGCTGGTCTTGCGTTTCAGCAAGGCAGAACATCCAGCCCTGCATCCGGGCCGTTCGGCCAACGTGGAACTCGACGGTAAAGTCATTGGTTTCATCGGCGAACTGCACCCGCGCTGGATGCAAAAATATGACTTGCCGCTGGCGCCCGTGCTGTTCGAAGTCGATGCCGCGGCCTTGACGCAGCGCGAAGTTCCCGTGTACCAGGAAATCTCGAAATTTCCTGGCGCCAGCCGCGACCTCGCCGTGGTGGTCAAGCAATCGGTGGCAGTGCAGGATCTGCTCGATACGTTCCAGGCTGCCGCCAAGGCCAGCCCGGCAGCACGTATCGTGCAAGCCATTGTTTTATTTGATGAATATCGTGGAAAAGGGCTGGAAACGGATGAAAAAAGCCTTGCTTTCCGGATTAGCTTGCAAGATACTCAAAACACCCTGCAAGACGATGTCGTCGATGGCCTGATGGCTGTGTTGATCGATGCCGCCAAGCAGGGCCACGACGCGAAACTGCGTTCGTAATTACCGGACCGGCCGTCGCTTTTTGCGTGACGGCCTTTCCGTCGTCAACCGTAGACGAACCGGCCATGTGGCCGGTTCGGGCGCACAGAAAAGGCAGGGCAGGAAAATTAATAATAGCGACGTTGATTCCGCCGTACTGCAGTCCGCATTGGCCGCCGATCTGCATCGGGCCATGCTGGTTGCCAAAGTGCGCCAGGAAGCGGAAAAAGATTTGCCCACCTTGACCAAGGCGGAACTGGCCGAACTGTTGTTCGAGCAGGTGGGCCTGAACAAGCGCGAAGCGAAGGATATGGTCGAGACCTTTTTCGACGAGATCCGCAATGCGCTCGAGCGCGGCGAAGCCGTCAAGCTGTCCGGTTTCGGCAATTTCCAGTTGCGCGACAAACCGCAACGGCCGGGCCGCAATCCGAAGACGGGCGAAGAGATTCCCATCACGGCGCGCCGTGTCGTGACTTTTCATGCGAGCCAGAAGCTGAAAAGCATGGTCGAAGAGACCAGTCCGCTGGCCCGTGCAGCCTGAGTGAGTGGCGATGAACGAGCGCATCAGTAAAACCGAGTTGATCGCCTTGCCGCCCATCCCGGCCAAGCGCTATTTCACGATCGGCGAGGTCAGCGAGTTGTGCGGCGTCAAACCGCATGTACTGCGCTACTGGGAGCAGGAGTTTTCCCAGCTTAAGCCGGTCAAACGACGTGGCAACCGCCGTTATTACCAGCACCATGAAGTGCTGCTGATACGGCGGATCCGTGAATTGCTGTACGAACAAGGTTTTACCATCAGCGGCGCGCGCAACAAGCTCGACAGTCGTGGCGCGGCGCATGCCGTCATCGACGATGTTCCCGTCCTGCCGGCCGAGCCCTTGCCGCCGCAGGAAGCGCCGCTGGACCGCGTATGGATACGCAATGAATTAATTGCGATTTTAAACTTGCTAAAATAAGATTTGTACCAATATAGGTCGGGTTGTCCGGTGCCAGCTGCCAATACTGAGCTGGCGCACCGCCTTGGTGCGGTGGCCGTAGCGGACGGCGCGCCATATTTTGAATATAATGTTAATGTTGCGTTTTTGTTAGTAACGCTGAACCGGAGCAGCGTTCAGGTTCCGGTAGTCTTTCCCAGGCCAGGAAAATTTAAGGGGAAACAATGATACGCGTTGCCATTTGTGATGATCACCAAATAGTACGAGCTGGATTCAAACAGATTTTTTCGTCGTCAAGCGACTTCAGTGTCGTGGCGGAAGCCGGTACGGGGCGCGAAGCGCTCGATATCGCCCGCCGCGAGATTTGCGATGTGCTGTTGCTCGATATTGCCATGCCCGACCAGAGCGGCATCGATACCTTGCGCACGATCCGCCAGGGCCAGCCGGAATTGCCCGTGCTGATACTGAGCGGCTATCCTGCGCAGCAATATGCGCTGAACCTGTTCAAGATGGGGGCAAACGGCTATCTGAACAAGGAATGCGAGGCCGACGAGCTGATGACGGCCGTGCGCACCGTGTACCAGGGGCGCCGCTACGTCAGCTCCACCGTGGGCGAATTGCTGGCCCAGTCGTTCGACCGCGATACGAATGCCGCGCTGCACACGGAATTGTCGGACCGCGAGTTCCAGGTCTTTTTGCGCCTGGCGCGCGGCGCTACCGTGTCCGATATCGGCGTGGCCTTGTCGCTGAGCATCAAGACGGTGAGTACTTACCGTACGCGCATCATGGAAAAAATGGGCTTGCAATCCAACAGCGACTTGACCTATTACGCAATGAAAAACAATTTGCTTGACTAGCGCGGCGGTGCGATCATGGTCTCATGATCGCCCGGCATGCCAGCCTGGCACGACTTGATGTTGTGCAGTGCAGCAGTCTGTGGCGAGGATTATAATTGGCCGGCGCCGGTGTTCTTTCCCGCGCCGAACCTTGCTAAGGATGCACATCAGGATGTATTTCACCGCTGAACCGGCCCCGAATCACCGCCTGCCCCTCTACAAGACGATCCTGTGCGTGACTTGCGCCTTGCTGCTTGTACTCAATGGTTTCAGTCTCTTCCATAACCTGCAATCGCTGAAGGGCACGAATGCCTTGCTCAGCCAGAGCGCCCGCGTGGCCGACCGCCTGCAGTACCTGAACGTGCTCGTGCTCGATGCGGAGAGCAGCTTGCGCGGCTATTTCATTTCCGGCTCGGAAACCTATTTGGGGCCGTCGAAGACGGCTTCCATGGAAATCGACAACGAATTCAATGAGTTGCAGACCTTGCTGGCGGGCAGTCCGACCCAGCTGAAGAACCTGGCGCAACTGAAAAGCTTGATTCGTCGCAAGATGTCGATGTTGCAACAGGCAATTGAGGTCTACAAGCAGGGCGGGTTGGCCGAAATCGTCAATATCTCGCGCGTCACCGATGACCGCGCCACCATGGATGAAATCCGCCTGCAGGTGGTGATCATGACGCGCGAGCAGAATGAAGCGCTGACGTCCGGCAGCGCCGCCTTTTACCATGAGTACCAGAAAGCCGTGATACTCGGCATCGGCATCAATGCGCTGGCCATCCTCGTGCTGGTCATGTTTTACCAGCTGGTGCGGCGCAGCTTCCAGAACCGCGCGGCCGTCGAGTACGCGTTGCAAAATGCCAATGACACGCTGGAATCGACGGTCACCAGGCGAACCGAACAATTATCCGTGCTGTCGCGGCATTTGATCAGCGTCAATGAAGTGGAGAAGGCGCGCCTGGCGCGCGAGCTGCACGACGAACTGGGCGCCAATTTGACCTCGATCAGCATGGACCTGGGCGCCGTCACGCAGCAACTGGCGCACACGCAGCCGGAACTGGCCGCGCAATTGCGCCGTGCCAAGGCAACCTTGCTGGAGACGGTGGAACTGAAGCGCCGCATCGTCGAAGACCTGCGCCCCAGCCTGCTGGACAACCTGGGCCTGTGCGCCGCCATCGAAAGCTATTGCGAGGATTTCGCCCGCATGAGTTCGGTGCGCTGCGAAACGGACGTGGCCATCAATATCGACAATCGCGAAGCGACCCTGACGATCGCCCTGTTCCGCATCGTGCAGGAGTCGCTGACGAACATCCTGAAATATGCGCGCGCCGGCATGGTCAGCGTCACCCTGAAACGCAATGAGCACGGCCTGGTGCTGCGCGTCATCGACGACGGCATCGGCATCACGGACGAGGCCCTGCAAAAGCCCATGTCGCACGGCTTGCTGGGCATGCGCGAGCGGGCTCTGTTGCTGGGCGGCACACTGACCGTGCGCCAGGGCCCGGAAGGCAAGGGCACGTGCGTGGAAGCGGTGATTCCCTTGCCGCTGACGCCGGAACCGGAAGAGATCGACGAAGACGCCAGCGTTTAAGTGCTGACGGGCGAAAAAATGGCCAGGCATGCAGCCCGGCCATTTTTTTATCCATCCTGCTGATCCAGGTCAGCAGCGCATCAGCAACGGGAAACGTCGCGCAGCAAACGGTCGTATTCCGTCTTGGCCACCTTGTAGCACTCGCCCGCATAGCATTCGAGGCCGGCGCGGTCCAGCACCGTGATGTTGCCGCGGCGATAGTGGATCAAGCCTTCTTCCTGCAATTTGCCGGCGGCGGCCGTGATGCTTTCGCGGCGCACGCCCAGCATGATGGAAATGAGTTCCTGTGTCACTTTCAATTCATTCGATGGCGAACGGTCCAGGCGGTCCAGCAGCCAGCGGCACAGTTTTTGCTCGATCGAGCTGTGGCGGCCGCCGACGGCGTTCTGCGCCATTTGCGCAAACAGGGCGTTGGTGTAGCGCATCAGCAGCTGGGGCAGGGCGCCGCCCTGGTTGAAGGCGTCGCGCAGGCTTTGCGTTTTGAGGCGGTAACCGTAGCCGGCGCTCTGCACGACAGCCGTGCACATGGCGCGTTCGCCCGCCAGCAGCGAGGCGCCGGCCACGCCTTCATGGCCGACGACGGCGATTTCCGTCGTGGCGCCGTCTTCCATCACATACAGCAGGGAAATGATGGCGGTGGTGGGGAAATAGCTGTATTCCAGGTTATTGCCGTAGGCATACAGTTCCTTGCCGAAAGGCAGTTCCACCAGTTCCAGGTCCTGGAACAGCGATTCGAGCGCGGCGCGCGGCAGGGCGGCCAGCAATTCATTCTGTTGTGCGCTACTGAGGCTGACCCGCGACGCAAGCTTGATTTCCCGGCCGGCCGCCGGCATGGCGCGCGGCAGCAACTGGTTCTTCTGGACCGGGGTGCTAAGTTGAGTATGGTTCATGGTATGTCCTCACAGGCTTTTTACATCGGAGTGCGATTGCCGCGTTGCTGGTCAAAAAATCGGCCGGTTCCATCTGGAAACGGCGTTTTTTTTCAACCGCGCGGTGCAGATCGCGATGTAGCTACTTTAAAAGCTTATGTAAGTGGCGAACATAAGATTAGCAGTCGCCACTTTGTAGTCTCTACTGAGGCGAAATTGTAGTCCTTGTCCTACATGCACACTTTAGCCTAGCTAGCCTTGCGCCGTTCTGCGCGATTTTGTGATATGACGCGCGGCTTGTTGGCGCTCCACAGGCCGGCCGGACGCACGCTGGGCAGGCCGTCGCGCATGCCGGCGGCCGGTGCCGGACGCTCGGCAGGTACGTCCTTTTCTCCCAGGCGGAAGCGGCTGACGGCCTGCGTCAGCGCCCCGCCTTCCTGGTGCAGGCGCTGCGAGCCGGCGCGCGCCTCCTCGACCAGGCCCGCGTTCTGGCGCGTCATGTCATCGATCTGCGCCAGCGCCGCGTTGATCTGGGCAATCTCGCCATTCTGCTCGGCGCCGGCGCTGCTGATGCGACCGATGACGACGGCCACCTGCTGCACGGCGTCGACCACCTGCCGCATGGTGCTGCCGGCCGCGTTGACCAGGTCGCCACCGGCGTCCACGGTGGCCACGGAATCGCCGATCAGGCGCTTGATCTGCTGCGCCGCCTCGCTGGAGCGCTGCGCCAGGCTGCGCACCTCGGCCGCCACGACGGCAAAGCCGCGCCCCTGTTCGCCCGCGCGCGCCGCTTCCACGGCCGCGTTCAGGGCCAGGATGTTGGTCTGGAAGGCGATGCCGTTGATGACGCCGATGATGTCGACGATCTTGTGCGAGCTGGCCTTGATCGAGGCCATGGTCTCGACCACGGCGCTGACGGTCTCGCCGCCGCGCAGGGCCACTTCGGCGGCCGACGCCACCAGGGTGCGCCCCTGTCCTACGTGGGCTTCGTTGCGGCCCACGGTGGCCGTCAGCTCGCGCATCGAGTCCACGGTGGCGCCCAGCGCCTGCGACTGCGTGGCCGTGTGGCCGGACAGGGCGGCGTTGCCCTGGGCGATATCGGCGCCGGCCGCCGCGATGACGGCCGCGCCGCCGCGGATTTCCTGCACCAGGGTGGCCAGGCCGTGCGTCATGGCGCCGAAGTCGCGCACCAGGTCGCCGATTTCGTCATGCGCCTGCGAGGTGATGCGCTGCGACAGGTCGCCCGCCGCCGCCGCTTTCACGGCCACGCGCAGCTGCGTGACGTCGCGCGCGAACGCGGCGTAGAAGCCGGCGCACAGGTAGGCGGCGGCCAGCAGCACCAGCAGCATGGTGCCCAGGACCAGGGCGCGGCGCGCCTGGTCGCGGGCGATGCGGTCCAGCAGCAAGCCGTCCAGCGCCGTGGCCGAGGCGCCGGACAACGCGTGCAGGGCGTCGATGGCGTGCATGCCGGCCGCGTGGAATTGCGCGCCCGAGGTCTGATCGTAGGAATTCGTCACTTCGTTTTTCGTGCGTTCGAGGAAGGCCAGCGCGGCCGGCACGGCTTTCAGGGCCGGCTGCAGGCTGGCGCGCAGTTCCGGCCGGGTGCCGAGGATTTCGTCGAAGCGGGCCGGCAGGCGTTCCAGCTCGTGGCGCGCGATCAGGGCATTGGCGTTGACGAGCTGGTCTTCGTTGGCTTCGAACAGGCCCGTGTCGATGTAGGCGGCGCCGCGCCCGGCGATGTCCGACAGGCTCTCGGCCAGGTCGGGCAGGGTGGCCGTGAAGACGGCGCTCAGGTGGTTGGCGCCCGCGTCCGGGTCCAGGCTCAGGTGCGAGCGGTCGGCCACCAGCTGGCCCAGCTTGCCTGCCTGGCGCAGCAGCGCCGTGTGCGCCGCGTAGCTGTCGCGCGCCGCGAGGCCCGCCTGGCGGCCCAGCAGCGCTTGCCACTGCTTCGTCAGCTCGGCCGCCTGGGGCAGGCCGGCGCCCGCCGGCAGGCGCGCCAGGGCCGCCAGAGAAGCCGTGATGCGCGCGTTCAGGGCCGTGTTGTCCATGCCCGCCTTGCCGCTCAGGCGCAAGTGTTCGAGGCCGCGCCGCTGCTGCAGCAGCCGCGTCCCTTCCTGCAGCTGGCGCACATAGGCCACGCCCAGCTGCGCGTCCTGCGCCTGGGCCAGCGACTTGCCCAGTTCCGAGATCAGCAGGGTCGTCGCCAGCGCCAGCGGCAGCAGGAAGACGAGGCAGACGAGCATGAATCTGGGCAGCAGTCGCAAGCGCTGCATGAGTCGGATGGCGGGGGTGAGGAGCATTTTCATCGGGTTTCCAGGGTAGGGTGACAACATTTCTGCAGTGCAATGTTGCCTGCGGATTGTGACCCCTTGATGAACTGCGCCCCGGTCAGCCGATTTTGCCGTTCGCCAGAGTGAAGCAGTTCACACGGAAGGCCGATCCTTCTGTAAAATCGAGGGTTTTTTGCGAGGGCCATATTATGGTCACCAATATGGCCAACGAGAACGACATCAATACCCCCGATTCCAGCGACAGCGCGGACAGCGCCGCAGCGCCGGCGAGCAGCAAGGCGCCGGCCGTGATCGCGCGCGAAGTCAAGCGCCGCCGCACTTTCGGCATCATTTCCCACCCGGATGCGGGCAAGACCACGCTGACGGAAAAACTGCTGCTGTTCTCGGGCGCGATCCAGATGGCCGGCACCGTCAAGGCCCGCAAATCGGGCCGCCACGCGACGTCGGACTGGATGGAGATCGAGAAGCAGCGCGGCATTTCCGTCGCTTCCTCGGTGATGCAGTTCGAATTCCGCGACCACGTCGTCAACCTGCTCGACACCCCGGGCCACCAGGACTTCTCGGAAGATACCTACCGCGTGCTGACGGCCGTCGACTCGGCCCTGATGGTGATCGATGCGGCCAAGGGCGTGGAAGCGCAGACGATCAAGCTGCTGGCCGTCTGCCGCATGCGCAATACGCCCATCGTCACCTTCATGAACAAGATGGACCGCGAGACGCGCGATCCGCTGGAACTGCTCGACGAACTCGAATCGGTGCTGAAGATCCAGTGCGCGCCCGTCACCTGGCCTATCGGCATGGGCAAGAACTTCCGCGGCGTGTACCACCTGCTGAACGACGAGATCATGCTGTTCAAGGCCGGCGAGGAAAAGGCCGACGGCGCCTTCGAAATCATCAAGGGCATCGACAATCCGCGCCTGCAGGAGATGTTCCCGCTTGAGATGGATCAATTGCGCATGGAAGTCGAGCTGGTGCACGGCGCCTCGCATCCGTTCAACCTGGAGGAATTCCTCTCCGGCGTGCAGACGCCCGTGTTCTTCGGTTCGGCCATCAACAACTTCGGCGTGCGCGAGATCCTGTCCGCGCTGGTCGACTGGGCGCCGGCGCCGCGCGAGCGCGACGCCACCGTGCGCTCCGTCGATCCGACCGAGCAGCCGTTCACGGGCTTCGTCTTCAAGATCCAGGCGAACATGGACCCGGCGCACCGCGACCGCATCGCCTTTTTGCGCGTGTGCTCGGGGCGTTTCGAGCGCGGCATGAAGGTCAAGCACTTGCGCCTGGGGCGCGAGATCAAGGTGTCGAACGTGGTGACCTTCATGGCATCGTCGCGCGAACAGGTGGAAGAAGCGTACGCGGGCGACATCATCGGCTTGCCGAACCACGGCAACATGCAGATCGGCGACAGTTTTTCCGAAGGCGAGATGCTGACCTTTACCGGCATCCCATACTTCGCGCCCGACTTCTTCCGCTCCGTGCGCATCCGTAATCCCTTGAAAATCAAGCAGTTGCACAAGGGTTTGCAGCAGCTGGGCGAAGAGGGCGCGGTGCAGGTCTTCAAGCCCGTGCAGGGCGGCGAACTGGTGCTGGGCGCTGTCGGCGTGCTGCAGTTCGAAGTGGTGGCCAGCCGTTTGCTCAACGAATATGGCGTCGACGCCGTGTTCGAGGGCACCAGCATCAGCAGCGCGCGCTGGGTCAGCTGCGACGACAAGCGCGTCCTGCAGGATTTCGAGAACGCGCTGGGCCACAACGTGGCCTACGATGCGGCCGGCAACATGGCCTATCTGGCCACGTCGGGCGTCAACCTGCGCCTGACGGAAGAGCGCTGGCCGAAGCTGACGTTCCACGCGACGCGCGAGCATTCCGCGAAATTGGCTTGATGAATATCAAGTAGGTGCCAGGGGGGCAGAACCAGCGGTTCTGCCCTTTTTTTACGCCGGCAGGATCGTGCGCGTGCTCCAGTCGCGCCGTTCCAGCAGCAATGCCGTCAGCTGCGCCGCCGTCATCGGGCGCGCGAAGAAGAAGCCCTGCACGTTGTCGCAGCCCGCTTTCCTTAAAAACTCCACCTGCTGCAGTGTTTCCACGCCTTCGGCCACCACTTTCAGGTGCAGGCTGTGCGCCATGGCGATGATGGCCGTGACGATGGCTTCGCCCTCGCCGGGCAGGTCGTGCACGAAGCTGCGGTCGATCTTCAGCTGGTCGATGGGCAGGCGCTTCAGGTAGGACATCGAGGAATAGCCGGTGCCGAAGTCGTCGACCGACAAATGGATGCCCGTTTCCTGCAGGCGCCGCATCAGTTCCACATTGGCGTGGATATTGTCCATCAATACCCCTTCCGTGATTTCCAGCTCCAGCAAGCCGTGCGGCAGCTGCGTCTCCTGCAGGATGGCGCGGATGTCGTCCATCAGGCCAGGATCGCTCGCCTGGCAGGCCGACAGGTTGACGGCCACATGTTCCAGCGAATCGAGCAGGCCCGCCTTGCACCAGGCGGCCGCCTGGCGGCAGGCGCTTTGCAGCACCCAGCGCCCCAGGTCGACGATGATGCCGCTTTCCTCGGCCACGGGAATGAATTCGCTGGGGCTGAGCTGGCCCATGTCGCGGCAGTTCCAGCGTATCAGCGCTTCCACGCCGACGATGCGCCCGCTGCGCAGGTCGATCTGCGGCTGGTAATGCAGATACAGTTCCTCGTTCTGCAGGGCGCGGCGCAGGTTCGCTTCCATGCGCAGGCGGCGCTGGGCGCGCAGCTCCATTTCCGGCTGGAAGACGGCGTAGCGGTTCTTGCCCTGGTGCTTGGCGTGGTACATGGCCGTGTCGGCATTGCGCGTCAGGGTCGCCACGTCGCGCGCGTCGAACGGGTACAGGCTCATGCCGATGCTGGCGCTGACGTACAGCTGGTGGCCTTCGATGGCGAACGGTTCGGCCAGCACGGCGAGGATCTTGCGCGACACGCTGGCCATTTCCGAGGCGTCGTCGGCCGGTTCGACGATGACGACGAATTCGTCGCCGCCGATGCGGCAGATGATGTCGGTGGTGCGCAGGATGGCCATCAGGCGTTCGGCGACGAGCTTGAGCAGCTGGTCGCCGCAGTGGTGGCCCAGGGTGTCGTTGACCACCTTGAAGTTGTCCAGGTCCAGCAGCAGCAGGCCCACGCTGCTGTCCTGGCGGTCGGCGCGCGCCAGCGCGTAGGCCAGGGCGTCATTGAATTCATGCCGGTTCGGCAGCTGCGTGACGGGGTCGACGTGGGCCAGGTAATGCAGATGGTTTTCCGCATGCTGGGCGGCGATGCGCGTGCGGCGCACCATCAGGGTCGTCAAGCCGAACGCGCACAGGCTGACGAGCAGGGTAAAGGCGGCAAAATGCGCGAGGCTGCGGTATTGCTGCGCCAGGCTGGCGCGCAGGAACAGGGCGCCGCCGCCAGGCAGGGAGGCAGTGAAGGTGGCGTTGCCAGCCAGAAAGTCAACGTGCAGGCCCGGGCGCGGCGCGGCCGGCGCGGCATCGGCGCCGTGGCGCGCATAGCGGGCAAACGGCGTGCCCTCGGGTTTGTACAGCAGCGCCTGCTGGAGTTGGGGAGCGGCGGACAGGGTGGCAAGCGTTTGCTCTGCGGCAAGGAGATTGTTCTGGCGCAAGGCCGCGCTGGCGGCGGGAGCCAGCATGCCGGCCTGTATCTGCAGGTTGCGCTGCAATGATGCTTGCAAGGAAAACCACTGGAACAGCACCAGCAGCAGGCTGGCGGCCGTCAGCATGGCTGCCGCGGCCAGCAGGTTCAGCCTGGCTATCCGGTCGCCGCGCAATTGCGCCGACGGCAGCATCAATGGCGTCATCATGCCGCCTTTCCTTGCCGGCCCGGCTTGCCGCCGCCCCGTGTGATCCCGCCTCGCCCTGCCATACTTTGCGTTCCAGTCTGATGAAAACCGATGTGAGCCGGAACTCTCAACGTGTTGTTAAGGCCGACATATTGTCATTTTGCAGCGTGAAAGTACAGGCTGTGCGGCAATTTAGTGGGCCAGCCGCAGTCCGGCGGCAGCATGCATGGCGACCAGGGAGAAGCAGGCCGGCACAGGCTAAAAAACGAGGCATGTCTTTCTAATAATTTTTGTGTTTTATTTTAATCCTTTTTTTGCCGGCTGGTTTTTTTTCAAAAAAGAGATGCTGGCCGTAAACAAAATGCCGTGGTGAATAACTTTGCGGCGGCTGCCGAGTTTATTGCTGGTGTAAATATTGCATTGCAAGTCGTTGATTTTAATAAATTTTACGGGGGAATGTGCAAACGCTATGGCCTTGCCACGCGAGTTCGTCCATAATCCGCTGATGATGGACGTTCTGATGCTGTTTGTTTTGTCTGCCGCGGCCAAGTAACTTGCCGCCAGCGAAACCGGACGCCGCCCTAATGATAATCAGTGAGGATATCTTGGAAAAAAAACCAAAAATTATTTTGTCGTCACAAGACCTGGAACGACTGGAAGCGTTGTTGTATGCCTTGGGAAATAACTTGTCGCCGGACAAAGCCGCCTTGCTCGATGAGCTGGGCCGCGCCGAGGTGCTCGAGCCGCAGGAGATACCGCCGACCGTCGTGACGATGAATTCCACCGTGCGCTTCACGGTGGAGAACAAGGAAGAGTTTTGCCTGACGCTCGTCTATCCGAAGGACGTGGAAGGCCAGGCCGACCGCATTTCCGTGCTGGCGCCCGTCGGCAGTGCGCTGCTGGGCCTGTCTGTCGGCGACAGCATCGCCTGGCCTATGCCCGGCGGCGTGGTGAAGGTGAAGATCGAGGAAATCGTCTATCAGCCTGAACGGGCCGGCGAATACCACCGCTAGGCGCGGCAAGCAGTGACGGCGGACGGCGCCTGCCGTTCGCCTGCCAGGCCGTGTTTCCAATAGTCAACTATTGCGTTGCACGCGCACCACCAGCCATCCCGCCACGACCGTGAACGTGACGATGATGGCAACGATGATCCAGAAGCCCTGCGGGTGCTGGGCCAGCGGAATTCCCCCCACATTCATGCCCAGCATGCCGGCGATGATATTGATCGGCAAGGCCAGCACGGTGACGATGGTCAGCACGAACAGGCTGCGGCTGTTTTCCTCGTTGACCCTGGCGGCAATCTCTTCCTGCAGCAATTTGATGCGTTCCTGCAGCGAGGACATATCGCTGAGCACGACGGAAAACTCCTCCGTCGACTGGCGCAATTCCAGGCTGTCCAGCTCCGACACCCATGCGGGCGGGCGCTGCAGCAGGCGGAACAGGGCGGCCGGTTCCGGCGCCAGCAGGCGCTGCAGCCGTACCAGCACGCGCCGCATGGCGCCCAGGTCTTCGCGTTTCGGCACCAGCCGCCCGGCCAGCAAGTGGTCTTCGATGTCGTCGACCCGCGCCACGGCGTCGCGCACGATGTTGACCAGTACGTCGGCCTGGTCGCGCAGCAGATGGACCAGCAGCTCCACCGACGAGCGGATCGGCTCGTGGTTCTTGATGACGGCCTGGCGCAGGCGTTCGATCGACTGCAGCGGCGCGCGGCGCGCCGTGATGACGAGGTCTTGCGCCACGCTGGCCCACATGGTGGAAATGTCGGACGCCTCGAACGAGAAATTGTGCACCACGTCGTTGACGACGGCGATCAGGGTGTTTTCCGCCTGCTCGATGCGCGTGGAGCGCGAGCCCTGGTGCAGGGTTTCATAGAATTCGTCGGCCAGCTGCGTATGCGTCATCAGCCATTTTTCGCTGGCCGCATGCGACAAATTAAAATGCAGCCAGACGAATTCCTGCGCCGGCCGTGCCGCGCCCGCATTGAGCCAGGCCAGTGCGGCCGTCGAGTCGAGCGCCAGCGGCTGACCGTCGCGGCCAAACAGGAAGCCCCAGACGAGGCCCGAGGTGTCCGAGCCATAGGTAAAGCCGGCAGTTTCCATCGCCATCGTGAATCTTTCTCGCGCAGTGTGATTGATCGTCGCGCGATGTTAATACACGGATATGTCCGGAAAATGACAAGGCCACCGCGATGGGTGGCCTGGACGGGAACTGCCGCCGCGGATTAGTTGCGATGGGGATTGTCGGGCCGACGGTCGTCGCGGTTCGGAATGCCGTCGCCGTCGCGGTCGTGGCGGTTGCCATTGTCGCGGTCATAGCGGTTGGGGATGCCGTCCCGGTCGCGGTCGCCGTTCGGGCCGCGTGGCGACCAGCGGCCTTGCTCCATCTGCCAGCGGCCGTCGCGCTGGTTCCAGGCGGGCGGCGCATACACGTAGCCGGGGCGTTCGGCGATCCACACGCCCGGCGTCCAGGCATAGCGCTGGGCACGCCATTCCCAGTGGCCGGGCGCCCAGACGTAGCCGTGGCGCGCGCGCGGGATGGCTTCGCGGCGCGGCGGCGGCGGGGCGATGCGGATCTCGTCATAGCGCACGGGCTGCACCTGCGCCGCGACCCAGCCACCCCGGTCCAGGCGCCATTGATTGTTTTCCTGTACCCAGGCGGCGCGGCGGTACTGGTTGCCGCCCCGTTCACGCAGCCATTCGCCGCTGTTCCAGACGTGGCGGTGGCCGTCCCAGTTCCAGTAGCCGGGCGCCCAGACATAGCCGGCGCGCGCTGGCGGCACGCTTTCAAACCGTGGTGGAGGCGGGGCGTTGCCGATGACAATGCTGACGCCGACCTGGCTTTGCGCCATCGCCTGGACTGGCAAGAAGGCTGCGGTGCTGATGGCGAGCATGGCTGCTGCGTAGAGTGTGATGGGTTTCATTTCCGTCTCCATTTCGGTGAGTGCATGAAATGGACTATAGACACTTGCCGGCGCGGTGATCGCCTTTGATTCAACTTATTACAATTGACACAATGCTGGGTGTCCGTGTATCCGTGGCGGATACAAATGGCGGCCTGGCGCGGATACTTGCTGTGTGGAATTAATGGTGCTGCGGCGCCAGGCGGCGCGGGGGCGTCATGCGCGGCTCACAGTGCGCTGGCGGTGGCATTGGCCAGCATGGCCTGGCGTTCCTCGATCAGCGAGGTCTTCTTTTCCTGTTCCGTCAGGCGTTTGGCGCTGACGACCACCACGGGAATGGCGTGCGCCCGCGCCACGTCGCCAGCCTTGGCGGGCTGCGGCTGCATGAAGCTGACATAGCTGGCGGCGCAAGCGATGGCGACGGCGACGGTGAAGATGACTTCCATGTTGTTCAGCGTGCTTTTCAGTGGTTTCATGATCGTTCCTTTCGGGTGGCGGGTGGGTATGCATGCACTGTAGCCAAGGGCGCGCCGGGCCGCCATGCGCATGCGACCAGCCGTGGTTTTGGCGGGATGGCCTGCAAAAAAACGGCGCTGAAACGCCGGCGGGGGCGGCTGGTGGTGCGACGGCTGGAATTGAGGGCTAAATAGCCCTGTATCCGGGCATATGAATGCAATTGCCACATGGCATTATTTGAGACTGCGCGGCGTAGCGTGCGCCGCCGGCGCTCCTGCTAGAATCGCTACGGCAGCCAGCGCGCGCGCAATCATTCTCATCAGGAGTCACACATGTTCCAATTGTTTGGTTTTGGCGGCGCCCGCTGTCCCCGTTGCGAGCACAGGAACGGCGCCGCCGCCGGTTACTGCGCGCAGTGCGGCCTGTCGCTGGGCGCGCCCGACAGCGATGCGGTGCTGCACGCCAACCAGTGGCGCCTGGCCGACGAACAGCTGGCCCTGTTCTTTGGCGTGCGCGAGCTGTCGTCCCTGTTCGGCGCCGCCGCGCGCCGCCTGCAGGTGCCCGCCGAAACGCGCGCCTGGATCGTGCAGACGGACGCTTTCACCTTGATACCGGCTGGCGACTACGACAGCGCCGCCTTCTTTGCGCGCCTGCCGGCGCTGCTGCCGGCGCGCCCGGCCGAAGTGCTGATCGCGCGCGCCGGCGCCGTGAACCTCGATTTCGACCTGCCCGACCTGGCCAGCACGGAACTGCTGAACATCGCCGCCTCGCTGCGCGTGGACATCGCGCTGGGCCAGCCCGATGCGTTCGCGCGCCAGTTCATGCGCGCGCCGGGCGCCGTCACGCGCGCCCACCTGCACGCCTTGCTGCTGCCGTCCGTGCGCCAGATTGCGCTGGAATTCATCGGCAGCCGCGCGCTGCGCGAGATGGACGCGAATGCCGACCTGCGGCCCGAATTGAACGAACGCCTGCAATCGGCCCTGACGCAGCGCCTGGCGCCGTCCGGCCTGGCCGTGGCGCGCGTGGAAACGCTCAGCCTGCGCCACGACAAGCGCGCCGGCGACGGTTCCGCCGCTGCCAGCATCGGCACGCTGTGGCTGGGCGGCTTGCCGGCGCAGGAACTGGAGCAGCACAGCCTGGAGCGCATGAAACAGCTCGACCAGCTGTATGACGAGGAAGAATGGCAGCGCATCCGCCGCGAAGAGCTGGCGGCGCGCCATGCGCAGCGGCGCGCCGAGCTGCAGCAGGACGCGACGGTGGAAAAGGCCGAACTGGGCCACCAGGAGGCGGAACGCCTGCAGGCGCTGCGCGGACGCCAGATCGACCTGTACGGCCGCATCCTGGAAGCGAAATCGCGGCGCCAGGCGCTCGACCACGGCGCCGCGCTGGCGCTGGGCGAACTGGAACAGGAGCTGGCGCAGAAGGGCGCGCAGCGCGCCGATGAAGCGGCCAACTGGGAACACGTGCGCGCGCTGGCCGCCATCAAGATGCGCAGCGAGCTGGAATTGTCACAGCTGAGCGGGCGCGAGCAGATCCAGCTGGCGCAGCAGCGCTTCACGCACCAGGTGCATTTGCAGTCGATCGCGCAGCAGGTCGAGAGCGCGCTGCTGATCGACGACGAGGCGGGCCGCCGCGCCCAGCTGGCGCGCCTGCGCCAGGCGGAAGCGGACGCCGCCCGGCGCGAGGCGCAGCTGGAGGCGGAGCAGCACCAGGCCGCCTGGCAGGGCCTGATGCTGGCCAACGCGGCGCGCAAGCGCGAGGCCGAGCGGGTGCAGGAGTGGGAAGACCAGATGCAGCTGGCGCGCCAGCGCGAACTGCTGCGCGCCGAGGCGCACAAGGACGAGGCGGCCCAGGTGCAGGCGGCGGAAATCGCGGAAAAGGTGGCGGCGCTGCGCCGCGGCGGCGCGCGCGAAGAGGCCGTCGCGCAGCAGGAAAAGCTGCTGCGCACCATCGAGGCGGACGGCGTGCACGCGCGCCAGCTGCAGCAGCAAGCGCAGCTGGCGCAGTTCGACGCGCTGGCCATCGAGGAACAGCGCCAGCAGCTGCGCCAGCTGGAACAGGAAGCGCAATGGCAGCGCGACCTGCTGGCCATGGCACAGCAGCGCGACACCGATTACGCGCGCTGGAAGGGCGAATACGAAGCCCTGCTGGCGCAGCAGGCGCACGCGGCCGAACTGGCGCGCATCGACATCGACCGCATCGAGAAAATCGGCACCCTGAGCGACACGGGCAAGCTGGCCATGGCCGCCGGGCAGAATGCGGCCGCGCTGGCGCAAGTGCTGAAGGTGCAGCTGCAGGCGGGCATGAGCGCCGAGCAGCTCCACGCGCTGGCGGCGCTGGCGGCGGCCGAGAACAGCGTCGCGCCGCTGGACGCGCTGCGCATGGCGCAGGACAGCGTGGCGCAGGAACGCAGCTACCTGGAAGGCCAGGCGGAGCGCGAACGGCGCCAGCAGCTCGACCTGATCAACTTGCAAAATGCGGCGCATGCGCACGGCCTGTCGGCGCAGGCGCAGCTGGGCGCGGCCGTGGCGCAGGCGCTGCAGCCAGGCGCCGCTGCTGCGGCTCCGGCGCGCTGCAAGAACGGCCATGCGCAGCGCGCCGGCCATCCGGAAGATAAATTCTGCGCCGCCTGCGGCGTCGCCTTGCAGCCTTGACGGAAGCGTTTCACCCCAGATGATGCAAAAAGCACGAGAAAAACTGCGGGAACTGCGCGCCCTCCACGACGACGGGCTGCTCAGCGAGCAGGAATTTGAAAGCCGCAAGAACGCCATCCTCGACGCCGAATACGCGCCGCCTGGCGCCACGCCCGCGCCGCTGCCCGTGCGCCAGGGCACGGAGCTGGGCTTCATGACGGGCCAGGAAATCGGCCCGCAAAACCGTCGCTACCGGCTCGAACGGCTGATCGGCACGGGCGGCATGGGACAGGTGTGGCAAGCCACCGACCTGGCCACGCACGCGGAGCTGGGCAGCAGCGAAATGGTGGCGCTGAAGATCCTGCCGCCGCAGCTGACGCAGAGCGCCACGCACGCCAAGCTGCTGATCGAGGAAGCGACGCAGGCGCGCAAGCTGGCGCATGAAAACATCGTGCGCGTCTATGAGTGGGCGCAGGACCCGGCCACGGCCAGTTATTTCATCATCATGGAATGCCTGGACGGCGAAGACCTCGAACATTACCTGGGGCGCCAGGGCGCGCTGTCCCTGCCGACCGTGCAGGAACTGCTGCAGCCGGTCGCCGACGCGCTGTCGTATGCGTGGGAAAAGCACAAGCTGGTGCACCGCGACCTCAAGCCGGGCAATGTCTTCCTGACGGCGAAGGGCGACATCAAGCTGCTCGATTACGGCATCGCCACGCGCGTGCGCAATGCGGGCAGCAGCCTGGGACTGGAAACGCCGAACGCGGGCACGCAGGGCTACCGGGCGCCCGAAGCGGGCACGCACCAGCGCCAGCCCAGCCCGCGCCTCGACGTGTACGCGGTGGCGGTGATGATTTACCAGATGCTCGAAGGGCGCATGCCGTTCGACGACGCGCGCAGCGCCAGCGACCTGCCCTCGAAGCCGCAGGCGCTGAATGCGCCGCAGTGGCAGGTGTTGCAGAACGGTTTTTCGCTGACGGCGGAACTGCGGCCGCAATCCGTGCAAGCCTTGCTGGAAAGCCTGGAACGCGCCGCCGGCCCATCGCCGGAAGAACTGGCCGAACTGGCGCGCCAGGAACAATCGCGTCTGGCGCAGCAGCAAAAGCAGGCGGCGCTGGCGGCCGGGCAGGCGCGCGAGGAAGAACTCAGGCAGGCCCGCATACGGCAGGAGGAACTGGACCAGCGCCGCAAGGCGGAAATCCAGGCGGCGGCATTGGAAAAACAGCGCCAGGACAAGCTGCGCCGCGAGCGGGAAGCACAGCGCCATTTCGAAGCGGAAGAGGCGCGCAAGCTGCGCAAGGAGGCGCTGCGGGGCCAGCTGCGCGCGCGCCGCGAAGCCGATGCGGCGATGGCGCTGCAGGAGCACCAGGAACTGCAGCGCAAGGCCATCGTCGCCAAGGCGGAGGCGGCCTACCGCGCCGAGCAGGAGCGCGCGCGCCGCGAAGAGGCCAGCCGCGCCGCGGCGCAGCAGTTGCAGCAGCAGGCGCCGGCCGCCGTGGCAGCGGCCGAGACGGCGCCGCCGCCCGGCCATGCGGAACCGGTGGCCAATGCCGAAGGCGTGCTGCGCGACGATTTTCTCGATGGTTCGGGCCAGGGCCCGGAACTGGTGCTCATTCCCAGCGGCCGTTTCCAGATGGGCGCGCACGAGACGGAGCACAAGGCCGCCATCCAGGCCGGTTCGCAGCAAACCTGGCTCGACCGCGAAACGCCGCAGCACTGGGTGGGCATCGAGCGGCCGTTCGCGCTGGCGCGCCACCCCGTCAGCGTGGGCGAATGGCGCGCCTTCGTCAAGGCGACCGGATGGGCGGGCGGCTCGGAAACGGACTGGGACAATCCCGGTTTCGTGCAAACCGACCTGCACCCGGTGGTGGGCGTGAGCTGGAATGACGCGCAGCTTTACCTGGCGTGGATGAGCGAGCGCACGGGCCGGCAATATCGCCTGCCCAGCGAGGCGGAGTGGGAATACGCGTGCCGCGCCGGCACGCGCACGGCCTTCAACGTGGGCGACACGATCAGCACCGAGCAGGCCAACTACGACGGCCTGTACGTGTACAACGGCGGCCCGCGCGGTGTGTACCGGGGCGGCACCACGCCGCTGGGCACCTTCGCGCCGAATTCCTGGGGCCTGTTCGACATGCATGGCAATGTGTGGGAATGGGTGCAGGACGTCGTGCATGACAACTACGAAGGCGCCCCTGTCGACGGCAGCGCGTGGGAAGAGGGCAGCGACAGCAGCCGGCGCATCCTGCGCGGCGGCTCCTGGCTGTACCACCCGCGCTACTTGCGCTCGGCCTTGCGCAACGGTTTTTCCACCGTGCTGTCGAACGACATCGTAGGATTCCGGGTAGCGCGCACGCTCGATTAATTTGTTGTTAAATGTGTCATATTGGCGGATACTTCATGCACCCCAACCGTGCTGGAGTCTCCGTGTTCAAACGCCGCCTGCTGTCCATCGTGTTCGTCTGCCTGCCCGTCTCCGCCCTGGCCGGCGATTTGCCCTCCTATCCCTTCATCCACGCGACGGGGACAGCGTTCAGCTTTGTCATGCCGGACCTGGGCGAGATCGATTTCGACGTCAGCGCCTTCGATCCCGCGCCGGACGTGGCCACGGCGCTGGTGCAGGCGCGCATCACGGAAATCAAGGCGCTGCTGGTGGAGCAGGGCTTGCCCGAGGCGGCGGCCGGCATCGAGGTACGCGACGTGCGCAAGGAAATCCGCAAGGGCGCAGAACAGGATCCGGCCAACCCGCAGTACACGCTCAAGGCCAGCGTGCATATCAACGTGGCTGACCTGTCGAAGTGGCCGGCCGTCATGCGTCCGCTGCTGGCCATGCCGAATATCGACGCGTTTGCCGTTACCTTCGGCGCCACGCAGCGCATCCGCCTGGAAGAAGAACTGATGGGCGAGGCCGTCAAGGATGCGCAGCGCAAGGCCGACGCCATGGCGCGCGGCTTCGGCAAGCGCGCGGGCGCCGTGGCCGGCATTTCCTCGGACCAGCTGAAAAACCTGGGCAATGCGGTGGGCCTGGTGCCGTCCGACCGCTACCAGCGCGCCAACAGCCGCCAGCGGCAAAATCCCGACGACATGCTGACAGTGACCAGCCTCAAGATGGGACAGACGGTCGACGCCGTGTTCCGCATCAAGTAGCCAGGTGCCGGGGGGCGGGCTGCGCAAAGCGGGCAAACGGTGTAAATTGTGGCTTTCCAAACGCACCAAGGAACGCCATGCCCATCAAAGCCATCCGCGACCAGTCGCAACCCATGCGCCACATCGTGCACGTGCGCGATCACATCATTTCCGCCGATGCCTCGGTGGACGAAGGAGGCGGCGATTCCGGCCCGTCGCCGCACGACCTGTATGACGCGGCCCTGTCGGCCTGCAAGGCGCTCACCGTCGTCTGGTACGCCAGACACAAGGGCATCCCGCTGGAACACGTGGAAGTATCGACCGAGCGCGATGCCAGCGAAGAGCGCAAGGGCGTGTACCGCCTGGCCGCCACCCTGCACCTGACGGGCGAGCTGACGGATGCGCAGCGCCAGGAATTGCTGGCTGCGGCCGGCAAATGCCCGCTGCACAAGCTGATGACGGCGGTGACCACCGAAGTGACGACGGTGCTGGCATGAGCGCGGCCATCCTGAAAAGCCACGAAAAGGACCTCGGCGGCGGCTTTGTCGTGCGGCGCCTGCTGCCTTCCGCGGCCAAGCAGGCCGTCGGCCCCTTCATCTTTTTCGACCATTTCGGCCCCATCGACGTGGCGCCCGACGCCAACCATGACGTGCGTCCCCATCCGCATATCGGCCTGGCCACCGTCACCTATCTGTTCGAGGGCGCGATCGACCACCGCGACAGCATCGGTTCCTGCCAGCGCATCGAGCCGGGCGCCATCAACTGGATGACGGCCGGGCGCGGCATCGTGCATTCCGAGCGCACGCCGCACGACCTGGCCGGCCAGCCGCACCGCACGCACGGCTTGCAGCTGTGGGCCGCGCTGCCAAAGGCGCACGAAGAGGACGCGCCGAGTTTCACGCACACGCCGCAGGCTGACATTCCCGTCGTGACGCTCGACGGCGCCGTCGTGAAAGTCCTGATTGGCACGGCGTTCGGCCAGACCTCGCCCGTGCGCAGCTACATGCAGACGGTGTACCTGGACGTGGCGCTGCAGGCGGGGCGCGAGTTGCGGCTGGAGGGCTTGCCGCCGGAAGCGGCCATCTATCCGGTCAGCGGAGAGGTATCGGTCGATGGCGTGCTGCTCGCGCCGCACACCATGGCCTTGCTGGAGGAGGGGACGGTGCCCGTGGTGACGGCAGGCGGCGGCCCGGCGCAGTTCGTCGTCATCGGCGGCGAGCCGCTGGACGGCCACCGCTACCTGTTCTGGAACTTCGTCTCGTCGAGCAAGGAGCGCCTGGCGCAGGCGGCCGACGACTGGAGCGCCCAGCGCATGGGGCAGGTGCCGGGCGAGACGGAATTCATCCCGCTGCCGAAGGCGCCCCTGCGCCCGGCGACCTGAGTCCCGCTTAGAAGCGCGCGCGCAAGGTCAGTTGCGCCTTGCGCGGCTCGCCGTAGAAATTGCCCCATGCGGGCGCACCCACGGTCTGGTAATAGCGCTTGTCGAGCAAATTCGTCACGGACAGTGAGGCCGTCCAGTTGCGGTCGATCTGCCAGGCGGCGCGCGCGCTCCACAAGGCATACGCGCCCTGCGCCACGGTCACGTCGCGCGTGATGCGCGAGCTCTCCGTCTGGAAGTTCACGCCGCCGCCCACGCTCCACTTCTGCAAGGCGCCGGGCAGGCGGTAGTCGCTCCACGCGCGAAGCATGTGGCGCGGCGAGTAGGTGCTGGCGAACATCACGCCCGCGTTCGACGTCTGCTCCAGGTATTTGAAATTGTTCAGCGTGTAGCCGGCGAACAGCTGCCAGCCCGGCGCCACTTCGCCGCTGATTTCCGCATCGAGGCCTACACTGCGCACCTTGCCCGTCGAGAAATAGCACTCCGTGCCGCTGGAGCAGGCATTGGCCAGGTCGAGTTCCGCGCGGTTGCGCTGCTCGATGCGGAACAGCGCCAGCGAGGTGTTCACCTTGCCGTCGAACAGTTCACCTTTCACTCCTGCTTCCAGGTTGCGCCCCTTGAGCGGATCGAGCAGGGCGCCATCGGCCGTGCGCTGGTTCTGCGGCTGGAAGATGTCGGAGACGCTGGCGTAGCCGGACCAGCGCCTGTCGAATGCGTAAATGATGCCGCCATACGGCGTGACGACGCCGGTTTCGCGGTACGGGTCGATATACACCTCGCCCGTGTCGCGGTACACGCTGCTCCATTTGTAGTTCGACACGCGCGCGCCCGCCACCACGGTGAGCGGATCGCTGACGCTGAAACGGGCCACGCCGTAGGCGCCTGTCTGCGTCATTTTTGTGACGCTGGGGTCGCCCCGGTAGCTGTGTTCGCGGAACCAGGCGTCGCTCGGTTCGGCCACGCCGTGATTCGGCTGCAGCGGATTGTTTGCTTGCTGCAGCAGCGCCAGATTGAAATCGCTGTCGCTTTCCAGCCGGTTCGTGCTGATGCCGGCGCTGAAACCGTGGCGGCGGCCGAAGGCGTTGAATTTGCCGTCGAGCGACAGGTCGATGCCCTTGTTGGTGCTGCCGTAGTCAAATACGCCGCCGTACATCATCATGCCGGCCATGTTGGCGGGATTGATCGCGCCCTGGCTGAACATGTATTTCACGTCATGCCGCTCGCGCGTGTAGTTGGCGCTGGCTTTCAGCGACCAGTCGGCGTCGAAGCGGTGCTCGAATTCGGCGAAGACGGCCGTCTGGCGGCTGTTCCAGCGGTTCCAGTCGGCGCCCAGGAAGGTCTCGCGGGGCAGTTTCGGGTCGCTGCCATCGAGGTAGCGCGGCATGCCGGAGAAAAACGGCGTCGATTTCAGTTTTTCATGGCTGGCGCCAGTCGTCAGCCTGCTGCCCGGCGCCAGGTCGAATTCCAGCACGCCGTACAGCACGTCGGTGCGGCTGTCGGCCACGTCATAGAAATAATCGCGCTGCTCAATCGCGGCCACGGCGCGGCCGCGGATGCTGCCCGATTCGCTCAAGGGGCCGGTGACATCGACTTCGCCGCGCACGTCGTTCCAGCGGCCCGCGCCGAGCGCCAGCTGCACCTGCTTTTCCGCCAGCGGACGCTTGCGCACCATGTTGATGGCGGCGCCCGGCGAGCCCGTGCCCTGCAGCAGACCCGTGGCGCCGCGCACGATCTCCACGCGGTCCAGCACGGCCGTGTTGCTGGTGAAGCTGTTCGCCTGCGGATAGTACATGGCGCGGTTGACGCCATCGAACTGGTAGGTGTCGACCATGAAGCCGCGCGAATACACATAGCGCCCGCCCATGGGACTGTCGTACATGGTGATGCCGGTGGCATTGGCCAGCACGGCGTCGATGGTGTTGAGGTTCTGGTCATCCATTTTCTGGCGCGTGACGACGCTGACCGATTGCGGAATTTCGCGCAGGGTTTGCACGCCCTTGCCGACGGTGACGGCGCGCGCCGCATACGAGTTGCTGTGTTCACTGACGGGGTCGCGCTGCATGCTGGCGTTCACGACCACGGGGGCCATGGTCTTTTCCACGCCGGCCGCCGTTGCCGAAGGGGCGGCCGCCTGGCGCAGCACGTAGGCGCCGTTCGGCAGCTGCACCGCTTCCAGGCCGCTGCCGGCCAGCACCTGGGCAAAGCCCTGGCTTACGTTGAAGCTGCCGCGCACGCCGGGCGAGCGCTGGCCGCGCGTCTGCGCGGGGTCGGTCGACAGGCTGACGCCGGCGGCCACGGCGAAGTCGTTCAGGGCGGTGGCCAGCGGGCCGGCCACGATGGCGTAGCTTTGTGGCGCGGCGGCCTGGCCTTGCGCCAGCGCGGGCGCGGCGACAAAGGCGGCGGGCGCGGCGCACGCCATGGCGACGACGGCCAGGCGGATGGCGCGCGCGGCGGGATGGAGGACGGGGGTGGTCAGCTGCATGCTCGGTCTTTCTGCTAAAAGGGATAGGAAAATGGCGTATGAATCGGCTACTTACCTGTCTAGCCGAAGCAGCGCGCCGAAACACCAACCCCTGAGGCAAAAAAACTGAAGATAATTATGTTGGCCGGGCCGACACCGTGGCCCAGTAGCGCGTGAAGTAGGTCACTTGCAGCCCGTGCGAGGCGCACAGGCTTTCCAGCACGGCGTCGATATCGTCGAGGCGGTAGGTGCCCGTGACGGGGCGTTGCGCCACCCTGGCGTCGCAGGCGAGCCGTCCGCGCCGGTAGCGCGCCAGCTCCCGTACCAGTTGTTGCAGGGGCCAGTCGGCGGCCACCAGCATGCCGCGCAGCCAGCTGTCCTGGTGGGCCGGCATGGCCAGGACGGCTTCAAATCCGGCCTCCGTGAAGCGCAGCTGGCGGCCCGCTTCCAGGCGGCGCACGGCGTCCGGGCGCGCAGTGCAGCGCACTTCCACCGCCTGCTCGAAGACGCTGGCGACGCTGCCGCTGTCATCGCAGCGCACGCCGAAACGCGTGCCCAGCGCGCGAATCACGCCGTGCGGCGTGTCGACGAGGAAGGGGCGCGGATCGGGCGCCGTCGTGATCATGATTTCGCCATGGTGCAGGCGGATGCGGCGCTGCGTGGCGCTGTAAGCGACATCCAGGGCGCTATCCGTATTGACTTCCAGGCCCCCGCCATCGGCCAGCGCCACATGGCGGCGCTGGCCCGGCGCCGTGCGCAAGGACGCCGTCAACGCTTGCCATGGGCCCGATTGCATGCCCGCCTGGCCCAGTGCGATGCCGCCGCCGGCCGCCACCAGCACGGCCAGTATCCTCGCTGTCGCGCGGCGGCGCTGCTGCGCCGCCTGCAGGGCGGGAAGCGCCAGCGCCGGCGGTATCGCGCCCAACTGGCCGTCCATGCGCTGCAGCAGGTCCCAGGCCCGTTCATGCTCGGCGCTGGCCTCGCGCCAGGCCTGCACGGCGGCGGCATCGGCGCTGCCGCTCTTGATTTCCACGTGCCAGTGGGCGGCGGCGGCCAGGACCTTGCGGGGGATTGGGGCTGGCGGCGGGGCTGGCTGCGGGGCGGAAGGGGAAAACATCAGGCGGCCGCCAGCATCAGGCATTCCGTGTAGGCGCGCACCAGGTGCTTCTTGACGGTGGGCAGGGAGACGCCCAGGCGCCGGCTGATGTCCGCATAGCTCAGTTCTTCGATCTGCGCCAGCAGGAAGATGGTCCGCGTACGCGCACCCAGGCTGTCGAGCAGGCGGTCGACGGCCAGCAGGGTTTCGATGATGATGGCGTGCGTTTCGGCGCAGGCCGCTGTCGGCTCGGCTTGCTGGGCCAGCGCCTCCAGGTAGGCGTGCTCCAGCGCCTGGCGCCGGTAGCGGTCGATCAGCAAGCCACGCGCGATGGTGGCCAGGTAGCCGCGCGGCTCGCGCAGGGACGCCAGCGGTGTCACCTCGCGCTTGCCCAGCAGGCGCAAGAACGTATCGTGCGCCAGGTCGGCCGCCTCGGCGCGGTTGCCCAGCTTGCCGCGCAGCCAGCCATACAGCCAGCCGTGGTGCTCGCGGTACAGGGTAGTCAGGGGGATGGCTTGGACGGGACTGACGGTGCTCACTGCGTACTCCGGGCAAGGGAAGAGCTGGGCTGACGGAACGCGGGGCGCCGGCTGGCTGGGCTGTTTGAGAATGATACTCATTATCACATTGCCGTGCGGGCGGCGTCAATTACTGTCCGTCTCCCAGGCGCCAGCGCTCCTGCCACTGTTGCAGATCCGCCCAGGCTTGGCCCAGGGCGGCGGCGCACCAGTGCAGCAGGCCGTCAAACGCCAGCACGGTGCGCCGCAGGTGGATGCCGTCGAAAAACACGTGGTCGGCCACGACGGTGGCGGCCAGCCAGGCGGCGATGATGACGATGATGTCGTGGCGGCCGCTTTTCCACCAGCGCAGCGAGTGGCGGCGGAAGATCCACGGCACGCCCAGCGGATTGGGCCAGTCGGCCAGCAGATGCATGATGCCGCCGGCGGCAAAGCCGAACAAAGGCGGCGCCCAGAAGTGATGCGGCAATTGCAGATACGTGTAGACGAGCAGGGCGATCCAGGCCAGGCCCCAGTGGGTCCATGTGCGGTGCGTGATCCACAGCCGGTGCGTGCGCGCCCACCAGGCCACTTCCAGCCAGTCCGGCGCCGTGCCGCCCAGCGCGCCCATGACAAAGGCGAGCATGCTCAGCACTTGGTAAGGGCCGCCGGCGCCAGCGTGCGCGACGAGGGCCGCGGCGATCACGCCGGCGGCCCAGCCAGTCGCATGATGCGCTTTGTTGGAAGCCATAGGAAATGTAAAACGCCGCGCGGGCGCTTTGTGAAGTACGGGAAATATTAACTGGATGAATATACAGTACGCAGGGGCGCCAATGGGGGCTATTTGCGCAATATCTGCTATTAAAGTGTTAAATTGTGTGTCGGAATGGACGTGATGGCGGACTCGGCGCCTGATGCCGGCCGGTCAAGTATGTTGTGCGGCTGATAATGTATTTGGCGCGCGGCGCGCTATGCTGAAAGCAGTCTTACGTTTTAAGGGGTGTCGCCATGAAAATCCCGCGCGAATTGCAGATTCCCGCCATCGTGTTTACGCTGGAAGCGGTGTTCATTCTGGGCCTGTCGATGATTTTTCTCGTACTGATACCACGCTAGTGCGTTGTGGATAACAGCGGACTTACAACACTGAACAAAACCGTAGCGAGCGGAAGGGAGAGGTGGTCGAGAAGCGCAACCATACTAGAAGTACGGTGAGCATCGCAGGCCGCCTATACGGACGCGCAGTAGGTTTGGTTCAGTGTTCCTATGCAGTTTGCATGGTGCTATCGCACAGGGCAGCGCCTTCGGTGCGGATGATCCAGCATTCCGGATACGGTTCGCTGGCAAAGCGGTTATGCCGGGCAAAACCGCTGAGCTTGTCAAGGGCGGTGGCGGGGGCCAGCGCGGTTTCCTTACCGCTGGCCTTGTCCAGGTGCCAGAAACCGCCGTTGCGGTGGAACAGCACGGGAAGGCAGCTTGCCTGCGGCGTGGCAAGGTGACTTGCCGGCGCGGGCTGGGTGTCGGGCAGCAGCAGGTAAAAACACTCGGCGCGGGCGCCGTGGTCGATGCGGTGCAGGATCACGCCGTGCGCGAGCAGGGCCGTGACGCTGAGCACGACGATGCCCTTGATGCTGGCGGACAATTCGATGCGCATGCCCAGGCGCAGGGCGACGGGCTTGTGCTTGCCGGGCCACACGCCGTCGAGCAGCACGCCGTAGCGCGACACGTCTTCGATTTCAAAGCCTTGCTGGCTGCGCCGGATGATGGCGTGGCGGCCCGACAGGCGGCGCGTCAAACCGTTGTTGTCCTGGCCGTCGGGGCTGAAATGGCTGAGCAGTACGTCGGCTTCCGGGTCCACCAGCTCGAAGCGGCCCAGCATGCATTCTTCCAGCGCGAACAGGCGGATCTGGCGCTGTTCGCCCGCTTCCGGCGCCGCATTGACGAGGCAGGCGGCCTGGCTCGGGTGCGGATGGCAGTGGCTGGCGGCGGGCAGGTCGACTTCGATCAGTTCCTCGTCCCAGGCGATGGTGGTAAAGCCCATGTCGATCTTGCCTTGCGGCGCCGATAAATCCACATGGGCGATGCCGGCGTTGCGCGCCGTGACGTCGAGGTTGCAGCCGTCGCCGCCCGTGACTCTGGCGATCGAGGCGTCGTCGGCCATCACGCGCACGTTCTTGTGCGTGCTGAGGAAGATCTGGTGGATTTCCGTCAGGGTGGCGTCGCGGCGCGGCACGAGGATGACAAACGTGCACACCCATTTCTGCGCCACGGCGCCATCGACGTGGCTGTGGACTTCCACGTCGATCTGGTATTGCCCGTGTTCCTTGTTGCGCGAGGAGAACTCGACAAAAACGGGCCGCCAGTCGCCGCGCGTGGTGCGCACGAAATCATGCTGCACGTGCCCGCGCGGGATCAGGTCCGAGCGCAGGCGCAGGGTCAGTTGCGGCGCGCAGTTGGCGCTCATGCCGCGCAATTCCATTTTCAGGGTCTGGCGCCCGCCTGCCGCGCGGGGATCGAAGCCGCTGATGTGCAGGTGGGCCTGCACGGGCTGGTAAGCCGCGGGCGCCGCAGGCGTGAGGACCCGGGGCGCGGCGGCAGCCGGCGCGGGGCTGCTTGCCACCTGAATGACAGCGTCATGGGCAGGGGCGTGCGGAAGCGCCGTTGCCGATGGCTCGGAACGGGCGCTGCGCAGTGCGGTCAACAGGTCGTAGCTGCTGGGAGCAATCGTCGCTTGCGGATGGTTGGCCGCGCAGACGTTTTCCCCAGGCAAGACCCAGAACGTACAGTGCGGGTGCTCCGGGTTGCTGCATTTTTTCATGACATTCTGACTCGAATCGAGCGGGGACATTTTGCCCTCTGTTATACCTGAGAGCTTACGCGCATTTGCGCCCGCTTGGCAACCTTCGCGGCGTGCGTGCGCACTCTTTTTTCCTGAATTGATGTCCCTGATCACATCCTGCTATAATTGCCATGGAAACAATTGCTTAAAATCATATTTTATATCTTTTAAGGCATGTTTATTTGTCAATCAGCTGCGGCGTTTGTTGATGATCACCTCCAGGTATTCGGCCGGCACGACCAGCGACTGGGCGCCGGCCGTGTTCGAACGCTCGAGCAGGGTCGTGAGGTCTTGCTCCAGGGCCCGGGCGCCGGCCTGGTCCAGCGCCGCGTAGGCCTTGTGCACGGGACCGTAGTAGTCGCGGAACACCTGCAGCCAGTGGGCGGCCGAGGCGTAGCGGAAGTTGAAGAACTTGCGCTGCGCATGCACCTGTTCCGCCCCCCGGCCAAACAGGTCGCGCAAATAGGCTTCCTCGCCCCAGCGGGCCGGCGACGTCACGCCCGCCGGCGGCGGCACGTATTTGCCGATGATCCTGAAGAGCTGCCCGATAAAGCCGTCCGGCGTCCAGTTGGCCATGCCGATGCGTCCGCCGGGACGCAGCATGCGCAGCATTTCGCTGGCCGCGCGCCGGTGGTCGGGGGCAAACATCACGCCGAAGGTCGACAGCGCGGCGTCGAAACTGGCGCCGTCGAACGGCAGGTTTTCGGCGTCGGCCACGCGGAAGGTCACGGCCAGCCCTTCGGCCTCGGCGCGGGCGCGGCCTTTTTCCAGCAGGGCCGGCACGTAATCGGTGGAGACGACGCGCGCAAAGCGGCGCGCCGCGGCCAGGGTGGCGTTGCCATTGCCGGCGGCGATGTCGATGACGTCTTCGTGGGCGCGGATGTCGGCCGCCTCGGCCAGCGACTCGCCCACTATTTGCAGGGTGACGCCGATGACGGCGAAGTCGCCGCTGGCCCAGCCCGCCTGCTGGCGCTGCTTGATGGCGGCATAGTCGGGGGCGCCGGGCGCAGGCGGTGGGGCGGGAATGGCGTCGCTCATGGCAAGCTCCTGGTGGCGGTGATGGAATGCTGCAAACTGTCTACCATCAGACCACGCGGGGCGCCGCGGGTTCATTTTTATGCGGGCCGCTGCGGCGCGGCTGGGCGCGAATGATGGGGAAGAAAGCGCAGCGCCAGCACGGTCAGGTTGTCGCTGGACAAGCCCTTGGGCGGGCTGGCGAGGAATTCGCCCAGCAGGGCCGCGACAGCTTGCGCCGCCGTCCTGCCTGCGCACAGGGCCGGCCAGCGCGCCGTGGCGGCATAGGGGTCTTCACAGGCCCAGAAGCCGTCGCTGAGCAGCAGATAGTGGGCGCCGGGGCGTAGCTGCAGCACGCGGCGGTCGCCCAGCCGGGCCAGGAAGGGCGGCAAATTGCCTGCATCGAGGGCGAGCAGGGGTTTGTCGAGATGCAGGGACGCGCCGAAGGCGTTGCCTAAAATGAAGGCCTGCGAGATTTGCGGATGGTGTTCGCCATGCACGCGGGCGCGCCATTGCGCCTCGTCCAGCGCGCCGCGCATCGCATAGGCGGTGGCCGGCACGTGGTCGACGGTGAGCACCGCGGCCGCGCCATCGCTGATCTCGTACAGGCGCGAATCGCCCACGTGGTACAGCAGCGGCGCCTGGCCGGGCGGTATTTCGAGCAAGGTCAGGGTGGTGCCCGGTGGACGGGCCGGCATATCCGCCGTGAAAGCGGCTTGCAAGCGCTCATGCAAATGATCGAGCTGGGCCGACAGGCTGGCCGTGTCGCAGCAGGCGGGGATGGCCAGCAAGCCTTGCACGGCCGCTTCCGCCGCTTCGCGCCCGTGGCCGTGGCCGCCCATGCCGTCGAGCACGGCGGCGCGCACGTGGCCGGCCGGCCAGCCGGGAACCTGGCAGTGGAACGGCGCTTGCTGCGACAGGCAGACGGCGTGGCCGCCGGCGTCGATCAGCAGGAAATTGTCCTGGTTTTCGCGCCGCGGCATGGGGCCGGCGCCCACGCTGCTGCCGGCCGCCGCGTCAAGCCAGGGGCCAAAGTCGAGCTCGTCTTTGATTAAATGCATCGTTTGCTGCGGTCCAGGCGGCCCGATATTGATCATAGGACACAGCTTAGCCGATATTGTGGACGGGCGATACCTTGCTTTTCTCGCAAAAAAACCTGCGGCAGCAGGCTGGCGCAGGTTGTTGTCACGGTGCTGCGGGGCGTTGCCTAGCGGCGATGGCCCCAGCCGTGGCCGTGGCCATGGTCATAGTAGTCACGGCGGCCATGGTCGCGGTAGTAGCCGCGGCCCGGTTGCACGTAGACGACGGCAGGCGGGCCGTAGTAGCGTGGCGGCGGCGCGTAGTACACAGGCTGCGGCGCGGGCGCGTAGTAGACGGGCTGTGGCGCAGGGGCGTAATAGGTTTCGCGGTAGCCGCCGCGATAGCCGCCACGGTCGTAATAGCGGTCATTCGTGCTGATGCTGTTGCCGACGGCCGCGCCCAGCACGCCACCGACGATCGCGCCATTGCGCCCGCCGGTGCTGTTGCCAATGGCCGCTCCGACAACGGCGCCTGCAACGGTATTGAAGTCGCGGTCACCGGCGACTGCGGCCGAAGACACAGCCACTGCCGCTACCATTACCGCACCCAGGAGTTTCTTGTTCAACATGGCATTTCCTTCCATTCCGGCGAGATCACAATGATCTGCATGAACTGGACTATATCCGCTGTTCCCCGCTTGTTCCACGTCTAATACAACTTATTACAATCCCGCCCCGGCGGTAACAAGTCAGCGGGAGCGGGCTTGCCATTCCGGCCGCAGCAGGCTGTACATTTTGACATCGCGCATGCTGCCGTTGATGAAAAAGGCTTGCCGTTTCACCCCTTCCTCGGTAAAGCCGTTCTTTTGCGCGATGCGCTCGGAGGCGGTGTTCTGCGGGTCCATCAGCAATTCCAGGCGGTGATAGGGATAGGCATTGAACAGGTAGTCGATTACCAGACGCGTCGCTTCAGTGGTATAGCCGCGTCCGCCCCACCTGGGGTCGAACAGGCGGTAGCCGATTTCGCGGCAGGCTGGCGTGCGGCTCTTGAAATGCGTGATCGTGCCGATGATCTGCTGGGCGTGATCCTCGATGAGGAACAATTCGCTGTCCTCGGTGACAAAGCCTGTTTGCAGGAAATCGCGCCGCATGACCTCGGGCGACTTGAACTGCATCGAAAAGAATTCGCTGCGCGCGGGCAGGTCGTTGATCAGCGCGATATAGGTGTTCAGGTCGGCGGCAGTCAAATGCCGGACGATACAGAGAGTTCCCTTGAGCATGGCGGTATCCGGTGGCGATCACGACCTGCATGGTAATCGACTCTGGCGGATACAGGCAATCGGTCGCGCAAAAGTTGCTGCAATGACAGAATAAATACGTTATCGTAGAAAACCGCGCCGTGCCCCCGGCCATGGCGCACCCGCTCCGACCTTGTAGACTGGAACCGACATCACATGCAGACCATCCTGACTGGCGCTTTGCGGCGCCGTTGCGCTTTATCGATCGCCCTGGGCTGCCTTGTCAGCACGGACGCCTTTGCCGCCGCCCCCGGCAATGCGCCGCAGGCGCTGGCGCAGGTGCGCGACACGGCCCTGCAAAGCGACTGGGCCTACGCCCGCCTGGCCGACATGACGGATCTGATCGGCCCGCGCCTGTCCGGCTCCGCCGGCGCGGCGGCCGCCGTGCGGCAGGTGGCCGACGCCATGCGCCAGCTGGGCGCCACCGTCACCCTGCAGCCCGTGAAAGTGCCGCACTGGGTGCGCGGCGTGGAAACGGCGGAAATCGTCGACTACGCTGGCCGTCCTCAGGGCGTGTCGCAGCGCGTGGTGCTCACCGCCCTGGGCGGCTCCGGCGCCACGCCGGCCGCCGGCCTGACGGCACCCTTGATCATCGTCAAGAGCCTGGAAGAACTCAAGGCGCGCGCGCCGCAAGTGCAGGGCGCCATCGTGCTGATCGACACGCCGTTCGACCAGGAGATGGCCGAGCGGGGCCTGGCCGGCGTCACGTATGGCCAGGGCTCGCGCTTGCGCTTCAACGGACCGAAGGCGGCGGCGCAGCTGGGCGCGGCGGCCGCGCTGGTGCGCTCGGTGGGCGGCGCGAACTTCCGCATCCCGCACGCGGGCGCCACGGGCCTGGACGACAGCAAGCGCATCCCGGCCGCCGCCGTCACCGTGGAAGACGCCTTGCTGATCGGCCGCCTGGCCGCGCGCGGCCCCTTGACAATGCACCTGACCCTGACGCCGCAAAACATGCCCGAGGCGGACAGCTACAACGTGATCGCCGACTGGCCGGGCACGGACAAGGCGGACGAAGTGGTGGTGGTCTCTGGCCACCTCGATTCCTGGGACCTGGCGACGGGCGCGCACGACGACGGCGCCGGCGTGGTGGCGGCCATGGGCGTGCTGGAAACCCTGAATAAGCTCGACTACCGGCCGCGCCGCACCATCCGCGTGATCGCCTGGATGAACGAGGAAAACGGCGGCCGCGGCGGCCAGGCGTATTTTGAGGCCCACAAGCAGGCGCTCGGTAAACAATATGCGGCCATCGAGATGGACAGCGGCGCCGGCCGCCCGTTCGGCATCCTCGCCAGCGTGGGGCCGAAGTCGGAAAAACTGTTTGGCCCCCTGCGCGCCGCCTTGCAGCCCATGGGCGCGCACGCGTTTACCCGCCGCGACGCGCTGGGCACGGGCGACCTGCACCGGCTGGAAACGGGCGGCGTGCCCAGTTTCGAGCCGCTGGTCGACAGCCACAGCTACTTCCACTACCACCATACGCCGGCCGACACCCTGGACAAGGTCGATCCGGATAACCTCAAGCGCAACGTGGCGCTGATGGCGTCGCTGGCCTGGTTCCTGGCCAATCTCGACGGCGAAATCGGCCGCGCGCCGGAGCAGGGCGAATAATCTGCGTAGCGCGGGCCGCTGCCTTGCCGGCGCGCCCAGCGTCGTTTTGACAACATCCATCGAGCGTATTTCATGACTCCAGATTCCGCCCTCATCGACAGCGTCATCCAGCAGATCCGTACTTATATGAGCCGGCATCCGCATGCTGCCGACACGTGCGAAGGCATAGCGCAATGGTGGGTGGCCGGGGAGTGTCCGCCGTGCGTCGTCGACGTGGCGCTGCAGCAGCTGCACGCCATGGGCGAACTGGAGCGCATAGCCTTCGGCACGCGCCAGCTGTGGCGCCGGCAACAGGGGGCACGGTAAAACCATGTCGATACCGGACCTGAACCTGTTGCTTACCCTCGATGTCCTGCTGGCCGAAGGCAGCGTCACGCGTGCGGCGCGGCGCCTGCGTTTGAGTCCATCGGCCATGAGCCGCGCGCTGGCGCGCCTGCGCGAAACGACGGGCGATCCGCTGCTGGTGCGCGCCGGGCGTGAACTGGTGCCCACGCCGCGCGCGCTGGAGCTGCGCGAACGGGTGGGCCACCTGCTGGGCGAGGTGCTGGCCGTGCTGGGGCCGGCGCAACGGCTCGATCCGCGCCAGCTGGAACAGACGTTCACGCTGCGTTCGAGCGACGGCTTCGTGGAAAATTTCGGCCCGGCGCTGCTCGCGCACATCGGCGCGCAGGCGCCCGGCGTGCGCCTGCGCTTCGTGCAAAAGCCCGACCGCGAAAGCGTGCAGCTGCGCGAGGGCAGCATCGACCTGGAGACGGGCGTGATCGGCAGTTTCACCAGCCCGGAAGTGCGCACGCGCAGGCTGTTCGGCGACCGTTTTGTCGGCGTGGTGCGCAGCGGCCATCCGCTGGCGCAAGGCGGGATCAGCGCCGAGCGCTATGCGGCCGGCCAGCATGTGCTGGTGGCGCGGCGCGACCAGGATACGGGGCCGATGGACGATGCGCTGGCCGCGCTGGGACTGCAGCGCACGATCGCCAGCATCGTCGGCGGCTTTACGGCGGCGCTGGCGCTGGCCGCCGGCTCCGACCTGATCGCCACCGTGCCGGAACGGCATACGGGCAATCTGCGCGCCGGCATGTTCAGCTTTGCGCTGCCGCTAGGCATGCCGGACCTGACCGTGTCGCTGATGTGGCATCCGCGCATGGATGCCGACCCGGCCCACCGCTGGCTGCGCGGCTGCGTGGTCGACGCCTGCGCGGCACGGATCAGCGTCGGCTGAAGGCGCCGGCGGGGCCTCCCGGTGCGGCAGGTCAGGGCCAGCAGCAGCCGGACAGGATGGCGCCGCAGGCCAGCGCCAGCAGCAGTAAGCGCAGGACAGGAAGGAATCCGGTTGCACGGGCGCGCATCATGCGGGCTCTCCAGCCCTGCGCAAGGCGCGGCCGAGCGCGAAAATGGCCAGCGCGGCGAGTATCAGCGCGCTGGCGACGGCAAAGGTGGCGTGCATGCCGCCGATCATGGCGGCTGGCCGGGCGCCGGCGATATCGCCAGCGCCGGCGGCGAAGACGGCGCCCATCACGGAGGCGCCCGTGACGAGGCCCAGATTGCGCGACAGATTGAGCATGCCGGAGATGACGCCGCGCTGGTCGGCAGCGATGTCGCCCATCACGGCGGTATTGTTGGCCGCCTGGAACAGCGCGTAGCTGGCCGTGAGCAGCATGATCGGCGCGACGTAGCCGGGGATGCCCAGGCTGGCGGGTAGCAGGGCCAGCGCCAGGCAGGCCGCTGCCGCGCCGCACAGGCCCGCGCCGCCCATGCGCTGCGCGCCGTAGCGGTCCACCAGCCAGCCGGACGGCACGCCGCAGAACGCCGCCACCAGCGGCCCGGCCGCCAGCACCATGCCGGTGACGGCCGTGCCCAGGCCCAGGCCGCGCGCCAGGTAGAAGGGACCGACCACCAGGGTGGACATCATGACCGTCGACACCAGCATGCTGGTCGCCAGGCCGGCGCTGAGCACGGGCGCGCGCAGCATGGCCAGGCGTATCAGCGGCGCCGGCGCCTTCAGTTCGACCCGGACGAACAGGATGGCGCCGATGCAGGCGGTCAGCAGCAGCGCCGCGTTGCGCACGCCGAAATGGCCGCGGCCCAGGGTCATGGCCAGCGCATACGCGCCCAGGGTCAGCGCCAGCAGCACGGTGCCGCGGTGGTCGAACACGGGGCGCTTGGCGTGCGCGCCGTGCAGGTCCGCCGGCAGGTAGCGCCAGGCCAGCAGCAGCGCCACGCCGGCCAGCGGCACGTTGACAAGGAAAATGGCTTGCCAGCCGAGGCGCGCGATCAGCAGGCCGCCCAGCGCGGGGCCCAGCGTGGTGCCGACGGCGGACATGGTGCCGAGCAGGCCCATGGCGCTGCCCGTCCGGGACTTGGGCACGGTGCTGCCGACAAAGGCCATGGTCAGGGCCATCATGACGGCAGCGCCCAGACCCTGCAGGGCGCGCGCGGCAACCAGCAGCCACAAGGTGGGCGCCAGAGCGCACAGGATGGAGGCAAGGGCAAACAGCGCGATGCCGGCCAGCAGCAGGCGGCGCCGGCCGAGCATGTCGCCGAGGCGCCCCACGCTGACGATCAGGGCGGTGATGGCCAGCAGGTAGGCCAGTACGATCCATTGCACATCCTGGAACGACGCCTGCAGGGCCCTGGCCATGTCGGGCAAGCCCACGTTGGCGATGCTGGTGCCCAGCGCGGGCAGCAGCATCGCCAGGGACAGGCTGGCAAGCGCGCCGCGCACGGGTAGCGTGATGGCCTGCTGCTCGGGTGGTGCGGATTTTGACGGTAGTTGCATGGCGTGGCTGATCCTCGAATAGGGTCACCACATGGTAGCGAGGGATCTGGCATGGCGGAAGACGCATCATTTGCATTGTGTTATTGCGTTTGACGCCATGTGACGAGCGTTGCCTTCGGATTTCAATCCGAGTAACCCTGCATACCGTCCGCCGCGTCGTGGCGGATGCCCCACCACGGCAGGTAGGCATGGTGTTCGCCGCGCGCGCGGAACCACGGCTGGTCGTGATTGATGGGGCGCACGATGGCCGGCGGCGACACCAGCACGCCCGTGACGCTGTCGGGATCGCTGGTGCCCGCCACCAGCACGGGCTGGCCGACGTGGTTGGCATGGGCGATGCCCAGGGCGACATTGGTCAGCGCCGTGCCGGCGCCCATTTCGCCCAGCAGGGCAGGCGTATTGAAGGTCTGCGGCAGGAAGTCGAAGCCCGGCACTTCCAGGGTCAAGGCATGCGCCAGCTGGCCCAGGCGGTCGGGGGACGTGGGCAAGGTCCTGTTGGCATCGTGGATGACGTAGCCGATGTCTTCTTCCGTCTTGCCGCCATGGCGCGCGACTTCGGCAAATAGCGCCTGCCAGGCCTGCACGGCGCGCGGCGGCTTGCCCTTGGCCAGTGCAAAATCGGCGACATTCTTCGTGGCCGGATAGCCTATCCACGCCAGCGCCGCCCGCTCCGTTTTGTAATCAGGGCCGGCCAGCACCAGCAGCACGAGGTTTTCATTGATCTGCATGGTTTTCGGCCGGCTCGGCGCATCCCAGTTCATGACCCATACGGTTTCCTTCGGATGCGCTTCCAGATAGGCCAGCGCGGCTTGCAGGGAGACGAAGCCCGCATTGTTGCCGCCCAGGGTGATGCGCACGTCGGGTGGCGTGGCGCGGGTCCAGAGGGTGGGGAAGTGAGTGTTGCCGATGCTGAAGGTGTCGGTGATGGTTTGCTGCGTGAATTGATGTACTTCTGCCAAATCGAATTTTCCTTCAGGCAGGGCATATTCCACGCGGATGCCGGCCAGTTCACGCCAGTTCTGTTTTTTATCCTTGGGGTAGACGTGGTAGAAGTAGGTGGGGCTGGAATAATAAATGTCGTGGAAATTGGTCATCAGCTCGCGCAGATACTTATGGTGATAACCCTTGAACGTTTCCCTGCCATTGATATCGTGAGCAATGGGGGCGACGGCCTGCAAGGTGCTGAAGCCCCTGGGATCCGTCCTGACCATATCGTCATTCTTGTTGGGCTTGGCCAATCCCAACGTCCATAGCAGCTGCCACTCGGTCGGATAGTCGAGCCGTTGCAGTGGATTGAGCCATTGCAGGCCCACCACTTGTGCCCGGAAGGGAGCATGGGTCGTGTTTTTTGGGAGATCGTCTTCCTTCTGCACAGGTTGCACGGCGCAGGCCGTCAATAGCGCAAACATGGTGAACGCAGCGAGCATGGGCAGCGCAAGGAACTGTTTCATGAGTTCTCCAGGTGAATGGATAGTCTGGTGACCTGCATAGCTTGGCCAGTTGAGCCAGAGCACAAGGCAAATGACAATGAAAGATGTGGCGAGCGCCCAGGCCAGTCGCTGGCGCGGCGTGACAATGAACTTACGCACCGTCAGTCCTCAGTGCAAAGTTGGTGGAAGGGTCGGCAGGCCTGGCATTCTGGCGCTCGTCAACGATGCTTTTTGGTTTTCTGGCAGGGCTGTCTTTGTCATTTGCCCATGTAAATAAAGATACATTTTTAAATGTCCCATTGTCGTAGTATTCAAAGAACTCTCCAGACTCGAAAGATGAGCCTTTCAACAGGCTCCAATCCGCCGCAACCCTTAATTCTCGCAACGCCTCCTGCCTGATCGTGCATACGCCCACCGCCACGTCATAGGCCAGCGCCTTCTGCGCATGCTCGGGATTGGTCATGATGGTCGAGTGATCGGTGGCGTGGGTGTCGATATTGGCGGCCAGGTAGTTCTGGATTTCCTGCTTGCGCCAGGCCTTGAATTCCGTGGAAGCCTCCTCCGGCTTGTCCACCGCCGTCACAGGCTTGCCTTTTTCGACCCAGCCGTCACGCCTGGCCTGCATGCGCAGCATGCCATTCTGTTCGTAGCGCAGTGCCGCCTCGGTCTGTGCATCGCCCTTGCCCTGGGAACGGTAAGGCGCATACGCGTCGTCGGTTTCGGCGGCGCGGTCCTTGTGCAGGGAGCCGGCAGGGGCATCGCAGCCTTCGTCAAATTGTTCGCTCGTATCGGCAAAGCGTTTCGAATGCGGCAGGAAGGGCTCGGGCAGCCTGGGCGCCTTCATCGGCAGCCGCCAGGACTTGGGCGGCAGGGCGTTGATGCGCGTGCCGGCAGTCTTGGCGAGCACGATGACGATGGGGGCGAAGAGGAAGGTCAGTATCTTGCGGCCGATGCCTTTGCTGGCCCGCATGCCCTTTTCGATCGAGTACTCGGCGACCAGTGAACGCGGGTGCCAGAAATCGAGGCTGTCCGGCGTCAAGGACTGGCCATTGCGCTGCCAGATGTCGTAGTCCTTTTCATTTTCCTGGCCGACAAGGTGATTTTGCGCAAACACGCGCTGCGTGAAGACGCCTTCACCGCCCGCATCGGCAATTTCCTGTGCCGACATGCCGCGCCAGCCTATGCCTTGCACGGGCGTGGCCGAAATCACCTGGTCGTGCGGGTTGAAATACAGGGTGACCCTGCCATAGGTGGAACCATGCAAGCCGTAGTCTGCGCGGTCGAACGCGGCCGTATAGCTGTCCTTGCGTGCAGGCTTGCGATTGGCGCTGCATTCGTCGACAAAGGCGGCATCCTGCTGCATGGCCGGGCGGGTGCGCAGGATGTTGAAAAACGCTTTCAAGGTCTGCGTGCGCGCTTCGTACTTTTGCCGGCCCGTGTTGCCATGCTCATCCTTCAGATGGCCGCTGACCCAGTTTTCCGTAAAATTGCTGTCGAGCAGGCTGTAGGGCGGGTTGCATAGAACGTAACTGTCTGCCACGGCGGAAGCGCCCAGCGTTTCGCCGAGAAACGCGGCCGCCATGGCCACCATATTGCCCTGGCTATGGCAGACGATGGTGACGGGCGCGTCGTGCTGGCACGCTCTGATCGATTGTACGAGACGCGCCAGGCGCCAGGCGGCGAACACGAAGTACGGGCGTGGCGGGCAGGCATACACTTGCCGGTCATTCGTCGGGTTCATGTGCTGGATATGCATCCACAGGAACAGTTCCTCCGACAAGCCCTGGCCCCACAGGTCAGGCAGGGCGCTGCAGCCGTTGGCGAACGGCCCGCCGCCCCAGTAATTCTTTTCGTTCAGATAGATGCCGTCGCCGAATGCCTGCAATTGCTCGCCGTTGGCCTTGTAGCCCCAGCGAAAGCGGATCACGGGTGAATTGGCATCGTCCGCCTGCAGGAAGGTGGTGGCATTGCGCTTGGGGTTGAGGAAGCCGTCGTCCGTCAGTTCGCGCGCGTAAGTGGCGGCCTGCATCTGTCCGGCGGCCGGGCCGGGGAGTGCCAGGTCCTCGTCGCGGCGCTTCAGGCGGGCATTCAGGCCGGCGCACAGGCCTTGCTCGGCCTGCTCATACCATTCGCCGTCGGAATTGACGCCGTGCACGAAGATGACGATGCCGGGGCGCGGCAAGCGCGTGACGGCCTTGAGCAAGGCATGGCTGAACAAGGTCGTGCCTTCGGCCTCGGCCAGCAGCAGGCAGTCGGTGCCTGGCGTGTAGTCGGGAAGCATACGGGCGCTCCGTCAAGGTTCAACAGGAAAAAGCGGCGCCCAGGCGAGCCCGGGCAATCTGCACTGTATGCGGATTGCCCGGGGTGGAACTTGCGTGGTGTCAAGAAAGGACGTGCGGCAGGCGGGGAGTGCGGGAAAATCAGATGGCGTTCAGCGGTATCTTGAGGTAGCGCACGCCGTTGTCTTCCGGCTCGGGCAGCTTGCCCGCGTTGATGTTGACCTGGATGGCGGGCAGGATCAGGGTCGGCATGTCCAGGGTGGCGTCGCGGCGGGTGCGCATCGCCACGAACTGGTCTTCCGTGATGCCGTCGTGCAAGTGGATGTTGCCGGCGCGCTGTTCGGCCACCGTCACTTCCCAGCGCGGCGCGCGGCCGTTGGGAGGGTAGTCGTGGCACATGAACAGCCGCGTCTGCGGCGGCAGCGCCAGCAAACGCTGCACGGAGCGGTACAGCAGGGTAGCGGAACCGCCGGGGAAATCGCAGCGGGCCGAGCCCACGTCCGGCATGAACAGGGTGTCGCCGACAAACACGGCGTCGCCGATCTGGTACGCCAGATCGGCCGGCGTGTGGCCGGGCACATGCAGCGCGCGCGCTTCCAGCTTGCCGATATGAAACACCTGGTCGGGCGCGAACAACTGGTCGAACTGCGAGCCGTCGGCCGGGGCCGCATCCTGGTGGTAGACGGCGGCGAACGCCTGCTGCACCGTCTGGATGGCTGCGCCGATGGCCACGTCGCCGCCCAGCTGCTGCTGCAGGTAGGGCGCGGCGGAAAGATGATCGGCGTGCGCGTGGGTTTCCAGCAGCCAGCGGCACTGCAAGCCATGCTCGCGCACGAAGGCGATCACCTTGTCGGCCGAGGCGGTGGACGTGCGGCCCGCCTTCGGGTCGTAGTCGAGCACGGAATCGATGATGGCGCAGTCGCGTCCGTCAGCCTCGTAGACGACATAGGTGACGGTGGCGGTGGCGGGGTCGAAGAAAGCTTGGATTTGTGGAGTCATCACGGCGGCAAGGGACGGACAGGGAAGGGCATTATATCGCCAGAGTTCGCTAAAAAAATGCTGCAGATTCACATTTAACATGCGAAAAACAGATAAGGGGCCGTGCCGCGCACGCGACTGCCGTGCGCACCCTGGGCCTTGCAGCGTGGTAACCTCATTCTGACAAGGAGGAATTCATGAACGATATCACTGCACGCAGCGAACAGTACCGTGGTTTTACGATTTCCGTGACCCCGCAAAAAGGATAACGACGATTTATGGGATTTTAGCTATCGCCTGCAGCGCGACGGGGAAGCCGGGGCGCAGGCCATCACGCGCAGCCGCACCCTGGGCGGCTATGCGGCCCCCGAGACGGCCTGCGCGGCCGGCCTGGAAGTGGCGAAGACCGAAGTGGACAATCTGCTGCGTCCTTGAGCCAGCGTAAATCGTTTAGCCCAATTGCGTGCCGGCGCGTGAAACACGTCGCTGCCGGCGGCGCTTCATGCTACGATTTCCACTATTAAGTCAGTCACCAAGGAGGCACCCATGGATAACAGTTCTAAAATTCACTATAAAGGCTGGGAAATCGTTCCCCTGGCCGTGCCCACCACCGACGGCAAATGGTCGGCCAGCTGCGACATCGAACGCGCCACCGCGGAAGGCCTGGAAGTCTTCGAAGGCTCGACCATGCAGTTCGTGCGCGACGACGAGGAGGGCGCCATTGCCGCCGCCTGCGAAGAGGCCGTGCGCCAGATCGACAACATCATCGCCAATCCGCTGGTGCGGCTGGCGTAAATCCTGACGTTCCAGCAATCCTGCAGCCGGCGCCCGCCGGCTGTTCTTTTATGCGCGCGCCCGGCGTCCTGCCTGCTGGCAGCCTGATCTGTTTCATGTTTCAATGTTTCAAGCGGAATGATTGAAACATATTTGAAACATCGTTGCGCTGAATCGTGACATCGATGTTTCCTGGCGTGACAGCGCGCGCAGCGCCGCCGCGTGGCCGCCTCCCCTGTTTTTCACTGTGCCGCGGCGCATTTCCCTGGCCGGTGAGCGGGGCTGGCACGGCATTTGCAATAGGAATGCTCATAGCCACTCCGTGAAACATTCGGGACCATCCGAAACCCATAAGGTGAACACATGACTCAATACTCCGCAGGTGCCGCATTCCGCAAGGCCGTCCAGGAAGAATCGCCGTTGCAAGTCGTCGGCGCCATCAACGCCAATCACGCCTTGCTGGCCAAGCGCGCCGGCTATAAAGCCATCTACCTGTCCGGCGGCGGCGTCGCGGCCGGCTCGCTGGGCTTGCCCGACCTGGGCATTTCCAGCCTGGACGACGTCTTGACCGACATCCGCCGCATCACCGACGTGTGCGACCTGCCGCTGCTGGTCGACGCCGACACGGGCTTTGGCGCCTCCGCCTTCAATGTGGCGCGCACCGTGAAATCGATGATCAAGTTCGGCGCGGCCGGCCTGCACATCGAAGACCAGGTGGGCGCCAAGCGCTGCGGCCACCGTCCGGGCAAGGAAATCGTCAGCAAGGAAGAGATGGTCGACCGCATCAAGGCGGCTGTCGACGCGCGCACGGACCCGAACTTCGTCATCATGGCGCGCACCGATGCGCTGGCCGTCGATGGCCTGGAAGCGGCGCTGGAACGCGCCATCGCCTGCGTCGAAGCGGGCGCCGACATGATCTTCCCGGAAGCCATCACTGACCTGGACATGTACGCCACGTTTGCCAAGGCCGTCAATGTGCCGATCCTGGCCAACATCACGGAATTCGGTGCCACGCCGCTGTTCACCTTGGACGAACTGCGCAGCGCCCATGTGGGCCTGGCCCTGTATCCGCTGTCGGCCTTCCGCGCCATGAACAAGGCGGCGGAAAACGTCTACCAGGCGCTGCGCCGCGACGGCACGCAAAAGAACGTCGTCGACACCATGCAGACGCGCATGGAATTGTATGAATCGATCAACTATCATGATTTTGAACAAAAACTCGACGCGCTGTTCGCCGCGCAAAAGAAATAAGCAGAAATAAGTAAAGAAGCAGGGGCCGCCTGCCGGCCCCGCAGTGACGCAACCGAGACTAGTCAATTTTTGGAGAAATCAATGAACGCACCGCAAGCCGCCACTTTCAAGCCTAAAAAATCCGTCGCCCTGTCCGGCGTCACCGCCGGCAACACGGCGCTGTGCTCGGTCGGCAAGACCGGCAACGATTTGCATTACCGCGGCTACGACATCCTGGACGTGGCCGACAGCTGCGAGTTCGAGGAAATCGCCTACCTGCTGGTGCACGGCAAGCTGCCCACAAGCGCCGAACTGAAAGGCTACAAGGCCAAGCTGAAATCGCTGCGCGGCTTGCCGTCGGCCGTCAAGCTGGCGCTGGAGGCGCTGCCGGCGGCCGCCCACCCGATGGACGTGATGCGCACGGGCGTGTCCGTCCTCGGCTGCACCCTGCCGGAAAAGGACGACCATAACGCGCCGGGCGCGCGCGACATCGCCGACCGCCTGATGGCGTCGTTCGGCTCCATGCTGCTGTACTGGTACCACTACAGCCATAACGGCAAGCGCATCGAGGTGGAAACGGACGACGACTCGATCGGCGGCCACTTCCTGCACCTGCTGCACGGCGAAAAACCGTCGGCGTCGTGGGAAAAAGCCATGCATACCTCGCTGATCCTGTACGCGGAACATGAGTTCAACGCCTCGACCTTCACCAGCCGCGTCATCGCCGGCACGGGTTCGGACATCCATTCGGCCATCACGGGCGCCATCGGCGCGCTGCGCGGCCCGAAACACGGCGGCGCCAACGAAGTGGCGCTGGACATCCAGAAGCGCTACGACAACCCCGACGAAGCGGAAGCGGACATCCGCGAGCGCGTGGCCAACAAGGAAGTGGTGATCGGCTTCGGCCACCCCGTCTACACGATCTCGGACCCGCGCAACGTGGTCATCAAGGAAGTGGCGCGCAAGCTGTCGCTGGAAGCGGGATCGACCAAGATGTTCGACATCGCCGAGCGCCTGGAATCGGTCATGTGGGAAATCAAGAACATGTTCCCGAACCTGGACTGGTTCTCGGCCGTGTCCTACCACATGATGGGCGTGCCGACGGCGATGTTTACGCCGCTGTTCGTCATCTCGCGCACCTCGGGCTGGGCCGCCCACATCATCGAGCAGCGCATCGACAACAAGATCATCCGCCCGAGCGCCAACTACGTCGGCCCGGAAGACCTGGAATTCGTGCCGATCAAGGACCGCAAATAATGAGCACCGCAATGACTACCCCGATGAATACCCTGTACCGCAAGCCATTGCCGGGAACAGGGCTGGACTACTTCGACACGCGCGCCGCCGTCGATGCCATCGCCCCGGGCGCCTACGCCACCTTGCCCTACACCTCGCGCGTACTGGCCGAAAACCTCGTGCGCCGCTGCGACCCGGCCACCCTGGACGCTTCGCTGAGCCAGTTCATCGAACGCCGCCGCGACCTCGATTTCCCGTGGTTCCCCGCCCGCGTCGTCTGTCATGACATCCTGGGCCAGACGGCCCTGGTTGACCTGGCCGGCCTGCGCGACGCCATCGCGGCCCAGGGCGGCGATCCGGCCCTGGTCAACCCCGTCGTGCCGACGCAGCTGGTGGTCGACCATTCGCTGGCCGTCGAATGCGGCGGTTTCGACCCCGACGCCTTCGCCAAGAACCGCGCCATCGAAGACCGCCGCAACGAAGACCGCTTCGATTTCATCGACTGGACGAAAAAGGCGTTCAAGAACGTCGATGTGATTCCGCCAGGCAACGGCATCTTGCACCAGATCAATCTTGAGCGCATGTCGCCCGTGATCCAGGTGCAAAATGGTGTAGCCTATCCCGATACCCTGGTGGGCACGGATTCGCACACGCCGATGGTCGACGCGCTGGGCGTGATCGCCATCGGCGTGGGCGGCCTGGAAGCGGAAAGCGTGATGCTGGGCCGCGCCTCGTGGATGCGTTTGCCCGACATCATCGGCGTCAAGCTGACGGGCAAACCGCAGCCGGGCATCACGGCGACCGATACCGTGCTGGCGCTGACGGAATTCTTGCGCAAGCAGAAGGTCGTTTCGTCCTACCTGGAATTCTTCGGTGAAGGCGCGTCGCACCTGACCCTGGGCGACCGCGCCACGATTTCCAACATGGCGCCGGAATTCGGCGCCACGGCCGCCATGTTCTACATCGACGCGCAAACCATCAAGTACCTGAAATTGACGGGCCGCGACGACGAGCTGGTCAAGCTGGTGGAGCTGTATGCGAAGGAAACGGGATTGTGGGCGGACAGCCTGGCCGATGCGCAGTACGAGCGCGTCTTGAGCTTCGACCTGTCGTCCGTCGTGCGCAATATCGCCGGCCCGTCGAATCCGCACAACCGCGTGCCGACGTCGGAACTGGCCGCGCGCGGCATTTCCGGCGTGGTGGAAAACGAGCCGGGAAAGATGCCGGACGGCGCCGTCATCATCGCCGCCATCACCAGCTGCACCAACACGAACAACCCGCGCAACATGATCGCCGCCGGTTTGATCGCGCGCAATGCGAACCGCCTCGGCCTGACCCGTAAACCCTGGGTGAAATCGTCGCTGGCGCCCGGCTCGAAAACCGTGGAACTGTATCTGCAGGAAGCGGGCCTGATGCCGGAACTCGAAGCATTGGGTTTTGGCGTGGTGGCCTTTGCCTGCACCTCGTGCAATGGCATGTCGGGCGCGCTCGATCCTGTCATCCAGGACGAAGTGGTGTCGCGCGACCTGTACGCCACGGCCGTCCTGTCGGGCAACCGCAACTTCGACGGCCGCATCCACCCGTACGCGAAACAGGCTTTCCTCGCCTCGCCGCCGCTGGTGGTGGCCTATGCGATCGCCGGCACCATCCGCTTCGATATCGAAAAGGATGTGCTGGGCCATGACGCCGACGGCAAGCCGATTCTGTTGAAAGATATCTGGCCGTCTGACGAGGAAATCGACGCCATCGTCGCTTCCAGCGTCAAGCCGGAGCAGTTCCGCAAGGTCTACATTCCCATGTTTGCCGCGCAGGCGGATGACGGCATCAAGGTCAGCCCCCTGTACGACTGGCGTCCGCAGACGACGTATATCCGCCGCCCGCCATACTGGGAAGGCGCGCTGGCCGGCGCGCGCCCCTTGAAAGGCATGCGTCCGCTGGCCGTCCTGGGCGACAACATCACCACCGACCACTTGTCGCCATCGAACGCCATCATGCTCGACAGCGCGGCCGGCGAATACCTGGCGAAGATGGGTTTGCCCGAGGAAGACTTCAATTCCTACGCCACGCACCGGGGCGACCATCTGACGGCGCAGCGCGCCACGTTCGCCAACCCGACCCTGAAGAACGAGATGGTCGTCGAGGACGGCAAGGTGAAGGCCGGTTCGCTCACGCGCATCGAGCCGGAAGGCAAAATCTCGCGCATGTGGGAAGCCATCGAGGTGTACATGGAGCGCAAGCAGCCATTGATCATCATCGCCGGCGCCGACTATGGCCAGGGTTCCTCGCGCGACTGGGCCGCCAAGGGCGTGCGCCTGGCCGGCGTGGAAGCCATCGTGGCCGAAGGTTTTGAACGCATCCACCGCACCAACCTGGTGGGCATGGGCGTCTTGCCGCTGGAATTCCTCCCTGGCGTGAACCGCAAGACCCTGGGCCTGGACGGCAGCGAAACCTACGACGTCGTGGGCGAACGCACGCCGCGCTCCACCCTGACCTTGTTGATCCATCGCAAGAACGGCGACACGGTCGACGTGCCCGTCACCTGTCGCCTCGATACGGCGGAAGAAGTGTCGATCTACGAGGCGGGCGGCGTTCTTCAACGATTCGCGCAGGATTTCCTCGAATCGTCCAAGGCAGCGTAAGCAGTTCGTCATTCACCGGGTGGCGCGCAGGCGCGCGTCGCCCGGCTTTTCAGGAAATTTCATGACCCACACCCCCCAAATCAAAATCCCCGCCACCTACATGCGCGGCGGCACCAGCAAGGGCGTGTTCTTCCGCCTGCAGGATTTGCCCGCCAGCGCGCAAGTGCCGGGCGCGGCGCGCGATGCGCTCCTGCTGCGCGTGATCGGCAGCCCCGACCCCTACGGCAAGCAGATCGACGGCATGGGCGGCGCCACGTCGAGCACCAGCAAGACGGTGATCCTGGCGAAAAGCAGCAAGCCTGACCACGACGTCGACTACCTGTTCGGCCAGGTCTCGATCGACAAGCCCTTCGTCGACTGGAGCGGCAATTGCGGCAACCTGTCGGCCGCCGTCGGCTCGTTCGCCATCGCCAGCGGCTTGCTGGACGCCGCCCGCGTGCCGCGCGACGGCATCGCCACGGTGCGCATCTGGCAAGCCAATATCGGCAAGACCATCATCGCCCACGTCCCCATGACGCATGGCGAAGTGCAGGAAACGGGCGACTTCGAGCTCGATGGCGTGACCTTCCCGGCCGCGGAAGTCAAGCTGGAATTCCTCGATCCGGCCGCGGACGAGGAGGGCGGCGACGGCGGCAGTTCCGCGATGTTCCCTACTGGCAACCTCGTCGATGAGCTCGACGTGCCCGGCATCGGCGTGTTGAACGTCACCATGATCAACGCCGGCATCCCGACGATTTTTGTCGACGCGGACGCCATCGGCTACACGGGCACGGAACTGCAGGACGCCATCAACGGTGATCCGGCAGCCCTGGCCCGCTTCGAGACCATCCGCGCGCACGGCGCCCTGCGCATGGGTTTGATTTCCCGCCTCGATGAGGCGGCCAAGCGCCAGCACACGCCGAAAGTGGCGTTTGTCGCCCGGCCGGCTGGCTACGTGTCGTCCAGCGGGAAAAAGGTGGAAGCGGGCGAGATCGACCTGCTGGTGCGTGCCATGTCCATGGGCAAGCTGCACCACGCCATGATGGGCACGGCGGCCGTCGCCATCGGCACGGCGGCGGCCATTCCCGGCACCCTGGTCAACCTGGCGGCCGGCGGCGGCGAAAAAAGCAGCGTGCGTTTCGGCCACCCGTCGGGCACCCTGACGGTGGGCGCGCAAGCGGCGCTGGTCGATGGCCAATGGAGCGTCACCAAGGCCATCATGAGCCGCAGCGCGCGCGTGCTGATGGAGGGATTCGTGCGCATTCCCGGCGACGCCTTGCCCGGCGACGCCTTGCCCGGCTAAGCCGTGCCGCCGGGCCGCCGCTGGCCCGGCCGATACCTGCCCTGCCAGTGCCGGCACGGTGCGGAGGGCGCTTGCGCGAAAAAGATCAGCAGAACAGGAACGAGCAGCAACTACAACAGATTGCAAGCCTACCGGAGGAGACATGAATTTCGCAGCATTTTATCAGCGCTCGATCGACACGCCAGAAGCGTTCTGGCGCGAGGAAGCGGCAAAGATCGCCTGGCATACCCCGTTTTCACAAGTGCTTGATTATTCGCGCCCGCCATTTGCCAAATGGTTCGTCGGCGGCACCACCAATTTGTGCCATAACGCCGTCGACCGCTGGGTGGACAGCCAGGGCGATGCCGCCGCGCTGATCGCCATTTCCACCGAGACGAACACGGAGCGCAGCTACAGCTTTCGCGAGCTGCAGCGCGAAGTGGAGCGCTGCGCCGCCATGCTGCAATCGCTGGGCGTCGTCAAGGGCGACCGCGTGCTGATCTACATGCCGATGATCGCCGAGGCGGCGTTCGCCATGCTCGCCTGCGCCCGCATCGGCGCCGTGCATTCCGTGGTGTTCGGCGGCTTTGCGGCCAACAGCCTGGCCAGCCGCATCGACGACGCGCAGCCCAAGCTGGTCGTCTCCGCCGATGCCGGCTCGCGCAACGGCAAGGCGATTGCCTACAAGCCGCTGCTCGACGAAGCGATCCGCTTGTCCGCGCACCAGCCGCGGCATGTGCTGCTGGTCGACCGGCATCTGGTGCCGATGCAACTGACGCAGGGGCGCGACGTCGATTACGCGGCCCTGCGCGAGCAGCACCTGGGCGCGCAGGTGCCCGTCGCCTGGCTCGAATCGAACGAGCCCTCGTATGTGCTGTACACCTCGGGCACGACGGGCAAACCCAAGGGCGTGCAGCGCGACGTGGGCGGCTACGCCGTGGCGCTGGCGGCGTCGATGCAGTACACATTCTGCGGCAAGCCCGGCGAAACCTTCTTTGCCACCTCGGATATCGGCTGGGTAGTGGGCCATTCCTACATCGTGTACGGCCCGCTGATCGCCGGCATGGCCACCATCCTGTACGAGGGTTTGCCCATTTGTCCAGATGCGGGCGTCTGGTGGAGCATCGTTGAAAAATACAAGGTCACGCGCATGTTTTCGGCGCCCACTGCCATCCGCGTGCTGCGCAAGCATCCGGTGGAGCTGATGCGCAAGTATGACCTGTCGTCATTGAAAGCGCTGTACCTGGCGGGCGAGCCGCTTGACGAAACCACGTCGCAGTGGATCGCCGACGAACTGAAAGTGGACATCATCGACAACTACTGGCAGACGGAGACGGGCTGGCCGATTTTGTCGGTGGCGAAAGGCGTGGCCGACACCCCGACGCGCCTGGGCAGCCCCGGCCTGGCCATGTACGGCTACCAGGTCAGGCTGCTCAATGAGGCGACGGGCGAGGAGTGCGGCGCCAACGAGAAGGGCGTGCTGGTGCTGGAAGGTCCGCTGCCGCCCGGCTGCATGCAGACAGTGTATGGCGACGACGCGCGCTTTGTCGACACCTACTGGTCCACTTTCGGCGAGCGCCAGGTGTATTCCACCTTCGACTGGGGCATGCGCGACGCCGATGGCTATTACTTCATCCTGGGGCGCACGGACGACGTGATCAACGTGGCCGGCCACCGCCTGGGCACGCGCGAAATCGAGGAAAGCATCTCCAGCCATCCGAACGTGTCGGAAGTGGCCGTGGTGGGCATGGAGGACAAGCTCAAGGGACAGGTGGCGATGGCTTTCGTGATCCTGAAGAATCCGCAGGGCATCGACAGCGTTGACGCGAAAGCGGCCCTGGAGCGCGAGGTGATGGCGGTCGTCGACCGGCAGCTGGGCGCCGTGGCGCGGCCCGCGCGCGTGCTGTTCGTCGCGCAGCTGCCGAAGACGCGGTCGGGCAAGCTGCTGCGCCGCTCGATCCAGGCCATCTGCGAAGGACGCAGTCCGGGCGACCTGACGTCGATCGAAGATCCTGCGTCGCTGCAGCAGATCGCCGCAGCCCTGGCTTAAGCGCCAGGAACAACCGGAGTTTATCGTTCGGTAAACTCCGGCTAAATCCGGTCGCTTTCCTTGCGCACGACGCGCCCGACGATCAGGCATTCATTGCCGCGGCATAGCTTGCGGTGGTATTTGCGCTGGTCCGGGTTGTCCGACGTCAGCCACCATTCGCCGATATCGCGCGCCAGGCGCTTGACCACCGGCTCGCCTTCGTAGTTGATGGCAAATACCACGCCGTCGGCCGGGCGGCTGTCGGCCGTGTTGATGATCACCACGTCGTCCTCGTACAGGGCCGGCTCCATGCTTTCGCCCTTGACCTTGATCGCCACCAGTTTCTCCGGGTGGTAGCCATTGCGCTCGACCCAGCTGCGCGGCACGCTGATGGTGCTGCCGTCGTGCGTTTCCGGTTCGATGGCAAAGCCCGTGATGCCGGCCGACAGGCGCAGCTTCACCTTGCGGATCGGGTAGAAGCGCTCATCTTCGCCATCGTCCACGATGACGGGCTGCACGCCGGCCAGCGCGCGCGCCGCCATGGCCGCCTGGTCGGGCGCCGCGCCCTGATCGAAATACATGCCGTCCAGCCGCAGGTCCGCTTCCAGCTTGCGCGCGATCTTTTCGCTGAACGCGCGGCCCTCGCGGTAGGTGGGCGAGAGGATTTGCGAAATGCGCGCCTCGCTCCAGCCGCTGGCGTCGGAAATTTTCTTGCGCGTGTTGTCGTAGTGCTCGCGGATCAGGGCCAACAGGCGGTCGCGTCTGTATTGATACATATTCATCTCCACATTAAACCTGAAATTTACCGTTTGATAAATTACCAAATGCTTGACTTTAACATTAGCGATTGATAAAGTCTACTCGTTGCCTGTCGCAAACGCACTACAGCGTCTGCCGGCTGGCACCACCACGGGAGGTCAGGCAGATGTTGAACAGTAGTCAGGAAAGTGTGGACAGGGCGGCGGCGCGCACGCCGCGCCAGTTACAGGGACGCAGCAAGAAGGCGCAGCTGCATATCGCCCGCATCGTGCAGTACGTCGGCGAGCAGGGCCAGGCCAGCGCGGCGCAGCTGTCCGCCTTGCTGGGACTCGACGCGGGCACCATGAGCCGCTATTTGCGCCACATGTGCGGCATGGGACAGATCCACCTGGCGCAGCGCCACTGCACGGAGCCGGGGCGCCAGCGGCCGGCCTTGTATGCGCTGGGGGAGCAGGACGACGAGGTCGACGGCTGGGCCCAACTGCCGCCGCAGGTGCGCCGCACGGCCAGCTGGCCACGCGGTGCGGCGCGCCGCGATCCGCTGGTGGCGGCGCTGTTCGGGCCGGCACGGAATAACGATTAGTATCAACGAGGAGAAATCATGGGATTTGCAGAAAAATTCATCGCATCGCTGTCCTCGCAGAACCTGCGCGACGATGCGGTCCACCACGACCTGGACGTGATCGCGGCGGCCGCGCTGGCCGGCGACATGGGCGCCTTGCTGTGCCGTGTCAAGTACGCGGACGGCACCGTCAGCCGCCTGTTCGAAGGCAATGCGGGCAATCTGGCGCAGCTGCTGCGCGCCTGGACTGCGGCCGTGACGCAGAAGGGCCGGGCGCGGCGCTGGGTCAAGGCGCACACGGCCTGGGATGCGCAGGCCGCCAATACCTTGTATCGCCGCGTGGCCGAAGCGTCGCTCGCGCATTGGCTTGACAGCAAATGCAAGGTCTGCCACGGCACGGGCGTCGTCGCCGCCATGCAGGCCGGAGCGCCGGTCGTCTGCAAGGCGTGCCACGGTGCCGGCGAAGCGGCCATCTGCTGCTCCGGCGGCTTCGAGCTCGAACGCATCAAGGATATGGTCAGCGAGCTGGAAGGCATCTTCCAGTCGCACGGGGCCCGCGCCATGCGCCGTCTGGGTCACTGAAAAGTTTTTTGCAATATGCCTGACGCTGAAAAAAATGCCCCTACAATAGAGTCTCGATCACGCAGCAACAGCAATACCGGCAACACCGCAGGACCACATGCTTCTCCACTCGTAATAGACGCGCCTCTGGCGCGACACCGATAGGGGAAATCAGCGCAGCGAACCGCCTTCATGGCCCCCTTCGCCCATTCCGTCCGGCACGGCCTCGCGCCTTCCGGACGCCAGCCCGCCGCCTCACCGCGCGGGCTTTTTATTTTCCCGATACTTGGCAGTTCCCCCCCCTCAAGACCACAGCTGTGGTCTTTTTTTCATCCCACGAAAGGTATTACTTATGGCATCGACAGCAAACGGCATTGACAGCTTGATCGTTATCAGCAAACAAAGCGCCGAAGGCAGCAAGGCCGCAGCCGGCGGCGGTCAGATTTATCCCCGCGTCACGGCCACCTTCGACACGGAAGCGGACAAATACGCGAGCGCCGAAATCGACGCCAGCCAGCAGCAGGGCGATACCCGCCTGGGCAATTTCCGCACCACGGGCGCCATCAAGGCCGAAGCGGCGTGCGGCACCTACGCGCCGCTGATGGCAGCGCTGCTGCGCCGCGACTTCACGGCTGGCGGCGTCGCTGCCGCGCAAACCACCATCGCTGCCGCCGCCTCCGGCCTGACGCGCAGCGCCGGTTCCTGGCTGGCCGAGGGTTTCCGCGCCGGCAGCGTGGTGCGCATCACCGGCATGACGGCACCGGCCGCCGCCAACAACGCGAAGAACTTCTTCGTCACGTCGGTGACGGCGACCAACCTGAATGGCCAGTTCATGGATGGTTCGGCCATGATCGTCAAGGCGGCCGGCGACTCGGTCGGCGTGGCGGCGGTGGGCAAGCGCAGCTTCACCCCTTTGAGTGGCCACACCACCGACTGGTTCACGGCCGAAGTGCAGGACCCGAAGATCGGCGTGCACCGCAGCTTCGTCGACCAGCTGGTCAGCAAGATGGATATCGCCGTGCAGCCGAACGGCATCACGAGCCTGGACTTCACCCTGATGGGCAAGGCGGAAGGCCCGACCACGGCCGTGCCGTACTTCCCCACGCCGCTGGCCGCGCCTGGCGCCGGCAAGTTTTCGGGCGCCACGGCGATGCTGTCCGTGAACGGCATCCCGTCGCAGATCTGCACCGGCATGTCCGTTTCGCTCGACGGCCAGGTCAAGGTCGACCCGGTGATCGGCTCGAAGTACGCCACGGCCGCCTCGCGCGGCAAGGTCATGGGCTCGGGCCAGTTCACGGTGCTGCTGCAGGACGCCACCTACCTCGACTACTTCAAGTCCGAGACGGAAATCCCGCTGGCCTACGCCATGGCGTCGGGCACGGCGCCAACCGCCGACGTGCTGGCGCTGGCCATGGGCCGCATCAAGATCACGTCGGCCAAGATCGACGACGGCGAGAAAAACAAGATCGTCACCTGCGCCTTCGACGTCCTGCGCTACAAGGGCGCCGATGCGCAGCATGAAGCGACCACCCTGACCATCCAGGACAGCGCGCTGTAAGCGGCTGACGCTTGACCCGGGGCCGCCGTGAGGGCGGCCTTTTACTTTTTACCTTTATCAAGAAAGAAAATACACATGAACAACGCACAAATGATCGCCTCGGCTGGTTTTGATATCTCCCTGCTGAATGACGGTAACAAGACTGTGGACCAGGTGCACCTGGTGTCGGTCTTGTTCGACGAAGATGGTGCGCACAAGGCGGGCTTTGAAATCGTCGGCAAAAATTCCGACCAGTACCGTGCCGTGATCCGCGAAACGTCGGTGGTGGCGATCAAGCGCTCGGTGCAAAAAAGCAAGCAGATCGACGCGAAGACCGACGAAGGCGCTGCGGAACTGTATGACTTGGCGGAAAACCGCAGCATGAAGATCGCCATCGCGGTGGTGGTGGGCATGCCTGGTTTCGTCGACAAGGGCGTGCCGGTACAACCGTCCCCGGCTTTGCTGAAGGCGATTTTTGAAAAAATGCCGTCCTGGCAGGAAAAAGTGCTGGCTGCGCTCGAGGCGGACGGCAATTTTTTGACGGTCTAGCCGCCGCCTTGCTGCTCTTTGCCGACGAACAGTTTGAGCGTTCGGCGAAGGCGGCTGATGGCAATGCGAAAGGCGAGCACCTGGATGCCGCGAAGCGTCATCCACTCTACCGGGAGCCGCAGGCTCCCGTTTGCGCGCAACTGCCGTTTGAACTGGCGCACGTGTGGCAGTTTTTCGTGCAGATGAGCCGCAAGCGGCAAAACGGCATGGCGGTCAATCCCTTGAGCAGCCTCGATATCCTGGCTTGGCAGTTGCGACACCGCATACGCCTGGCGGTATGGGAAGAAGAGCTGGTCGATCAGCTTGACGCGGCCTACATGGCCCATCAAAACAGTTCTCATTAGGCTGGCCTTTACCCGGCCTATCTATAGCAGAGGTGACGCCAAAAACACAACTGTCATCGCCAGGGGGGCCTCGATTTGCATTGCCACCCTTCGGTGGCTTTTTTTATGGGTAAATTATGACCGTTGATATTGCAACACTACAGATACGCATTGATACGCTCAATGTGCGCATCGCGGCAGATGACCTGGAACGCATGCGCGAGGCCAGCGAGAAGGCCGCCAAGTCGACTCTGAAACTCGAAGATGTCACGAAAAAGTACACGGAGATACTCTCCAGCCTGGGTATTTCCAACAATATCGGCCAGATCGTTAAATTAACTGATGAATATACGAAATTGACAGCGCAACTGCGCATGTCGACCAGCTCTACGCAGGAATATGGCGAGGCGTACGACAATGTCAAGCGTATTGCCGCCTCGGGACAAACGGATCTCGCCGCTACGGCGGGTCTGTATACCCAAATGAACGATGCGACCAAGAAATTGGGCATCAGCCAGGCCGAAGTGGCCGGTATCACCGAGGCGCTCAATCTTGGCGTCAAGATCAGCGGCGCCTCCGCGGCCGATTCCGCTACCGCTTTCAAGGGGCTGTCCGATGCCTTCGCCGATGGCGCTCTGAACAGTCAGCAATTTAACGCCATCAGCCAGGCCGCCCCTGAAGTCATGGCGGCAATGGCCGCCGGTCTGGGCGTGTCGAAAGAAGCGCTTGCCGGGTTTGCCGGCGCAGGATTGATCACCGCCGATGTGATGGCCATCGCGCTGCCGAACGCGCTGGGCGAGTTGCGCAAGGAAGCCGTGCAGTTCGAAACTATTGGCGGCAGCTTTACCGTTCTGAGCAATAACGTGATGGAATTCACGGCGAGGCAGGCGGAGTCGAGCGGCGCCGTGCGCCTGATGACGAGCGGTCTCGAATTTTTGTCGAATAACCTGACCCTGGTCGTTGGCGTGCTGGAAACGCTGACCACCGCGAAGTTTGCCACCTGGGCTGCCGGCGTCGTAGTGGCTACTTACAGCAAGGTCACAGCCAACCGGGCCTTGCTTGCATCCACCCTGGCGGCGGCGAATGCCGACGTGACGGCGACCGCCGCCACCTCGGCACTGGCGACCGCGCGCGTGGCTGAATTGCAAGCGACGATACGCGCCAGCCAGGCCGACGTGGCGCTGGCGTTGACCACCAATGGCCTGATACCGGCCCAGGCCCGCGCTGCAGTTGCCACCGAGGCCCATGCGGCTGCATTGGTGGCGCAGACGGCGGCAATGCGTGCCGCGTCCGTCACCGCTGGCGTGTTGCGCGGTGCGTTGGCATTCCTGGGTGGCCCGATCGGCTTGATTGTCACGGTGTTGGGCTTGGGTGCAACTGCCTGGGCCATGTGGGGGAATTCATCGAAGGACAATGCGGAGAAAGCCGTAGAACCCATGCGCAAGAGTACCAAGGATATTATTGCTGAACTCGACAAACAGATGGTCCAGCTGGCAAAGCGCAATGAGCTGGCAAAGCTGGGCGTGTCGGAAAAGGGATTGGATACCCCGGCTGGCGAGCGCATGGCAGAGATATCGACGGAGATGGATGCGGTGCGCAATCGCACTGGAAAATACCAGTCCCTGGACAAGGCGGCGCGGGACAGCAACATGGCAAGGCTGCAAGCCGAATTCGATGCGCTGCAGGGCAAGCTCAAGCAGCTTGAGCAGCAAGGCGCGTCGGGTAAACCGACGAGCGGAACTGGTACAGGCGCGCCATCACTTCCCGCTCCGCCAACGCCTTTCGAAGCCATGATGGATGACATGCGCGGCAAGGCCCGCGACCTGAAGCGCGAAGTTGCCGGCTATGCCGAGATGAACGAGGCGCAACAGTTCGATTATCGGTTGAAGGAACTCCTGGCGGATCGGACGAAAAAGGTGACCGCAGCACAGCAGGCGGGATTCGAGGTTGCACGCAAAGTGATACAAACTCGCCTCGATGAGATCGAGGTGGACAAGAAAGCCAAGGCAGTGTCGGAGCAGGCGCAGGCGGACGCGAAAGCGCTGTCCGATACGCGGACGCAGGCCGTTGCCGATGCCGTCAAGGAAGCGGAGGCTGGCGAAAAGCTGGTAGCGGTGTATGGCATGAGCAAGACCGCTATCGCGCAAAATGAAATGGCGTTGTTGAAGGAACAGCGCGCCGCGCTGGCGGTGGGCAAGGAAAATGCGGCGCAGATCGAGTATTTGAATGCCTTGATCGATGCCAAGCAGCGCAGCATGACGGCGACGGAAGAACTGGCCGCCAAGGAAGCGTCTGCCGCTGCGGCCAAGAAGGCCTCGGATGACTGGGCCGCCAGCGCCAAGGATATCGAAAAATCGCTGACTGACGCCTTCATGAACGGCTTCGAAGGCGGCAAGAACCTGGCGACGATGTTCAAGGACAAGTTGAAGAGCATGTTCAACAACCTCGTGCTGCAACCGATCATGTCTCCCATTGCGGCCGGCTTTGCCTCGTTTCTGAATCCGGGTGCGGCGCAAGCGCATGGCAGTTTGGCCAATGGCGGGGGTATCCAGTCGCTTTTGAGTTCGGCGAAAGGCATCTATGAATCGCTGTCGAACGGACTTTCCGGTATTGGTACTTCGGTAGCCAATGGCGTGCAGCGTGGCATGAGCATGCTGCAAGGCACTCCGTACACAGCCGGGGCCAATGGCGCATTTGCCACCGGTGCGGGCGCGGCGGCAAGCGTTTCCGCCGGCGTCATGGGTGGCGTGTACGGCGGCAAGATGATTTCGGGTGAATATGGCCGCAATGGCATCGTCAATGCTGGCACGGCGATCGGGACTGTCGTTGGCAGCATTTTCCCGGTGGTAGGTACTGCTATGGGCGCCCTGGTTGGCGGCTTGCTGGGAGGCGCCGCGAATCGCCTGTTCGGCATGGGAGAGAAAAAGGTCAGCAGCGCAGGTATTTCCGGCAGTCTCGGTGTCGATGGCTTTACGGGCGAGAGTTATTCGAACTGGACCCAGAAAGGCGGTCTTTTCCGCAAGAATAAAAAGGGTACCGACCACTATGAAGTTGATGCCGAGCTGGCCGCATCGCTAGGCGATACGTACGCGCAGATGAAGGCGGTGACGGGCACGTTCGCCAGCACACTGGGCGTGAATACGGATGGCCTGGCCACGCGCACGCAGTCGCTCAATATTGTCATGACCAAGGACGATGCGACCAATCAGAAAGCCATTGCCGACTTCTTTACCGGCGTCGGCGATGCCATGGCCATGGAATTGGTTCCTTCCTTGTCGCAGCTCAAATTGAAAGGCGAGTCGGCGAGCGCTGCGCTGCAGCGCCTGGCGGGTAGTTATGCCACTGTTGACGCCGTGCTGGCAACCTTGGGCAGCACTTCGCAGCAGGCATTTGGCGCCGTCGGCGTGGCATCCCTGGCGGCGCGCGAGCAATTGGTCAAGGCTGCCGGCGGCGTTGAGGCACTGGGCAATCGGACTGCGTTCTTTGCCGAAAATTACCTGACCGAAGCCGAGCGCCTGGCGCCCGTGCAAAAACACGTGACGGAACAGATGGCCGCCCTGGGCTATGCCAGCGTGACCACGCGCGCGCAGTTCAAGGACACGGTCTTGCAACTGGTCAATTCCGGCGCATTGGCCACCAAGACGGGCGCCGAGCAGTATGCGGGCCTGATGGCGCTGGCCGATGCGTTTGCGAAGACGCATGCGGCGACGGAAGACCTGACCAAATCGGAGCAGGGTATCGCCGACGAGCGTAAGAGCATCCAGGAAAAACTTGACCAGATGACGATGACGTCGGCGCAATTGCGTGCCCGCGAGCGTACTTCGGTCGATGCTTCCAACCAGGCGCTATATGACCAGCTGCAGGCGCGGCAAGACATCACCAGCGCCTACGAGACGGAGTCCTCCGCCCTCAAATCCACCATCGACCGCCTGAAAACCTTCGGCGATGGCATCCGCTCTTTCAAGGATTCCCTGCTGCTGGGCAGCTTGTCGACCCTGACGCCGATGCAGAAAATGGCTGAGGCGCAGCGCCAATATGAGGAAACGCTGGCCAAGGCGAAGACGGGCGATGCGGCGGCGCAATCGGCGCTGACGGCGGTGGCCACGGCGTACTTGACGGCGAACCAGGTAGTCAAATCGTCGAGCGACGCCTATGCGGCCGATGCGGCGCGGGTGCAGGCTGACCTGGCGGCGCTGGCGGCGATTGCCGGCACGCAGATGAGCGATGCGCAGAAGCAGTTGACGGCCCTCGACACGCAGGTAGGGCAGTTGATCAATCTAAACAAGACGGCGGTGGGCATCCAGGAAGCGGTCGATGCGCTGGGCGCTGCATTGCGGGCAGGTGGCAACGTCGATATTACAGGCGGGATGCAGTTCGCATCCGCTTTCGGCATGCCGCTTGCCGCCGTTGACGAGGTGGTGGTCGACGCGCCGGCGGCGCAAGCGATGCAGCGCTATTTCAGTGCCGGCGATGGCGTCAACGAAGCGCTGGTGGCAGAGATCAAGGGCTTGCGCGAGGAAGTGCGCCAGCTGCGCGCCGATCAGGACCAGCAGACGGGCGCCATCATCAGCAGCAATTACGATGCCAATGAACGCGCCGCCGACAAGGTGTCGGCCGGCGCGTCGGAAGCGGCCCGTGCCTCAGTTTGGGCCAGTCAATCGAAAGCGAGCATAGTATGAACGAAACCTTGAATGGGGCCATGGGCGACGCGCAGTTCACCGCGTGGCTGCGCAATCCCTCGGCGCGCCGTCTGGTGCTGATCGAGGTGGCCGTGTACAGCGGTGGCCAGGAGCGCACCCGCTTCCTGAGCACGGGTGCGTATGTCACGTCGCCCGATGACACGCCGCCGAACCTGGCGTACCAGTCCATCGTCTCGACGGGCATGCAGTTCACCGAACAGCTGTCGCTGGGCGGCGAGGCCAGTCTGTCGGCGGGCGACATCGAGATCCACAATCCGTCCGGCATCCGTGATGCCTGGCTCGATGACGTGTGGATGAACCGTCCGATTCGTGCCTGGATCGGCGATCCGCGCTGGCGCCGCAGCGACTTTCGCATGATCTTCAATGGCGTGGTGGCCGACGTCGCGCCGAAAGGCCGCGACAAGCTGGCCCTGAAACTGCGCGACAAGCTGCAACGCCTGAATACGCCTGTCAGCGAGGCCAAGCTGGGGGGCGCGACGCCGAACAAGGACGCCGTGCTGCCGCTGGTTTTTGGCGAGGTGCACAACATCACGCCGCTGCTGGCCGATCCGGCCTTGCTTCAGTACCAAGTGCATGACGGCGCCATCGAAGGGATCATCGAAGTGCGCGACAACGGGTTGCCGGTGCGAATCACGGCTGACAAGGCCAGGGGAACCGTCGTCCTGGCGGCGCCACCCGCCGGGACAGTTACAGTGACTGTGCAGGGCGACCGTCCTGGCGCCTATGCCAATACGGTGGCCGCGCTGGTGCGGCGCCTGGCGACAGGTTACGGCAAGGTGGGCGACCGCTTTGCCGATGGCGATCTCGATACGGCCAACCTGGCGGCGTTTGATGCCGCGCATCCGCAAGCGGTGGGCCTGTTCCTGGCCGGCCGCACGAATGTGCTCAATGCCTGCCAGATGCTGGCGTCCAGCTTGGGTGCGCAGCTGGTGATGTCCCGCCTGGGGCAGCTGCGGCTGCTGCAACTTAGCCTGCCTCCCGCCGGCTCGCCGACGCAGGTAGGGCCGAAGCACATGGTGGCGGGCAGCCTGACGCCAGTCAGCCGCAGCGCGCCGATGGCATCCGTCAAGCTGGGCTTCTGCAAGAACTGGACCGTGCAAACGGGTTTGTTGACAGGTATCCCAGTCCAGCACAAGGATTTGTTTGAAACGGAGTGGCTGACGGCCACCCTTGTGGACAGTGCGATACAGGCGGCCTACCGGCTCGACGCGGAACCGCTGCAGCAGGACACCATGCTGCTGCGCCGCGTCGATGCCGAGGCAGAGGCGCAGCGCCGCCTGGCGATTGGCCGCGTGCCGCGCATGGTTTACGAATTCGACGGCACGGCGGAGATGCTGGCGCTGGAATTGGGACAGGCCGTGACAGTCACGCATCCACGCTTTGGCATGGAAAACGGCGTGGCGGGGCAGGKTGTATCACTGGCCCCGGATTGGTTGACTGGACATGTGAAAGTGGGGTTTGTCGTATGAGTACCATCATGAATGACCGTGACGTGCTGTTGCAGGCAACGTCGCCACGGCTGACGGCGCCGGAAGCGGGGGCCGCGCTGCTGCTGACGGTGGACACGCCCGTGTTCCACGTCAGCACCAGCGGCGCCGGCTCGCCGGCCGCCATCAATTTCAAGGCCACGCAAATCAATTTGCCCGGCACCGTGCAATGGAGCTGCAGCGCTGGCGGCGTCCTGAGCGGTAGCGGTAACACGCGTAGCCTGGCCTATAGCGCCATGTCGGTGCAGCAGGTCACCGTGACCGCCACTTTGCTGCACGACAGCGGCGTGACGTTCACGGCGCAGCAGATCGTCAACAAGGTGCAGGACGGCGTGAATGGCGTGCCTGGATCGAATGGCAGCAGCGGCAAGTCAGCGCGCCAGTGCTTCACGCTGATCGACGGCTATGCGCTGGCCTTCAATCCGGCCAGCGTGACGGTGCAGGGCGACGCTTATCCCCCCGTGGGTACCTGGGGCGAGACGCGCCCCTGGGGCGCGGCCATCAATGGCGCCCCGGCGGAACGGCAGGTGTGGTTCCAGTCCAGCGGCAACTACGATCCGGTAACCAACCAGACTGTGTGGACGACTCCTTTCCAGAGCTATGCCAAGTTTGGCTCGCTGGAGGCGATTTCGACCAAGACGGGGGCGTTGACGTTCAGCGATACCTGCAAGTCGGAAAATGGGAATGTGGCTATTAATGCGGATGGTACGTTTTTGTTAAGGTCCCAAGGCAATGAGCGAATGGAACTTACGCCGAAAGGTTTCTATTTGTTTTCTGACGGTAAGCCCGTTATTGAGTTAGGAGTACCATATAAATGACAGAATTTGCATTGATTATTCGAGAACCTGGAACCCAACGGATTAAATTTGATTCGCGCCTAGCGGTAGGGGGAGTATGTTTGGGTTTGTATAATGTGCCAACAGGCGGTCGATTTTTTTCATTCCCAACGATGGGGCCCGGTTTGTCGGGAATCGTCGTCAGGCCAAGTGGTAATGCCATGAGTGACGGAGGCTATAGATATGAGGGGAGTCTTTATCCAATATTTATTTTTCAGTTTGGCATTGATGAGCCGGTCGCGCTTTTTGTTAAATGAGCATCCGCTTACGTATCAATAATGGGAGCCAAGAATTGGTTGTCAGTTCAGAAGGACGTTTGCCTTACTGTATTGGCAAAGCTGCCTTGCATTCGATTGTACAACCGGCTGGGCGTGTCCCTTCAGCGGAGCCTGGACGTGTGGCAGGATATTCGATTTATCGAATCCTTCATACAGGACCGATACTTGTGGCCTTTGATATGCCAATTGGCCGTCATGTCGGCATTAATCGTGTGACTAGCCCTAATCCAGGCGTATGGGAGATCGAGGCCTATTGCGGTGGAAATCCAGATGAATATGGATTTGATACTCAGTATCCAGTTGATATATGGATTTTTGGTTTTTCTAAATCGCGCGCTTCACCATTAGGGCTAGTTTTGCATGATGAGAACGACGGTAGTATATCTGCTGATTTTACTCAAGATTCTCCTCTTTTTCCACGTGCGTTTGGTGATGGCTTTGCAGCGAAGAATGGAATTAGTATTCCAGAAATGCGACGACCTGTTGGGATTGGAATGCCAGGATATGCGGCAATTCTCAATACTCGTGAACGATGGAGTATTTATACGATGTTGCATATTGAGATTTTTTCATATTGGCATCGCGTCAGCGAGACACTTATTAAAGTGGGAAATAAAACAGCAATTCGATGCATGCTTGATATGGAAGAGGACAGCAAGAGTATTTTCGATGGCCCTGGGCCACTATTTATTATTGAGGGGGCTAATTTGCCATGAAAAATCTTCGCATCATCCACCACAACGCGGCCGACCAGACCGTCATCACGGCATCAAGCCAGTCTGGCGCGCTTACCGTAGCGAATTTGTTGACAGACATTAAATCCGAAGTTTGGCGGTCGACAGGCACAAACGCCACCCTGCGCGCAGTTTTCCCTTCAGCCGCTTTGATCGGCGCTGTGGCGCTGCCATTTTGCAACTTGAGTTCGGCCGCCACCTTGCGTGTGCGCGGCTACGTATTGGCGAGCGATTCGACACCCGCATTCGACACGGGCACGGTGCAGGCTTGTGCACACCAGCCGCTGGGTGCCTGGGACTGGGGCCTGGAACCCTTGGGTGTGAACGCTTTTTCGTATGGCGGCGGCGCCTACGGGCGCATCTGGTTTGCACCGACTTGGGTGGAAAAGCTGGAAATTGACATCGATGACGCGCTCAATCCTGCCGGCTACATTGAGGCGTCGCGCCTTGTCGCCGGCATGTACTGGTCGCCTGAAAGCAATGCCGACTATGGTGCTTCGGTGACGGCCGACGATGCCAGCCAGCATTACCGCAATGAAGGCGGTGATTTGCTGACGAATGTGGGACCGCGCAGCCGCAAGCTGGCTCTGAGCCTGACTGCCATGTCGCCACCCGACCGCAGCAAGTTGATGGCCATCTTGCGCGGCAATGGCAAGTCGCGTCCGGTCTTCATCAGCCTCTTTCCGGAATCCGACGACCCCTTGCTGGAGCAGGATCACCAGGTATACGGCAAGCTGCCCGATGCGGCTGCCGTCACCACGCCGCAATTCGAACGTTATTCGACATCCATTACTGTAGAGGAAATCTGATGCCAGCCAATTTTTATCCCGGGCAAACGGACTATGTGCGCAAGCTCAACGACTTGGCGCTTGCTAAGGATGTCGCGGATATTCCGCGCAATGCGGCTGCTGCTGCGGCCAGTGCGGCAGCGGCGGGACTGGCCGCTACCAGCGCCAGCGCAGATGCAGTTAAAGCATCCGCGCAGGCCGCATCCGCAAGCGCCGCGTTTGTTTCGCTCGACGCGCGCTATCTCGGTGCTAAAGCGCTGGCGCCGACATCGGACAACGCTGGCGCAGCGCTGCTGGCCGGCGCGACCTACTGGGACACGGTGCTGAACGGCGGCTGCCTGCGCGTATTTCAGGCTGGCGCCTGGATGACGATACCCACCAACGTGGCCTCGCAAGTTGCAAGCACGCCGGCGGGTGGCATCGTTGCGACGAATGTGCAGGCCGCGCTGGCCGAATTGGATACCAAAAAAGCGGTGCGCGCGACGACGCTGGCTGGCTATGGCATTACTGATGCGCAGCCTAGCTCGTATGTGCCGGCCTGGGGCAGCATTACTGGTAAGCCACAGTTTGCGGCGGTGGCTACGTCAGGCAGCAAGGTTGATGTTGGCCTGGGTAGCGTCGACAATACGGCCGATATGGACAAGCCAGTCAGCATTACGCAAAGAGCGGCGCTGGATTTAAAGGCATCGCAGAACGGTGATGTCACACTGGACTTTAAATTAGCCAGTATTAACGGTTCGTTCATCGGCGGTATGCAGAATCGTGTCATCAACGGCGATATGCGTATCAATCAACGTGGTGTACCTAATTCGGGCACATATCTCATTGGTTATGGTTTGGATCGCTGGAACTACGATGCATCGGTGGCAGGTAAGGTTGCCTATGGCCCTAATTTTTACAATGTGGCAACTCGTGCCCCCGGCTTCCCTAATTACCTTGGTTTGGGCGCTCAAGGCGCTTATTCTGCCTCGGCTATAGAGGCATACCTCTTACAGCAGGTAATTGAGGGCAATCATTTAGCCGACCTGCAATATGGCACAGCCAGTGCAAAAACTTGCACGTTGTCCGCTTGGGTTTACTCGAACATCGCTGGTTCACATTCGGGTGCTTTATACAACATTTTGGCAAACAAAAGCTATGTGTTTTCTTTCTCGGTTCCCGTAGCGAACACATGGACGAAAATCGCTGTCTCTATCCCCGGTGACCTTGCAAGTGCAATGAACACGAATAATATGCAAGGCCTGCACCTGCGCTTTAACTTGGGGTCGGGGGTTAACTTTGTACGTCCAGTAACAGGTACTTGGATTACTGGCAACATGACAGGTGTAGCCGGTGCTGTAAACATGTTAGCTAATAATGGCAACTTCCTGATCACAGGTGTGCAGTTTGAAGTAGGCACAGCAACACCATTCTCGCGTCGCTCTATGGCAGAGGAAATGAGTCTGTGCATTCGTTACTACTGCAATTCGTTCCCTGAAGGTGCAGATGTAACTGTACTTGCTACTGACGCGCTTGGGTTAATTTTATCGGGAGGCGAAGCTGTAGATTCTCTGGAAAATAACGGCCGTCATACGGTTAAGTTTCCTATCCCTATGCGTGCTACTCCGACGATCAATATGCGGGGCTATGTGGGCAATCCGTACAGCTGGGCATGCCAAGGTACGGCAGCTCAAGGGGGTGTCCAGGGCTTTTTGGGACAAGCCGGAGAAATTACCAATAAGTACATGAAAGTAAAGTCCAATACCTCGGCTCGTCAGTACAATATCCAAGGTAACTGGGAAGCCATCGCCGAAATTTAAGATTAGGAGAACGCATGTACACCATCGCAGAAGAGGCAAACGTAATCATACGTGAAGCGGACGGGGCGATCATACCGATGGATTGCCAGAACGTCGATTACATAAAATATACGGAGTGGCTTGCGGACGGGGGCATGCCGAAGCAGTTTGAAGCCCCATTGCTTGACGCAGTGCCCGCAGACGAACGGATGACCTAAGTTCCTGTATTTCTTATACCTCATCAACAAACCCGCTTCGGCGGGTTTTTCATTTCCACCACCTGAAAGGCAACCATGGCCCTCGAAACCACCGCCGCCGGCGGCGCATTGATCAAACTGTTTGGCGTGCCCGTGCTGGCCGGCGCCGCCGCCACGTCGCTGGGCTTCATGTTCATGTGGCCCCAAACCACCAAGGAGGCATTTATTCGTTTTTGTTCCAGCATCATCATTTCCACCTTTCTCGGCCCTGTGCTTGTGGCCGCCGTGCTGTCGTGGTGGCCCAGCCTGTTCGACAGTGCGAAAACCGTGGCGGGCCTGTATGGCGGCGACCCGGCCACGGGATTTTTATTTATCGCCGCGCCGCTGATGGTGGCTGCCGGCTTGCCTGCCTGGTGGGTACTGGGCGCCTGCGTGCGCTGGTTCGATAAGCGGCGCGGCAAGGATATCGGCGAACTGGCGGCCGATGCGGCCGCTGCCGTCAAGGATGTGCGGGGCATGCTGTGACAGGCGCGCAATTGATGCAGATCATGCCGTTAGCCGGCCGCCGCGCTACGCTATTCCTGGCACCGCTGAATGCGGCGATGAGCGAGTTCAGCATCGATACGCCGCTGCGCCAGGCGGCGTTTCTGGCGCAGGTGGGGCACGAATCGGGACAGTTGCGTTATGTGCGCGAGCTGGCCAGCGGCACGGCCTATGAAGGACGCGCGGACCTGGGGAACGTGGTCGCTGGCGATGGCGTGCGCTTCAAGGGGCGTGGCTTGCTGCAGGTGACGGGGCGCGCCAACTATGCGGCGTGCGGCGTGGCGCTGGATATCGACTTGCTGGCGGCGCCGCAGTTGCTGGAGGAAACGACTTTCGCGTGTCGCTCGGCGGGCTGGTTCTGGCAATCGCGCGGCTTGAACCGCCTGGCCGACGCGGGTGACCAGGAACGGGTGACGCGCCGCATCAACGGCGGCGTGAACGGCCTGGCAGAGCGTCTGTCCTTGTACCAGGCTGCGCGCAAGGTGCTGGCATGAAGCCGTCGTTGAGCATTTTGGCCATGCTGTTGCTGCTGGGGGCAGCTATGTTTTCCGCGCAGCGTTGGGGACGCGAAGCAGGTCGTGCAGCGTGCGCGGCGCAAGTGCAGGAGACGCAGGGGCTGTTGCTGCGCTAGAACCAGGCCCTGAATGCGATGCGGGAGGAGGGCGCACGCCGGTCGGTGCGGTTACGCCAGGCGCTGGGCAGCGCACAGGTCGGGCAGGCTGATGCCCAGGCAGCTGCGAGGCGTATCCTGGCGCTGCAGCCCGAAGGCGAAGCCTGCCGTGCCGCCGAGGCGCTGATCGCCAGCGAAATGCCATGAGGCCAACGCGTGAGAGTGCAGGCAGGCGGGCAAAGAGGCGGAGTGTCGAGTGTGCCAGCACGCTATTGTTGGTGAGTTTCTTGAGCGGCTGTGCGACATGCCTGCCAGCATCGAAGGTGGACGCTGTGCCCGTGAGCGCGCCATGCATAGCCACGCGTCCTGTCGCGCCCGCCTTGCCAGCGGTACCATCCCATGGCATCTTCGAGCAAGTGCAAGCCTTGCTGGCGCGTGAACAGCTACGTGCCGCCCATGTCCGCCAACTGGAATCGCTGCTTGATGTCTGCTCTAGCGGCTAAATCCTTGTCACCTGCCAGCACTGTCGCATTTTTGCCGCTTTTCGGTGCATGCGCAGGGGGCGCCATGCGAGAAATCGGTGCATGCACCGTCAGATTGGTCAATCGCTGGTGATTTTCGGCACAATTTCCGCATACAATTGACCTGGCACGATGCATGCATGCTCAGCCATGGGCATTCGCCCGTTCAAGGAGCTTCGCATGCATCGTCGGTCGCCATTGTATTCCTGTCGTCCCGTTTCTCTCTTGCTTTCCCCTTGCACCCGCGTCCATCCTGGCCGCGGCAACCCAGGAAATGGAGCGTAAATGGCCTCTCCCCGACTGAAATCCGTCCACCGCAGCGTGCCCGCCGCCACATCGCCCGTCGATGAAATCTTGCCTGTAGGGAAGCTATTCACCCTGGGCCTGCAGCACGTGCTCGTCATGTATGCGGGCGCCATTGCCGTGCCGCTGATCGTCGGCCGCGCCCTCAAGCTGCCGCCCGAACAGGTGGCGGCGCTGATCAGTGCCGACCTGTTCTGCTGCGGCCTGGTGACGCTGATCCAGTCCCTGGGGATAGGCAAACACTTCGGCATCCGCCTGCCCGTGATGATGGGCGTGACCTTTGCCGCCGTCAGCCCGATGCTGGCCATGGCGAATAACCCGTCCCTGGGCATCAGCGGCATCTTTGGCGCCGTGATCGGCGCCGGTGTCGTGTCCATGCTGATCGCCCCCTTCATCAGCCGCCTGCTGGCGCTGTTCCCGCCCGTGGTGACGGGCAGTATCATCGCCGTGATCGGCGTGTCCCTGATGCGCGTGGGGGTGAACTGGGCCATGGGCGGACCGCCGGCCATGGCGCAGATTGCCGACCCCGCCTTTGTCCAGAGGGCCGCTGCTGCTGCGGCGGCCGGCTTGCCCGCGCCGCCAGGCCCCGTGCCCATGATCGCCAATCCCGGCTACGGCGCGCTGGACAATATGGGCATCGCCTTCTTCGTGCTGGCTGTCATCTTGCTGGTGGCCAAGTACGGCAGGGGATTTCTGTCAAATATCGCTGTCTTGATCGGCATCATCGCCGGCACGGCCTTGTCATTTGCGCTGGGCAAGGCCGATTTCGCCAAGGTGGCCAGCGCCAAGGCCTTTGCCATCGTCACGCCGTTTCAGTTCGGCATGCCGACTTTCGACCTGGTCGCTATCGTGACCATGAGCCTGGTGATGATCGTCGTCATGATCGAGTCCCTGGGCATGTTCCTGGCCTTGGGCGAGATGACGGGCAAGCGTATCGAACAGGCCGACATCAGCCGCGGCTTGCGCGTCGACGGCCTGGGCACCCTGATCGGCGGCATTTTCAATACCTTTCCCTACACCTCGTTCTCGCAGAATGTGGGCCTGGTGGGCGTGACGGGCGTGCGCAGCCGCTGGGTGTGCGTGGCGGCCGGCATCATTCTGCTCGTCATGGGCGTCATCCCGAAGATCGCGCAGACGGCCGAAGCCGTGCCGGCATTCGTGCTGGGTGGGGCAGGGCTGGTGATGTTCGGCATGGTCGCCGCCACCGGCATCCGCATCCTGGCCGGCGTCGACTACAGGAGCAACCGCAACAACCTTTTCATCGTGGCCCTGTCGATCGGCTTCGGCATGCTGCCGCTGGTGGCGGAACAATACGCGCAGCATATGCCCAAGGTACTGTCGCCATTGTTGCACAGCGGCATCCTGCTGGCCGCCATCGTCGCCGTGCTGCTCAATTTGTTCTTCAATGGTCTGGCGTGCGCAGATGCGGCGCGGGAGCAGGCGCGCACGAACAGTCATGGGAGCGAGTGAGGGAGACCGGCCAATTGCCAGGCAAGATGGTGCAATCCATATCACTTGTGCTAGAATCTTGCCGCGCTGCCCGGATGGTGAAACTGGTAGACACTGGAGACTTAAAATCTCCCGCCTGTAAGGGCGTGCCGGTTCGATTCCGGCTCCGGGCACCAAGAACTCAGCCGTAAAAATCCAAGAACGTCCAAAAACCCGCCTTCGTCATAGGAGAGCGGGTTTTTTGTTGTCCATCCGCGTCCCTTGGCGTACATTAAAAGCGATGAACTTTGTTGGTACTTTTTGCTGGATTTAGGATTTTCTCTAAAAAAATACCATCAGGGAGTGCGCCATGCCACTGTCCGATCTGCTTATCCGCCATGCCGTCTACAAGGGCACGCCCAGCGGCGACAAGTATCCCGACCTGTACGGCATGTACCTGCTGGTCACCCGAACGGGCAAGTACTGGCGCATGAATTACCGCCATGCAGGCAAGCAAAAAACGCTGGCGTTCGGCGTCTACCCCCGCGTGAGCCTGGCCCAGGCGCGGCGCAAGGCCGAAGACGCGCGCAAGGCGCTGGCCGAAGGAATCGATCCGAACGGCGTCAAGCGCGCGCAGAAGGCCGAGCAGCGCAGCGCCGCCTTGAATACCTTCGACAAGCTGGCGCGCCAGTGGCTGCTCACTATCCAGCGCAACGGCAGCGCCAGCACGCGCAAGAAAGTCGGCAACTGGCTCGAAGGCGACGTCATCCCCTACCTGGGCAAGATGCCGCTCAACACCATCCGCCCACGCGACGTGCTGCGCGTGGTGCAGCGCGTCGAGGCGCGCGGCGCGATCGATTCGGCGCACCGCATCAAGCAGCTGTGCGGCCAGGTGCTGCGCTTCGGCGTGGCGATGGACCTCGTCGAGCGCGACGTCACGGCGGACCTGAAAGGCGCATTGACGCCGGTGCCGAGAACGCACTACCCGGCACTGACGGAACCGGGCGATGTCGCGCCGCTGCTGCGCGCCATTTATGGCTACCAGGGCCACGTCACGGCGGTGGCGGCGCTGAAATTKGCGCCCMTGCTGTTCGTGCGTCCCGGCGAACTGCGCGCCGCCGAATGGAGCGAAATCGATCTCGATGCCGCCGCGTGGCGCATCCCGGCCAGGAAAATGAAAATGCAGCTCGAACACCTGGTGCCGCTGCCGACACAGGCCGTGGCGATCCTGCGCGCGCTGCAGCCAGTCACCGGCGAAGGCCGCTATGTGTTTCCCGGCCTGCGCAGCGGCCAGCGCTGCATGAGCGAAAACACCATCAATGCGGCGCTGCGTTCCCTGGGCTATGCCAAGGAAGTCATGACCGGCCACGGTTTCCGCGCCATGGCCCGCACCATCCTCGACGAAGTGCTGCAAGAGCGCGTGGACCTGATCGAGCACCAGCTGGCGCACAGCGTCATCGACCCGAACGGGCGCGCCTACAACCGCACGGCGCACCTGCCTGCGCGCCGCGCCATGATGCAGCGCTGGGCCGACTATCTCGACGCCCTGCGCGACGGCGTCGCCACGCCGCCAGCCTGACGGCGACGCCCGCCGGGAGAAAGAAAACCAGTGGCGGCGCTGGCAGGAACAGGTGTGGCGATACGCATGCCTGTCGCCTGCGCGCCACGATGGGCGACACGGCGTGCGTCCACCCGCATCCGCCGTCGTCCTGTTTCGCGACAGCGCCCGCGCTGTTTGATATCGCGTAAGAAAAGCGGCTGGCCCGCGCCTACATTAAAGACCGGGGAGCCGCGGGCGCGTGGGCTGGCGAGGAGCAAGCCATGTTTTCGCTTCGCTCAAACCGGCTTGCCCTGCGGGGCCATCCTCGCTGCGCTCGTCCACCACGCCAGGAGCATCGATGCACGCCGAGACCACGCCACGCAAGCGACAAGGCGGCCGCCCGAAAGGCGACCCGGCCGCCGTGCGCGGCGCCACCATCGGCGTGCGCGTCTCGGCCGCCGAACATGCGGCGCTGCTGGAACGCGCCGCCCGCATGCAGATGCGTCCCGCCCAATGGCTGCGCGCCGCAGCGCTGGCGCGCACCTTGCCCCCGCCGCCCGTCGCCGCCATCAACCGCGAACACTACGTGGAACTGGCCCGCCTGGCGTCCAACCTGAATCAGTTGACCCATCTCGCCAACGAGGGTGGCCGCGTCGCCGTGGCCGACGCCCTGCTGCAGCGGCTGATCGCGGAAACGCGCCGCCTGCGGCTGGCACTCTTGGGCGTGAAGGAGCAGGACGATGATCGCTAAGGCCATCAAGGGACGCGGCTTTCGCGGCGTGCTGGCGTATGACCTGGGCAAGGAGCAGGCGCGCGTGATCGACACCAACATGACCGGCCGCACGCCGCGCGAACTGGCGCAGGAATTCGGTGCCGTGCGCAAGCTGCGCCCAGGCCTGGGCAAGGCGGTGCTGCATGTATCGCTGTCGGCCGCGCCGGGAGAGCAGCTGTCCGACGCCCAGTGGACGCAGATCGCGGGCCGCTATCTGGCGGGCATGGGCCTGGACGACAACCAGTACCTGCTGACGCGCCATGCCGACACCCGGCATGAACACGTGCACCTGCTGGTCAATCGCGTGCGCTGCGATGGCGGCGTTGCCAGCGACAGCCACGACTACCGGCGCCAGGAAGTCATCATGCGCGCGGTCGAACGCGACTTCGGCCTGCAGCAGCTGCGCCCCTCCACCGAGGCGCCGCGCCGCGCGGCGAGCCGGGGCGAAGTCGAGGCAGGCCTGCGCACAGGCATCGCCTCGACGCGGCAGCGCCTGCAGCAGTTGTGCGACGCCGCCATCACCGGCTGCGGCAGTTTCACCGCTTTCATGCAGCGCCTGGCAGCGGCGGGCGTGGCCCTGGTGCCGGTGACGCAGCGCCATGACAGCACCCTGGCGGGCCTGTCCTACCGCCTCGATGGCGTACTGATGAAGGGCAGCGATCTGGGACGCGGATACAGTCCCATGGGATTGGCGAAACGAGGAGTCCACTATGACAAAGAGCGAGACCTTGCGGCAGTTGGCCACTGCCGAGAATACGGCGCAACTGGACGCGCTGGCGTGCAGGATGGCGCAGCTGCACCAGGCGAAGCTGGCCAGCGCCGAGGAACTGGCGGCGATCCTGGAGCCGCTGGCGCAGGCGATGGCGGCCCTGACGGACGAGGCGCACCAGACGATGCAGCAGCTGAACGTCGATGGCACGCGCCAGGGGGAGCAGTTCCGGCACCAGATCGAGGCGGCGGCGAGCGCCTGGCGCAGCGCGGAACAGGCGGCGCGCGTGAGCGCCCGGGCAATCGAATCCAGCAACCAGACGCTGTCGCAGCGCCAGTATCTGCTGGCCGCGCTGGTGGGCATGATGACGGGGCTGCTCGCCAGCGCATTATGGCTCTGTCTGGCACCTGCCCCCAGGCTGCAGAACGTGCTGGACGCGCAGCAGCTGGCCGCGCTGATCCGGCCCGCGACCGCAGCCTGGAAGCCGTGCGCGGGCAAATGACGGCACTGGGCTGCGCCCAGTTCGTCGTCAGGCTGGCGCAGGCAAGGGACGGCAAGCAAGAGACGCGGCAGTGGAGCGGGCTGGAACTGCTGCGCAGCCTGGCCTGGCTCAAGCGCATGAACGCGCGCGGCTACGACATCACCGTGCGGCCCGCAGGCCAGCATGGCCTGGTGCTGCTCGACGGCTTGCAAGAGGCTGACTTGCAGCGCCAGGAGGTGCGCGGCTGGCAAAGCGCCGCCGTGGTGGAAACGCGGCGTGGCCGCTTCCAGGCCTGGATCAAACTGTCCGCGCAGCCCGTCGCAGACGCCTTGCGCGGCCAGGCGACATCGCGCCTGGCGTCCGAGCTTTGCCGCAGCGGCAGCGGCAGCGCCATCACGGTTGCCGAATTTGGCGCGCTGGCCGGATTAACCTGCCACGCTCCGGGCATGGCCGAAGGGCCAGCGGCACGCTATGCGCTGCTGCACGCATCGAGCGGTGCAGTGGCAGCCGCCGCAGCACCCTGCCTGGAGCGCATGGCGCACCTGCCGGACCCGCCGCTACCGCCCAGGCTATCCATGCCGCAGGGCGCTGTCCGGAAACGCTCGAGCGGGCGCGCCAGATAACCGGCCAGGTGCTGGCGACCTTAGCAGCAGCTTTACCGGTTGTATTTCGGCATGGCGGCGAACGTTTGGTGTATAGGAAAGCTTTTGCACGGGCGTGATAGTGCGTGTAGTTTTCCGTTCGGCAATTTGCTATTTTCGGGAGCGCTTGTCGGCTGCGGATTCAATTAAGTAACGGCGGCAAGCGGCCAGAAGCAGCCATTTAGAGCAGAGTGACAATGTGTGAGAATTTCTGCTTGGCAATCCGCTATGCTCTGCTGCCGCTATCGGCCAATAGCAGCCACGAGCATTGATTAATGATTTTTGCCAGATTGAATGGAAATGAACATCAAGGACTACGAGAACCTGCCAGATGGACTTGATCCTTTGACGGTTTGGGAGCATACCAGGATTGCACTAATCGAATCCGAAGGGGGGGGGACAAGTGCCTTACCCTCCGTAAACTTCACGAGCTCGCGCACCATCAATGGCACACCTTTGAAATTCCCCCATCAGGTCTTCGCGATCAGTTACAAAGTTGGCTTCATGAGCATTGGCAGCATTCGTATCAGTTCATTGAATCCGTTCTGCTAATTGCCTATAGTTTCTGTCTAAACAAGGGGATTTATTCTAAGGCGCTAGAAGAGTTCCCTGGTGCTTTCAGCTTGAGCGAGCAAGATCTTGAACAGTCAGCAGGCGAAAGCATGAATCCGTGGTGGTCTTTGGCTCCAAAAGTAAAATGACTGAGCAAGGCGTAAGCATGTTTTTCTTTGACATGTGACCGCTTTTGGGAGCAGCCTACCAATGACAGCAAACGGCCAGAAGCGGTCGCTCACAATATTGAATCGCTGCTATTTGGCCGTCTTTCCATTCCTCATTTAGACTCTACAGACTGCCGTCCGGATTGAGATAAACTGAAGCAACTTCAACGGTTTGGATATTAAAAATATTCGTGAAGGATTTTTGGTGCAGCTCACGCGAGGTACGAGAGGTATAGTGAATAGACCTTTCAGGAAAAAGTTTTAATGTGGTATTTTTCAATTAAAATATTTTACAGGAAAATAAAATGCGCTGGCAAGATTTAGAACGCGAAGTTAGAAAAATTGCGGAATCGGTTTGGTCAACAAAGGCCGAGCCAGAAAACGTGGCTGATATTCGCTGCGATACCGTTTTAAAAATAAAAAAAGACTATTGGATACTTATAGAAATATCGAAGCGAGATGATCTGAATAAATTGAGAGGCGATGTTGCAAAACTAAATTCAATGAAGCAGGCATTATTGAGCAAAAGAATTTACTCGGAAAGTTTCTTTGTAACATCTGGTGACTATACTTCGCTGAGAGGAACCGGTGAAGCATTAGATGTAGAGGTTCATAGCTTGGAAACTTTTGCCTCAAAATTTATAGGCTCATCCCAATATATAGCTGAACGATTACGCAGCCCTTTTGGAAGCGCTGTCGATCCTGACACAGGCAACGTCGACGAGAAGTATTACACCCCTATACGATATTTAGATGACTCTGGCAGAGAATACACTGTATCCGACATAACTGAAAAATTAAAACACGGCACCAAAATCGTGTTGATGGGGGAGTTCGGATCGGGTAAATCTCGTTGCATAATGGAAGTTTTTAGAAGTTTAATTGTTAATAATTCTCAATTTCCACCGCTCGCAATTAATCTTCGGGAAAGTTACGGAGTTAAAAAGTTTAATAGATTGATTGCTGATCATTTAGATATATTAGGTTTAGGTGAATATAGCGATAATATTGTTCGAAGTGTTCGGCACGGACAGCAAATAATTTTGCTAGACGGATTTGACGAGATTGGTTCGCAGCCATGGTCAGGTGATCCAAATCGGCTTAGGGAAGTCAGGAAGAAAAGTCTTGAGGGGGTAAGGGACCTGATTTCCTCCGCAGGCGCCGCAGGGATTTTCCTTGCAGGAAGGGAACATTACTTTTCTTCCGATATTGAAATGGCAGAATGTTTAGGGCTTAATCTTCCTGATGTATTGTTATTGAAATCCCCTAGTGAATTCTCCAGTGATGAGCTAGCCGAATACCTAAAACTTAATACTAAACTACAAGCTGTTCCGGACTGGATGCCGCGTAAGCCACTGATCTGCCAACTTCTAGCTAGATTGAGCAATGAAGAGGTCGAACGGATTGAATCTGCGGCTGAGGGGGAATTGGAATTTTTCGAAAGCGTATTTGATGCTATATGCGCGCGAGAAACTAAAGCAAATCCCGCTATTTTCAAGGACAGTTTAAAGAATATTTTGCTTTCATTGGCTCAGCGCACTAGGGAAAAGTATGAGGGTAGCGAAAATATAACTGCAGAAGAAATAAATACCGTATTTTTTGAAGTGACAGGATCGCCGCCTATTGATGAAGCTGCACAGTTGTTGCAAAAACTCCCTTATTTGGGGCGGACGGGTGATGGAGGAGCAGAGAGAATTTTTGTCGATGACTATGCTAAAGACGGACTTCGTGGAATAGCACTTGGAAATTCATCGCTGAAATCAGAGAAATCGATTGCTAAAAAAAGGTGGCTTCAGCCATTAGGGGAGTTAGGTTTGCGCATGTTCACGCGCGTGGCCGGGCTAGAGCATGAAACAGAAAAGTTTGTAAAATATTGTTGCTCACATGTCAACACGCAAATAGGTTGCGATTTTGTAGCTGCTAAAATTTTTCAGGGGCAAGAAGCAATCGATTTTCGAGGTTTTTCTGTATTCGATGGCCGAATAAAAGAATTACCTCTAGTTGATATAGAAATTTCTAATCTTTCAATTGTAGGTGTAGAAATTGAAAAGTTAGTTATTGAAGGTGCGAATTTCAATTCAACAACATTCACAGATTGCATGATTACAGTTCTAAAAGGAGCTTCAGATCTTTCTGGATTTTCTGAAGTATTTTTCGCACCTATTGTAGGGAAAAGTGAAGACACGTCTTCGGTAGCAAAAATAAGTGAACTAAATCTCACAAATAAGCAAAAAACGTTGCTAGCTATTCTAAAAAAACTTTTCTTTCAAAAGGGGCGCGCCCGACAGGAGGAAGCACTTCTAAGAGGAGCCGAAAAATATTGGGATGCAGAAGCTGCCGAAAAAGCTATTCAGTATATGGTATTGCACAAAATTGTTACCCGCGATCCAGGTCGACAAGGGAGCCTTTATGCGCCTCAAAGGAAATACACTCGACGTATTGAGCAAATAATGAAAATGCAAAATAATTCAAAAGATGATTTGTGGCTTGCAATAATTTGACGTTGCATTTTATTTAATCACGAATGGTTTTACAGATGGTGCAATGGATTTTCTCTTCCCTCCCATTTAGAAATAAGTTTCCGCACCTAGTCTTGGCGTGCTTGATCGACCATTCCGAGAAGGTGCGCGAAGCCTAGGTGTCAAGACCCGCCGGGTTGCAGCGGTTGCACTCGCGTACCGGTGGGCGTCTGGAGGGCAGAGCGCGTTTCGCCGAAGGTCCTCTTTGGGGCGTAAGCGGACACCGCAATACAGAAGCAGCCACCTCAAAAAATCGCAGTAGTTTCGGCCATGCTTTTCAAGAAGGTATTCCCTTACTGCTGATGCTTGCAGGAACGAAAATACAAAGTCAAAAAAAACTTCAACGCGAGTACTAGCATTTGACGTTTTTTGTACTAGACTATTTGTCTGAAGTCACCAGCAACCGCTCCAGGTGGAATGGTAACGAAGAACTTTTTCTCCAATGATGGTATTTATGATGGTATTTTTGGATATTGGCTGAGTTAACAGAGCGGTTTTCGATTCCGGCTCCGGCACCAAGAACAAAAAACGCATTATGATACAAAAGCCGCTTTCTTCTATTTTTATAGGAGAAGGCGGTTTTTTTTCATCTGTACAAAACGCAATATGCGGCATAAAACACCGAAATGCCGCTGCCATTTGCCAAAATTTACCAATGGATTTACCAAAATGGCAGCTCCGGTCATGGATGGCAGAATTTGGCGGCATCGCCACATGATCAAGGGCGTTCGTGTGTCCGTAAGCTTCGAGACCAGGGCGGCCGCTCTCGCATGGGAGGCAAGCCAGCGCGTACAACTGGCGGACGGCAAGAGGAAGGTTGTCGAAGAGACGTGCAAGGATGCGTTTGATCGCTACGGGCGCGAGGTGTCCCGGCACAAGGCTGGAAAACGCTGGGAGATCAGCCAGTCGCCGACGCCTTGCGCGGCCAGGCGGCATCCCGCATGGAGGCCGAGCTTTGCCGCAGCGGCAGCGCCATCACGGTCGCGGAATTTGGCGCGCTGGCCCGGTTGACCTGCCACGCATCGGCCATGGCCGAAGGGCCAGCGGCACGCTATGCGCTGCTGCAGGCATCGGGCGCAGCAGTGGCAACAGCCGCAGCAACCTGCCTGGAGCGCATGGCGCACCTGCCGGACCCGCCGCTACCGCCCAGGCTGCCCATGCCGCAGGGCGCTGTCCGGAAACGCTCGAGCGGACGCGCCAGATAACCGGCCAAGTGCTGGCGACCTTAGCAGCAGCTTTACCGGTTGCATTTCGACATGGTGGCGACTGTCTGGCGCGTGGGGAGTCATTTGCACGGGCGTGATAATACGTGTAGTTTTCCGTTTGACAATTTGCTATTCTCGGGGACGTTTGTCGGCTGCGGTTCAATTAGGTAACGGCGGCAAGTGGCCACTACCAGACGTTCACTTAGGCTAAATTTTTGTCACGATAAATGCGACCAAACACCTACTACTATGTTGAGTTCGAAAGTTTTGGAGATATGCCAACTCGGTCATCTTTTCGTTCTGTTAGCGAAGCTGAAGTTCTTAGTTTTTCGAATCTCAATCTTAAACCCGGCTCAGAGCTTTTTGTTGCGTGTCTTGGCGCGTCCGTAGACTACGGCAATCTTATAGTTGAAATAGATGCACAAGAACAAGCCACCATAGTCGCACATGAACATTGCGGGTTTATAGCCGAAGGACTGACGGTGAGCGCTGCTATAAATACTCTGAAGTGTTGGTTACCGTTGCAGCGCAGAACTCCAGGAATTCAATGGAGAAGCCAATGATTCTTCAGTTCAGGTCTACGCTGCAATCGGCCAGAAGCAGACAGTCAGCTGTCGTTGGCCAATGTGCTCACCACATTTTTATACTAGATCAAGAAAGATCACATCTCTATGAAACCACTTAGCCTGTTAGCCTGCGCGACGTTGGTAACTGCATGGTTTGCGGCATCGACAGTCATTGCTCAAACATCAATTGCCGAACAGCAGGATGCACGGGTCATAGAAACTCTGCGTCAGAACGGCGCGGATGTTAGCAAAGTACACGACATCGATTTCTTTCTTGTCTTTACACGAAAGGACGACGCGGTTGCCACTGCGGAGAAAATCAGTGCCTTGGGATACGAGATTGTAGGCGTTGGCCAGCCGCCCACCACGAAGCAATGGGAAATTCACGCCAAGCGCAAGATGGTGCCAGAGTTGCAAGCAATGCAGGCGACTACACGCACACTGCAATCCCTGGCAGAAGTTCGCAACGGGTATTACGATGGCTGGGGTGCCGTCGGAGTCAAATAGCGGAAATTGCGGGACCGACGGCTTCATTGCGGCCAAGAGCGGACTGCCCTTGGCACGAAATGCATCTGTACTGATGATGAAATCATTGAAATGCAACATAAAATTCGAATTGCAGCAGTTAGAAACACGCTTGCTCCTGCGTTGGAAGTCTTGCACAAACTTGGCTATGCGGTAACTCGAGACAAGACGGCTGAACAACAATATCAAGCGGAAGATGACGCCGGTATTTTTGTCGCTGATGACCCATTGACTTTGCTGGGGCTAGTAAAGATTTACGAGGAACGTGGTGCTGACTGGCAGCCGGGCGATGAAGAAGTGCAGCGCTTCCTTTTGCTCGACGAATATGATGAGTAACGGCCGAGTTCGGCCAGAAGCGGACGTTTAACGAAGAGCAGCTCCCCCCATAGCGGGCCTTCGCACCAGCATGTGACAATGTGTGAGTTTTTCCGATTGGCAACTTGTTATGCTCTTGGGCGCAAAACGGCCAGAAACAGCCCTTCGCAACATCGGTTTTGATATTTCTAGGATACAGAAAAGGAATGATGGAGACTTTGGATAATACTTTAAGCATTCTCGATGAAGAGGACGGCATGGAGCGTTGGCGCCCCGCCTGTTTATAGGGGCGCGCGATCAAGCTTGCGTCAACGCGAGCCATGCCGCGGCTCCCGCTTCCAGGAGCCACCAGTAACCATAACGAACGCGGTATCGTTCGCACCAGGAAAAGAATGAGTATTAACACCAAACTGAAAAAACTCGAAGACAAGGCCATGGCCAAAGGCGAGTATGCGGTCGCCGCAGCCGCAGCCCATCTGTTGCAAGATATTGGCTGCGTGGACAAGCAGATTAACCTGGTCGGTGCGCTGCACGAAGTTGGCTACCTGCAAAATTCGTTTTCTCCATACTGGAAAGAATTCAGAACTGATGAATCGGCATGGATAGAACGCTGTTTGGCCAGGCTTGTCACGGCTGATCATGATTATTGGGCGCTTGCCTCGCTTCTGGGCTGCAATGGCCCAACGACCATCAGCATCGCCATTGGCCAGGGTTTCAAATCCGCTGCAACAAGGCTTTACGAACGTTTTGACAAACCCAAGGTCCATGTCGATACTTTATATTTGACAGCTAATGGAGAAGTGCTGCATCCCGTATTGGAAGTCGGCTATGACATCAAAGACATGAAAACTGTCGATATGGGAAGAGCACGGGCACTTAGTCTGAAGAATAAACAATGGAAGCCAGGCGATCGTATGGGTGACGGCGGACTGTCACTTTCCATGCAGGCCAAACTTCCGCATGGCGCATGGCGCTCGGTATGGACGGCTTTTAAAACATGGGATGCATGACGACATGATGAATTGCAGGACAGTCAATGCATGACTGGAAATGGCGCAAGACGATGAGGTGTTAATTGATGCCGACGACATCAATCGCGAAGCAATGGGAAACATGTGGAGCTTTTCACCCACGGCCGAGGAAACGGCGGAGATTCATGCGGCCGATACCGGCCAGAAGCGGACAGTCGGCAATTGACCAATTAAGCTTTACTCAGAAAGTCAGCATGTCTCACCGTGATCCTTTTGATGTTATTTCATCCACCGTTGATCTGGATGATCCGGTAGAGCACGGTGATGCTCAACGCTTTATGGTTAACGCCCTGGCTCGGGTGATCGAATGTCTACCCGTTACCGCGCAGTCTTCTGTTTTGGCTGCTAAACGATATCTTGAGGGCGCGGCAACGGATAGCGAGGCCTTAGCTGTCCGGGTGAGGCTTTGGGAGACCATCCGAGGACGCGATATGTCGGATGACCCTGAGGTGTTGCGTATCAGAACCACGATTTGTGCGCTGCACGGCATGGACGCTGAAGCACCTTACGACAAGTTGGAGTACTTTCTGTTTTTTTGGGAGCGCAGCGGCTTAAGCATGGTCGAGCTAGCTGGAGCTATGTTCGACACATACGGCGTTGTTTATCACGACGGTTAATCTGCTGCGGTGGCATATGTCGAATGCGTCAGATCTATGTCTGCTTCGGGGCGTAACCGACCAACGACGGCAACCGGCTGCGGATTCAATCGGTGGTCGCAACACTCTAACCCAAACGCCTAGGTTACAGGAGTGTTGAAGATGGAACAGAAACCACGCATTTATTACACCGAGAGCCAGAAGGCCTTGATGTGGGAGCGCTGGAAGCAAGGTGATTCCCTGCAGATGATAGCCCAACTGTTTGATCGGAATCACTCATCGATACAGCGCATTCTGGCCGAATCTGGTGGTATACGGCCAGCGCCGCGAAGCCGTTCCAGACTGGCGCTGACACTGGCCGAGCGCGAGGAAGTCTCGCGCGCCATCGTTACCGGTGTATATCCATCCGCGCACTTGCCCGGCGCCTTGGGCGCGCACCATCGACCATCAGCAGGGAACTCAGGCGCAATGGTGGCCGCGAAGCATATCGTGCGACTCAGGCGGATCAGCATGCTTGGGATCAGGCGCGTCGCCCCAAACCTTGTAAGCTGACGGAGAGCCGCATGCTGGCCAACATGGTTGCCAGCAAGCTCCAATTGCAGTGGTCGCCGGAACAGATTGCTGGCTGGCTCAAGCGGCTGTTCACGCGCCACGAGGAGTGCCACGTGTCGCATGAAACCATTTACCGCAGCCTCTATATCCAGGCCCGAGGCGCCTTAAAGAAGGAACTGCTGGAGCACTTGCGTCGTACGCGCGCCATGCGCCGCTCACGTCATCACACCCAAAAGACGGACAACCACGGCAGAATTGTCGACGCCGTGTCGATCAGCGAGCGTCCAGCGACGGCAGCGGATCGAGCGGTGCCCGGGCATTGGGAGGGAGACCTGCTATGCGGCAGCCACAACAGCCAGATCGTGACCTTGGTTGAGCGCCAGACGCGCTATGTCATGCTGATAAAAGTCGCCGCCAAAAATACCGAAACAGTGGTTAACGCATTGATCGACAATGCCCGCAGGCTTCCCCAGGAACTGTATAAATCACTGACCTGGGATCGTGGCAGCGAGCTCGCTGGGCATAAACGCTTTACGTTGGCCACCGACATCCAGGTCTACTTCTGCGATCCACAGAATCCATGGCAGCGCGGTTCAAATGAAAATACCAATGGCCTGTTGCGCCAGTATTTCCCCAAGGGGCTGGATATTTCCACGTATTCGCAAGAGCAACTCGATGGAATAGCCAGACGACTCAACGAGCGGCCCAGGAAGACGCTACACTACCAAACACCGGCTCAACGATTTGAACAGTGTGTTGCGTTGACCGATTGAATCCGCAGCCAGAAGCGGACATTACCAACACAGAAGGGATTGCGACATGGAGCCGATTCTACTTTTTATAGTCGAGGACGCGTTTCAGATAACTAATCGTGGATGCGTGCTTGCTCCCGGCCCTTCTGGAGAGGCCGGTGCGCAGCCGCTTCGAATTGGAGATCGCCTACAGTTGCGCAAGCCTGATGGGCAAAGCTTCGAAACTGTGATTCAAGGTGTGGAAATGTTGGGTCGCCCAAGACAGATGGTCATCACGGCTCCAATCCTTTTACCAAGAGATATTACGAAAAATGATGTTCCGAAAGGAACGGAAGTGTGGTTCATTCCCCGGGGCTGATTGCCGAATAACCTGTCGCAATTAAACGCGCGAATTCGTTGTTGCGTTTATGCCGATTGTTAGTGTCCGCAATGGCGGCGTAACCTGCCAATGACGGAAAACGGCCAGAAACAACTAGTTGCGTTGACCGATTGAATCCGCAGCCAAAAGCGGACCTTCGCCGACTGGCAGCTTCGGGCCGACGGCAAATTCATAATTATCGGGAGTTCTATATGGACGACGAGCAGCTCGTAGAAAAGATTTTGCAGTCTCTCGTCGAGCTGGAGCAAGAGGGGGAACTCGTTCTCACAACCAACTCTGGTTCTAGCGTAGCGAGATACATTCTGGACTCGGCGTTAAAACAACCAGTCACCACTTTTCGTGACTCGGACGCACCGATAGAATGCACGATGCCGCATCTGCTAGAGCAAACTATCGATGAGGTAAAGAAACGGTTTGGGGTGCCGAGTCAGCGCGCTCGAGAGATTACAGGCTCCTATTACAACCGGTTACTTGCACGTCTAACAGTTGAGAAGATTGCTGAACTTTACTGGCACGATACCCCTAGCGAGATGGCGAAGCGTTCCTACTACCGCGTGGAATTGGACAGGGACGACAGCGAGTTTGAATACCTTGACTGGCGTCGTAAGCACTGAGCTTTGCCTGCTATCATTTCATTTGTACGGCGGCTTTGGGTCGAATCAAGCCTGTAGTGGGACGCGCTGGATTTTTGTGCTGACGACCTGCTATGCTGAGCTGAACGGCCTGGTTCGGCCACAAGCAGACGTAGGAATTCGTTTCCGAATCATCTAGTTAAAGGATTCTATTCAGATGGCTACGACTTACCGATTCGCCGCTAGCCCAGAAGCATGCTCTGAAATACTTGAATGGTTTCGTGCGCTCGCAGTTCCCCCAGCCGTTACACTTACCGACTGGGGCGCTGCTCTGCACTTCAAGACTTTCGGCGAGATCAAGTACCACGCTGATGGTGCGATTGACGCCAATGCTTCGCCCCTGGTGACTGTGTTGCTTCCCAAGGTTCGCCGCGACGTCATCTGGACCATCGGCGAGGTCCGATTTCTGCCGACGCCTTTACGTCGTCTGTATCCGGGGCTGCACGGAATGAGTACCCAGTTCGCAAAATGGATTGAGGGGTTCGACTGCGTCTTCGCCAATGACTCCCAACGCGAGTCGATAGATGGATTTAACTATTATTTAGAAGGCTCTGTCAGAAATTCTCTTGATCCGATTTGGGCACTGCCGTCTGGATTTGAGGCTCTGCAAAACGAAAGATATTTTGTGAGCGTGCAAGACAATGAGATTAAGGTGGAAACGCTTTGTCGTTCGCTTCGTTTGCGCGGTGTCGAATGCTCCTCAGCATAGGCAATATCTGGTTCGGGGCAGAATCTGGCAACGACGGCAGCCGGCCAGGAGCGGTCTTTTGCAGAGTGGCGGAAACGGCGATGGTGACTAAACAATGAAGAGATTTGCGATTGAAGGTCCACTGCGTGGAGAAGGGCTAATCGTCCGACAAGTTGGCGGCATGCATCGCTACGGTCACGTAATCCTGTCAGTCGAACCGGCGCAAACGGCGCTTTCATTCACATGGGAAGTCTCGCCTACAAGGATCCCTGAGGAATTTAAGGCAGCGGTTTACAGAGGCATCGAGGCACAATTCCAGCCTCACGCAAGGTTTGGTACATACAGCACGGAAGGTCTCCTGATTCGGATAGTAGATGGGTCATCACATGCTATTGATTCGAACGAGGGAAGCTTTGAAATTGCGGCATCGTTGGCTTTGTTGAGAGCACTGGACCAACTGGCTCAGTGTTCGACATAAGTTAGGCGAGTGTCGGCTTTGGGGCGTAAGCGGACACCGCAATAGAGAAACCGCCGCCTCAAAAAAATCGCAGCAGTTTTCGGCCATGCCTTTCAAGAAGGTATTCCCTCAGTGCCGATGCTTGCAGGGACGAAAATACAAAGGAAAAAAACTTCAACGTGAGCACTACCATTTGACGTTTTTTGTACGAGATTGATTGTCTGAAGTCACCATCAACCGCTCCAGGCGGAATGGAATCGAAGAACTTTTTCTCCAATGATGGTATGTATGATGGTTTTTTGGGCTATTGGCTGAGTTAGCCTGGCGGTTTTCGATTCCGGCTCCATCAGCGCGCATGTAATTCCCCGAGATAGTACTCACTATTTTCCAAGCCTTCGCCAGTTCCGCAAAACGCTCTGTTCCGAAAAAGCCACCTGCGTCCATGCTGCCGGTTCCATCAGCCTGCCACGACGATGCCGGACATAGCGCTGTCATTGTTGCCGTAGAGCTGAGCAAGCCGGGCTTGCGCAGCGTCAACTCTCCTTACTTTGTATCCGTTCCAGCCTTGGCCCGAGTGTGTGCCATTTCTGGCTGGTGGGGCAATTGCTGCCGGCCGGCCTTGTGGCGGGCCGGCTTAGGTGCGGGACGAGCCTGTTGCTGGCGAGGCCGGCCCAGCCAAACTGGCGCAGCTTGCGCCGCTGGGGGGCGGGCACCGCTGCCGCGCGTGCAGGCGAACCTGGCTGGTCCTCCCGGCGCGCGGCGCCGGCTGCCTGCCATGTGTCGTTGCAGCAAGGCATGCGCGCCCGCATGGCCGCAGCGCGTCAGAACTCTTCCCAGTCGCCTGCCGTCACGGCTTCCGCCTGCACCGCGCGCAGTTTCGCGGGTGCGGCCTGGCGCCTGGCGGGGCTGCTGGCGGGCGCCGGTACCAGGCGCAGCGGCTTGGCGCTGGCGCGTGCCGGGGTGGGGGCGGGCGCTGCCACCTGGCTGTCGTGCGTCTTGAAGATGCTCACGGTTTGCACCAGGTGGCTGGCCTGGTCGCGCAGGGATTCGGCCGCCGCCGCCGCCTCTTCCACCAGTGAGGCGTTTTGCTGCGTGACGCTGTCCATCTGGGCCACCGCCTGATTGATCTGCTCGATGCCGGTGGACTGTTCCTGGCTGGCCATCGTGATGTCAGCGATGATGTTGCTGACGCGGGCGACGCTGGCGACCACCTCGGACATCGTCGTGCCCGCCTGCGCCGCCAGCCTGGAACCCGCATCGACGCGGCTCACGGAGTCGTCGATCAGCGTCTTGATTTCCTTGGCCGCGCTGGCGCTGCGCTGGGCCAGGCCGCGCACTTCGGTCGCCACGACGGCAAAGCCACGGCCCTGTTCGCCGGCGCGCGCCGCTTCCACGGCCGCATTCAGGGCCAGGATATTGGTCTGGAAGGCGATGCCGTCGATGACGCTGATGATGTCGACTATCTTGCGCGACGATTCGCTGATCAGGTCCATGGTGCCCATCACTTGCCCTACCACGGCGCCGCCCTTGCTGGCAACGTCCGATGCCGTGCTGGCCAGCACATTGGCTTCGCGGGCATTGTCCGCATTCTTGCGCACGGTGCTGGTGAGTTCTTCCATCGAGGAAGCGGTTTCTTCCAGCGAGCTGGCTTGCTGTTCCGTGCGCAACGACAGGTCGTTATTGCCGGTGGATATTTCCGCGGCGGCCAGTGAGACCGTGTCTGAATCCTGGCGCACGGATGAGACTACCGAGGTCAGCGACACCTGCATGCGCTGCAGCGCTGACAGCACGCTGGCCGTATCGTTCGGCGCGACGCTCAGTTTGCCTGTCAGGTCGCCGCCGGCGAGCAGGCTGACGGCGTCGCACAGCTGGCGCGGTTCGGCGCCCAGCGCCTTGAGCAAGTGACGCGTGATGAGCCAACCCGCCAGGGCAGCCAGCACGATGGACAGCAGGCTGGCGCCGATGAGGATATTTCTGTTGAGAATGTACTGTTCGTTATCTTCCTGCAGGATGAGGGCGGAGCGCTGGTCTGTGAGCGCGAAATACTCATCGCTGGCGGCGACGAGGGCGGCCAGCAGCGGACGGCATTCCTCGTTCATCTTGACAATGGCTTGCTCGTTCTTCTTTTGCAAGGCCAGATCGACGATGGCCAATGCCACGGGCGAATAGCGTTTTTCGATGCTGTCGATCTTGTTGATGGTGCTGCGCACTTCGTCCGATACGCCCGGCTCCTGCGCCAGTTGCAGCAGCTGCTGCATGTTCTTGACGACATCGGCCTGCGCCTGCAGGACGTGCTTGCGTTCGATTTCCATGTCTTCCGGCTTGGAAACGAGCACCAGGTTCCTGGCCGCCACGGCGCGCATGTCGATCGCATCGCGCACGCGGTGCGCCGTATTGGCGCGGGCGGTGATGCCGTTGACGTACCTGTCAAAACTGGTGTTGAAGTTGGACAGGCTCCGCACTGACAGGATCGAGATGCCGATGAGGAAAAAGACCAGCAGGCCGAAAGCCAGAGTGAGCTGGGTGCGAACAGTTAATTTATCCATGATGCCTCTCCCAAATACGTGATGAAGATTAGAAAGTGTGCTTGCGCGGGGCGGGTGGCCGGATGTTGCCTGGCAACGGGGACATGCCCTACGCAGTGCTTCTCTATCCTGAACACGGATTCGTGGTGCAAGGATCGTGCTATCTAAAAACCGATTCCATTAATTAATTTCTTTATTTGTTTTATTTGTTAAAATCATTGTTGCACAAAAAATTCGGTAAATCAATGAATTTTTGCGTGCCAAAAAACAACTTCATGCCATGGACAGTTTGTGCGGCCGCGGCCGATGCGCGCCGGCCGGGCCGCTGGCGTGGGCGCGGCAAGGCGTCAGACGGCTACCGGCGTGCCTTGGTGAAATGCCATTTGCCAGCGGCCATCGCGCCACTTCCACAGCGAACTGCGCAAGCTGGCGGCGGCGGGCAGGGCGCCGCTGGCGTGACGCACGGAGCGGTAGGTAACGAATGCAACATCGCCGGCGAGCCAGCGGGCCTGGAAATCGCTGATGCTGCGCGGGCAGAAGTGTTCTGCCGGCAGGTCCGCCAGGGTCGCCGCGCGCGTCCAGACTTGGCCGGAACTGCCGAATTCGACGAATTCGTCGGCCAGCAGGGCCGCCAGCCTGGCGCCGTCGGCGCGCACCGCCCGGCTTTGCAGCGCCGCTTCCAGCGCCTGCAGATGCAAAGCCAGATCCGAAACGTGCGGCCCTGCCTGCTCCGTCATCAGATGGGAAAGGCGCCCGCGCCCGAGACATTCAGGCAGGCGACCTTGTCGCTGGAAAAGTATTTGATCTGGCCCAGGCCGATGGCGTAGCAGCCGTCGCCGAGGGCGCTGATGGGACCCGTCAGTTTTTCACCGTTGACGAGCGTTACCACCCACGGCGTGGCGGGCGGTTTGGCCGCGTGGGCCAGTGCGTGTTGTACCAGGTCAGTCATGTGGCCTCCTATGCGTATCAAAGCCAGATGATAGCAGTGCTGCGTGGGCGTGCGCATGTGTCGCGATGGCCGCGCGTGCGGGCCGGGGCCGCGACAGCGCCCGGCGCGTCAGGCGTCGGCCAGCAGATTCTTTGGCAACGCCACCGATACCAGCTTCCAGTGCCACAGGCCGTCACGCGTCAGGGTCAGTTCGCCGATGTGGCTCTTGCTGTGCGCGCGCTGCACGACGACCTTGTCCCACGATGTGTAGCGCAGCTTGTATTCGGGCTTGGCGTTGCGCTGGCGGCCGCTGATGTCGCTGACCTTGGCGATCGGTTTTTCGTAGCGGTCATTGAGCTTCATCAAGGCAACGATGCCTTCAGGCATCAGCATGGTGTCGAGCAGCGGGTCGATGACGTCGGGGCTGATGTCTTCCGCCACTTCCGGCGCCGAGAACAGGGCGTGCAGTTGGCTGCCCAGGCTGCCGCGCAGCTGGGCCAGGTCGATATGCGCGGCCAGCGCTTGCGTATCTTCGTCCATGGTCGCCGTGCGAATCTTGTTCATGGTGAAATACGGGCTGCCATAGAAAATGCCGGCCAGCGCGACCAGTGCCACTAGGGCGAGAAGCAACGTTCTTTTCATCTGCAATCTCTCGGATGCCTGGCGACCCGGTGCGCCTGAAGTGTTGGCATTCTACATAATATTTCCCAAAGTCAACATAGCGGTTTAGGTAAGTGTTGTTTTAGATCAAGTTTCTTCAGAGTAGTTCCGGCGGCAAGGTGATGTCCGCCAGTGTCCAGTCCCAGATGCCGTGGCGGCGCAGCAGGAACTGGCTGGCGGCCGGGCCGGCGCCCTTGCGCCGCAGCACCACTTCGTTCCACGAGCGGTAGGCCATGCCGAAGTCGTGGCGCTTGCCGTCGCTGCCCTGCTTGCCGTGCAGGATCAGCACCGTGAGGCCGGGCGGCGAGACGATGGTGTCGAGCATTTCCTTGAGTTCCTCCGCATCGGCCGCCTCGCCGCCCGCCTGCAGCTGGCGCGCCACGCTGGCGCGGATGGCGGGCAGGTCGGCGTGCTGGGCCAGGGTTTCCAGGCGCACGGATTTGGCCGCGATGCTGATGCGGTACATGGCGATGTAGGGGCTGACCCAGGTAAAGCCGATGGCGGCGACGGCAAAAATGATCGCTGTGGCGTACTTTCTTTTCATGGTCTGTATCCTGGGTTGAGCTGTGCCGCCGTGATTTTACCCGGCCAGGGGCGGCGGATGGTGTAGCATTCGTGCCGGCGCGGACCATCGCGCCGCCAGCTGTATTATTGAGGACAACCATGAATATCACTATCAATCAGGTGCTGCAGTCGTATATCGACCCGCTCACCGCCAGCGAGTACGCGGCGCTCGAGCGCAGCCTGCTGGCCGAAGGCTGCCGCGACGCGCTGGTGCTGTGGAACGACGTGCTGATCGACGGGCATAACCGCTACGCCATCTGCCGCCAGCACGGCATCGAATTCAAGACCATCCAGAACACCAGTTTCAGCTCGCTCGACGACGTCATGCTGTGGATGATCGACAATCACCTGGCGCGCCGCAGCGTGTCGGACTTCCAGCGCGGCGTGCTGGCCTTGCGCAAGAAGGAAATCGTCGCCGCGCGCAGCCCGGCGCCCGTCAGCGCGGCAGACGCTCCCGAAGGCGAAAACGCGCCCAAGCCGCCCATGAGCACGCGCGAAGAGGTGGCCAAGGCGGCGCGCCTGAGCAGCAACCAGATCAGCCAGATCGAGAAGATCCAGAAAGCGGCTTCGCCGGAGCTGGTGGAGGCCGTCCGTTCTGGCACGATTTCCATCAATGCGGCCGCCACCGTGGCGTCGCTGCCGCCGGAAGAACAGGTGGCGGCCGTCGCCGGCGGCAAAAAACTGCTGCGCCAGGCGGCCAAGGAAATCCGCGAACAGCGCGCCGCCACGCGCACGCCGCGCGAGCCGAAAGTCCACGTGTCGCAGGATACGCCGGAAACGGGCAACGAACCGTGGGCGGACAACGCGGCGCAAACGCCGTCCGAAGCGGAACGCCTGCGCGGCGAGATCGCCAGCCTGAAACAGAAGGTGGCGCAGCTGCAGGCGGAAAATGCGGAGTTGAACCAGCGGATTGCAACGCTCATCGACGCATCCTGACCATTGGAGTAGTTCATGCCAGTTCGCCATGCCTTGTTCGCCGCCATCGCCTGCGGCATCGTTGCCAGTGCTCCCGCGCTGGCGGCGCCCGCCGTTGCTGCCACGGACATGGCCCGCTGGCAGGCGCAGGCCGCCAACGTCAGCATCGCGCGCGACACCTGGGGCATCCCCCACGTGACGGGCAAGAGCGATGCCGATGCCGTCTTCGGCCTGATGTATGCGCAGGCCGAGGATGATTTTCCCCGCGTGGAATTGAACTATATCAATGCCATGGGGCGGCTGGCGGAAGTCGAGGGCGAGCGGGAGCTGTACCGCGACCTGCGCATGAAGCTCTTCATCGATCCGCTGGAACTGCAGGCGCAGTACCGCGCCAGCCCGCCGTGGCTGCAGAAACTCATGGACGCGTTTGCCGATGGCCTGAATTTTTACCTGGCCACGCATCCGCACGTCAAACCGCGGCTGATCGCGCATTTCGAACCGTGGATGGCCTTGAGTTTCAGCGAAGGCAGCATCGGCGGCGATATCGAATCGGTCAGCCTGGCGCAGCTCGAAGCGTTCTACGGCCAGCAGGCCGCGCCCGCCGCCGTGGCGCTGGCCAGCTTGGAAACCGGGTTGGCGTCAGGCCTGGAGCCGGAGCCGAACGGCTCCAACGGCTTCGCCATCGCGCCCGCCATCACGAAAAATGGCCATGCGCTCCTGATGATCAATCCGCACACCTCGTTCTACTTCCGTCCCGAGGTGCACGTCACCAGCGGCGAAGGACTGAACGCCTACGGCGCCGTCACCTGGGGCCAGTTCTTCGTCTACCAGGGCTTCAATGAACGCCTGGGCTGGATGCATACCTCGGGCGGCGGCGACGTCATCGACGAATACCTGGAAAGCATCGTCGACCAGGACGGCGCATGGTACTACCGCTATGACGGCGGTCTGCGCCCCCTGAAAGCCGTGCCGATGACCGTGCCGTACAAGCTGGCGAACGGCGGCATGGGCTCGAAAACCATCACCGTCTACTACAGCCACCACGGCCCCATCGTGCGCGCGCAGGACGGTAAATGGGTGGCAGTACGGCTGATGCATTCGCCGTTGAAGGCGTTGACGCAGTCGTACACGCGCACCAAGGCGCGCGATTATGCGGCGTTTTACAAGACGATGGAATTGCGCACCAATTCCTCGAACAACACGGTATATGCGGATGCGGACGGCAATATCGCCTATTTCCACGGCAATTTCATCCCCGTGCGCGACCCGCGCTTCAACTGGAAGCAGCCCGTCGACGGCAGCGACCCGGCCACGGAATGGAAAGGATTGCACACGGTGGCGCAGACCATCACCCTGTTCAATCCGAAGAATGGCTGGATACAGAATACGAACAACTGGCCGTATTCGGCGGCGGGCGCCGACAGCCCGCGCCAGGGCGATTACCCCGCCTACATGTCCGTGTATGGCGAAAACGCGCGCGGCCTGCATGCCGTCAAGGTTTTTCAGAATAAAACAGGGTTCACGCTCGACAGCCTGATCGCCGCCGCCTACGACAGCGAACTGACGGCCTTCGAAACGCTGCTGCCGCCGCTGTTCGCGGCCTACGATGCGCTGCCGGCTGGCGACGCGCAACAGCTGGCGCTGGCCGACAAGATCGCGCTGCTGCGGGCCTGGGACTGGCGCTATGCGCTCACGTCCACCGCCACCTCGCTGGCCGTGTTCTGGGGCCAGGAACTGGCGGAATTGACGGGCAAGCAGGCGAGGGAGCAGGGCGTGCCCGTGGTCGACTTCATGGCGACGCAGCATGTCACGGCGGTGCAGCGCCTGGCGGCATTGGCCAGTGCGGCCGATAAGCTGCAGCGCGATTTTGGCCACTGGCAAACGCCGTGGGGCGAGATCAACCGCTTCCAGCGCCTGACGGGCGATGTGGTGCAGCCGTTTGACGATGCGCAAGCGAGCCTGCCCGTGCCTTACGCATCGGGTAATTGGGGCGCGCTGGCCGCGTATGGCCAGAGCGGCAAGAGCAGCACGAAACGCATCTACGGCGAACGCGGCAACAGCTTTGTGGCGGCCGTGGAATTCGGTCCGCGCATCAGGGCCAAAAGCATCCTCGCCGGCGGCCAGAGCGGCGACCCGCAATCACCGCACTTCCGGGACCAGGCGGCCATGTATGCGCGGGGCGAGTTCAAGCAGGTGCTGTTCTACCCCGAGGACGTGGCGAAGCACCTGGAGCGCAGGTACCGGCCGGGGGAGTGAGGAAGCCCCACAGCAAAAGCCGGGGTCGTACCCTCAGGGTACGACCCCAGTAGTTCTGGTCTTGGGTTGATTTGAAATATCAGATCGCGTCGAGTGCAGTGCGCAAGTCATGCCGCAGCATGTAGGTCGGATTAGCAGCGGTACGCCGTGTAATCCGACACCTCTCCCTTCATATCGCATCAAGCGCCGTGCGCAAGTCATGGCGCAAATCCTCGATATCCTCGATCCCCACCGACAGCCGTATCAAGCCGTCGCCTATGCCCAGTTTTGCCCGCTGGTCGGCCGGAATGCTCGCATGCGTCATCAGGGCCGGGTGCTCGATCAGGCTTTCCACGCCGCCCAGGCTTTCGGCCAGGGCAAACACTTCGCAGCGTTCCAGAAAACGGCGCGCGCCCGCCAGGTCGGTAGCCAGGTCGATCGAGATGATGCCGCCGAAGCCATCCATCTGGCGCTGCGCCAGCGCGTGCTGCGGGTGCGAGGCCAGGCCCGGATAGAACACCTGTTTGACTTCCTTCTGCTGCTCCAGCCACTGCGCCAGGGCCAGTGCGCCTGCGCAATGGCGCTGCATGCGGATGGCCAGCGTCTTGATGCCGCGCAAAGCCAGAAAGCTGTCGAACGGCCCGGCAATCGCGCCCACGGAGTTCTGCAAAAAGCCCAGCTGCTCGCGCCATTCCGCCTGGCGTTCTTCCGCGCCGACGATGGCGATGCCGCCGATGATGTCCGAGTGGCCGTTCAAATACTTGGTGGTCGAATGGACGACGATGTCGAAACCGTGTGCCAAAGGGCGCTGCACCAGCGGGCTGGCAAACGTGTTGTCGGCCACGGCGATGATGCCCCGTTCGCGGCAGATGTCGGCAATCGCGCGCAAATCGGCCAGTTTCAGCATGGGGTTGGTGGGCGTCTCGACCCACACCATCTTCGTTTCCGGGCGCAGCGCGGCCAGCAGGTTCTCGGGATTGGTCAGGTCGACATAGGTGAATGCATGGCCGGCCGAGCGGCGGCGCACGCGTTCAAACAGTCGATACGTGCCGCCGTACATGTCGTCGCCGGCGACGATGTGGCTGCCCGCGTCCAGCAATTCCAGCACGGACGAGATGGCGGCCAGGCCCGAGGCGAACGCGAACGCTGCGCTGCCGCCCTCCAGGTCGGCCACGCAGCGCTCGAGCGCCCAGCGCGTGGGATTGTGCGAGCGGCCGTAATCGAGGCCCTTGTGCACGCCGGGACTGTCCTGCACGAAGGTGGAGGTGGCGTAAATGGGCGGCATGATGGCGCCTGTCGACGGGTCGGGCGACTGGCCGGCGTGGATGACGCGGGTGGCCAGATGGCGCTTGCGGGTGGTGTCTTGGCTCAAGATAAAGTCCTGCGTAAGTGGTTGAGAAGGTCGAAGCGGGTGATCAGGCCGTAGAAGGCGCTGTCGTCGGCGACGACGGCCGTCAAGCCCCGGTCCAGGGTGGCGCGCAGGGCGGGCAAGCCGCTCGATGGCGCCAGGGTTTCGATCTGCGTCGTCATGGTGGCGCCCACCAGGCCCGCGAAATGGGCGGCGTCGCCGGAAACGTGCAGCAGCAGGTCCGATTCGTCGATAATGCCGACCAGTTGACCTGCATCAATGACGGGCAGCTGGGCCAGGTCGCTGGCGCGCATGCGGTTGAAGGCCGTAAGCAGGGTGTCGCCGGGCGCCACGCTGACGACGTCGCCCTCGTCGTAGCGGCGTCCGATCAGGTCGCGCAAGTCGCCCGAGCGCGCGCGCTGCAGCAGACCCTGGTCGCGCATCCAGCCATCGTTGTAGACCTTCGACAGGTAGCGCGTCCCCGTGTCGCAGACAAACGTGACGACGCGCTTGGGTGTGGTCTGTTCGCGGCAGTATTTGAGGGCGGCGGCCAGCAAGGTGCCCGTGGACGAACCGCCGAGGATGCCTTCGGCGCGCAGCAGGGCGCGCGCGGAATCAAAACTTTCCTGGTCGCTGATGGTGTAGGCTTTGGTGACGCTGTCCATGTCGGCGATGGCCGGGATAAAATCTTCGCCGATGCCTTCCACGGCCCAGGAGCCGCTCGTGTCGCTGACCTTGCCCGATTCGACGTATTCGGTGAGGATGGAGCCTTGCGGGTCGGCCAGCACGAATTCGAGCTTCGGCTGGGCCTTGCGGAAGTAGCGGGTCAGGCCCGTCAGGGTGCCGGACGAGCCCACGCCGACGACGATGGCGTCCACGTCATGGCCGCTCTGTTCCCAGATTTCCGGTCCCGTCGTCGTTTCGTGGGCCAGCGGATTGGCCGGATTGTTGAACTGGTCGGCGAAGAAGGCGCCCGGCAGTTCGCGCGCCAGGCGCGCCGCGTAATCCTGGTAGTACTCGGGGTGGCCCTTGCCCACGTCCGAGCGCGTGGTGTGCACTTCGGCGCCCAGCGCCTTCAAATGCAGCACTTTTTCCGTCGACATCTTGTCGGGCACGACGAGAATCACGCGGTAGCCCTTGATGCGGCCCACCAGGGCCAGGCCGATGCCCGTGTTGCCGGCGGTCGCTTCGACGATGACGCCGCCCGGCTGCAGGCGGCCGTCGGCTTCGGCCGCCTCGATGATGGACAGGCCGATGCGGTCCTTGATGGAACCGCCGGGATTTTGCGATTCCAGTTTCAGGAACAGCTGGCACAGGCCCGTGTCCAGCCTGGTCACTTCGACCAGCGGGGTGTTGCCGATCAGCTTGTACAGCGCCGGCGGCCGGGAGGGGGAGGGCATTCGGTCATTCATGGTGGCTCCTGTCAGCGAAACAGCCGCCCGGGATTATGTCCCGAGCCGCTTTCCGTGCAAAAGGCCGGAGTGTAGGCTGGCGGACATGGGCTGCGAACGAATGTTTTAATGCTTGCATATGCGGCTGGCGCATATGAAAAGCGATGGAGAGCGGCTTGCATCGTTCCAGTATGCGCCGTTTTTTTGCGCCATGCCGCGCTGTCGGCACATGTATTAAGCTGCCGCAAGCTTGCCTTGGCGATTTATAATCACGCCTCGAAAAGATACGGAACAGTATCTTTGAAAAACCAGACAGACAGGGCAGGCGGCAGTGGCAAAACTTTATTTCCGGTATTCCGCGATGAACGCGGGCAAGTCGACGGCCTTGTTGCAGGTCGCGCACAACTATGAAGAGCAGGGCCAGCAGGTGCGCCTGTACACGGCCGCCATCGACAGCCGCTATGGCGTGGGGCGCGTCACCTCGCGCCTGGGGCCGCAGCGCCAGGTCGATATCTTCCATGCCGATACGAATTTCCTCACCGATATTCCGCAGGTGGCTTGTTTGCTGGTTGACGAAGCGCAATTTCTCAGCACGGCGCAAGTGCAACAATTACACCAGCTGGCGCAAGTGAAGGGCGTGCCCGTCATCTGCTACGGCTTGCGCACGGATTTCAAGGGCGAACCGTTCCCCGGCTCGGCCTATCTGCTGGCGCTGGCCGACGATATCGAGGAATTGAAGAATATTTGTACTTGCGGCAAGAAGGCCACGATGAACATCCGCGTGGACGAGCAGGGCCGCCGCATCAAGGAAGGCGAGCAGATCAGTATTGGCGGCAACGAGAGTTACCGCCAGGCCTGCGGGCGCTGTTTCTACTCCTGAGCTAATCCAGCGCTGGCGCGCCCACATCGGCATCATCGGCCAGCGCCAGATCGCCCCGCTCGAAGGCGGCCAGCACCTCATTGGCGCGCGGCAAGTCTTTTTCGCGCACCAGCACGCGGGCGCCGCCGATGGCGGGCGCCAGCAGCAAATTGGCCTGCATGTGCTGCTCATCGGCAAGAATGACGTCGATGCCGGCCGCTGCCAGGCAGCCGCGGATGACGTGCGCATCCGTGGGTATCATCAGCCGGGCAATCAAAACATAGTCGTCGTGCATGGTGTCTCCTGGCAAGGTGGATGCCTCCCCATCTTAGCACCCGGCTGGCGCCTGCAGCGTGAACACGCCCACCACCTGCGTCAGCTCCTGCGCCTGCTCCTGCAGGGCGTCGGCGGCCGCGGCCGCTTCTTCCACCAGGGCCGCATTCTGCTGGGTCACCTGGTCCATCTGGGCGATGGCCTGGTTGACCTGCTCGATGCCGCTGCGCTGCTCGTCGCTCGCCTGCGCGATTTCCGCCATGATGGTGCTCACCTGCCGCACGCTGGCCACCACCGTGTCCATGGTGGCGCTGGCCTGGCTCACTTGCGCGTGGCCCAGGTCCACCGTGCCGGCGGACGCCTGGATCAGGTCCTTGATGTCTTTCGCCGCCGCCGCGCTGCGCTGCGCCAGGGTGCGTACTTCCGTTGCCACGACGGCAAAGCCGCGGCCCTGCTCGCCGGCGCGGGCCGCTTCCACGGCCGCGTTCAGGGCCAGGATATTCGTCTGGAAGGCGATGCCGTCGATGACGCCGATGATGTCGGCGATGCGCTTCGATGAACTGCGGATGGCTTGCATGGTGTCGCTCACCTGCGTCACGGCCGCGCCGCCTTCGGCGGCCAGGGTCGACGACTCGCGCGCCAGCCGGCTGGCCTGCTGCGCGTGATCGACGTTCTGCTTGACGGTGGAGCTCAGTTCTTCCATCGAGGCGGCCGTTTCCTCCAGCGAGCTGGCTTGCTGCTCGGTGCGGCTGGACAAGTCCAGGTTGCCGCTGGCGATCTCGCCGGAGGCCGTGGCGATCTGCCCGGCGCTGCCGCGCACCTTGCCCACCACTTGCGACAGATTGTCGCTGATGCGGTTCATGGCGCGCAGCAGGCGGCCGATCTCATCTTCGCTGCTGACGTGCAGCTGCACCGTCAGGTCGCCGCCGGCGATCTGCGCGGCGGCCGCTTCGGCCTGTGCCAGCGGGCGCGAGACGAGCACGCGCACCAGCCAGTACAGCAGCAGGGCAAAGGCGAGCAGGGCGATGAAGCCGGAAAGGGCCAACTGGTTGCGCAGTTGACGCGCCTCCAGCGTGATTTCATCCGTGAAGGTGCCGCCGGCGATGATCCATTGCCAGTCCTTGAACTGGCGGTAGTGGAGCTGCTTTTCGCGCGCGGTTGCGTCCGTCTGGCCCGGCGCGGTCCAGGTGTAGCGGATGGCGCCGTTCTTCTGCGCCAGCATGTCCTGGATGAACAGGCGGCCATCGCTGGCCTTGAAGTCGAGCGCGCTCTTGCCTTCGCTGTTCGGATGCAGCACCAGCTGGCCGTAGCCGGCGCCGGGCGCCGTGTCGACGATGAAGATATAGCCGGTCTGGCCGATCTTGACCTGACGGATCTTTTCTTTCAGCATGGCCAGATTCTTGCTGATGTCCAGGCCGATGAACAGCACGCCCACCACCTTGCCGGAGGCGTCGCGCACGGGATCATACTGGGTAATATATTGCTTTCCGAACAAGGTGGCCATGCCGATGAAGCGCTGGCCCGCGCGCAGCGGCGCGTAGCTGGGGTGGTTATGGTCGAGCTGGGTGCCGATGGCGCGCGTGCCGTCCTGCTTCTTCAGCGAGGTGCTGACGCGCACGAATTCCTCGCCGTCGGCGGCGAAAATGGTGGCGATCGCGCCCGTCTGGGCCGTATAGCGGTCGACCAGGGCCGTGTCGAGGTTCAGCACCTTGCCGCCATTGCTCAGCGCCGGCGTGGCCTTGCCGGCCACGGAGACGAGGGCGCTGGTGTCGACCGTGAACGGCGCGGAAAATTCCGCCGCGAACAGGCGCGCGAAGCTCGCCGCCTCGTTGACCATGGCCGTATGGAACACTTCGGTGGTGGTCATCACGCTGTCGAGCTCGCTTATGACGGCCGCTTCGGCCCGCTGTTCCAGCACGCGCGATGTGCTGATGCTGATCAAGGCCGTCAGGCTGGCCAGGATCAGACTGACCAGGGCGAAGGTGAAGATGGTGATCTTGCCGCCGACGCTACAGCGGCGTGGATGAAAGGAGAATTTTTGCATAACGATAGTCGAATCAAGTCTCGGGTAGGCTGCGCAGCGCGCACACGCCTGGCGCATCGCCGCCGGCAAGGCAGGCAATGGGAGAAGGGCAATCTACGGAAGCTGGTGCGGCGGGAAAGGGCTTAAGGCTGGGCTGTGGCAGTATCAACAGCCGGCGAATCAGGGCGCGATGATAGCATGGAGCTTGCGTTTTGTTACTAAGTGTTTCCCGCAGGAATGATAAATATGTGAAAAAACGTCACTTTGATCAAGCCTGGCGAAGATGCTGCATTGACTTTTGCGCGCATGTCGGGAATTTTTCCGGCGCCGGCGTATGCCGCTGGCAGGCGGCAGGCCTGGATGCGGACAAGTCCTCACGAATGTTTCACTTTGTAATGAATGAAACATCGGCCTTAATCCGCGTTTAAGCTTCTGGGAAGAAACTGATATTCCATGGGAGACTGCTTGTCCGTATCCTGTAGAATAATATGCAGACCAGTCGTGTATTCCCCTTACTGTCTTGCCGGCTGGCGCGTGCCTCGATCTGCGCCGCCTGGAATTGATCTAACTAATTTTCGGAGTAGCCGATGAAGAAGCAAATGATGCTGGTCACCCTGGTGCTTGCCCTGTCCGCCCAGGCGGGCGCAGCCCAGACGGACAAGAGCGCCACTCCTCCGCCCCCCATGAAGCCGCTGGCCCAGCAGACGCAGGCCGCCCTGTGGGCGTCGCGCGTCCTGACGCGCGTCCATTACAAGGCCACGCCGCTCGACGACGCCATGTCGGAAAAGATCTTCGACCGCTATTTCAAGTCGCTGGACGCGGAAAAACTGTTCTTCGTGCAAGCCGATATCGACCGTTTCGCGCCGCTGCGCAGCAAGCTCGACGATGCCATCATCAACGAAGACCTGACCGCGCCGTTCGCCATCTACAATCTGTACCAGCAGCGTTTCGACGAGCGCATGGCGTATGCGCGGGAATTGTTGAAAACCAAATTTGACTTCACGGCCGATGAAAGCTATCAGTACGACCGCGAAAAAGCCGCCTGGCCGAAGAACGACGAGGAAGTGCGCGACCTGTGGCGCAAGCGCGTCAAGAATGACTGGCTGCGCCTGAAACTGGCGGGCAAGGAAGACAAGGCCATCCGCGAAACCCTGGACAAGCGCTATGAAAGCTACACCACGCGCTCGCGCAAGCTCAACAGCGAAGATGTGTTCCAGATCTTCATGAACGCGTATGCCATGTCGATCGAGCCGCATACCAATTACCTGGGGCCGCGCGCCTCGGATAACTTCGACATCTCCATGCGCCTGTCGCTCGAGGGCATCGGCGCCGTGCTGCAGACGCGCGACGAGTACACGGTGGTGCGCGAAGTCGTGCCGGGCAGTCCGGCCGGCCTGTCGGGCAAGCTGAAGGTGGGCGACCGCATCGTCGGCGTGGGGCAGGGAGACAAGGGCCCCATCACGGAAGTGCTGGGCTGGCGTATTGATGACGTAGTGCAATTGATTCGCGGCACCAAGGATTCCGTCGTGCGCCTCGATGTGCTGCCGGCCGATGCCGGTCCGGACGCCAAGCACGTGGTCTTGCCGCTGGTGCGCAAGAAAATCAGCATGGTGGACCAGGAAGCCAAGAAATCTGTGATCGAAGTGCGCGAAAACGGCGTCAAGCGCCGCATCGGCGTGATTTCCTTGCCGACCTTCTATCAGGACTTTGCGGCGCGCCAGCGCGGCGACAAGGATTTCAAGAGCGCCACGCGCGACGTCACCCGCCTGCTGGGCGAATTGAAGAAAGACAAGGTCGACAATGTCCTGATCGACTTGCGCAACAATGGCGGCGGTTCCCTGATCGAAGCCGTCGACTTGACGGGCCTGTTCATCGACAAGGGTCCCGTGGTGATGCAGCGCAATGCCGAAGGCAAGGTCGACATCGAAAGCGACAACAGTGCCGGCCTGGCCTGGGATGGCCCGATGGGCGTGCTGATCAATCGCGGTTCCGCTTCCGCCTCCGAAATTTTTGCCGCCGCCATCCAGGACTACGGCCGTGGCGTCATCATTGGCGAAGGCAGTTTCGGCAAGGGCACCGTGCAGACCCTGTTCAATCTCGACCGTTTCGGCGGCAGCGACAAGGCCCGCTACGGCGAGCTGAAAATGACGATTGCGCAATTTTTCCGCATCAATGGCGGCACCACGCAATTGCGCGGCGTCACGCCCGACATCAAGCTGCCGGCCATGTCGGACACGGAAAATTTCGGCGAGTCCAGCTATGACAATGCCTTGCCGTGGGTAGCCATCAAGCCGGCGCCGTACATGCCGACGGGCGACCTGAAGGAGATCGTGCCCTTGCTGGACAAGAAGCACGAGGCGCGCGTGGCCAAGGACAAGGATTTCCAGTACCTGCAGGATGACATCGCCCTGGTCGTCAAGCAGCGCAAGGAAAACCAGATTTCGCTCAACGAAACAGTGCGCCGCAAGGAGCGCGATGCCCAGGATGCGCGCGCCAAGGCCCGCGAAAAACGCCTGATCGCGCAGATTTCGAATCCTGCCGACGACCTGGTGGTGATTCCTGATCCGAAAGATGTGCTGAAGGGCGCGAAAGCGGCCAACAAGACGGCCAGGCAGATTGCCGCCGTGAAGGGCGCCCTGCGCACCGACGACGGCTTGCAGGGCGATGAGCGGACCCTGAGCGCCGAGCTCGACGCCGAGACGGCCGCCAAGAGCGCCAAGGACGTGCTGCTGAACGAAGCGGCGCGCATCCTGGCCGACGAAGTGGCGCTGATCAAGGCCGATACGCGTCTGGCGGCGAAGGTCTTGCCATACGCTGCCGATGCCAAGGCGACGCCGGTGGCGGCGGCGAAGTAAGGTTTGCCACGTAGTAAAAAACCGGTTCCTTGCGGAGCCGGTTTTTTTTCGCCCTGATCAGTTATCTGTTTTGCGTATTTCTATCATTCCAACAATCAATTGGATTGATATGCCGCGACGCAGCATAATGCATCTGTCTCCTCTATTCTCCTCCAAGAAAATAGATTCAGCCCGCTCTTTGCAGCGGGCTTTTTTTTGCCCTTGCTGGCCGTTGCGCCATGCGTTGGCGCAATGCATTCGATGCATTCCATGGCCGGCGGGCAGGTGCGACCCGTATCGGCATCGGTCTATGAACGCATCCCTAGATGCAGATCAACACTGCTTGTATTTGCCTTCCGGCCGACGGGCTTTCGACTACAGTCAAGTGATCAGGTGATCAGCGGCCATCCATTGACGGGGGAGGGGCAAGGTTGCCCGGAAACCAGCACATATCCAACCGACGGTAGCCCATCGGTGGGGAGGGGCAATGGCCGAAGACAAGGCGGAAAAGACCCACGGCGATGCAGTGCGCGCGTGGCTGGCGCTATGGGGGGAGCGTGCGGGCTCTTTGCCATCCATACTGACGTTCTGGCTCGGCACCTTCCTTCCCGAGCGCCAGGCCCGGTTCTACGCCTATCTCGGGGCGGCCGCTCTTGCTGTTGCCTATATTCTCTTTCTGCATTGGCGAAGGCGCCACCGGCCGCCGCCACTGCCGCAGGAGCCTCCGCACACGCACGATACCTCAATCCTGCGCTCCTTCCTGCCATTTGAACAGGGCGACACGCTGATCGGCCGGCGCAGCGACTGCACGGATGCCATGGCGATTCTGCAAGGCGCCGACTTTCGCTTTGGCGTGATATGGGGCGAATCCGGTTGTGGCAAGACCTCATTCTTGCGCGCGGGCCTGGTCGCGGAGTTGCGCCGGCGCGGCCATGTTCCCATCTATCTGGGGCGGCCGACTGACGATCCCGGCACGGTGATCGAACGGGCGTTCAGGCAGTACGGCGGCGCCGCGCGCTTGTTCGTCATCCTTGACCAGTTCGAGGAATACTTTCTGACGCACCCCAGTCATCATGTGAGCGGCGCCCTGGGCAGCCGCATGCGGAAACTGCTTGACGAGCACCCGCAGTGCTCGCTGGTGATTGCCATCCGGCGCGACTGTTTTGCCCGTTTGCAAAACTTCGCTCCCGACATTGCCGACCCCACGTCGCCACGGACGACGTTCGAGTTGGTTAATTTGAGAACACATTCTGCACGTCAAGTTCTGGTGCAAGCGGCTGCCGACGAAGCGGTGCAGTTCGAGGCGGCGCTTGTCGACGCCATTATCGAAGACCTGGAGAGCAACGGCGAGGTGTGGCCTGTTGAGCTCCAGCTGATCGGCACGCGTCTCAAGCGCGCACATGTCCAGGAAAAGGCCGTGTATGTCGCCCTGGGCCGCAAGGCGGGCGTGATTGGCACCTTTATTCGTGATGAGATTGCACGCCTGCCCAAGCCTGTGCTGGGCGAGATCGTGTTGCGCAAGCTCTGCGCTCCTGGCGGGATCGCAAAGTCGCCCGTCGACATTGCCCTGGACGCCATCGTCGCCGACGTCCGTGCGCGCGATGCGGCGCTTCTGGCCGGGAGCGAACTCGCAACATGCCTGAAGATGCTGCAGGAAGCACGGCTCGTCATTCAGACCGGGCCTGATACATTCAACCTAACCCATGATGCCCTGGCACCCCTGATCCAGCGAGGCACCACAGGCCGGCAAGGGGCGGCCGAGGCGGCCGAGCGTTCCATTTCCTTCTACCTTGGCGCATTTCGCCACGATAACATGGTGCGAATCCCGATCCGCACGCTTCTGCAAATCCGCCGCCACGCCACGCCCCAGACCCTCGCGGACAGTTTTGTGCGGGAACTGATCGCCCGAAGCTGGCTCAGCGGGGCTTTCGCACTGAGCTGGCCGGCCGCCATGGCAGTGCTGATATTGGTGGTGGGAGGCTATGTCTTCGCTTTCAGCAGCTGGTCGATAGGTATCACGTCCGTGGCATTTGCGTCGGTTCCGCCGTCAGTGGCCATACGTTTCAGCAATCCTTTTACGCGATTCCTGCCAGGCACGGACAAGGTGGCGGTGGAGACCTCGTTTGGTACGGACCAGCTCGATCCAGCGAGCACGACCGCTGTCACTCAGGTGCCGCGCGGCGACATATGGGGCATGGGCGGGGTGCAGGAAGCCGTGGCGCGCATCGCTGACGTCCTGAATCCGCTCGAGAAAATTCGTTTCCTGCGTATAAGTGGAAAGCCAAAAGAAGCGACGGCAGCGTTTGTCACCTTCAGTCGCGCGAAACAAAGTGAACTCAGCTTGAAGGCGGCTTCCGATGCGATAGGGCTGGCTGGCAGGGCGAATGATGAAAAGGGCACGGACGAAGTTGTGGAAGCGCTTGTCCGCATGCTGGGTGCCACAAGCTCGCCCCCTGAATTGCCAGGCCGGCTGGCTGCAACTGCCGGCCTGTTGCGCATCGCGGAGACGCGGGCCGATATTGCCTATCGAGTAACGTTAAGTTTACAGCAATCTTTGGCCATCCTCGGAAAGCAAAGCGCCCGCAAACATGCTAATGACGTGTTGAGCTTTCTTGATGCAGACACCAATCTCATTGAAGCGGCGATCAAGCAACTGCTGATGAACGGTGCATCGCAACCCATGGAGGGCGATCTTAAAACACTTGAGATAATCCTCAACAATGCAGAAAATGCCCTGTTCGTGCGGAGCCGGGCACTCGACCTGCTGGAAGGTTATGCCGCACGCAATGAAAGTCTTGCCTTGCCAGCATTGAAATATTTGCTCAAGTTTCCGATGCAGCGGGCCCTCCAGCCGCAAGGCTTGACGATTGCCTCGCTCGATCCGGAACGGGTGACGAGACGCGCAGCAGACATGATCCCGATTCTGCTTCATAGCCACCCTTACGCGGCGCAGCACGCGTCAATCACAGCGCTGCTGACGTCTGCACAGCTGGCTTCGCCGGAAGCCGGCAACCATGAGTCTTCCCTGATCGCTCTCAGTTTTTTCGGGAGTGAAAACCGGCTTGCCTTTTCCGCTAGACTGATGGAGACGCTGAATGGGCAATTTGACAATCCAGGTCCCAGCGTCCGGGTTCGTGACATCGCCTTGATCGCCTTGTCCAACCTGGCAGCGGCCAATCCTGGACTTCAAGGTGCGCAGACGGAGCGCCGGGTGGCCGCGCTGCTGCATGAAACCGCCGCAAGCGGCAGTGACCAGACCCTGGTCGGACGGTGGCCTGTTATGTATGCTGCGGCAAAGCTCGCGGCATCGGGCCAGCTTGATGCCGAGTGCGCGCAGCTTGCCTTGAACTTGTTGGCGCGCCTCCTGAATGAGGATGCTCCTGATTATACCGGTATGCCTGACTATCCTCTCGACATGGAACTGACGCATCTGCTGGGCGCCGGCGCTCAATTGACGGGGCAAACTATGGACGCCATCGCCACGGCGATCGCCTCATCCTCGCGGAAAGGGCGGCAATCCGCAGCGGCGCAGATGCTGATGGCTGTCGCCAGGAAGCAGCCGCTCAAGGTGCTGAGCCGGCAATCCACATTCGACAAGGCGGTACTCGACCGGGAGTTTGACCGCTCCGTTCGTCAGCAGGTTCTCGCCGCCTTCGGCCAGGCGGATGCGGCCAGCGGCAGCAAGGCAGAGCGATTGCTGCGGTGCAAGGCAGAGATCGCATCGGTGGATAAGGCCGATGTCTGGAAAAGAGGCGCCTTTTGCGCATTCTTCTTCGCCCTCGATGATCCGGGGGCGCAAACGGCATTGATGGCCTATCTTGGCGGCATGTCCAGAGGCGGTGCCGGCGAGCGCATGGCGGCGCGGATGGCGCTGGAGATGCTGGCCATTGCGCAGCGCGTCGCAGAGGCGAAGAGGAATCCAGCCCTGTTGGCCATGACACGGGCCAGGCTTCGCTATGACCTGGACGATCTGGAGCGGCACGTGGCAATCGCGGCGCGGGCAGGCTTGATCGCACTCGATGGCATTCCCTAGGCGGCCAGCCGTCATGGCGGATGTGAAGATCAGCGCGGGCGCAAGGCCATTGTTCTGCCAGCGATGGGGCCGGCACGCAGCGGGCTTGGTTTCATGCCCGGCCAGGCATCTGCACGTCCGCATTTTTTGCCAGCAAGCCGGCGAGCCAGCCGGCAAATGCCTGCACCTTGGGTGCGGCCAGGCGGCCTTGCGGCGTCAGCAGCGACATGGGCATGGGCGTGGGCGGGCAATCGGACAGCACGGCCACCAGTGCGCCGCTGTCGAGGTGGCTGCGCACCTGGTACAGGGCCGCCTGCGCCAGGCCCAGCCCCTGCAGCGCGCAATCGACGCTGGCGTCGGCGTCGTTGACGGCGATGGGACCGGCCATCGGCACGCGCCGCACGTCACTTCCCTGTAGAAAATCCCAGTCGAAGGCGCGTCCCGTGCGGCCCGAATAGTGCATGATGCCCTGGTGCGCGGCCAGGTCGGCCAGGGTGCGCGGCGTGCCATGCCGCGCCAGGTAGGCGGGCGCGGCGCAGGTGACGAAGCGCATCAGGCCGACCTGCTTGCCGATGAAGGCGGAATCCTGCAAGTCGCCCACGCGCAAGGCGCAATCGATGCCTTCCTGCGTCAGGTCGACCAGGCGGTCCGTCAGGCTCAGCTGCAATTGCACGTCCGGGCAGGCGGCGTGAAACTGCGCGAGCTGGGGCACCACCAGGGTACGCCCCACCGTATTGGGCAGGTTGACGCGCAACAAACCACGCGGCTTTTTCGCTTCCGGCCCCCGAAACGCCAGTTCCGCCGTCTCCACAGCCTTCAGGATGGCTATGCAGTGGCGAAAATACTCGGCCCCTTCCGGCGTCAGCGACAGACGGCGCGTGGTTCGCTGCAGCAATTGCGTGCCCAGGTAGGCTTCCAGCTTTTGCAGGGTGGCCGTCAGCGCCGCGCGCGGCAAATTCAGTGTCTCGGCCGCCTTGGAAAAGCTGTTGGCTTCGACGATGCGCACGAAGGTCTGCATGGCCTTGATCTTGTCCATGGCGATTGTTCATCTTATATGAAAAGTATAAGTGGATTATGCCCTAATTATCTTTGCCGCAGGTTTGCCTAGAATGGCAGCATCCCTATCGAACCGAGGAAACAACATGAACAAGGCCGCATCTATTACTTCCCGCGACATGTCGCCCGCCATGGTGCTGCTGCTGGCCATCGCCTCCGGCCTGATCGTCGCCAATCTGTATTACGCGCAAACCCTGGTCGGGCCCATCAGCGCCTCGACGGGCCTGTCGGCCAAGGCGGCCGGGCTGATCGTTACCCTGACGCAAGTGGGCTATACCCTGGGCCTGCTGTTTGTCGTGCCCCTGGGCGACTTGCTGGAAAACCGCCGCCTGATCGTCACGGCCTTGCTGATGACGGCCGTGGCCCTGGTGGCGGCGGCCCTCTCCACGGGCGCCGTCGTGTTTCTTGCGGCCGCGCTGGCCATTGGCCTCGGTTCCGTGGCGGCGCAGGTGATCGTGCCGTTTGCCGCCCACCTGTCGCAGGAAGCGACGCGGGGCCAGACGGTGGGCAAGGTGGTCAGCGGCTTGTTGCTGGGCATCATGCTGGCCCGTCCTGCAGCCTCGCTGGTGGCTGCGCACGCCAGCTGGCACGCGGTGTTCGGCGGCGCCGCCGTGCTGATGGTATTGCTGGCGCTGGTGCTGCGCCGCGCCTTGCCCGTGCGCCAGCCCGTGTCCAGCATGCGCTATCCGGCCCTGATGGCGTCCTTGTGGCATTTGCTGCTGGGCACGCCCGTGCTGCGCCGTCGCGCCGCCTATCACGCGGGTCTGTTTGGCGCTTTCAGCCTGTTCTGGACCGTCACGCCGCTGGTGCTGGCCAGCCCCGCGTTCGGCCTGTCGCAAACGGGCATCGCCATCTTTGCCCTGGTCGGCATGGCAGGCGCCGTCGCCTCGCCCATCGCCGGCCGTCTGGCGGACGCGGGCCACACCTTGCCGGCCACGGCCGCCGCGCTGGCGCTGGGCATCGCCGCGTTTGCCTTGCCCATGTTCGCGCCGGGATCGAAACATGTGGCGCTGGGCTTGCTGGTGCTCGCTTCCATCGTGCTCGACATGGGCGTGGCGGCGAACCTGGTGCTGGGCCAGCGCGCCATCTTCAGCCTGGGCGCGCAAGTGCGTGGCCGCCTGAACGGCCTGTATTTCGCCCTGTTCTTCGCCGGCGGCGCGGCCGGCTCGGCCATCGGCGCCTGGGTGTATGCCAGCTATGGCTGGCAGGCAACCCTGCTGGCCGGCATGGCGTTCCCGGGGCTGGCCCTGCTGGTGTGGCTGGGAGAATTTTTGCCATTGGCTGCGCGCCGCGCGGCTTGAAACCGTGATGGGGCCGCATTATCACCGCTACGAATTTCTATCATCATGAATATAAAGTGGCGTGATATGCCGCCATGCAGCATCATGCACTTGTCTCCTCTATCTCCTCCAAGGAAATAGATTCAGCCCGCTTCCATAGCGGGCTTTTTTTTGCCTCTTTATCTTACATCACCACCAGGTCCAGCGCCCGCATGAAGTTGGCCGCCTGCGCATGCGTGATGACGGCGCCTTTCAGCAGGGACGCTTCGCTCAGCTTGAAGCCGTCGATGTCGGCGCCGCGCAAGTCCGCGCCCTGGAACTTTGCCAGCTTGATGGTCGCGTTGCGCAAGCTGCCCCCTTCGAAGACGGCCTCGCGGAAGTCGCAGCCGGCCAGGTAGGCATCGGAAAAATCCAGCTGCTTCAGTATTGCCTTGCGGAACGAGAAGCCGCGCAGGTCGGCGCCCACCAGCAGGCTGTCCTCGAACGTCAAGCCCAGGTGGGCCGCTTCCTCGAACGAGGCGCCCGTCAGCTTGCAGCCGCGGAAAGTGGCCGAGGCCAGCTTGGCGCGCCGCCATTTCGTGTTGTTCAGGTCGCACCCTTCGAAACTGGCGTCGACGGCATCGACGGATTCGAAATCGGCGCTGCCGGCGCGGCAGCGGCGCCAGGTGCTGCGCGCCAGTTTGCTGGCGAACAAGCTGGTGTCGGCAAAGGTGCAGCGCTCAAAGGTGCAGCCCTGCAAATCGAGGCGCGACAGGTCTTCGCCGTCGAAGGCGCAATCGATGAAGTGGCGCACCGGCAGGGCCAGCTGCTGCTCGATGCCGGCGCGGTCCAGGGTCATGCCAGTTGCTGCGGTGTCGTGTGTTGCCATCCTTCTTATTCCTAAAGTGAAGCAGGGGAGGGATGGCGCGGCGAAGAGATGCACGAACCAGAACACCTCCCCGCCTGGTGTAACAGCCAAGGGTCAGCGCCGTGGGTCCGCGCGGGCGGGAGCATGCCGGACGGTGCCGGGCACTTACCGGGTTACCAACCGGTGCGCTCATTTTCGATCTGGGCGTATTGTAGCGTGTCCGAATCGGCCTTGCCAGTTTCCGCACGCTCGGGTTAGTATCGTCACAGGCGCAGCCATTGCGCCAACGTCGCTCGGACGGATCCGGGCGCTTACGTACAGAGATAACCATGACCGACAGCCAAGCTCCGCGCAGCTTTTCGCGCATCAATCGTCTTCCCCCCTACGTTTTCAATATCACGGCCGAACTCAAGATGGCGGCGCGCCGCCGTGGCGAGGACATCATCGACATGTCGATGGGCAACCCCGACGGCGCCACGCCGGCCCACATCGTCGACAAGCTGGTCGAGACGGTGAAGCGTCCCGACACGCACGGCTATTCCGCGTCAAAAGGCATTCCGCGCCTGCGCCGCGCGATTGCGCACTGGTACAAGAAGCGCTACGAGGTCGACATCGACCCGGACAGCGAAGCCATCGTCACCATCGGCTCGAAAGAGGGCCTGGCCCATCTGATGCTGGCGACCCTGGACCGTGGCGACACGGTGCTGGTGCCCAATCCCAGCTATCCGATCCACATCTGGGGCGCCGTCATCGCGGGCGCCGACATCCGCTCCGTGCGCATGAGCCCTGGCGTGGATTTCTTTGCGGAACTGGAACGGGCCATCCGCGAGAGTTATCCGAAGCCGAAGATGATGGTGCTGGGCTTCCCGTCCAACCCCACGGCGCAATGCGTGGAACTGGAGTTCTTCGAGCGCGTCGTCGCGCTGGCGAAGCAGCACAATATTTTGGTCGTGCATGACCTGGCCTACGCCGACATCACCTTCGACGGCTGGAAGGCGCCGTCCATCATGCAGGTGCCGGGCGCGCGCGATGTCGCCGTGGAATTTTTCACCATGTCGAAAAGCTACAACATGGCGGGCTGGCGCATCGGTTTCATGGTCGGCAACGCGGAACTGGTGGCGGCCCTGGCGCGCATCAAGAGCTACCACGACTATGGCAGTTTTACCCCAGTGCAAGTGGCGGCGATTGCCGCGCTGGAGGGCGACCAAAGCTGCGTGACGGAGATCTGCGCGCAATACCAGCGCCGCCGCGACGTGCTGGTGAAAGGCTTGCATGAAGCGGGCTGGATGGTGGAAAAACCGAAGGCGTCGATGTACATCTGGGCGCACATCCCGGAAGCTTACCGCCACCTGGGTTCGCTGGAGTTTTCCAAGCTGCTGCTGGAAAAGGCCAGGGTGTGCGTCTCGCCCGGCATCGGCTTTGGCGAATACGGCGATGAATACGTGCGTTTTGCCCTGATCGAAAACGAGGCCCGCGTGCGGCAAGCCTTGCGCGGCATCAAGAACATGTTGCGTTCAGGTGACGGAAAAGCGCAGGCGGCGGCGTAAAAAATTGCCGTATGGAATCGTTCGTTGCCCCTAATATCACTGCCGCGTATTTCTGACATCACGAATATAAAGTGGTTTTATATGCTGCGACGCGGCATCATGCATCTGTCTCCTCTATCTTCCTCCAAGGAAATAGATTCAGCCCGCTCCCGCAGCGGGCTTTTTTTTTGCCCGGCCAGAATACTAGGCATGGCGACGCGCAGAGCCGGTCATGGCGATCATGGATGGTGGCGGCGCCGCAGCACCCAGGCCATGCCCAGCAGCATGGGCGCCAGCAGCACCAGCGTGCCCGGTTCCGTGACCACCGTGATCTGCGCGGGCAATGGCGCAACGAAGGCCATGTCGGCCAGGCCGGAATCGAGCAGGATGATGTTCGACAGGCTGAGCGCCGCGATGCCGCCGGCGTTGCGCGAGCGGAACATGATGCCCGCCAGGGCGCCTGTGCCGTTCACGCCGGGCAGGCTGTCGGTGAGCGTGCCCAGCGTGAACGAAATGCGTCCACCCACATTGTCGATGGTGCCGGGGAAGAAGATGCTGGAGCCGCCGCTGGACAGCAGGCCGCCTTCGGCGACGCTGGTGGCCGATAGCAGCCTGGGATCGAACGACAGATCGAACTGAAAGGCGAACAGGTCGGCGGCGCCATGGATCGCGATATTGACGCCAAAGCTTTGCTCATGCGCGACGAACAGGGTCTCGGGCTCGATGTCGATGATCGGGGCGGCGCGGGCCTGGAGGCTACAGGCCAGCAAGGCGCCCAGGGCCCAGAGGCAAATCGATGTCAGTCGGCTGGCCATGTCGTGCTCCTCTTCAGGTTCGGGTAGGGTTTGGATCAAAACGGGCAAGCGGCGCCTGCCGGCAGCTTGTGCGCGATCAAGGCCAGGTCCCGCACATCGACCACGCCATCGTTGTTGACGTCGCCATTCAAGCGGGGGCCGCGCTGTCCCAGTCTGAGGCGGACCTGCGCCACGTCGGCACAGTTGACTTCGCCGACCGTGATGCGCAACACGTGGTTCTGCTCGGCTAACTCTCCACGCAGGATGAGTTTGCCGGGAAGCAGGGGCAGGCGCAGCACGCCCGGCACGGGCGAGATGCCACCGCCCGCACGCAGGATGTCGGTGCTGTCGCCCGGCCGGAGCGAGACGCCGGGTGCCAGCGTCACGTAGATCTCGCCCTCCAGCTCCGCGCCGGCCGCGACCTCGAGCCGCGTCGGCTTGCTGCTGGCAAAGGCGTCCGGCAGCTGGATCTGGCCGTTCAACGGCAGGAACAGGTCGCCCTTGATCTGGCGTATGCCCCGCAGCCGCAACACGCCGTTGTTGACGAACTGGGCTTGCAGTGTGCCGCCGGTATAGTCGAAGCTGCCGTTGTTGTAGATAAACAGCGCGCTCAGGGCGCCGCGCGCCAGCGTGTAGGCGCTATGGCCGCCGCCGATCGACAGCGTACCCTCGAAGCCGCTGACGATCGGTCCCTTCGCTTCGATCCGGTGGCTGCCGCCATTCTGGATGAACACGCCAGTGCCATCCATGCCCACCCATTCTTCGTTGCTGGACAGGATGCCCTGGTTCAAGGTGTAGCTGCCGACACCGCCGGCGCTGTCGCCCAGGGTCAGGCGGCGCAGCACCTCATTGCTGCCATTGTCCTGCGTAAAGCTGCCACTGCCTTTGAACCCGAGGTCCGCCACCTCGGACCTGAGCGTGGCGTCCTCGCCGTCAAGCACCCAGGTGCCGGTGCCGCCCGCTTCCGCACCGAGCAGCAGGGTCGGCGTGATCATGGTCCCGCCGGTCTGTTCCAGCCGGCCCTTGCCGCCGATGCCGACGACGGTCAGCATGGCTTCCAGGTCCGCCTGCGCGCGCAGCGTCATGGTGCCGCTGCCGCTGGCATCGATCCTGAGGTCGATCAGCTGGGCCGGCGCGGCTGCGCTGTCGCGCGTCACGGTCCGGTCGATATCGTCATGCTGCAGCAGATACACCGTACCGCTCGTCGGCTGGCCAATGCCGCCAGTGCCGTCCGGGGTTGCGGACCAGTTATCGCCGTCTTCCCAGAAACCGCTGCCATTGATCCAGTAGTGCGTATTGCTGGCGAAAAATGCCTGCAGGGCGATGAACCAGGCGGGCGCCAGCTTGTCGTAACCGTGCTGGGTGGCCGGATGGGTGCCGTCCGTGAAGTCCGCCAGCGTCAGTTGCGCGCCGGCGTCCACAAAGTGGGTATTGTCGTGCTGCATTGCCAGCGCGCGGACATTGTTGTTGTAGTCGCCAATATATTTGTTCAGGATGTATTCGCCTAGCAAGCGCAGCGCAGTCCCGTACTCGCTCGCCGTCAGGACGGCATTGCCGTCCGCATCGGCCGCTTTGAAGATGCCGCCCAGGTCAGGGTTTAATTTCTTGCGGTTCAGGAAAGCGTTCACCGCGCTGGTGAACTTCGCCTGATCGACCGCGCCGCCTTGGCCGCCGACTATGTCAAACGAGAGTTCTTGCGATTGCAGGTAAGCGAGCAGGGTATGCGTTACCGTTGGCCCGGTGCCGTCGAGGGGATAGCCGATCGGCGGGATGGACGAGACAAAAATCTCCACTTTCTCGCCGCGCTCCAGATAGTCCTGGTTGATTTTCCGGATCAGCGTGTCAAGCCCGCCGGCCAGGGCGACGAGGCCCAGGGCGCCGAGACCGGTGCGCACGTCGACTTGCCTGAAATCGTTGGTGCCGGCCATCAGCAGGATGATGGCCGGATGGAAGGTGTTCCATGCCGCCATGCCCGTGATATTGGCGACCGTGGCGCCCACGGTGCCTTGATGGGCAAGGTAGTGGGGCGGGTCGGACGGGTCATGGCCTGCGCCGACATAGTCGATTTTCTTGCCGGCCGCGAGCAGATCGGTGAGCAGCTTCAGCCGGTAGCTGCGCTCCGGCGTCAAGGGATAGCCGGCCGTCAGCGAATCGCCCAGCGGCATCACGTTGATCTGCAGCGGCGGCTCGTCCGCGCAGGCGAGCGATGCGGCGCCCAGCCACCACAGCAGGATGAAGGTGCGCAGGAGCTGCCGCGTCCATGAAAACAGGATGGTTTTGAGGGGGGAAGTGCGGGGCATAAATCCTCCGGACGGGCTGCAAGGCATCGACGTGGCGAGCAGTCCCGCGATCTGCCGGGCTGCTGCGCCAGGCCGAGCCACGCAAATCATGTGCCATACGCCGCAAGTGCTTGATTTCTCAATGTATTTATCTGGCTCAACGGACCAGTCCGGAGGGAATGTAAAAAAATCCGGCAGCGGGAACCTGGGCCAGCGTGCGCGCCGGAATGTCTGCTGCGCACTGCGCATTGGATCGATGCCTGGCCGCGCCGATCCGCGGCTGGCGCGCCGTTGCGCGTTCGCCGCCGCTGCCTGGCGGAAACGAGATATTGATAAAGCATATTTCTATCATCACAACATGCAATTGGTTTTATATGCTGCAATGCGGCATCATGCATCTGTCTCCTCTATCTTCCTCCAAGAAAATAGATTCAGCCCGCTCCCGCAGCGGGCTTTTTTTTCGCCCGCGCGGTCGCCGGCGATAGCGATGCGCCGTGCGCGCCATGGCGATGAACGATTGCAGATAGTCGATGCCCTTGTCCGTCTCGCCCACATCCGCGAACTGAAACGTTTTCTTCACATCCACATCCGTGTCAGGCCAGCGCCCGAGATGGCCGCAGGCGCAGCAGCCGCTGCTGGCCGGGCGGCCAGCCATGCCGCGCTGGATGGCCCAATGGATTCGTCCAGGCAAGAATTCGCATGAATCTTTCTCATGAATATATGAAGTTATACCATTATTATTCATGGATGAAAGTCTCTATGATGACTCCACACTTCACTGGGAGGCAATCACCATGACCGTCACGACACACAATCTGGGCTACCCGCGCATCGGCGCCCAACGCGAACTGAAATTCGCCCTGGAAGACTACTGGAAGGGTAACAGCAGCCTGGAGGCGCTGGAAGGCCAGGGCGCCGAATTGCGTCAGCGCCACTGGCAGGACCAGGGCGCGCTGGATTTCGCGCCCGTGGGCGACTTTTCCTTTTACGACCAGGTGCTGGACTTGAGTTTTACGCTGGGCAACCTGCCGCAGCGCGTGCGCGGCCTCGAAGGCGCCGCGCTCGACAACTATTTCCGCGTCGCCCGTGGCCGCTCGGCCAGCGACAGCGATTGCAGCTGCATCCATGCCGGCGAGATGACGAAATGGTTCGATACCAATTACCACTACATCGTGCCGGAATTTGCGGCCGGCACGCAATTCAAGCTCGACAGCAGCCGCCTGCTGCGGCAACTGGCGCAGGCGCGCCAGCTGAACGTAAAGGCCAAGCCCGTGCTGATCGGCCCCGTCACCTACTTGTGGCTGGGCAAGGCCAAGGACGATTCCGACAAGCTGGCGCTGCTGCAAGGCTTGCTGCCCGTCTACGTGCAATTGCTGCAGGAACTGGCCGCGCAAGGCGTGGAGTGGGTGCAGATCGACGAACCGATACTCGTCACGGAACTCGACGGCGCCTGGCGGCAGGCGCTGGTGACGGCCTATGACGCCTTGAGCAGCGTCAAGCACGTCAGACTGCTGCTGGCCACGTATTTCGGCAAGCTGCAAGACAACCTGGCGCTGGCGTGCAAGCTGCCCGTGCAAGGCCTGCACCTGGACGCCGTCAACGCCCGCGATGAGGTGGAAGAAGTCATCGCGCAATTGCCTGTCACCAGCGTGCTGTCGCTGGGCGTGGTGAATGGCCGCAATATCTGGAAGACGGATTTGACGCAAGTGCTGGCGTGGCTGGAACCGGTGCACGCCAGCCTGCAAGACCGGCTGTGGATCGCGCCGTCGTGCTCGCTGCTGCACGTGCCCGTCGACCTGGCCAGCGAACAAAAACTCGATGCCGACATCAGATCCTGGCTGGCCTTCGCGCGCCAGAAGCTTGATGAAGTGCATACCATCGCCGGCGCCCTGAACCAGGGCCGCGCTGCCGTGCAGGCTTCGCTGGACGCCAACCACGCCGCCGTGCAGGCGCGCCGCCAGTCGGGCCGCGTGCACAATCCGGCAGTGAAGGCGGCCGTGGCGCGCATCGATGCGCGCCTGGGCCAGCGCGCCAGCGGCTATGCCGAGCGTGCCGCCAGGCAAGCTGCGCTGCTGCAACTGCCGCTGTACCCGACGACGACCATCGGCTCCTTCCCGCAGACGGCGCAAATCCGCCAGGCGCGCAGCCAGTTCCGCAGCGGCCAGCTCGATGCAGCCAGCTATAAAAAGCTGATGCAGGCGGAAATCGCCCATTGCGTGCAGGAACAAGAGGCGCTGGGCCTGGATGTCTTCGTGCACGGCGAGGCGGAACGCAACGACATGGTCGAGTATTTCGGCGAACAGCTGGACGGCTACGCCTTCAGTCAGTTCGGCTGGGTGCAATCGTACGGTTCGCGCTGCGTCAAGCCGCCCATTCTGTTCGGCGACATCAGCCGCCCCCGGGCCATGACGGTCGAGTGGAGCACCTACGCCCAGTCGCTGACGGACAAGCCGATGAAGGGCATGCTGACGGGCCCCGTCACCATCCTCAACTGGTCTTTCGTGCGCGACGACCAGCCCCGCAGCGTGTCGTGCTACCAGCTGGCGCTGGCCATGCGCGCCGAAGTGCAGGACCTGGAACGGGCCGGCATCCGCGTGATCCAGATCGACGAGGCGGCCTTGCGCGAAGGCTTGCCGCTGCGCAAGTCGCAATGGGCCGACTACCTGCGCTGGGCCGTGGAATCGTTCCGCATCACGGCCAACGGCGTGGCCGACGAGACGCAGATCCACACGCATATGTGCTATTCGGAATTTAACGACATCATCGTGCAGATCGCCGGCATGGACGCGGACGTCATCACGATCGAAACCTCGCGCTCCGACATGGAATTGCTGGACGCCTTCGACGACTTTAATTACCCGAATGAAATCGGCCCCGGCGTCTATGACATCCACTCGCCCAACATTCCAAGCCAGGAGCAGATGGTGGAACTGATGCGCAAGGCGGCCAGGCGCATCCCCGCGCAGCGCCTGTGGGTCAACCCCGATTGCGGCCTGAAGACGCGCGGCTGGAAGGAAGTGATACCCGCGCTGGCGAATATGGTGGCGGCGGCAAAAACCTTGCGCGGCGACAACGTTGCATAGGCGGATGCAGGAGCAGGGGAGGCCGGCATGGCTCAGATATAGAACAATCGTATTTCTGTCATCACAACATACAATTGGAAAATGATGCTGCAATGCGGCATCATTCTCCTGTCTCCTCTACTTCCTCCAAGGAAATAGATTCAGCCCGCTCCCGCAGCGGGCTTTTTTTTGTCGTTGCGCAGCATCGTGCCGGCTTCCACGGCGCCATCCTTTGCTATACCCTTGCTTCACCATAGACAAGGAGATGCGCTGATGAAGCCTTTGTTGCGCGCCGCCGGCATGCTTGCCCTGATGGCGCTCGGCGCCTGCTCGGAGGAGCGGCACCGGCTTGACCGCCATCTGGCCCAGCTGCGTCCGGGCGCGGTCGCGGCGCTGCCTGATATGGGGTGGCCGGCCGGCACGCTGCTGTGCCCGCTGGCGCTGTATCAGAGCGAGCTGGCCGGCCCGGCGCCTCCGGCGGACAGGGTCAACGCCTTCCTGAAGCAACAGCAATTTCGGGGTGACGAGAGCTGGTCGCTCATCGTCGTCAAGCCGCAGCCGGCAGGAAACGCCGCTGCCCGTATCGAGCAACTGTTTTTCAAGCGTGCAGAGTATGACGTGATCAATGATCCGCAAGGCATCGCGCGCGACGCGGAAACGGCGGCCAAGGGGTTTGCGCCGCACGCTTGCGTGAGCGTGGAGCAAGCCCGCGTGCTGGCGATCCGCCCGCAAGGAAGCCATCGCACGCTGATCATATTTGGAACAGCCTGACGAGATATTGATAAAACATATTTCTATCATCACAACATACAATTGGATAGCTATGTTGCAATGCGGCATCATTGCACCTGTCTCCTCTACTTCCTCACAGGAATTAGCTTCAGCCCGCTCCCGCAGCGGGCTTTTTTTTGCCCTTTTTATGCCGCAAACCGGCGCACGCTTGATTGTCCTTGCATCATTGTGTTGCTTTTGTGCATGCTAAACTGGGCCTTCCCCAGACCAAGGTTCCTGATGCTTCAATTATTTCGCCACACGCTGGAGTCCACGCCCATCCTGGCCCTGTTTCTCGTCATCGGCGCCGGTTATGCGCTGGGGCGCATCAGCGTGTTCGGTTTTTCGCTGGGCGTGGGCGGCGTGCTGTTCGCCGGGCTGGCGCTGGGCGCGTTCGCCCCCGGCGCCGTGCCGCCGCCGCTGGTCGGTTCCATCGGCCTGCTGCTGTTCTTATATGGCATCGGCGTGCAGTACGGCACGCAGTTTTTCGCCGGCTTGCGCGGCGCGGGGCAGAAACACAACCTGGTCGCCTTCGCCGCCGTCATGGGCGGCCTGGCCGTCTGCGTCTGGGGCGGGCAGTGGATCGATATCTCGCTGCGCATGGCCAGCGGCGTGTTTGCCGGCGCCATGACCAGCACGGCCGCCTTGCAGGCGGCGCTGGAAGCGTCGCACGGCAATGGCGACGCGGCCGTCGGCTATGCCGTCGCGTATCCGTTCGGCGTCGTCGCCCCCATGCTGGGCCTGTACCTGGCCGGGCGGATATTAAAACCCGTGCTGACGCCGCCGCCGGCGCCCATCATCGTGTCGGAAATCACCATCGATGCAGCAACACTGGCCGGCGCGGCCCTGTCCGAGCTGGCCGACGGCCCGCTGGCGGGCGTGCAGGTGATCGGCGTGCGCCAGGGCCACCAGAACCGCTTGCCCGATCCCTCGCTGGTGCTCGGCGTGGGCGATGCGCTGATGGTGTCGGGCACGGTGGCGGGCGTGGAGGCGGCGCGCGCGGCCCTGGGCCACCTGGACCCGGGCCGGCTGATGAAGGACCGCCGCGCGTTCGACGGCACGGAAGTGTTCGTGTCGGACGCGGAAATCGTCGGCGTGCCCCTGGGCGAACTGAACCTGGCGAAAGACTTCCCCCTGCAGATCGCCTTCATCCGCCGCGGCGACGCCATGATCCTGCCGCACCCGTTCCTGACGCTGGAATTCGGCGACCGCGTGATGGTCATTGCGCCAGCGAAACATGCGGCCGACGTGCGCAAGCTGTTCGGCAATTCCATCACGGCCACGGCCGAGTTCAGCTATGTGTCGCTGGGCATGGGCATGGTGCTGGGTGTGCTGCTGGGCCTGGTGCCGATACCGTTGCCATGGATAGGCTCGTTCAGCCTGGGCCTGGCGGGCGGCCCGCTGGTGATGGCGCTGATCCTGGGACGCCTGGGCCGTGTCGGCAAGATCAGCTGGCGTTTGCCCCTGTCGGCCAACCTGGTCATGCGCAACTACGGCTTGACCATATTCCTCGCCGCCGTCGGCATGGCCTCCGGCCTGCCTTTCGTGCAGCAGGTGGGCGCCGACGGCCTGCCCATGCTGGCGCTCGGCTTTGTTTCGGTGCTGGTGGTGGTGGCCCTCGTGGTGATCCTGGGCAAGGTCTTCCTGCGCCTGCCGTTTCCCGAGCTGCTGGGCATCGCGGCCGGCGCCACGGGCAACCCGGCCGTACTGGTGTTCGCCAACCGCCTGGCCAGGTCGGACCGCCCGAATCTGGGCTACGCGATGATTTTCCCCAGCATGACCATTGTCAAGATCGTGGCCGTGCAGGTGCTGCTGCATTTGTATGGCTGATGGCGCCCACGGTCAATCCCTTGCCGTGCCACGCTGCTTGTGGGCTTCCATAAAGCCGATGCCAACAGACAGCAGCAAGGCAGCAGCGGCGAATCCTGCGGCAAGCCAGAGGTTGGCGCTGAAGCCCAGCCTGTCCACGGCTTGGCCACCGGCCCACGCCCCGAGCGCGATGCCGATATTGAAGACGCCCACATACAGCGCGGCAACGATCTCCACGGCCCCGGGCGCCGTCTTCATCATCAAGGTCATCAGGCCGACCGAAACGCCGCCGTAGGCCAGTCCCCAGGCCAGCAACACCACGCCGCCGCCGATGCCGGAATCGCCGACAGCCAGGAACAGCAGTGGCGTGAGCAGCAGGCCGCCCGAGATGGCGATAATGGCCGGCGCCGTGCGCCGCGCTGCAACGACACCCGCCAGGAAGTTTCCAATGATGCCCGCGCAGCCATAGAAAAACAGCAGTGCGCCCAGCCATTGCGTATCCAATCCCGACACCGACAGCAGAAGCGGACGCACGAAGGTAAAGGCCATGAAATGGCTGGTCACCAGCAACAAGGTCAGAAGCAGCCCCGCTTGCAATTGCCTGTTGCGCAGCTGTTTGCCGAATTGGCGCCAGGTCGTCGAACCGGCAGCGGGCAGGGCGGGAATGACAGCCAGATGCAGCGCCAGTAACAGACTGCTGAACAGCGCCATGACGCCGAAGGCCCAGCGCCATCCTGCAACGTCGCCGATTTGTGCGCCAAGCGGCACACCCAGCACGGAAGCGGCCGCCACTCCACCGAAGATAAGCGACGTTGCCAGTCCAGTCGAGCGGGCGGGAACAAGCCGGGAAGCGAGGCCGCCGGCGATGGCCCAGATGCCGCCCATGCAAAAACCGACGAGCACACGGGCCGCCAGCATCCACGCCATGTTCTGCGCCAAGGCCGAGGCAATGTTCGCGATTACCAACAGACTCAGCAAACCACACAGAATGCTGCGCCGGTCCAGACTTCCCGATGCGACCACGACCAGCGGCGCGAACAAGGCCGCCAGCAATGCTGGCAGCGAGATCATCAGGCCGGCGGTTCCCGTGGAAGTGTCCAGGGTGTCGGCAATCGGTGTCAGCAGGCCGACCGGAAGCATCTCCGTCGTCACGACCGAAAAGGTGGCCATGCCGACGGCGCTGACCGCCAGCCACGGATGGCGGACAACGGCTTCTGTGGCAACGTTGGGAGACGTACTCATGATTCATATCCTTCATCTGATCATTTGATAAACGGCGCATGCCTACTTGCAACGGAGCCAGGTGGCAGTGATAATACATACAGTGCGTATGAATAGTATATATTCATACGCTGTGAATGTAAATAATCATACGCTACGTATGTAAGGAGGAAGCAATGGTCCGCCGCACCCGTGTGGAAATGGAAGAAACCCGCGCATTGTTGCTGGCTACCGCCCGCCAAGTGTTCAGCGAACGCGGCTATGCTGATACCTCAATGGACGACCTCACCGCGCAGGCAGGTCTGACGCGTGGTGCGCTGTATCATCATTTCGGCGACAAGAAGGGCTTGCTGCTGGCCGTGGTGGAGCAAATCGACGCGGAAATGGATGGCCGCCTGCAAGCCATCTCCGACAGCGCCGAAGACCTGTGGGAAGGCTTTCGCAGCCGCTGCCGTGCCTATCTGGAGATGGCGTTGGAACCGGAGATTCAGCGCATCGTTTTACGCGATGCCAGGGCGGTTTTGGGCGGCGCTTCACCGGACTCGCAGCGCCATTGCCTCGAGTCGATGCAGGGGCTTATCCAGCAGCTGATTCGGCAAGGCATCGTGGCCGATGCTTGCCCACAGGCACTGGCTGCGCTGATCTACGGCAGCCTGGCAGAAGGGGCATTCTGGATCGCAGACGGCGACGAAGGCAATGCGCGCTTGATAACAGGAGTGGCCGCATTGGAATTGCTGCTACGCGGGATGTTGCTCAATAGGTAATCGCGTAAAGTGGCAATCTCGTCAGAAGCGGACATGTCCGCAGACGTGGATGACGATTTTGAGCAGGATTGGGAAATGGAGATCGAAGCTTCTATTGACATGGAGGAAAAATATGCAAGTCAAGCGTATCGTTGCAAATTTCCCGGCGTCGGATCCGCGCCTGGCGCGCACTTTTTACGAGGACGTGCTGGGCCTGAGCCTGTTGATGGACCATGGCTGGATCGTGACGTATGGTTCGCAAAGCGAGATGAGCGTTCAAGTGAGCTTCGCGACGCAAGGCGGCTCGAACACCGCTGTGCCCGACCTTTCCATCGAAGTCGATGACGTCGATGCCGCATTGGCACGCATGCGTGGGGCGGGGTTCCCTATTGAATATGGTCCTGCCGATGAACCCTGGGGCGTCAGGCGGTTTTTCGTGCGCGACCCTTTCGGCAAGCTCGTCAATATTCTGTCGCACACATAGACGAGAGGCCAACGGCGGCTTCGGGCCGCCAGCCGGCCCGTTCCACCCGGCGCCGGCCTGTGTAAAAGCCCTGGCGCGCCTCCCAATCTGTTGTACAATCATTGAGAACGGTCGTGCTTTTTTGTGCGCTGAGCTTCCTTGCGTGCAGTCATCACGGCAACTCATAAGAACAAGGAGACAGACATGGACCTGCATTACACGGCCGGGGAGACGGCGTTCCGCGACACGGTGCGCGCCTTCCTCGACACCCATCTGCCGGCGGACTTGCAGCGCAAGGTGCGCCAGCATTTGCGCCTGAACCGCGACGACTACGTGCGCTGGCACAAGATTGTTGCGAAGCAAGGCTGGGCCGCGCCGGCCTGGCCCGTCGAGTACGGCGGCACGGGCTGGACGGCCGTGCAGCGCCACATCTGGGAAGACGAGTGCGCGCGCGCCGCCACGCCGCCCATTTTGCCGTTCGGCGTCAACATGGTGGCGCCCGTCATCATGGCCTTCGCCAGCGCCGAACAAAAAGCATATTATTTGCCGCGCATCTTGAACTGCGACGACTGGTGGTGCCAGGGCTATTCCGAACCCGGTGCCGGTTCCGACCTCGCCTCGCTGAAAACCACGGCCGAGCGCGACGGCGACCATTACATCGTCAATGGCCAGAAAACCTGGACCACCCTGGGCCAGCACGCGGACATGATCTTTTGCCTGGTGCGCACGGACAGCACGGTGCGCAAGCAGGAAGGCATCAGTTTCTTGCTGATCGACATGAAAACGCCGGGCATCACCGTGCGCCCCATCATCATGCTCGATGAAGAGCACGAAGTGAACGAAGTCTTTTTTGACAACGTGCGCGTGCCCGTCAGCAATCTGGTCGGCCAGGAAAACAAGGGCTGGACCTATGCCAAATACCTGCTGGGCCACGAGCGCACGGGCATCGCCGCCGTCGGCCGCTCGAAGCGCGAGCTGACCTTCCTCAAGCAGCTGGCCATGCAGCAGAGCAAGCGCGGCGCGCCGCTGCTGCACGACCCCGCGTTTGCGGCCAAGGTCGCCACCCTGGAAATCGAATTGATGGCGCTGGAAATGACGGTCTTGCGCGTCATCAGCGAAGAGGGCAAGGGGCCGGGACCGCAGGCGTCGATGCTGAAGGTGCGCGGCTCGGAACTGCAGCAGCAGCTGACGGAGCTGATGCTCGAAGCCATCGGCCCGCAAGCCTTGCCATTCGATCCGGCATTTCTTGACGGCGGCGCGCCCCACAGTAGCGCTGGCGACGACCTGGCCGCGCCGCTGGCCGCGTATTACTTCAATTACCGCAAGACATCGATCTATGGCGGCTCGAATGAAATCCAGAAAAACATCATCACGCAGATGATCCTGGGCCTGTAAGGCAGAAGGAAACGACATGGACTTCCAATTCAATCAGGAACAGCAGCAGTTTGCCGACGCGCTCAGGCGCTGGGTCGACAAGGATTACCCGTTTGAAACGCGGCATACCATCATGCATTCCGACACGGGCACGTCCGATGCCGCCTGGGCCACCCTGGCCGAGCTGGGCATGACGGCCCTGCCGCTGCCGGCCAGCGCGGGAGGCTTCGACGGCACGGCCGTCGACATGCTGCTGGTGATGCAGGAACTGGGGCGCGGCCTGGTGGTCGAACCATACCTGGCCACCGTGCTTGGGGCGCGCTTTCTGACCCTGGCGGGCGGCCACGACGCCGTGCTGGAACAGGTCGCCAGCGGCAGCCTGAAACTCGCTTGCGCGCTGGGCGAGCGCCAGGCGCGCCACGACATGCACGATATCGCCACCACGGCCATCGCCAGCGGCGACGGTTTCGTGCTGGACGGCGAGAAAACCGTCGTCATCCATGGCGCCCAGGCCGGCGCGCTGGTCGTCTCGGCGCGCAGCGGCGGCGGCCAGGATGACACGGACGGCATTTCGCTGTTCCTCGTGCCCGTGGACGCGCCCGGCGTTTCCGTGCGCGACTACCGCACCATCGACGGCCAGCGCGCCGCCACCGTCACCCTCGTGCAAGTGGTGCTGGGCCACGATGCCCTCGTCGGCCAGGCGGGGCAGGGCTGGACCATCCTAGACGCGGCGCTCGACTATGGCGCGGCCTTGCTGTGCGCGGAAGCCGTGGGCGCCATGGACGCCATCTTTGCCGCCACGCTCGACTATTTGAAGACGCGCCAGCAGTTCGGCGCACCGATCGGCAAGTTCCAGGCCTTGCAGCACCGCATGGCCGACATGTTCATCCACCTGGAGCAAGCCCGGTCGATGGCCATGCTGGCCGCCGCCAAGGCCGGCAGCGAGGACGCGGCGGAGCGCCGCCGCACCGTGTCCGCCGCCAAGGCGCGCGTGGGCCTGGCCGCCACCTTTGTCGGCCAGCAAGCCGTGCAATTGCATGGTGGCATGGGCGTCACCGATGAATTGCCCGCTGCCCACCATTTCAAGCGCCTCTCCATGATCGCCCTGACCCTGGGCGACGTGGAGCACCACATCGAGCGCTTTATCGCCCAGCCGGGCTTCTTGCCGACGGAGACCGCATGACCGCATTGACCGACATCAAACCCAAGCATTGGTATTTCGAAGACTTTACGCAAGGCCTGGAAATCGACCTGGGCCAGCGCCACGTGACAGAAAAGGAAATCATCGCCTTCGCCACGGATTTCGATCCGCAGCCATTCCACGTCGACCATGCGGCCGCCGAAAAAACCATCTTCAAGGGCGTCATCGCCAGCGGCTGGCACACCTGCGGCATGATGATGCGCCTGGTGGTGGACAATCTGCTCAGGCATTCGTCCAGCATGGGTTCGCCCGGCCTGGACAGCATCCGCTGGCTCAAACCCGTGCGCGCGGGCGACACCCTGCACCTGACCTACCAGGTCAAGGAAGTGCGCCCGTCCACGTCGAAGCCGGACCGCGGCATCGTCATTTCCGTGTGGAGCGTGCGCAACCAGCACGGCGAGGTGGTGACCACCGTCGAGGGCATGGGCATGTTCGGCCGCCGCCCGGCGGGAGAGCACCATGCGTGACGTCGCCGGCATCGCCGGTTTCCAGGCGCTGGCGGGGCAGCACGTGGCCGTGTCCGACTGGCTCGCCATCACCCAGCAGCGCATCGACACCTTTGCCGACGCCACGGACGATCACCAGTGGATCCACGTGGACGCCGAGCGCTGCGCGCGCGAGTCGCCGTACGGCTGCACCGTGGCGCACGGTTTTCTGACTTTGTCGCTGCTGCCCGCCATGCTGCAGGGGGCGCTGCACATGGCCGGCATCCGCATGGCCATCAATTACGGCCTGAACAAGGTGCGCTTTCCCGCCCCCGTGCCCGTGGGCAGCCGATTGCGCGCGCGGCTCGACATCCTGTCCGTCGAGGACGTGCCGGAAGGGGCGCAGGTGAACTGGGCCGTCACCATGGAGAGGGAAGGCGACACGAAACCCGTGTGCGTGGCGGAGTTCCTGATGCGTTGCTATCCGTAAATAAGAAATCTTACTCGCCCTCCGACGCGCAATACTTGTCCCGTCCCGTCTGCTTGGCGCGGTACAGCAGGGCGTCGGCGGCGCGGATCAGGGCGCTGGGGTCCATGCCTTCCGTGGGCATGACGCTGGCCATGCCCAGGCTGACGGTCACGTGCGGGCCGACGCTCGATCTGGCGTGCGCGATGTGCAGCGCGCGCACTTCCTCGAGGATGCGCTGGGCCACCACTTCGGCGCCGTCGCGCGTTTCCTGCGGCAGCAGGATGATGAATTCCTCGCCGCCGTAGCGCGCCAGCAGGTCGGGCGGGCGCACGGCGCAGCGGCGCAGGGCGGCGCTCACCTGCTGCAGGCACAGGTCGCCCGCCTGGTGGCCATAGGTGTCGTTGTAATCCTTGAAGTGGTCGATGTCGGCCATGATGATGGCCATCGGCACGCCGTCGCGCGCGCAGCGCCGCCATTCGCTGTCCATGGCGTCGTTGAAGCTGCGCCGGTTGGCCACGCCCGTCAGCGAGTCCGTCAGCGACAGTTCGCGCATGGCGTCGGCCTGCCGCTTGATGGTCAGCTGGCTGCGCACGCGGGCGCGCACGACGGCTGCGTTGAACGGCTTCGTGATGAAATCGACGGCGCCCGCCTCCAGCGCCCGCGTTTCGTCCTCGGGCTGGTTCAGGGCCGTGACGAAAATGACGGGGATGGCGCTCAGGATGGCCGACTCGCGCAGCGCGTTGCAGACGGCGTAGCCGTCCATGCCGGGCATGACGGCGTCGAGCAGGATCAGGTCCGGCAGTTGATTATGCGCAATCTCCAGCGCCTTCTCCCCGCTCAGGGCAAACAGCACCTCGTGCTCCTCGCGCAGCAGCTGGTGCAGGATTTGGATATTTTCCATGGCGTCATCGACGACGAGGATGCGCCCGTTCATGGCAAGGTTGGTCCAGCTCACTTGTTTTCCTCTCGTTTCAGCTGATCGAGCACGAGTCTTTCCGCTTCGGAAAAATTCAGCGTCTCGATCGCATTGGCCATCGCCAGGGCCGTCTCCCGGTCTGACTGCCGGATGGCGGGGTGCAGGGCGTGAAAGCGGGCCAGCGCCTTCAGATTGTTGTTGCGGATCAATACGAGCAGGTCGGCCAGGCCGGCGCGCAAGTCGGTCTGCCCGTCGCCGGGCGCGGCCGCCAAAGGCTGGCTGCGCGGCAGGGGCAGGGTGCGCGCCGTTTCGATGACTTCGGCCATCGCGTGTTCCAGCTGGTGCAGCAGGCTTGCCGTGGCCTGCGGCGGTGCCGCTTTCAGCGCCTTTTCCGCGTCGCCGGCCAGGCTGGCGATGTGCGTGGCGCCCAGGTTGGCCGCCACGCCGCACACGCGGTGCAGCAGCTGCGCGGCCTGCCGCGCCTGGCCGGCGGCCAGCAGGCGCCGCGTTTCCTCGACGGCGTCGCCCTGCGAATTCTCGAAGCGCTTGAGCAGGGCCAGGAAGGCGGCGTAGTCGCCGCCGAAGCGGTGCAGGGCCGCCGCCAGGTCGATGCCGGGCAGGCTGGCGGGCACTTCCGGCGTGTCGGCGGCGGGAGCGCCGGACGGGGCGGCGCCGTTGCGGGCCGCGCCCGCCTCAGACGGCACCAGGCGCGTCAGGGTCGCGATCATGTCGTCGACGTCGATGGGCTTGGCCACATGCGCATTCATGCCGCTGGCGATGGCGCGCAGGCGGTCCTCGTCCATGGCGTTGGCCGTCATGGCGACGATGGGCAGGTCCGGCAGGCCCAGCGCGCGGATGGCCCGCGTGGCCTCATAGCCGTTCATGACGGGCATCTGCAAGTCCATCAGCACCACGTCCCAGGCGTGCGGCGTGTGCGCGAGCAGGTCGACGGCCAGCCGCCCATTGGCGGCCACGGCCACGCGCGCGCCCGAGTGCAGCAAGATGTATTGCGCCACTTCCTGGTTGATTTCATTGTCTTCCACCAGCAGCACGCGCATGCCGGCCAGCAAGCCCGACAGGGGCGTGGAGACGGGCAGCACGGACGGCGCGCCGCTGCCATGGCGCCCATCGCGCACGGCCGCCACGGCCGCCAGCAGGCGCGCCGGCGTGGCCGGTTTCGAGACGATGCCGGCGAGCATCAGGCTGTCGGCCAGGTGTTCGAGGTTTTCGCTGTCCTGGTCGGCCACCAGCATGATCACGGGCGGCAGCGCCAGCTGTGCGTCGGCGCGCGCTTCGGTCAGCATGGAAATGCCGTCCATGCCCGGCATAGCCGCGTCGAGCAGCACCAGGTCCGCCGCCTGCGCGCCGTCGGCGTGGGCGCGCAGCAGGGCCAGGCCGGCCGCGCCGCCGTCGGCGCTGCGGCTGTGCCAGCCCTGCGCCGCGCACCAGTCTTCCAGCATGGCGCGCACGCTGGCGTTGTCGTCAATGATCAGCAGCGACAGCGCTTGCGGCGCGTCCCTGGCGGGCGCATCGGCCGCCGTCCCGGCCAGTTCCGCCACGCGCTCGAAGCGGCAGTGGAAACGGAAGTCCGACCCTGCGCCCAGGGTGCTGCTCACGCTGATCTTGCCCCCCATCAAGTCCACCATGCGGCGGCAGATGGCCAGCCCCAGCCCCGTGCCGCCGTATTTGCGGCTGGTGCTGCTGTCGCCCTGGGAAAACGCGTCGAAGATGTGTTCCTGCTCGGCCGCGCCGATGCCGATGCCCGTGTCGCGCACGGAAAACTCCAGGGTCACGCTGGCCGCATCCTCGGCCAGGCTGCGGATGGACAGCACCACCTCGCCCTGCGTGGTGAACTTGACGGCGTTGCCCACCAGGTTGATCAGGATCTGTTCCACGCGCAGGGCGTCGCCGACCAGCTCTGCCGGCACGCGGGGATCGAGCACGAAGACGGGCTCGACGCCGCGCGCCCAGGCGCTGTTGCCCAGCAGCACGCCGACGCTGCCCAGCATGCGTTCGAGCTGGAAGCGGCGCTGTTCCAGCACCATCTGGCCCGCCTCGATCTTGGAAAAGTCCAGCACGTCATTGACGATGTTGAGCAGCGACTGGGTCGCCATCTGGATCTTGCCCACGTAGCTGCGCTCGCGCCGCTCCAGCGGCGACTCTTCCAGCAGCCGCGCCAGGCCGATGATGGCGTTCATCGGCGTGCGGATTTCATGGCTCATGTTGGCGACGAACTCGCTCTTCGCCACGCTGGCCGCCTCGGCCTTGTCGCGCGCGCGCACCATCTGCTCGTTGAGCTCGTGCAGGCGCAATTCCGTGCGCTTGAGTTCGGACACGTCCGAGGCCAGCACGAAAAAGCCCCGCACGCCGCCGTTGTCGTCGAAATCGGGGATGTAGTTGGTCCACGTGTGGCGCACCTGGCCGGCGGGATCGAGCAAGTCGCGCTCGAAGCTTTGCGGCCGGCCCGCCAGCACGCCTTCGACGTGGGGCGCATACACGTCGAACAGTTCCTGCCCCAGCAATTCGCTCATGTGGATGCCCTGCAGTTCGGCGCTGCTGCGGCCAAACCACTCGTTGTAGAATTTATTTGCAAATTGGCAACGCAAATCGTGGCCCCAGTACGACACCATGCCGGGCAGGTTGTCGGTGACGGTGCGGATGAAGCGCTCGCTCTGCTCCAGGCGCCAGGTGGTGGCGTGCAGCACTTCGCTGGCCCGCTTGCGCTCGCTGACATCGATGGACACGCCCAGCACGTGGCTGGCGCGTCCCGCGTCGTCGCGCAGGACCACCTTGCGCGTGGTGAAATGGCGCGTCGTGCCGTCGGCCGTGTTGATCGCCTCCTGTTCGATTTCCACCATCTGGCCCGTGGCCAGCAGCTTGCGGTCGGCGCTGACGAAGGCGGTCGCCTGCTGCGGCGGAAAGAAATCATGGTCGGTCTTGCCCAGCAGTTGCTCGCGCGAACGGCCCAGTGTCAGCTCCGTATGGCGGTTGACCATTTCAAAGCTCAGCTTGTCGGCGCGCTTGACGAAGACCATGGCCGGGATGTTTTCGATGATGGTGGCGAACAGGTGCTTGGAGCGGCGAAATTCCGCTTCCGCGCGCTTGCGCTCGCTAATGTCCAGCCACAGGCAGGAGACGCCCAGCAATTGCTGTTCCGGCCCGAAGATCGGGTGGCAGGAAACGACCCAGTGGCTGATCTGCTCGCGCTGCTGCCCGCTATGGCCCTTCAACTCCATGTCGACGATGGGCGCGCCCGTTTCCAGCACCTGGCGCAGGCAGCGCTCCACTTCCGCGCGCACGGCCTCGTCGTACAGCATGGCGCCCACGGCACGGCCCAGGTGCTGCGTCACGCTGGCCCCGTTGATGGCGGCCAGGTACTGGTTGATCATGACGATGTGCAGCTCGCGGTCGACGAACAGCATGCCGATGGGCGCTGTCGCGTACACGGTTTCCAGCAGGCGCGTGGATTTCTCCAGGGCCAGCGTGCGTTCGGCCACCAGGCTTTCGAGCTGGGTGCGGTGGCGCCGCAGGTCGCGCTCCAGCGCACCCAGGGCGTCGGCCATGTCGGCCGATTCGCGGTCCGAGTGTTTGCTCAATATCAAAGGCTTGCCCTGCGCCAGCGCCTGGATCTGCTGCGTCAGTTCGTGCTGGGTGCGCGCCAGGCGCCCGCCCACGCGCCAGGCCAGCGCGTAGGCGGCGCCCAGCAGCAGGGCCAGGATCAGGGAACCCGTGACGACCGAGCGCAGCAGGGCGTCGGCCACCGTGCTCGTGCGTATCGTGACGGCCACCGTCCAGCCGTCGCCGCGCGCCCGGTGAAAGCCCGTGTAGACGTCGATGCCTTCCAGCGAGGCGTGGCGCAGCACGCCTTCGCGCGCCTGGCGCATCGCCTCGAGCAGGGGCGCCGCGCTGCGCTGGCCCACGTAGCGCTGCGGCGCCAGGGTGCGCGCCACGTTGATGCCGTCCGCGTTGATGATGACCGCGCCCAGGTAGGGCGGCATGTTCAGGTCGCGCATCAGCATGGGCAGGTAATCGGCCGGATACAGCGCCGTGAGTACCCAGGCGCCGCCCGCGCCGCCGGGCTGGCGCGGCAGCGGCAGGTTCAGGGCCAGCTGCGGCGCGCCGTCGGCCGTCGTGAGCAGGCTGGT
>NZ_NEGZ01000060.1 GCF_002127585.1 Janthinobacterium sp. GW458P
CTTGCCCGTCGCCGCGCCCGAGCGGCCCCTGGCGATGGCTGGCGCGCCGCGTCCGCGCCTGGAAATTTTGAATGGCAACGGCGTGCCCGGCCTGGCCGCCGCGCTGGCGCGCAGCCTGGCCGGCGGGTCCGTGCAGGTGGTGCGCCTGGCCAATGAAACCAGCTTCCAGGTGGCGCGCACGCGCGTCGAATACCGGCCCGCGCAGGAGCAGGCGGCGCGCCGGCTGGCCCGCCAGCTGGGCATGCAGGTGCAGACCCGGGCCGCCGATTGCCCTGCCAGCGACCTGCGCCTGATCCTTGGTCGCGACCTCGGCGACCCGGCCACGCTGCACCGCTATTATCTGCAGCAGCTGCAGCTGGCGCGCCAGGCGCTGGCGCGGCTCGGCTGACACGCATCTGCCGGCATAAAAAAACGCGGCGCCCGCCAAGGCGCCGCGTTTTTTGTATCGCCGTGCCGGTGGCTATTGCCGCGGACGGCGGCGCGCAAAGGCGAGACCGGCCAGTCCCGTGCCCAGCAGCAGCAAGGTGGCCGGCGCCGGCACCACGGCAGGGTCGATGACGACGATGTCGGTGCGCGTGGACTTGGAAAAATTCAGCGTGTAGCTGCCGGCCGGCAGGGCGAAATTCGACGTCAGGGAAAACATGGCGAAGCCGTTCGTGAAGGTGCGTCCGGTGGCGGGATCGTTGGTGCCGGCCGTCATGTTCAGGCTGAACGGGTCGAGGCTGCCGACCCCGTGGTTGCCGTTCACGTCGCTGCCATTGTTGGCGTCGCCATCGGGGGCAAACTGGAAGATCACGCCGTCGGCATTCGCATGCGACAGGCAGCCGGCGGGGCTGGCGGTATTGCACGAGATATTGAAGATGTCCATGATCGACACGTTCGACTTGTCGCCCATGGTCGTCACGCTGGTGCGCAGGTCGCGCCGTCCCATGAAGCTGAAGGTGATGAAGCCGGCGCTCGACAGGGTCAGGTTGACGGAGCCGGTCAGCGTGTCGCCGGCCGTGGCCGTGGCCGCGCCGACCGTGTTGCGCTGTGCTTCCGCCACGGCGCTCACGGTGGAGCCGGCGGCCGTGAGCATGTTGCCGAAGGCATGCGCATCGCCGCGCGCGAATTCCAGGGTGGAACTGGGGCTAGGTGCGTAATGGTTTTGCGGCAAGCCGTTGCAGCCGCCGCCCGAACACACTTGCAGCACGTCGGCGTTGGCGGCCGGGCCCGTATTGACGGCGCGCGGATTGACGGCCGCACCGCCCTGGAAAAAGGCGCTGTCGCTGGCGTTGCGGTTGGCGCCGGCCAGCGACAGCGCGCCGGCACTGGTGGTGATGCGGAAATTGTTCAATTCATTGACGGCCAGGCCGTAGGCCCCGGCCTGCGCCTGGCCGCTGGCCAGCAGGCTTGCCGCCGCCAGTGCGCCCAGCCAGCCCAGGGTCTTGCTTCGTGTGTGATTGACGTTCATCGCGGCCTCATTATCGTGGTCATTGTCGGGGGTGAAATCCGGGGGAGCGATCCAGGACAGCTTGCCTGGATTCATCTCGTAGACTGGGATAAGCAGCTTGCGTGCCATACAAAAAAATCACAGCGAATCAAGCACTTGCGAAAGACGAACTGAGCAGGACGGGGGTAAGTGTAAGAAAGGCCGACGCCGCTTGCCGGGCGCTGCGGCCGGCCTTTGCCGGCCTCAGGTGCCGCGATGGTAGCCCAGGTGGCCACCCGAATTGCGCGCGCAGCCGCAGCCGATGCGCGCCACTTCCTCGTCTTCGGTCAGTTTCCAGTTGGTAATCGTCGTGTGATTCCAGTCGATGTCGCTTTTCTTGACAGGTTTCACGGTCAGCGTGCGGGCTGCCGCGTCCGTGTACTCCATCAATTCCTCGTCGTCGTCGATATCGAAATGGCGGTGGATCAGGGAAATGCCGAAGCGTTCGAGCGCGCCATAGCGCAGCAGCACGTCGCGCAGCTCGCGGAAGCAGGCCAGGTCATCGGCTTGCAGGGATTGGACGGCGGAAATATCGGCAACGGGCTGCCATTGCATGGCTTGGATGTTCAGGCTGTGCATGATGTTCTCCTGTGCCCCTGGTATCAAGCCCAGGCTGCCGGAGGGGCGCCGGCACGCCTGGCGAATGCCCATCCTGGCCGCAACGCCGCTGCGCTGCTTGCGCCAGATCAAAGGTGCGGCACATCGCCTCTCGCCCGACAATTGCCCGTTAAAATAGGCGATGGCAAACAAAACCCCCACCTTCCCCGGCGCGCGCACGGGCCGCGGCCAGGTCCTGGCCGTGCTGCTGTCGAACCGCGACCAGTCCGGCGCCGAACCGCTGCAAGGCCGCGTCTCGCTGGCCGCCATCGTGAAAGCGCTGAAACGCAAATACCACTGGCCGATCGAAACGCACAGCTTTCCCGCCAACACGCAGGACGGCCGCGCCAGCTGGGCGACCGTCTACAGCTTGCCGGAAAAGGTCATTCAAGTCGCGCTCGACAGCGGCGGGCGGGAGTGGCTGGAGAGCCGGGGAACGGTCGGGCGGCGGTGACTGCGCCGCAGTACGCTATTCGAGCCGGAAGCCGACCTTCAGCGTGACCTGGAAATGCGCCACCTTGCCATCGACGATATGGCCGCGCGATTCCGTCACTTCATACCAGTCCATGTGCTTGACCGTCAGCGCCGCCTTGGCAATGGCATCGCGTATCGCCTGATCGCTGCTCTCGGTGGACGTTCCGACCAGCTCGATCAATTTGTAAGTGTGTGCGGACATGATGTTTCCCCAGGTAGGCAAGCCAGACATCGGGAGCCTGCTTTGCGCAGGCACGTGCTCATCTTGCGCTTAAATGTGCTGATAGTCATTGCGCGGTGCAGCAATGCGTCGCGCAAGCCAAGCGGGACGAGCTATCCTTCATCAAATATCGACATAGCGAGGCAGCAAGTCCTGATCGACCAGGCGTATTTCAATGGCATTGGCGATCTTGACGTGCTCGGGATTCTCATCAGAGAACGGCTCGTCGGTGACGCTGACGATGATGGTGCCGATCTGCCTGTCTTTACCTTGCTCGTCCATCGCCATCACGGGCACTAAAGCACGTGCCTCGGGCACCTGTTGGACCGTGAGTATGCGCGGCAGGTACAACATCCAGCCAACACCTGGACGGTCCTTGAAGACTTGTTTTTCAAAATAATCGTTACGTGCAACTGTGATCAATACCGGCCGCAGGGAACCCGCAATAATGGACAGTAGCTCTTTCACGCCATCAATACCGAGCCGTTTCGCCCCGACGCCTTTGTAGCTGATCTTAAACGACCAAGCGGGCCAGTCACTGTCGCTGAACCCAAGCGCAATACTCGCGCCCTCGCCGTCTCCGAGTTCGCCATTCCAGGCACTGAGATATCGAAATCTCTCACCCTTGAACTCGGCCTCGAGTACGGCTTCGGCCGCTGTGGTGAGTTCTCCCGAGGCATCGAAAACCGGATACAGAAACGATTCTGCTTCTGTCTCCTTCGACAGAAACCAATTCTTTCCAAACGCCTCAGTTTTTTGCAAGAAGCGGACAATCGTCGCGATTTTTTGGACGGTAGGTCGAAACGCAATGGATGTGTTCGCTGCATCGCGTTTGAACAAGGATTTTATTATCATAATACTATTTAATGTAATAAGTGGTAATGCCCAATGCACTTAGACTGGGCAGCATGTGTTCATAGGCGAGTGGCGTTTGCAAGTACCATTTCAGGGAGGCTGGCGGGTTATCCTTGACGATGTTGGACTGAGCGGTGGCCTGTTTCAATACCATGTTCTGGAAGATGTTTTTCTGAAAATCGTATTTGAATTCGCCGTTTGACTTAAAAAACTGGTCATAATCCGCTTTTGCTTCCTGCAACGAGCACAGGCGGGATTGGAAGCCGTCAAAGTCCTTTCCTTCAAACACCCATTCCATGCCAATCAGAAAACCGGTGATACGGGCTTGATAATCGCGCGCGCGGGCGACATGCTGTGTGGAACAGCCATAAGCGTACCCTTGTCTGGCGGGCACCGACATCTTTCTTTGGTATCGCTTCGCGTCTCGGCACGCGCGAGGGGGGTGACGCGGGCGTCTTTTGCCTCTTCTGCCTCTTTTTTGCGTTTGCGCAATGCCTCGTCCGTGATCACGGCTGCTGCGGCGGCGACACCCAAGGCTAGCAAAATTTTCTCCACGACTGCTGGTATCACCAATATCGGTAGCGCGGGCATTATTGCTCCCCTTCCAGTTTTTTATCCATTACCGCGATCAGTTCGTCGAACCGCTGCTCCGGCGTGGCGCCGGGCTTGCGCAGGTAAGTATCGAGCAGCGGGTCGTCATGGATCCCAGGCGCGTCGGCTGACAGGTACATCAGATGTACGATATGCGGCGTGGACCTGAAACCGATTCGAATGGCGTAGGTGTACGCCGCCAGCATGCGCTCGATCACGGTCGCCCGTCTGGACGGCATGCCATTGCTCCTCGCTAAACGTCAGCATCGCGCCTCCCTATGATTGCCCGCTTGCCGTCGAGCAGCAAGTGCCATTCGTGAATATGACCAAACATCGCCTCCCGCTGTGCCGGCTCAAGTATTTGTGCTAGCTTCACCAACACGCGCGGATCCCAAAAGCGCAGCAGCGTTGCGCGGCCGTCCGGTAGCCGTGTTTCCAGGTGTAGTTGCAGCAGTTGCGCCAGGCCACCGAGGTCCTGTACGGCGAACAGCCAGGTAACAGAAGGCGCCTCGTGCTCCAGTGCGGCCAGATCCTCAACAAAGGAAGGCCCGATCTCGCCACGTCGACCAACCACGGGCCCGCATGCGCGAGCGCAGCATCGGGTGTGCCGGTGAACAGCGAATGGCGCCTCGCATCCTGCATCAGGCGTGCTTGGCGGTGTGTCTCATATTGAACACCGTCGACCAGTGCGTACAGGCACAGCGCCGAATGATGTTGCTGAAGTTGATTCAGGCGTTCTGTGATGTCGAGCAACATTGTTACTCCCGGATAGCCCTTCCGACGAATGGTGACTTGCCATTGATGGGGGCCGCGGTTCAGAATACTTGCCATGCCTTGCTCCTATGTTGAGGTTGGAGCAGGGGTATAGCTTTGCCGGAGGGGCATGATTGCAGCAAAAATGCAGCAAATATCCCAGAAACGGCAAAGGGCTATAGATAAGATATCTATAACCCTTTGATTTTACTGAATATTCTTGGTGCCGACTGCCGGTTTCGAACTGGCCACCTGATGATTACAAATCAACTGCTCTACCAAATGAGCTAAGTCGGCAAAAACTGCGCGTTGCGAATTATACGCTATTTAATGCGTGTCAGGGTCGGGCGGCCGCCTTTTTTTGGTGGCTCGTCGTCGCCGGGCGTGGCGTTGTCGCGTTGTTCGGGGGAGCTGGCCGGCACGGACGACAGGGTCGGAGCGCTGCTGGCGGGGGCGAGCACGGGCGGCGGAACGTCGGCGGAGGCGGGGCTGTCCGTCGGTTGCGCGTCGGGATCATCGTTGCCGAGCACGGGCTCGAAGGCCATGCCCTGGCCGTTTTCATTGGCGTAGATGGCCATCACGTTGTCGACCGGCACGTAGATTTCGCGCGAGACGCCGCCAAAGCGGGCGTGGAAGCGGATGGCGTCGTTGTCCATCTTCAGGCCGCTGGTGGCGCCGAAGCTGATGTTGAGCACGATTTCGCCCTTTTTCACGTATTCCATCGGTACCGTGGTGCGCGAATCGACTTTGACCGCGAGATAGGGCGTGTAGCCGCTGTCGGTGCACCACTCGTAGATGGCGCGCAGCATATAAGGTTTGGTTGAGATTTCAGACATGGTAGGCACTGTGAGGCGGGAGCGCCGCCGGCAACAAATGGCGGGCGCACCGGTAGTTCAATGAAACAGAGCAACTGGAAAGAATCCAAGATGCCCCAGAAAGCGTCGCGAGCGAGCCCGATACCGGCTTGAGTAACGCAGCCGTACTTCAGTACGGCGAGTAACGCCAGGTCGAGAGCGGGCTGCGCAGCAGCTTTATGGGGATATCTTTTAGCGGCGCATGACTTTTTCGGATGGCGTCAGCGCTTCGATGTAGGCAGGACGCGAGAAGATGCGTTCGGCGTATTTCATCAGCGGTGCAGCCGTCTTCGACAGTTCGATGCCGTAGTGGTCCAGGCGCCACAGCAGCGGCGCGACAGCCACGTCGAGCATCGAGAATTCGTCGCCCAGCATGTACTTGTTTTTCAGGAACAGCGGCGCCAGGGTCGTCAGGCGGTCGCGGATTTCCGCGCGTGCCTTGTCGTGGGCCTTGTCGTTGCTCTTGGCGCGTTCGCTTTCCAGCACGTGCACGTGCACGAACAGTTCTTTTTCGAAATTGAACAGCATCAGGCGCGCGCGGGCACGCATCAGCGGATCGGCCGGCATCAGCTGCGGATGCGGGAAGCGCTCATCGATGTACTCGTTGATGATGTTCGATTCATACAGGATCAGTTCGCGCTCGACCAGGATAGGCACCTGGCCATACGGATTCATGGTCGAAATGTCTTCCGGCTTGTTGAACAGGTCGACGTCGCGCACTTCGAAGTCCATGCCTTTTTCAAACAGGACCAGGCGGCAGCGTTGCGAAAATGGGCAGGTTGTACCCGAATAGAGAACCATCATTTTTTATAGTTCCTTAGAAACAAAGGGGGTGAAGCCGCGAACGGCTCACCCCAGGTCGCTTGTCCACTCATGCGGACAACGCAGAAACAGGCATAAACCGGCCTATGGCCGGCGCCTCACTTATTTGACTTCCTTCCAGAACGACGCGTTAAGGCGCCATGCCAGCAGAGCAAATACCGACAGGAACAGCAGCACCCAAACGCCCAGGCGCTTGCGTGTCTGTTGTGCCGGTTCGGCCATCCACTCCATGTAACCGACCAGGTCGGCTACCGCATTGTCATACTCGATCTTGTTCAGCGTGCCTGGCTTGACTTGCTCGAAGCCGACAAATTTGTGGATTTTCTTGCCCGCTTCGTGCGGATCATTCTCTTCCACGAACTTGGCAGTCTGGATACCTTGCAATTCCCATAACACATGCGGCATGGCAACATTCGGCACGACCATATTGTTCCAGCCGGTCGGACGAGTGTCGTCTTTATAGAACGTACGCAGGTAAGTATACAGGTAGTCGCCGCCTGTGCCAGCGGAAGATGATTTTGCGCGCGAAATTACCGACAAATCGGGCGGTACGACGCCGAAGAAGGCCTTGGCGTCCTGCGGCGCCAGGGAAGTCGTCATCAGGTCGCCCACTTTATCGCCGGAGAACAGCAGATTTTTCTTGATCTGGTCTTCCGACAAGCCCAGGTCTTTCAGGCGGTTGTAGCGCATCGACACGGCGGCGTGGCAATTCAAGCAATAATTGACGAACAATTTGGCGCCATGTTGCAGCGCTGCCATGTTGGTCTGGCGGTCAGGCGCCTTGTCCAGCGGAAAGGTGCCTTCGCTGGCGAGAGCCATGGCGGGCACGAAGGCCAGGATGGCGAGCAGTTTTTTTGAAAATTTCATGTAAGGTCCTTTGAGCGTGGCGTGAGAGCGGCTTAGTGCGGGTGAAACGTCACACGCGACGGCACGGTCTTGAACTTGCCCATTGCACTCCACCATGGCATCAACAGGAAGAAGCTGAAGTAAATCAGGGTGCATACTTGCGACACGATGGTTCTGAAGTCCGTTGGCGGCTGGGTACCGAGGTAGCCGAGGATCAGGAACGACAGGCCGAAGATGGCGTACACAAATTTGTGCCAGGTCGGACGGTAGCGTATCGATTTCACGGGCGAATGGTCGAGCCATGGCAGGAAGGCCAGGATCACGACGGAACCGCCGAAGAACACGACGCCCCAGAATTTCGCATCGAGCACCTGCGGCAGCATGCCGACGATGGCGACCAGGGCGATGCCGGCGATGGCCGACTTGACGGTCGTCGACAGGCGCGACTTGAGCCAGATGAACACCACGTAGGCCGCCACGGCGCCCATCAGCACGTACATGAAGTCGGCCGTGGTGGCGCGCAGCACCGAGTAGAACGGCGTGAAGTACCAGGTTGGCGCGATGTGCAGCGGGGTCTTCAGGGAATCGCCTGGCAGGAAATTGTTGTATTCCAGGAAATAACCGCCCATTTCCGGCGCGAAGAAGACGACGGCGCTGAAAATGACGAGGAAGATCGAGACGCCGAACAGGTCGTGCACGGTGTAGTAAGGATGCGAAGGAATCGAATCGACCGGGTGGCCGTCGGCGCCCAGGTTTTCCTTCACTTCGATGCCGTCCGGGTTGCTCGAACCCACTTCATGCAGGGCGATCAGGTGCGCTGCAACCAAGCCCAGCAGTACCAGCGGGATGGCGATCACGTGGAAGGCGAAGAAGCGGTTCAGGGTGGCGTCGGAAACGACGTAGTCGCCGCGGATCCACAGCGACAGGTCCGGGCCGATGAAGGGGATGGCGCCGAACAGGTTGACGATCACTTGCGCGCCCCAGTACGACATCTGGCCCCATGGCAGCAGGTAGCCGAAGAACGCTTCGGCCATCAGGCACAGGAAGATGGCGAAACCGAACAGCCAGATCAGTTCACGTGGCTTGCGGTAGGAGCCGTACAGCAGGCCGCGCGTCATGTGCAGATAGACGATGATGAAGAAGGCCGAGGCGCCCGTCGAGTGCATGTAGCGCACCAGCCAGCCCCACGGCACTTCGCGCATGATGTACTCGACGGAATTGAAGGCCAGGGCCGCATCCGGCTTGTAGTGCATGGTCAGGAAGATGCCGGTGACGATCTGCAGCACCAGCACCAGCATGGCCAGCGAGCCGAAGATGTACCAGAAGTTGAAGTTTTTCGGAGCGTAGTACTTGCCCCATTGATCGTTCCACAGCTTGGTCAGGGGGAAGCGGTCATCCACCCAGCCCAGGGCTTTTTCGGCGACGGGGGCGTCGGCGGGAAATTTGGTTTCTTTGAACGCTGCCATGATCAAGCCTCGCCTTTCTCGTCTTTACCAATGACCAGTTTGGTGTCGCTCACGTACATGTGGCGCGGCACTTGCAGGTTGTCCGGCGCCGGCTTGTTCTTGAACACGCGGCCGGCCATGTCGAACGTGGAGCCGTGGCAAGGACACAGGAAACCGCCTTCCCAGTCATCGGGCAGGGACGGTTGTGGACCAGGGGTAAATTTCGAGGAAGGGGAGCAGCCGAGGTGGGTGCAGATGCCGACGGCGACGAGAATCTCGGGCTTGATGGAGCGCCATTCGTTCATGCAGTATTCGGGCGTGAACTCGGCGGGATTGCGTTTGGACTCGGCATCGGCGACCTTGCCGTCGGTTTTCTTGAGCGAGGCGACCATTTCCGGCGTGCGCTTCAGGATCCAGACCGGCTTGCCGCGCCATTCGACGGTGCGCATTTCGCCGGGTTGCAAGGTGGTGATGTCTACTTCGACCGGCGCGCCAGCCGCTTTCGCGCGCTCCGACGGCTGGAAGGTGCTTACCAAGGCTCCCGCGGTTGCCAATCCAACTACACTGCCCGCCGCGCACGTGGCGACGAGCAAGCCGCGACGGCCTGAATCGACCTGCTTTTCGTTACTCATGCAAACCCCAATCAGTCAAAATGCGAATCTTTATTATGAGTGGCAGCCGCGAAAAATCCGTCGCCGAAGCTCTTTCCATCGTTTGCCGCAACCCGCATCTTTGTACGGTAAAGTGGCAACATCCCTGCGGAACTTCGGACTATGGCGCAGCCCGTGCCAGTTTCTTGTTGATTATCCGGAAGTGAAAAAGCCACTTCTGGCAACCGCAAATTATAAGTGAAGCAAACAACGAATAAAACAAAAACGTTGCTTGTACCATAATTTATATACTTTTGCAGGAGGTGGCTAGTTCTTTCGAACTAGATGCGTCGTACTGTGCCCGAATTGGTCGCGCCGACAACCACAAGTTGGTGGCACTGGGAATCAATAGTATGATCGGCATGTTTTTTATACCTATCCGAAGGAGAAATTCATGGCAATGATGCAAGAATTTAAAGAATTTGCAATGAAGGGCAACGTCGTCGATCTGGCGGTTGGTGTCATTATCGGTGGCGCCTTCGGCAAGATTGTGGATTCCCTCGTGCAAGACGTCATCATGCCGCCCATCGGCCGCATTTTCGGCGGCCTCGATTTCGCCAATTACTACCTGCCCCTGAACGGGCAAGCCACCACCATGACTTTGGTGGAAGCGAAAAAGGCGGGTGCCGTGTTGGCATATGGTAATTTTTTGACCATTTTGCTCAACTTCATCATTCTTGCCTTCATCATCTTCCAGATGGTGCGCCTGATGAACAAGGCCCGCCGCAGCGAACCGGCCGCGCCGGCGCCGGCGCCTGCCACGCCGGAAGACATCGTGCTGCTGCGTGAAATCCGCGACTCCCTGCAGAAGAACGCACGCCAGGGCGGCGATCTGGCAAAATAAGCCGTTCCGGCACCGGCCGGCTGACCTGGACAGAGAACCCCATGCGACGATTCTGGTTGTTGTTTGCGCAAACCGTGACCATCGCGCTGGCGCTGTACTTTGTGTACGGCGCGCTGCGCCCCGCCAGCCGGGTGCAGCAGCTGGGTTCTCCCGCCAAGCCGGTGCCCGTGGTGGAAACGGCGTCGAGCAGCCTGGCGCCCGGTTCCTACCGCGACGCGGCGGCGCGCGCCATGCCTGCCGTCGTCAACATCCTCACCCTGCAGATGCCCAAGCGCGGCACCCATCCGCTGGCGCGCGATCCCTTTTTCAAGCGTTTCTTCGGCGACCGCGATCCCGGCCCCGACGACGACGAGGATTTGCGCAACAGCCTCGGCTCGGGCGTCATCGTCAGCCACGAAGGCTATGTGCTGACCAACAACCACGTCGTCGAAGGGGCCGACGAGATCGAAGTCGTGCTCACCGATGGCCGCAAGGCGCCGGCCAGGATCGTCGGCCTGGACCCGGAGACGGACCTGGCCGTGATCAAGATCAAGCTCGACAAATTGCCCGCCATCGTGCTGGGCCAGTCGGAACAGGCGCGCGTGGGCGACGTGGTGCTGGCCATCGGCAATCCTTTCGGCGTGGGCCAGACGGTGACCATGGGCATCATCTCCGCCTTGGGCCGCAACAACCTGCACATCAACAGCTTTGAAAATTTCATCCAGACGGACGCGGCCATCAATTTCGGCAATTCGGGCGGCGCCCTCGTCGATACGCGCGGCAATTTGATCGGCATCAATACGGCGATCTACTCGCAAAGCGGCGGCTCCGTCGGCATCGGCTTCGCCATTCCCGTCTCGACGGCGAAAACCGTGATGGAAGCCATCATCAAGGATGGCCACGTGGTGCGCGGCTGGATCGGCGTGGAAACGCAGGACATCACGCCGGAACTGGCCGACAGCTTCAGCCTGCAGCGCTCGAGCGGCGCCATGATCGCCGGCGTGGTGCGCAACGGCCCGGCCGACAAGGCGGGCATCGTGCCCGGCGACATCCTCTTGACGGTGGAAGGCAAGCCCGTCGGCGACACGACGGAAATGCTCAACCTGATCGCCCAACTGCCGCCCGGCGGAAAAGCTAGAATGACGGTGCTGCGCAAGAATCGCGAAGCGGCGCTCGACGTGGTGGTGGGCAAGCGCCCCATCCCGAAAGAGCTTTCCAAATAGTTGCTGATCGGAAGCTGACACATGCATGTGCGTGATTTGACCCAATTTTTACGTGAACTGAGCGAGAACAACAACCGTCCCTGGTTTGTCATGAACAAGCCCCGCTACGACATCCTGCGCGAGGAATTTCTCGCGCTGGTGACGTCGCTCATTGCTGAACTGGGCAAGTTCGACCCGGCCGTGAAGTACTGCAATCCGAAGAAGGCCTTGTTCCGCATCAACCGCGACGTGCGTTTTGCGCACGACAAGAGCCCATATAAAACACGTTTTTCCGCCGCCATTGCGCCGAACGACATGCGCCGTCCCAGCAAGGCGGGCGGCCCCACGTATTATCTGCAGATCGATGGCCAGGGCAATCTGCTGTTCGGCGCCGGCGAATACATGCCGCCGCCAGGCCGCCTGAAGGCGCTGCGCGAGCATATGGTCAACGATGCGCCGGGCTTTTCCAAAGTGCTGAAAAATAAGCGCTTGAAGGCCCGCTATGGCACCATCCAGAACGAAGGCAAGTTGCAGCGCCCGCCCAAGGGTTTCGAGGCGGATGCCGAACATATCGAATTCATCAAGCTGAAAAGCTTTTTTGTCTGGACCGAAGTGCCGCTGCCCGTCAACGCGCCGGAAAAACTGCTGTCGACCCTGGCGGAAGGCTTGCACGATGCGTGGCCGCTGGTCGAGTGGATGCGCGGCGCGAAGGAGCCGGAAGAAGACGGCGAGTAATTGCTAAAGGAGCACATGATGGCACTGCAGCACGCAAGTTCAGGGCAGGTGATCGACGTGCGGCGCGGGCAGGGCGACGACCTGTCGCAGTTTTCCGCGATTGCGCTGGCCAGGACGGACGAACTGGAATTGATCCGCATGTGCATGCCCAAGGGCAAGACCATGCCCGAGCATCATGTCCTCGGTGAAATTACCCTGCTGTGCCTGGAAGGCCGGGTGGCGGTGGAAGCGCATGGCGGGGAGCATGTGCTGGGGCCGGGGCAGATGCTGTACCTGCACGGCGGCCAGGCCCATGCGCTGGCCGCGCGCGAAGACAGCCTGGTGCTGCTGACGATATTGATGGCCAAGGCGGGCCGCTAACCCGCCCTTGGCCGCGTCAGGCCGCCTCGGCGCGCGGATCGCGTGCCAGCAGCTGCTGCACCATGACTTGCGGCAAGTCGCCGTCGAACAGCACGCCGGCGACGGCATTGGTGATCGGCATCTCGACGCCCATGCGGCGCGCCAGTTCGCGCACGGCCTTGGCGCAGGGCACGCCTTCGGCCACGTGACCGAGTTCGGCCACGATGGCGGCCAGCGCCTTGCCTTGCGCCAGGCCCAGGCCGACGCGGCGGTTGCGCGACAGGTCGCCCGTGCAGGTGAGTATCAAGTCGCCCATGCCCGTCAAGCCCATGAACGTTTCCGTCTGGCCGCCGAGGGCCGTGCCCAGGCGCGTGATTTCCGCCAGGCCCCGCGTGATCAGCGCGGCGCGCGCGTTCAAGCCCAGGCCCAGGCCGTCGGCCACGCCGGTGGCAATGGCCAGCACGTTCTTGACGGCGCCGCCCACTTCCACGCCCACCAGGTCGTCGCTCGCATACACGCGGAAATGGCCGCCATGCAATGCCGAGACAACGGCGGCGCGCAAAGGCGCGCTGTGCGAGGCGATGGTCAGCGCGCACGGCAAGCCGCGCGCCACTTCCTGCGCGAACGAGGGGCCGGACAGGGCGCCGCCGGCGACCGTGTCGCCCAGCACTTCCTGCACGATCTGGTGCGGCAGCAGGCCAGTGCCGCCTTCAAAGCCCTTGCACAGCCACACCAGGTTGGGGATGGCCTGGTCTTTCAGCTGCTGCAGCATGGGCCGCAGGCCCGCCACGGGGCAGGCGGCGATCAGCAGCGCGTGTTCGCCGCTGGCATGCGCCACGGCGGCGTCGAAGTCGGCGCTGAGGCGCAGTTGCGGCGGCAGGGCAAAACCCGGCAAATAACTGTTTTCGCCGCTGGCGGCCATGGCGGCCATGGCGTCCGCGTTGCGGCCCCACAGCAGCACGTCGTGGCGCGCGGCCAGCGCCATGGCGACGGCCGTGCCCCAGGCGCCGGCGCCCAGGATGGTGATCTTGCGGGGCAGGGCCCGCGCGGCGGGAGATGTATCTGGAGAAACTTGCATGCGACCTCAGTGGAGCGGAAGAAACGGGGACGGCGCCCGGGCAGCGGGCCCGGTGCGCAGGGCGGCGCCTACAGGCCCCACACTTCGCTGGTCTTGACGTAGCCGGCCTGGCCATCCTTGTGGCGGACCTTGACCCAGCCGGAGTTCGGCTGTTCGCTCAATTCCAGCAGCACGCCCTTGTCGACGAGGATGATGGGCGAGGCGTTGTCGTCGGGGCTGGCGCGCACCTTGAGGTTGGCGGCGCGCGCGACGACATTGCGCTTGGCGGACAGGCCCTTGGCTTCCGTCCAGGCCATTTCGCCGCTGGCGTCACGCACCTTGACCCATTCGCCGTAGCTGAGCACGACTTCCAGCGGCATGCCGCGTGGCGCCACGTATAGCTTGCCGCCCTTGCTGGACGGCGCGTCATACAGAATGGCGGGCGCCGCGCCCACCGTCTTGAAATCGACGGCGTGGCTGGCGGCGGTCGCCAGCAGCAGCACGGCGCCTGTCATCCAGCGTAACTTGCTCAAGAGCGGACTTTTCAACATGATATTTTTGAACCTTAACGAAACACGGCGGCCAGGCCGCCGTGTCAGGCCAGCCTTGACGGCCGGCGGGGTCTTGCCTGCAGCTTAGTGCGTCGTCGCGTCGCCGGCTGGAGCAGCGGCGGCAGCGTCGGCGATGGCTTGCAGACGTTGTTGGTAGAACACTTCGAAGTTGATCTCGGCCAGGTGCACTGGCGGGAAGCCGGCACGGGTGATCACGTCGGCGATGTTGGCGCGCAGGTAAGGGTAGATGATGTTCGGGCAGCCGATTCCCAGCAGCGGATCGAGCTGATCGGCAGGAATGTTGCGTGCTTCGAAGATACCGGCTTGCTTGCCTTCCACCAGGAAAGCGACTTTGTCGCCCACTTTGGCGGTGACGGTGATGGTCACGGTGGCTTCAAAGATGCCGTCGGCCAGAGGCGCTGCGCCCACGTCCAGAGCGACTTCGATGGCTGGCGCTTCTTGTTCCAGGAAAATAGCCGGGGAATTTGGTTGTTCCAGCGACATGTCTTTCAGGTAGACGCGTTGGATTTGGAAGACTGGTTGCAGGTTTTCGTCAGACATGGAACGCTTTCGTTGTAAGGGACAAGAACGGCACACCGTTCAAATATGGTGCTTGCGGTATTCAAACCGCGCCGGATAGGCGCGGCCAGATCAGGTGCGAGGCAATTGTATCAAAACAATACGACAAAAAACCAAGCAATTTCTCGAACCCGCTTTATATCAGGCTGCCGTGCCATTTAACAAGGGGTCGAGCTTGCCGGCTTGATCGAGCGCATACAAATCGTCGAAACCGCCCACGTGGGTGTCGCCCACATAAATTTGCGGCACCGTGCGGCGGCCCGTGCGCTCCATCATCTTGACGCGTTCTTCCGGGTCGAGGTCGACGCGGATCTTTTGCACGGCGACGCCCTTCGCTTCCAGCAGGCGCTCGGCGCGCACGCAATACGGGCACACGGCGGTGCTATACACAATTACGGGGACAGTCATGATTTTTCCTTAAAATGGGTCAGGCGCTTACTTGGCCAGCGACAGCGTTTTCAGGGGCAAGCCCTGCTTGTTCCACTCGTCGATGCCGCCTTCCAGGCTGGTTGCTTCAGCGAAACCTGCGTTGGCCAGCAGGCCGACGGCCGTTGCCGAGCGCGAACCTTTCTGGCAAACCACTACAATGGTGCGCGTTTTGAATTTTTCCAGCTCGCCCATGCGTTTTGCCAGTTCCGGCAGCGGAATATTTTTGGCGTCAGGCAAATGGCCCTTGGCGAATTCTTCCGGGCTACGCACGTCGACGATGGTGCTCTTGCCACGGTTGATCAGTTGCGTGACTTCCAGCACGGTCGCGCGCTTGCCGCGCATCGACAGCAGTGGCCAGAGGAGGGCGCCGCCGGAAATAATGACGATGGCAAACAGAAAAATGTGGTCGATAATGAATTTCACGTAGGGTCCAATGGTTTAAGTCAATCCGCGCATTATAAAATAGAAGCTGGACGAGGTCTTTTTACGTTTTGCTTTTTTGATTTGAACCCCTTGAGAAGATAGAACTATGTACAAAATCGTTTTCATGCGTCACGGCGAGTCCACCTGGAACCTCGATAACCGCTTCACCGGCTGGACCGACGTCGATCTGACGGAAAAGGGCGTCAATGAAGCCAGGGCCGCCGGCCAGATCCTCAAGCAGGAAGGTTTTACGTTCGACGTGGCCTACACTTCCGTCCTGAAGCGCGCCATTCGCACCCTGTGGCTGGCGCTTGACGAGATGGACATGATGTATCTGCCGATCAAGAACGACTGGCGCCTGAACGAGCGCCACTACGGCGCCCTGCAAGGCCTGGACAAGGGCGAGACGGCCGCCAAGTATGGCGACGAGCAAGTATTGGTGTGGCGCCGCAGCTACGACACGCCGCCGCCGCCGCTGGAAGCGAACGACGACCGCGCTTCGTACAACGATCCGCGCTACGCCGGCTTGCCGAAAGCCTCGATTCCGCTGACGGAATGCCTGAAGGACACCGTGGCGCGCGTGATGCCGGCCTGGGACGAGGAAATCGCCCCGGCCATCCGCGCCGGCAAGAAAATCATCATCTCGGCCCACGGCAACAGCCTGCGCGCCCTGATCAAGATGCTTGACGGCATCAGCGACAGCGATATCGTCGGTCTGAACATCCCGAACGGCCAGCCGCTCGTGTATGAACTGGATGCCGACCTGAAACCGATCCGCCACTACTACCTGGGCGACCCGGCAGCAATTGCGGCAGCGCAAGCGGCCGTGGCGAACCAAGGGAAGGCCAAGTAACTTGTTGTCTTTCTTCCGCGGCACAGTCATCGCCCCCTCTGCTGAACGACCCCTGCCGGCGTGGCGCGCCGGCGCCATGCTGTGCGCGGCGTTGCTGTTGTCCAGCGGCCTTGCCCAGGGCGCCAAACCCACCGAACGCAGCAAGCAGAAGGCGGCCGCGGAAGCGCAACGTGCCGGATTGCAACAAAAGCTGACGGCGCTCAAGCGCGACATCAGCCGCACGGAAAGCGCCAAGGACGACGCGGCCGATACCCTGGCCGAGTCGGAAGAGGCCATTTCCAACGCCAACCGCGCCCTGCGCGACCTGGCGCAGGAGCAGAACGAGACGGGCGTCAAGCTGACGGCGCTGGGGCAGGAGCACCAGCAGCTGACGGCCACGGTCGACAAGCAGAAGGCACAGCTGTCAAAGTTGCTGCGTGAGCAATATGTTGCCGGCAATGAAGACCGCATCAAGTTGCTCTTGTCGGGCGACAATCCGAACCGCATCAACCGCGACCTGCAATTGATGGCCTATGTGTCGCAGGCGCAGGCGCGCCTGCTTGCCGCCTTGCGCGCCAACTTGCTGGCAGTGGAAAAGAACCAGGCGGACGTGCAGAACGCCAAGGATGAGCTGGAAGAAATCGCGCAGGAGGAGCGCGACCAGAAAGCCCTGCTGGTGCAGGAAAAGGCGCGCCGCGCCGCCCTGCTGACGACGTTGTCGCAGCGCCTGGTGGCGCAGCGCAAGGAAGCGGGCAATGTCGAGCGCGACGAACAGCGCATGGGCAACCTGGTCGACAAGCTGGCCAAACTGATCGAGGAACAGGCCGCCGCCGCCGCGGCCGAAAAGAAACGCCAGCAGTTGCTGGCCGAGCAGCGCGCCGCCGCGAAAGCGGCCGCCGACGCCAAGGCCGCCGCGGACAAGCGCGAACGCCTGCTGGCGGCGCGCGCCAAGGCCCAGGCCGAACGCGAACGCATTGCCAAAGAGCAACAGAATAAATCGGGCAAGATCAAGCCGCAGACGCCGGTGCCGCCCGTGAAACTGGAACCGATCGATGACGACGAGCCGCCGCAGGTGGCCAAGGTGGCGCCCAAGCCCGAACCCAAGCCGGAACCGGAGCCGGAACGTCCGAGCCTGGGCCCGGCCGCGCCGGCCGGCGCCTTTGCCAGCCTGAAAGGGCAGCTGCGCGCGCCCGTGGCGGGCAAGATCGCCGCCCGCTTCGGCAGCAAGCGCGGTGACGGCCCCAGCTGGAAGGGCGTGTTCATCCGCACGGGCGAAGGCAGCGACATTCACGCCATCGCCGGCGGCCGCGTGGTGTTTTCCGACTGGCTGCGCGGCTTCGGCAACCTGATCATCGTCGACCATGGCGGCCAGTACATGAGTATTTATGGCAATAACCAGTCCTTGCTGAAACGGGTCGGCGACGCCGTCAAGGGCGGCGAAACCATCGCCAGCGCGGGCAACAGCGGCGGTAACGAGGAATCAGGGCTATACTTTGAACTGCGTCATCAGGGCCGCGCCTTCGATCCAGCCACCTGGGTGAAGTTTTAAGTTCCCCAGCGTATTTGTAGATTGTGAAGAACTCATGGGCATCAAAGTCAAAAGTATCGGCCTGATCGGTCTGGGCGTCCTGGCCGGCATCGGCATGTCGCTGCAGTTCCCGGCCGTGGCGCAGAAAATCACGAATGCCCCGCTGCCGCTCGACGAGCTGCGCCAGTTGTCGGACGTGTTTGGCCTGATCAAGTCTGATTACGTCGAGAAGGTGGAAGACAAGAAACTGTTGACGGAAGCCATATCCGGCATGGTGTCCTCGCTGGACCCGCATTCCGTCTACCTCGATAAAAATGCCTTCAAGGAAATGCGCGAAAGCGTGCAGGGCAAGTTTGTCGGCATCGGCATCGAAGTGAGCATGGAAGACGGCTACGTGAAAGTCGTTTCGCCCATCGAGGACAGCCCCGCCGCCAAGGCCGGCATCCAGGCCGGCGACTTCATCACCCGCCTCGACAATCTGCCGCTCAAGGGCATGCAGCTGGAAGAAGTCATCAAGAAGATGCGCGGCCAGCCCGGCAGCAAGCTGGTGCTGACCATGTCGCGCAAGGGCGAAAGCCGCCCGCTGGTCTTCCCCATCGTGCGCGAGGAAATCCGCGTGCAGAGCGTCAAGGCCAAGATGGTCGCGCCCGGCTATGCCTGGCTGCGCATCGCCCAGTTCCAGGAACCGACCGTCGATGACATGGTCAAAAAGATCAACGCGCTGTATGCGCAGGACCCCAAGCTCAAGGGCCTGGTGCTGGACTTGCGCAACGATCCCGGTGGCGTCGTGCCGGGCGCCATTGGCGTGGCGACGGCATTTCTCCCAGGCAATTCCATCATCGTCTCGACCAAGGGCCAGCTGCCCGAGTCGAAGCAGGTGTTCTATGGCCGCCGCGAATTCTATGCGCCGCCGGGCGCCAAGGCCGATCCGCTGGCCAAGCTGCCGGCCGCCCTGAAAACCGTGCCGCTCGTGGTGCTGGTCAATGCCGGCTCCGCCTCCGCCTCGGAAATCGTCGCCGGCGCCCTGCAGGATTACCAGCGCGCCACCGTCATCGGCACGCAAACCTTCGGCAAGGGTTCCGTGCAAACTTTGCGCCAGATCACGGCCGACACGGCCGTCAAGCTGACGACGGCCCGCTATTACACGCCGAAAGGCCGCGCCATCCAGGCGCGCGGCATCGTGCCCGACCTGCTGGTCGATGAAACGGCCGAGGGCGACGGCTGGAACAGCCTGCGCGTGCGCGAGGCGGACCTGGAAAAACACCTGAGCAGCGACGACGGCAAGCCGGAAGCGGCCAAGCCGACGATGGAAGGCATGCACGAGCAGCTGGAAGCGGAGCAGCGCCTGATCGCCACGGCGAAAAAACGCAAGCCGCTCGAATACGGCGCCAAGGACGATTTCCAGCTGCAACAAGCCTTGAACCATTTCCAGGGCTTGCCGGTGCAGCTGGCCAAGGTGGACCCGAAGGCGGAGAAGATCGGCGCCAAGCCGGAAATTGCTTCCGACATCAAGGCCGATGACAAGAAGATTCCGGTGCAAAAACCGTAGTCGCCGCCATGAACGACCATCAACTGCTGCGCTATTCGCGCCATATCCTGCTTGACCAGATCGGCATCGAAGGCCAGCAAGCCCTGCTGGACGCACACGTGCTGGTGATCGGCGCGGGCGGGCTCGGTTCGCCGGCCGCCATGTACCTGGCCGCCAGCGGCGTCGGCAGGCTGACCCTGGTCGATGACGATACGGTCGATCTGACCAATCTGCAGCGCCAGATCGCCCACACCACGCAGCGCGTGGGCCAGCCGAAAGTGCTGTCGGCGCGCGAAACCTTGACCGGCATCAATCCCGAAATCGACATCATTGCCTTGCAGGAACGCCTGGACGGCGCGCGCCTGGCCGAACTGGTCTTGTCAGCCACGGTGGTGCTCGACTGCACCGACAACTTCGCCACGCGCCACGCCGTCAACCGCGCCTGCGTGGCGCACAAGGTGCCGCTGGTGTCGGGCGCCGTGATCCGCTTCGACGGGCAGGTGAGCGTGTTCGACCCGCGCACGGGCACCCAGCCATGTTATTCCTGCCTGTTTCCTCAAGAACAGCAGTTCACGGACGAGGCGTGCTCGACCATGGGCGTGTTCGCGCCGCTGGTGGGCGTGGTCGGCGCCATGCAGGCGGCCGAAGCCCTGAAACTCATCATGGGCGTGGGCGAATCCTTGGCCGGGCGCCTGCTGCTGCTCGACGGGCTGCACATGGAATGGAGCAGCATGCGCGTGGCGCGCGACCCCGGCTGCGCCGTCTGCGGCGTAGTGGTCTTGCCGGCCTGACAGCTGCCGCACAAATTTTTCCCTATATGACAGGCTTTGTCATATTTCCGCTTTATACTCTGCCTTCATTACTCACCTTCTTCTCACTTTCTTATGCAAAACGCAGCAAACCGTCCGATACGCCAGCGCCGCGCGCGCGGCTTCACTTTGATCGAAATCATGGTCGTGGTGGTGATCATGGGTATCCTCGCGTCGCTGGTGGTGCCCAAGCTGATCGCCCGCACGGGCGAGTCGAAAGTGGCGGCGGCGAAAGTCGATATCGCCACCGTGATGCAAGCGCTGAAACTGTACCGCCTGGACAACCAGCGCTATCCGACCACCGAGCAGGGCTTGCGCGCCCTGGTGGAAAAACCGACGACGGGCCCGGCCGCGAATGGCTGGAAAGCGGGCGGCTACCTGGAAAAGATGCCGAAAGATCCTTGGGGCAATCCTTACCAGTACCTGTCGCCGGGCATCAAAGGCGAAGTCGACATCATTTCGCTGGGCGCTGATGGCCAGCCCGGCGGTAGCGGCGACGATGCCGATATCGGCTCCTGGGACCAGTAAGCCCTTCCGCTTTTCCATGCCATGCTCATGCGCGCCATGACACACGGGCGTCCCTCCCGCAGCCGCGGCTTCACGCTGATCGAGCTGCTGGTGGTGATGGTCATCATCGGCGTCACCCTGGGGCTCGTGTCGCTCAACGCCATGCCGAATGGCCAGCAAGCCTTGCAAAAGGAAGCCGAGCGCATCGCCCTGCTGCTGCAGCTGGCGCGCGACGAAGCCATCGTGCGCAGCCGCCAGGTGGCGTTCGAGGCGGACGAAAATCAATACCGTTTCCTGGTGCTTAATGAAAAGCTGTGGCAGCCCGTGACGCAGGACGATTTGCTGCGCGAACGCAGCTTCAGCAACACGCCCATGCTGCTCAGCGTGCAGCCGTCGAACAGCGTGGCCCAGCCGCTGCGCATCATCTTCGGCCGCGAACCGGTCGACAAGCCATTCGTGCTGACCCTGGCCAGCGGCGAGCGCAGCGTGGCCATCCGCGCCGACGGCATCGGCCACTTCACGGTCGAACAATGATGGCCTTTACCCGACAACCTCGCCAGCGCGGCTTCACTTTGCTGGAAGTCCTGGTCGCCCTCGTCATCGTCGGCACGGCGCTGGGCGCCTCGCTGCGCGCCGTGGGCAGCCTGACGCAGAACAGCAACGGCTTGCGCAGCGCCATGATGGCCACCTGGTCGGCGGAAAACCACCTGGTGCGCCTGCGCCTGGCGAAAACGTTTCCGCAGACGGGCAAGCGCACGGTCGACTGCCCGCAGGGCGATTTAAAACTCATCTGCGAGGAGGAAGTGGTGGCCACGCCGAATCCCCGCATCCGCCAAGTGCGCGTGAACGTGTACGACGTGCAATATCCGGCCCGGCGCATCGTGCGCCTGGTCTTGCTTTCCTTTAACGACTGATGGCGCGCCGCACGTTCTCCGCCGCCGGCTTCACCCTGATCGAGCTGCTCGTGGCGATCGGCATCCTGGCCATGGTCGCCGTGCTGGGCTGGCGCGGCCTGGACAGCATCGTGCGTTCGCGCGAGGTGCTGACGAGCCAGCTGGAGCAGGCGCGCGGCATGCAGCTGGCGTTTGCCCAGATGCAGAGCGATTGCGACCACCTGGCCGGCGCCGGGCTGAAAAACACGCTGCTCAACGGCCGCGTCAACCTGACGGCCGAGAATGACCGCCTGACCCTGGTGCGCCTGGCCGCATCGGAGCAGGAGCCGCAGCAGTTGCAAGTGGTCACTTACCGCCTGCGTGGCGGCGTGCTGACGCGGCGCGAGTCGAACGGCACGCGCGACCTGGCCGTGCTCGACACCCTGTGGCAGGCGGCGCGCGACGATACCGATACCTCCAGCGCCGACGTGGCCCTGATGCGCGGCGTGGACAGCATGGTCATGCGCGGCTGGAGCAACGGCGCCTGGAACGTGCTGACGGCCGGCGCCACCATCTCGACCCAGGTGCCGGGCCTGGAAGTGACCTTGCAGATGCCGGGCCAGGACGCAGGCCTGTCCAAAGTCTTCTTGCTGGGGCCGGGATGAGGCGCTTTTCGCTCCCTGCGCGCCAGCGCGGCGTGGCCGTCATCACGGCCTTGCTGCTGACGGCGCTGGCCATCACCGTCGTCGCCAGCCTGTTCTGGCAGCAGCAGGTGCAGGTGCGCTCGATGGAAAACCAGCGCCTGCGCCTGCAGACGCAGTGGGCCATGCGCGGCATGGTCGATTTCGCCCGCTTCTGGTTGCGCCAGGACAATCCCTCGCTGACGGCGCTCGACGGCGTGTGGGCCACGCCCATCGAGGAAGCGCGGCTCGATGACTACGTCGACCGTGAAAAGGTCGACACGGAAAAATTCGACGCCACCGTCTCGGGCCGCGCCCTCGACGCGCAGGCGCGTTTCAATATTACCAACCTGGTGGACGCCACGGGCCCCATCAATCCGCAGCAGGTGCTGGCCTACCAGCGTTTGCTGTCGAACCTGCGGCTCGACAGCGGCCTGGCGCAGGCCACGGCCGACGCCGTGCTGCGGGCAAAGCCGAAACCGCGCGCGGTGAGCAGCGGCAGCGATGGCAAGGCCCCGGCCGCCAGCTCCGCGGGCGGCGGCAGCGAGCCGGTGGCCTTCACCCAGATCGAGGATTTGCTGGCCGTGCCCGGCTACACGCCGCAGATGATCGAGCAGCTGCGCGACTTCGTCATCGTCCTGCCGGAGCTCACGCCGGTCAACGTGAATACGGCCCCGGCCGAGGTGCTGGCGGCCGTGACGACGATGTCCTTGTCCGAGGCCAGCGCCCTGACCCTGAGCAATCCGCGCAAAAAATTTGTCGATTTGGCAAACTTAAAGAATAATATTATCGAAGGCGTGGAGCTTGATGTGAAGAGCCGGTATTTTCTGACCGTTATCCGCGTGCGGCTGGACCGCGCCGCCCTCGATGCCGTGGCGCTCGTCAATCGAAAAACGGATCCGCAACGCACCACCAGCCTGGTCTGGCTGCGGGAAAATTAACCCTGAAAGCGAGTCACTTTGACAACTTTGTATATCCGGCACCCGGCCAAGGCGTCCACCGATAGCGCGCCCGCCTGCTCCTTCGTGCTGGCCGGCGACGGCGGCGCCCTGCTGCAGCAGGGCAGCTCGCCCGTGGGCAGCCTGGGCCAGCTGATCGCCGGCGCGAAGCAGGTGGTGCTGCTGCTGGCGGCGGCCGACGTGACCCTGCTGCGCCTGACAMCCCCGCCGCTGGCCGGTGCCCGCCTGCGCGCGGCCTTGCCGGGCCTGGTGGAAGAACACATCCTCGGCGACGCCCAGGATTGCCTGCTGGCCGCCGGCGCGGCCGATGCGTCCGGCATGCGCACGGTGGCCGTGGCGCAGCGCGCCTGGGCCGAGGTACTCGTGAAAGCCTTGCTGGCGCAGGGCGCGCGCAAGGTGGCGCTGCTGCCATCCCAGCTGTGCCTGCCCCTGCAGCCGGGCAGCGTGACGGCGTCCTTGCAAGCGGCCGGCGACGGCCTGGAGCTGGCCTTGCGCCAGGCGCCGCAGGAAGGCCTGGGCCTGGTGCTGCCGGCCCAGCCGCAGCAGGCGCTGCTGACGACGCGCGCGTTTGCCGGCGACGTGCCCCTGACGGTGTACGTGGCGCAGGCCGAGCTTGCGCAATATCAACAACTGGCCGCCGGCATGGACGGCGTGACGGTGGCGCCCGACCACTGGGCGCACTGGATCGCCGGCGCCAGGGGCGCGGTGCTGGACCTGGCTCCCGCGCTGGGCACGGCCACGGGCGCGGCCGCCGACTGGCGCCGCTGGCGCTGGCCGTTGCGCCTGGCGCTGCTGACGGTGATCGTCAACCTGGCCGGCATGAATATCGAATGGATGCGCCTGAAGCGCGAGGCGGCCACCGTGCACACCTCGATGCAGCAGACCTTCAAGGCCGCATATCCGAACGAGGCGCCCGTGTCTGGACTGGAAGCGGAGCAGATGCGCCGCAATATCGCTGCCGCCCGCCTGCAGGGTGGCCAGGCCAGCATGGATGACTTCACCAGCATGAGCGCGGCGCTGGGCGAGGCGCTGGGCGGCCTGGCCGGGCGCGGCGTGGTGGCGTCGCTCGAATACCGCGAACGCAGCCTGATCGTGCGGCTCAAGCCGGACATGGTCACCGCCAGCGCCCAGGCGCAGGTGCGCGACGGCCTGGCCGCGCGCAAGCTGGCCTTGAATGAAACGGAGCCGGGCGTGTGGAAGATCACGCCGGCCACGGGAGCAAAAGCATGAGTGCAGCAGTCAACAAGGCGCGCGCAGCGTGGACGGGGCGGCAGCAGGCCGTGCAGGCGTTCTGGGCGGAGCGTACGCAGCAGGAGCGCAAGCTGCTGGCCATCGGCGGCGTGGTGGCGGGGCTGGCCCTCGTCTACGCCGTGTTTTTCGAGCCGGCGTGGACGGGCCGCATCGCCTTGCAAAAAAGCTTGCCCGAGCTGCGCCAGAACGCGGCCCAGCTGCAGGGGCTGGCGCGCGAAGCGGGGGAGCTGGCGCGCCAGGCGCCCGTGCAGGTGGCGCCCATGAGCCGTGACAGCCTCGATGCGTCGCTGAAAGCGCGCGGCCTGGCGCCGCAATCGCTGTCGCTGACGGGAGAGTATGCGCGCGTGCAGCTGAACGGCGTGCCGTTCGCCAGCGTCATGCTGTGGCTGGACGGCTTGCGCCGCGAAGGCCGCATCGCCGTGCAGGAAGCCAAGATCACGGCGCAGAACAAGGCGGGCCAGGTGGACGCCACCCTGAGCCTGCACCAGAGCCCGGGCGCGACGCGATGATGCGCCTGCTCGGATGGCTGCTGGCCATCGTCGCCAGCGTCTGCGTCACCCTGCTGGTGTTTTTTCCGGCCGGCTGGGTGGCCAGTATCGTGGAAAAGCAGACGGGCGGACGTTTGACCTTGGGCGACGCGCAGGGTACCCTGTGGCGCGGCTCGGCCTTTATCGGCGGGGCGGCCAGCGCGAACGGCGCCGTGACGCCGCTGCTGCCGGGGCGCTTCAGCTGGCGCATTTCGCCCTCGGTGCTGTGGGGGGCGGCGGACGTGGAATTGCAGAATCCGCAGGCGTTGTCGCAGCCGGTGAACCTGCGCGGCTCGTGGTCGCACTGGCAGGTCAGCCCGGCGGCCCTGCTGCTGCCGGCCGATGGCCTCGGCGGCCTTGGTGCGCCGTTAAATACCGTGGCGCCGACGGGCAGCATGCGCCTGTCGTGGAGCACGCTGGAGCTGGCCCTGGAGCAGCGGCAGTTTTCCGCCGTCGGCCGCACCACCTTGCAGATGACGGACATGGCCTCGCGCCTGTCGTCGCTGCGTCCGCTGGGCAGTTATGAACTCGATTTCGATTGGCAGGGGCAGCAGGCGACATTGGCCTTGCGCTCGATCAAAGGGCCGCTGCTGCTCGACGGCAGCGGCAGCCTGAATCAGGGGCGCATGCAGTTTTCCGGCCAGGCCCAGGCCGCAGCAGGATATGAAGAGACCTTGGCGAGTTTGTTGAATTTGCTGGGACAGCGCCGTAGCAATAGCGAAAAGAACATCATCGCCTTAGAGTTTAGACAATGAAAAAACCATCCGTGAGCCCAAATACCTCCCCCTTCTCGCTGCGCCGCCTGTCGGCCGCCGCCTTGCTGTGCTGTTCCGTGGCCGGCATGCCGGCGCCCGTCTGGGCCGCGCCCGGCGATGAGGCGGCGCTCAATTTCGTCGGCGCCGACATCGAATCGGTGATCAAGGCGGTGGGCCATTACACCAACATCAATTTCGTCATCGATCCCCGCGTCAAGGGCACGATCACCCTGGTGTCGGAAAAATCGATCAGCAAGACGCAGGCCTTCGGGCTGCTGGCCTCGGCCTTGCGCCTGCAGGGCTACGCGGTGGTGTCCGGCGACGGCTACGCGAAGGTGGTGCCGGAAGCGGACGCCAAGCTGCAGTCCGTGCCGACCCAGGTGGGCAACGGCAGCAGCCAGGTGAAGGGCGACCAGATCGCCACCCAGGTGTTTTACCTGAATTACGAGTCCTCGGCCAACCTGCTGGCCGTGCTGCGGCCGCTGATTTCGCCGAATAACACGATCAACGCCAACCCGGGCAACAACTCGCTGGTGATCACCGATTACGCGGATAACCTCAAGCGCCTGGCGAAAATCATCGCCGCGCTCGACGTGCCCGCCTCGACGGACCTGGATGTGATCCCCGTGCGCTATGCCATCGCTTCCGACCTGGCCTCGATGGTGAATAAACTGATGGAAGGCGGCAGCGGCGGCGCCGGCGCGGCGGCCGACGCGGGCAAGGTCTCGGTGCTGGCCGACCCGCGCACCAATTCGCTGGTGCTGCGCGCGCCGTCGGCGGCGCGCGCCAACCTGGCCAAGTCGCTCATTTCCAAGCTGGACCAGCCCACCACGCAGCTGGGCAATGTGCACGTGGTGTACCTGAAGAACGCGGACGCCACCAAGCTGGCGCAGACCCTGCGCTCGGTGGTGACGTCGGACGGCACGGCCGCCACGGCGCAGCAGGGCGTCGGCAACCAGAATACGAACAACCAGATCAGCCAGAGCAACAGCGGCATGAACAGCACGGGCCTGGGCGGCAATACCCAGAGCGGCACCACGGGCGGGGCGGCGCTGAGCAACGGGCCGCAGCAGCTGTCCTCGGGCGGCGCGGCGGGCTTCATCCAGGCGGACGCTTCGACCAATACCCTGATTTTGACCTGTAACGAAGCCGTTTACCGCAACCTGCGCGCCGTGATCGACCAGCTCGACGTGCGCCGCGCCCAGGTCTACATCGAGGCGCTGATCGTCGAAGTGACGTCGGCCAAGGCTTCCGAATTCGGCGTGCAGTGGCTGGGGCTGTCCGGCGACAGCAACAGCAGCTACCGCGTGGGCGCGCTGCAGTCGTTTGCCGGCGGCACCGACAACAATATCGCCAAGCTGGCGCTGGGCGGCGGCAAGGTGCTGCCCACGGGCGGCCTGACCCTGGGCATCTTCAAGCAGATCAACGGCGCGCTGGGCCTGGGCGCCGTGGCGCATGCGCTGGAATCGGACGGCAATGCGAACATCCTGTCGACGCCGAACCTGATCACCCTGGACAACGAGCTGGCGACCATCAAGGTGGGCCAGAACGTGCCTATCCTGACGGGCCAGTACACCAGCACGGCCGGCACCAACACGAATCCGTTCCAGACCATCGACCGCAAGGAGGTGGGCCTGACCCTGAAGGTGCGCCCGCAGATTTCCGAGGGCGGCACCATCAAGCTGGGCATCTATCACGAGACGTCGAGCGTGGATAAATCCACGGCGACGGCCGTCAGCGGCATCACGATTAACAATCGCGTGATCGAAAACAATGTGCTGGCCGACGATGGGCAGATCATTGTACTGGGCGGTTTGATCGAGGACAGCACGGGCGACAACGCGGAAAAAGTACGCGGTTTGGGCGACATCCCCTTGCTGGGCAACCTGTTCAAGTATCAGACGCGCGAGCGCAAGAAAACCAATCTGATGATCTTCCTGCGCCCCGTCATCGTGCGCAACAAGGAGCAGAGCGGCAGCCTGGCGGCCGACCGCTACGATTACATGCGCTCGGCCGAGACGGCCGCCGTGCCGGCTTCGGGCAACCTGATGCTGAAAGACCTCGGTACGCCGGTCCTGCCGGCCCTGGAAAACGGCCAGCCGGTGGGCGGCAGCATGGTGACGCGTCCCGTGCCGCCGGCGCCGACGCCGCCGCCAGGCGCGCCGGCCAATGCGGCCACGCCGCCGCAGCCGCTGCTGCAGCAATACCAGCAGCAACAGCAGCAGAAGTGATCGGGTCGCCATGAGTAATCTGCTTCCCTACGCCTACGCGCGCGATTTCGGCCTGCTGGCCCGGCCCGGCGCCGTCGATGGCGCCCCGGTCGAGGTGCTGGTGGCGGCATCGACGGCGCCGGCGGCCATCGCCGAAGTGTCGCGCCGTTTCGGCCAGATTCAATTGACGGTGCTGCCGCGCCCCGAGCTCGACGCGGCCATTGCCGGCGCCTACGCGGGCGGCGGCGGCGACGCGTCGCAGATGGCCGATGAATTCGACGCCGACCTGGACTTGACCAAGCTGCTGCAGGACGTGCCGGCCATCGAGGACCTGCTTGAATCGTCGGACGATGCGCCCGTCATCCGCATGATCAACGCGCTGCTGACGCAGGCGCTGCGCGAAGGCGCGTCCGATATCCACATCGAACCGTTCGAGCAGACGTCCGTCGTGCGCTTCCGCATCGACGGCAGCCTGCGCGACGTGGTGCGCCCCCGCAAGGCCATCCACGGCTCGCTGATTTCGCGCATCAAGATCATGGCGCAGCTCGACATCGCCGAAAAACGCCTGCCGCAGGACGGCCGCATCACCCTGCGCGTGGGCGGCAAGCCCGTCGACGTGCGCGTCTCGACCCTGCCCACCGGCCATGGCGAACGGGCCGTCTTGCGCTTGCTGGACAAGGAGGCGGGCCGCCTCGACCTGCAGCACCTGGGCATGAGCGCGCCCATGCTGAAGCAGTTCGACGGCCTGATCACGCAGCCGCACGGCATCGTGCTCGTCACGGGCCCTACCGGCTCGGGCAAGACCACCACCCTGTATGCGGCGCTGTCGATGCTCAACGCCACCACGACGAACATCCTGACGGTGGAAGACCCGATCGAGTACGACCTGGCCGGCGTGGGCCAGACGCAGGTCAATCCGCGCATCGACATGACGTTTGCCAAGGCGCTGCGGGCGATTTTGCGGCAGGATCCGGACGTGATCATGATCGGCGAGATCCGCGACCTGGAAACGGCGCAGATCGCCGTGCAGGCGTCGCTGACGGGCCACCTGGTGCTGGCCACCCTGCACACGAACGATGCCTCGGCGGCCGTCACGCGTCTGCTCGACATGGGCATCGAACCGTTCCTGCTGTCGTCGTCGCTCTTGGGCGTGCTGGCGCAGCGGCTGGTGCGCAAGCTGTGCGGCTCCTGCAAGACCTTCGATGGCCAGTACTGGCAGGCGGTCGGCTGCGAGCAGTGCGGCCAGACGGGCTACCAGGGCCGCGTCGGCGTGTATGAACTGCTGCGCACGACGGAGCATATCCGCGCGCAGATCCACAACCGGGCGTCGGAGGCGGACGTGCGCGCCGTCGCCCTGCAGGACGGCATGACGGGCATGCGCGACGACGGCGAACGCTGGCTGCGCGACGGCACCACCACGCAGGCCGAGTTGCTGCGCGTGACCAAAGACTAGGCCCGCCACCATGCCCGCATTCCGTTATGAAGCCGTTGACGCGCAAGGCGCCACCCGCAAGGGCGTGCTCAATGCCGACAGTCCCCGTTCCGCGCGCGCCGAGCTGCGCGTGCAAGGCCTGGTGCCGCTGGCCGTCGAGCAGATCGCCGCGCAGGTGGACGCCGCCGGCGTCACCAAGCGGCGCGGCTTCGGCGAGCGCCTCTCAAACACCGAGCTGGCCCTGTTTACGCGCCAGCTGGCCAGCCTGCTGGAAGCGGGCCTGCCGCTGGAGCAGGCGTTTTCCGCGCTGCTGGAACAGGCCGAGCGGCCCTACCTGCGCGACCTGATCGCCTCGATCCGCTCGGAAGTAATCGGCGGCGCCGCGTTTTCCGACGTGCTGGCGCGGCACCCGCGCGATTTCGCGGAAATTTACCGGGCGCTGGTGGCGTCGGGCGAGCAGATCGGCCATCTGTCGCGCGTGCTCTCGCGCCTGGCCGACTATATCGAGCGGCGCAATGCGCTGGTGCAGAAGGTCAAGCTGGCGTTTACGTATCCGGCCATCGTCACGGTGGTGGCGTTTTCCATCGTGATCTTCCTGCTCACCTACGTGGTGCCGCAGATCGTTTCCGTGTTCGCCAATACCAAGCAGAAGCTGCCCATGCTGACGGTGATCATGCTGGCGCTGTCGGACTTCGTGCGCCATTACGGCATCGTCGTGGCGATTGCCCTCGTCGGCGCCTGGGTGGCGTGGCGCCGCGCACTGCAGCAGCCGGCACTGAAGCGGCGCTGGCATACCTGGCTGCTGACGGCGCCCCTGTACGGCAAGTTCGAGCGCAGCCTGAACACGGCGCGTTTCGCCAGCACCCTGGCCATTACCACCGGGTCCGGCGTGCCGATCCTGCGCGCGCTCGACACCAGCCGCGACACGCTGACGAACGTGGCGATGCAGGAACTGGTGGTCGAGGCCAGCGGCGCCGTGCGCGAAGGCGTGAGCCTGGCGCGCGCGCTGTCGGCGCAAAAGCATTTTCCGCCCATGCTGATCCACATGATACGCGCCGGCGAAATCACGGGCGAACTGCCGGCCATGCTCGAGCGCGCCGCCAGCGCGCAGGAGCAGGACCTGGAACGCCGCACCCTGACCATCGCCGGCTTGCTGGAACCGGCCCTGATCCTGGCCATGGGCGTGGTGGTGCTGCTGATCGTGCTGGCCGTATTAATGCCGATTATCGAGATTAATCAGCTGGTGCGTTAAGAGAAATATCAAGGAAACCATGAAGCGTTTGCCCCAACTTGTAAGTTTGCTCGCCGTCGTGGCGCTGTCCGTCTCGCTGGCCTACTGGGCCATGCAGCTGTTCAAGGCGCCGCAACGCCCCATCAATCCTCCCGCCGTGCCGGTGGTGCAGGATGCCAGCGTGGAGGCGGGCGCCTCGCTGTTCGGCGGCCAGGTCAGCGTGGCCACGGCCAGCAACTATCAGCTCAAGGGCGTGGTGGCGGCCGGCAATGGCCGCGGCAGCGTGGCCATCATCTCGACCGACGGCAAGCCGTCCGTGGCCCTGCCTGAAGGCGCCGAGGTGGCGCCCGGCGTGACGGTGCAGGAAGTGCATGCGCGCCATGTGCTGCTGCTTGACGGTGGCGTGAGCAAGCGCATCGACCTGGTGGCGGACGACAAGGCGCTGGCCTTGCCGGCGCAGGTGGCTGCCGCGCCGGCGCCCGCCGCGGCG
>NZ_NEGZ01000061.1 GCF_002127585.1 Janthinobacterium sp. GW458P
GCGGGCCTGGCCTGGCTGGCGCAGGTGCCGGGCCATGGCGGCACCGCGGCGCTGGCCGGCCCCCTGCTGCTGGTCGGCGCCGGCATCGGCTTGCCGTGGGGCTTGATGGATGGCATGGCCTTGAGCGTGGTGGACACGGACCGGGCCGGCATGGCGACGGGCATCTTCAATACCGTGCGCATCAGCGCCGACGGCGTGGCGCTGGCCTTGGCGGGCGCCACGCTGGCCGGCTTGATCGGGGCGGCGCTGGCGCGGCAACTGCCCAGCGACTTGCCCCTGCTGGCCGCCGCCAGCCGCGCCGCGCTCGGTGATATGCAACAGGCAACACAGCTGCTGGGCGGCCAGGAAGCGCTGCTGCGCGCCAGCTACGACGCCGCCTTCCGCCAGTTGCTGCACGGCCTGGCGGGGCTGGCCGTGGCGCTGGCCGCGCTGGTGCCGTACCTGCTCAGGAAGAAAGAAAGGCGCCTAACAAAAGCGTAGCGAGCGGAAGGTAGAGGTGGTCGATAAGCGCAACCGTACTCGAGTACGGGGGCGCCGGGCTGGCGAGCGTCGCAGGCCGCCTGTACCGACGCGCAGCAGGTTTTGGAGGGTGTCTAGGTGTCGAGGCCGTAGAACACGGCAACCAGGACGGCGATATTGTTGCAGGCGCGGGAAAAGGTCGTTGTCGCATAGGCAGCAGCCACGCCCGGCTCGCGGTAGCGCAGGTAGACAAAGCTGAACATGGCGCCCGACCCCAGCGCGACGATGGCGTGCAGCAAGCCGCCGCTGATGAAGTGCACGATGCCCCACAGGACGGCGCCGATAAAGACGCTCAGCTGGCGCCTGGCGCCCAGGCGCTTGAGGATTTCCAGCGGCAGCAGCTGGCCGAGGAAGGTTTCCAGGATGGGGGAGTAGATGACGACCCAGAACACCAGCAGGGGCAGCGACATTTCGCGCTTGAACTTGGCCAGGCCCGTGTGCGCGCCCCAGTATTCGGGCGGCAGCAGCCATTTGGTGACGATGAGGATGGCAAAGCACAGCATGCAGGTGAGCAAGCCCCAGCCGAGGCCGGCCAAGGCCTGGTGCAGCACGGGCGGCGCCGGCTTGTCGGCGTCTTCCGGGTTGGAAACATCGTTGCTGCTATGCACTTGCATGAGATGTCCTGGCGGTGATCCAGCTCCCATTGTAGCGCGGAATACGACTATTGGCGCATGGCTGTTGGCGCGCGGCGCGGCGCGTGGCACGCCGCGCCATTCCATGGCGCCGCGTCAGGCTGCCAGGCGCAAGGGGCCGCTGGCCGGCTTGCCCAGCTTGAAAATGCCCACTTCCTGCTCCAGCTGGGCGGCCTGCTGCTGCAATTCCTGCGCGGCGGCCGCCGCCTGCTCGACCAGGGCCGCATTTTGCTGGGTCACGCGGTCCATGTCGACGATGGCGCGGTTGACTTGCTCGATGCCGGCGCCCTGCTCCTGCGTGGCGTGGCTGATCTCGGCCATGATGCCCGTCACCCGGCCGATGCCGGCCACCACCTCGTGCATGGTGGCGCCCGCCTGTTCGACGAGCACCGTGCCCGTGCCCACCTTGCTGACGGAATCGTCGATCAGGGCCTTGATTTCGCGCGCGGCGGCGCTCGAGCGCTGCGCCAGGTTGCGCACTTCCGTCGCCACCACGGCAAAGCCGCGCCCCTGCTCGCCCGCGCGGGCCGCTTCCACGGCCGCGTTCAGGGCCAGGATATTCGTCTGGAAGGCGATGCTGTCGATCACGCCGATGATGTCGACGATCTTGTTCGACGAGGCATTGATCAGGCTCATGGTATGCACCACTTCGGCCACGGCCTTGCCGCCCTGCTCCGACACGGTCGACGCTTCGCGCGCCAGGCGGTTGGCCCGCTGCGCGTTATCGGCATTCTGGCGCACGGTGGAAATGAGCTCTTCCATCGACGAGGCCACTTCTTCCAGCGAGCCGGCTTGCTGCTCCGTGCGCTGCGACAGGTCGCGGTTGCCGGAAGCGATCTCGGTCGAGGCCGTGGCAATGCTTTCCGTGCCGTGGCGCACCTTGCCGACGATGGCGGCCAGGTTGTCGCGCATGGTCTTGATGGCAAACAGCAGGCTGCTGTCGTCGCCCTGGCGCGTGTGCACGTCGATGGCCAGCTCGCCCTGGGCGATGCGCCCCGCGATGGCGGCCGCATACGCCGGTTCGCCGCCCAGCTGGCGCAGCAGTCCGCGCGTGATGACGACGGCGACGGCGATGCAGACGAGTACGCTCAGCGCGGCCAGCGCGCCTATCCAGCGCAGCGACTGGCCGTAGATGGCTTGCGCGCCGGCACTGGCCTGGTCCGATTCCTGCTGCACGGTTTTCAGCACGGCATCGATGTCGGCGACGATCTGGCGCCGCAGGGGGCTGCATTCCTCGACGAGGAAGGTGCCGTACTGCTCCATCTGCCCGCTCGCGCGGAACTGGCGCGGACGCTGCAGCTCCTGCGCCATGGTTTTCAGGCCCGTGCTGACTTTCTCGAACTGGGCATCGCCGGCGAACTTCGGCGCCAGCCTGGCCAGCGCTTCCAGGTACAGCGCCTTCTGGCTGTCGAGGATGGCCAGCTCTTTCTCGGCGGCGGCCTGGTCATGAAAAATATAGGCGTTGCGGGCGGCCAGGCCCGTCTGGTCGAGCGCTTCGCGCGCCACGTACAGCGGTTCGAGTTTTTCCTGCTGTACCCTGTCCTGCGCGCCCATGGCGTCGGCGATGGCGCCCATGCGCAGCAGCGCGAACGCGGCCAGCACCAGCATGAGGATGACCAGCGCGGCAAAGCCTGCGCTCAGACGCGCGCCTATCGTCAAACGATTGAATGACATCATTGTTGTTATTGCCCTGTATAAAGTTGATTGTTGCCGGTTCCGCCAGACAAGTCCCGCCAGGGCTTGCCGGACACCGGCGATCTGCTCACCGTCGTGTTGCCTTTCCTGCAAGGCGCAGGATGGGTCTCTAACTGGCGTTTTTTGGGCAGTCAGCTTCTATTCCGGGCAATGTGGACGCGCGCGGACGACACCCGCACGGCACAAGAGCACACTGAATTATAAGCGAACAGCGTTATGGATGATTCCACGCGCCCACTTTTAATGCCTTGATGCAAATCAAGAAGCGCCGTGTCCAGCCGCGCCCGGGGCGTCGATGACGGCCATGGTGATGCGCGAGATGCAGCACAGCTTGCCGCCGTCGTCGACGATGCGGATTTCCCATACCTGGCTGCTGCGGCCCCGGTGGATGGGCGTGGCGCGCCCCGTCACCTGGCCGCCGCGCACGCCGCGCACGTGGTTGGCGTTGATTTCCTGGCCCACGCTCACGTGCCGGCGGCTGTCCAGGCAGGCATTCGCGGCCATGCTGCCCAGGGTTTCGGCCAGCAGCACGGAAGCGCCGCCATGCAGCAGCTTAAAAGGCTGCATGGTGCGGTGGTCGACGGGCATGGTCGCCTCGATCCAGTCGGGGCCGAAGGCCGTGAAGGCAATGCCCAGGTGGCGCATGGCCGTGCCCTCGCTGGCGGCGTTGAGGGCGGCCAGGTCGAGCGGTGCGTGCCAGATTTCCATGATGACCCTTGCTAGGTGTTGAAATAAAGCCATTGTAGGCCAGCCGCGCCGCGCGCGCCGCTTCATCTTTCCTTCACCCTGGCACGGGGTGGCGCTGGCATTAACTGGTTATAATTGCCCCATTCTTTCAAAACGAGGTTGTGTATGAAGTGGGCCTTGCTGGGCATTTTTGTGTTTTCTGTTTTACATATTCATTTTCGGGGCAAGGTGCGCCTGCCGTTTCGCCGCCAGATCTTCGATCACTCCTCGTTCATGGCGCCGCTGAATCTGTTCATGCACACCTTTTCCAGGGTGCCGGCCACGCCTTATCTGTCCGTCGAGCAATTCCCGGAACTGGCGCCGCTGCAGCAGAACTGGCAAATCATCCGCGATGAAGCGCTGCGCATGCAGGAAATGAAAAAGATCAAGGCGGCGGAAAAGAACAATGACGTGGGCTTCAATTCCTTCTTCAAGTATGGCTGGAAGCGTTTCTACCTGAAATGGTATGACGCGAACCACCCGTCGGCGCAACAGATGTGCCCGCAGACCTATGCGCTGCTGCAGTCGATACCCTCGATCAAGGCCGCCATGTTCGCGGAACTGCCGCAAGGCGGCAAGCTCAACCCGCACCGCGACCCGTTCGCCGGTTCCCTGCGCTACCACCTGGGCCTGCAGACGCCGAACGACGACCGCTGCTTCATCGACGTCGATGGCGAGCGCCACAGCTGGCGCGACGGCCAGGCCGTGATGTTCGATGAAACGTATATCCACTGGGCCCGCAACGACGCCGACAGCGACCGCATCATCCTGTTCTGCGACATCGAACGGCCGATGCGCTACCGTTGGGCGCAGGCGCTGAACCGCTGGCTGGGCCGCACCCTGATGACGGCCGCCGCCTCGCCCAACGAGCTGGGCGACCAGGTGGGCGGCGTGAGCAAGCTGTTCCAGATTTCCTGGACCATGGGCCAGTACCGCCGCCGCTTCAAGGCGTGGAACAAGACGGCCTACCAGGTCACGCGCGTGGCCCTCGTCGCGGCCGTGATCGCGCTGATCTACTTTATCTAGACACCGGCATAGCCGGTTTGACAAAAACCGCCTTCGGGCGGTTTTTTTATCATGCGATGCCATTGAGCAGGAGAAGGTGAAAATGACCGAACGCGACCGCCAGTACGATATCCAGATCGGCGACGACGCCTGGATCGAATACATCGATCTTGACGCACGCTATGACCAGGCCGTCGACATCGATGCCTTGCTGGGGGAACTGTGGCCGCTGATCTGCCGCCTGGAAACCCATTGCGTGGCCGGCTGTTGCGGCATCGACGCCTTCGACTTCACGCGTGAAGCCATCGCCGCGGCGCTGCTTGAGCTTGACCGCGCGCAACTGCATGCCGCCTGCGCGCAGGCGCGCAGCGCCTTGGCAGCGGCCGCCGGCGACGTTTTCGTGAGCAACACGATGAATCACATGGCCGATAAGCGCGTGTTTCTGCAATTGCTCGCGCATATAGACCGCTGCCTTGGCGGGCCGCAAGCAGGAGCGGCGCCAAATCGGCGATAATACCGGCTTCCACCACTCTCCTCTTTATTTATGCGCGACATCATTGCCGGATTTCTACGTTTCCAGAAGGAAGTCTTTCCTGAACGCCGAGAACTGTTCAAGACGCTGGCCACGGGCCAGACGCCGAAGGCCTTGTTCATCTCGTGTTCCGACAGCCGCATGGTGCCGGAACTGGTGACGCAACGGGAACCTGGCGAACTGTTCGTGATCCGCAACGCGGGCAACATCGTGCCCTCGTTCGGCCCGGAACCGGGCGGCGTGAGCGCCTCCGTCGAATTTGCCGTGGCGGCCCTGCAAGTGACGGACATCGTCATTTGCGGCCATTCCGACTGCGGCGCCATGAAAGCCATCGCCACCTGCACCTGCCTCGAGCACATGCCTGCCGTCAAGAGCTGGCTGCGCCACGCGGATGCGGCGCGCATGATCAACGAATCCGTCGAGCACGCCACGGAACAGGAGCGCATCGACGGCATGGTGCGGGCCAATGTCGTGGCCCAGCTCAACAACATCCGCACCCACCCTTCCGTGGCCCTGGCCATCACGCAAAAGCGGCTGACCCTGCATGGCTGGGTGTACGACATCGAAAACGGCTCGCTCGACGCGCTGGACGAATCGACCGGCCAATTTGTTCCGCTGGCGGAGCATCCGGCCTCGAAGCTGTAGCCGCGGCAAGTCCCAGGTCAGGCGCAAAATTCGCTTGACCTTCTCCAGGCGGGAAGGTTCAAGGTAGCGATATTCAAGGAGATTATCGTATGCCAACCATCACTGTATTACCCCATCCCGAGCTGGCCCCCGACGGCGCCGTCATCGACGCGCCGGAAAGCATGAGCATTTGCGACGCCTTGCTGCTCAACAAGATCGACATCGAACACGCGTGCGGCCAGGTGGGCGCCTGTTCCACCTGCCACGTCGTCGTGGTGCGCGGTTTCGACTCGCTCAACGCACTGGGCGACAATGAAGAAGACATGCTCGACCAGGCCTGGGGCTTGCAGCCCCACTCGCGCCTGTCGTGCCAGGCCCGCATCAGCCAGGAAGACCTGACGGTGGAACTGCCCCGCTACACGCTCAACCACGCCAAGGAATAGTCCCCGGCGCGGTGCGCGACTGCACTGCGGGTTTAGCACCTGATTTACCACATGATGACGCGCTGCTCGGGCGGCAGATACATGGGGTCGCCCGGCTTGATGTCGAAGGCCTCATAGAAGCCGGGCTGGTTTTTGACCGTGCCCTTGGCGCGGAATTCGCCCGGCGAATGGGGGTCGCTCTTGATCTGCGCGATGGCCGCTTCCGGACGCAGTTTGGCGCGCCATTTCTGCGCAAAGCCGATGTACAGGCGCTGTTCGCCCGTCAAGCCGTCGATGACGGGCGACGGCTTGCCGCCCAGCGAACGCTGATACGCCTTGTAGGTGATCGACAGGCCGGAATTGTCGCCGATGTTTTCGCCCAAAGTCAGCTCGCCATTGATGTGGTAGCCCGGCACGGGGCTGTAGGCGCCGTATTGCCTGACCAGCCCGGCGGCCAGCGCCTTGAAGGCGGCGCGGTCCTGCGCCGTCCACCAGTTGCGCAGACGCCCCTTGGCGTCGTACTGGCTGCCGGAATCGTCGAAGGCATGGCTGATCTCATGGCCGAAGGTGATGCCCAGCAAGCCGTAATTGACGGCGTCTTCCGCTTTCACGTTGAAAAACGGCGGCTGCAGGATGGCGGCCGGGATCGTGATGGCGTTCAGGGCCGGGCTGTAGCTGGCGTTGACGGTTTGCGGCGTCATCGACCATTCGTCGCGGTCGACCGGTTTGCCCAGCTTCTCCAGGTTTTGCTGGCGGCTCCACGCGCGCGCGGCGCGCACGTTGGCGATCAGGTCGTTCGGCCGCGTCTGCATGCTGCTGTAGTCGCGCCAGGTGTCCGGATAGGCGATCTTCGGCTTCAGGGCGGCCAGCTTGAGCTGGGCTTCCTTCTTGGTTTCCGGGCCCATCCAGTCCAGCTGTTCGATGCCGTCCTTGAACGAGGCGACGAAATTGTCGAACATGGCCATCACGCGCGGCTTGGTTTCCGGCGGCAGATACATGGCCACGTAGCGCTTGCCGACGGCGTCGCTGATGGCGTTATCCGTGAAGCGCAGCGCCAGCTGCCACTGCGGTTCGCTTTGCGGCACGCCGCGCAGCACCGTGCCTTCGAAGGCGAAGCGCTCCTTGACGGTCGCGCTATCGAGGTAGGAAGCATAGCTTTCGATGATGCGCCAGCTGGCATAGCTCTTCCACGATGCCAGCGGAATCGCCGCCACGGTCTCGGCAAAACCGCCAAGGAAGCTGGGCTGGCGCACCACGGCCGAGGTTTCCTTGACGGCCAGGCCGGCAGCGGCAAAGTAGGCTTTCCAGTCGAAGGCCGGCGCCAGTGCGGCGAACTGGTCGAAATCGACGCGGTTGTACGATTTGACGGGGTCGCGCATCTGCACGCGCGTCCATTGCGCTGCCGCAAGGCGCGTCTCGATATCGAGGACCTGCGCCGCATGGGCCGCCGCGGCCTTGTCGCCGCTCAAAGCCAGCATGGTCTCGATATGCTTGAGGTATTGCTCGCGCACGGCCTTGAGCTTGGCGTCGTCGTCCTTCAGGTAGTAATCGCGGTCGGGCAAGCCCAGGCCGGACTGGCTGATGTTGACGGTGTAGCGCTCGGGATCTTGCGCATCGGGCGCCACATAGGCGGAAAACGGCGTCTGGATGCCGTTGCTTTGCATAAAGGCAAACAACGCCGGCAAGTCCTTCTTGTCCTTCACGCTGGCCACGCGGGCCAGCTCGGCCTTCAAGGGCTTGAAGCCGGCCGCATTGCGCGCCTTGTCGTTCATGAAGCTCGTGTACAGGTCGGCGATCTTGTGCGCCTCGCTGCCGGGCTTGCCGGGGTTCTTCACGGTCGCCTCGATCAGGCCGCGCAGCTGGCCCTGCGCGATTTCGCGCAATTCGATATACGTGCCCCAGACGGATTTGTCGGCCGGGATTTGCGTATTGCGGGTCCATACGCCGTTGACGTAGCCATAGAAATCATCCTTGGGGCTGACGGCCGGGTCCAGGGTTTTCAGGTCGATGCCGGAGACTGGCGCAGCAGCGTGTGCGCCTTGCTGGGCGTACAGCGAGGGCGAGGATAAGGCGAGCAAGGCGCAGCAGGCGGCGCTGATGAGTGAACGTTTCACGAAGAGTCCCTTAATTGTTTTAATTGCATGCTGGAGCACATGCTGCGTCCAGCCATGAGAGGCCGGATTATAGTCGGCCTGCCTGCGGGCAACAATGACAGTTGAACAATTCCGGAGATCAGCGGATCAGCAGATCAAACAGATCCAGGCCTTTTTTATCCTGATTTTTCAGCATGTCCGCAAGCGAACCCGGCGTCGGCCCGCCATCGCCGGCCGCATGATTGAAATAATTAAAATCGAGCTTGATCTTGTCTTCCAGGTCGCTCGCATAATTGGCCGGATATTGCGACTGTTCCAGCTGGGGCAATGCATGGTAATGCGCCAGCACGGATTTGAAGAAATTGGTCGTCTTGCCGGTAGTATTGTATTCATGCATCGCTTGCGCCACGACTTGCGTGCGCCAGGCCTCTTCTTCCTGATACGCCTGCATAAAGGCGGCGCGCCGCTCGTTGATGGTAAAGGTCCCGCTGTCATCGTTCGAAATGGCGGACAATTGCTCGCGCGAAAGCCCGGCAAACGGATTGGGGCCCTTTCTCTCGACATAAGCGGTGGCGGCGGCGGCCGACTTTGCCGCTGCCGCATCGTTCGGTTGCGGCACCTGCTTTGCGGCGGCTGCCATGTGTTCGGCGTCCAGCGGATACAGGATGTCGGCGGTATTGTCATTCACCCACGCACCCAGCGTCGCGTGGTCGTAGCCCCGGATGGTGGCGCTGGTGGCTTTCTCGGCCGCCGACAAGCGCCCGGCCAGGGTCGAGATCACGACATCGTCCGCCACGGCGGCCGTGGCGGCAGGCGCCTGCGTGGCCGGCGCCTTGTCCGATGGTGTTTTATTGCCTTCTGCGCCAGACAGCGCCCCGGACCGGATTCCTGCCGTGCTGATATGCATCGTCGCCCACCCAAAGATAAGTAAATGTTACTATAGTACAATAAATATGCTAGCCAGGCCGGGGAAATTCACGGCTTTCTCCCCGTCCGGCGATGCCGTTCGAGCGCATGCGGCGGCGGTTCCGGCCTGCCGTCTCTATTTAGCCATTCTCAGACTGGAGCAGCCAGATGCAGGAATTGCGGTTCAATATTTTCGGCACGCTGATCGCCGTCCGGGGAAATCCGGGGGCATGGCGCGCCTTCTACCTGGGCGCGGAAGGCAAGCGCCGCCCCGCCGATTTCATTATTCCGGACGATATTCAAGCAGATGCCCTGTGCGAATACCTGGCGGACCTGTTCCATGAAGAGGCCACGCCGCGCAACAACACGGCCACGCCAATCGCCGCGCCCGCATGCCAGCCCTAAGCTACTTCACCGGCTCGAACGTCACCGTCAAGCCATTGCCCGTGGTCCGGATCTGCGTCGGCACGAATTGCACGCCCGCATAGCGCAATTCGTCGGGCTTGAAGGTGTAGATGGGCGTTTCATGCATGAGCTGATCGGCCACCAGGCTGGCCACCTTGGCGAACTGGCGCTGCTGCGACTCGTCCATTCCGTCGATGCTCACCTTGTCCACGCTCGCCTCGCTCAGGTACACGGCATTGCGCTGCGCGTCGAGCACGAGGCGGCCCGACATGGCCAGGCTGCCGCGCCAGGTCTGGCGGATGAACGGCGGCATGACGCTGGCGTCCACGCTCAGGGCCACCCGTTCGCGCTCGGGCTGCAGCGACAGCTGCGGATGCGTCAGCCTGACGTCCAGCACGGACAGCACGCGCTTGTCGATGGGAAAACGGCGCTCCAGGCCTTGCTGCATCTTGCTCAGCGACACATTCACGTCGCGCGGACCGATCAGGGTGGAGCACGAAGCCAGCATCGAGCAGGCGATGGCGGCGATAGCGGCGGTTTTCAGCAAGGGACGCAGGACGGTCACGTTCATGGATAGTCTCGGTGGAAAGATGGCGCCATCTTACACACGCGGCCGCTTTCATGCAAAAACCGGCGCCCGCCTTGCAGCGGGCGCCGGTTCCTGTGTTTTACCTTGTCAACGCACGAACAGGGCGATCAGTATGACGATGGGCAATGGTATGCCCAGCAGCAGCAAGAGGATGGAACGCATGGCAGACTCCTTAACGATAGTGGGGGTTCAGATGGTGACGTGGCGCAGCACGCGCTCATGGTCGCGCTGGCGGCCGCCGAACGTGGCGGCCAGGCTGGCAACGAAAGCCCCCAGCAGCAAGGCAACGAACATCCACAAGGCCGTGTGGGCGCCGGCCTTGCGCGCCGTTTCCGCCGCTTGTTGGGCCGCAGCCTTCGCATCGGCGGCGGCCTTGGCGGCGCGCCCGTAGACGGCGTCGACGCGCGCTTCCGCGTCGGCCTGGCTCAAGCCCGTGCGGCTGGCCACGACCTGGCCCAGGTAGGCGCGGTCATCGGCGGCCAGGCTGCCCGTGGACAGGCTGCTTGCGAAGATCTTGCCGATTTCCATGCGCTGCTCGGCCAGCGTGACGCCCGGCTCCGTGGCAGCCGGGGCTGGCGCGGCGCGCAGCAGCATGTCCGAGAAATAATCGAGCGGATTGGCGCCGCCGCCCTCGCCTTGCTTGGCGCTGGCTGCACCTGCAGCACCTGCGCCCGCCCCTACGGCCGGGCCAACGGCAGCGGCCACGCCGCTGCCCGCATCGATGGCGCCGCTGAGGACGGCGCGCGTGCCGCCGGCCAGCAGGCCTACGGTGAGCAGGGTCGCCACGGCCCAGGCCAGCAAGCCGTGCGCCGTGTCGCGGAAATGCACCTCATCCGTATGCACGGCGCTCCATTTCACGCGCAGCCGGCCCGCCATGTAGCCGCCGATGCCGGACGCGGCCAGCTGCATGAAGGCCAGCCAGGCGATGGTCGACACGCCGATGGCCGTGGCGTTGAACGACCATGGCGACACGGACGACAGGCCCAGTCCCACGCCGAGGATCAGCAGGATGAAGGACAGGGCGGCGGCGGCCGCCGCGCCCGCCAGCACGGCGCCCCAGGACACGCCCGGGTGATTCAGGTCCGACTCGGACAATTGCGTAGCTTGCATGGAATACTCCCTTGATTGATGATTTTATTGGCGCTTCAGGCGGCGACGCCCGTCAGCTGTTCCTTGCGCGCGGCCATTTCCCGGCCCAGCGCCTCGAGGTCGACGCCAGCCTGTCGCACCTTGGGAAACATGTCCCCCTCTTCTTCGCCCACGTGGTGCTCGATCTGCTCGGACAGGACCTTGACCTTGGCGTCGTACAGGTCGTCGGCAGGGTCCATCGCTTCGATTTGCGCGATCAGTTCCTTGGCGCTCGCGTGTTCGACGAGGGCCTCATCCATCAGGTCGGCGTCGCGGATGGGACGGCGCACGGCCGGATAGAAGATTTCCTCCTCCAGCTGCGTGTGCACGGTCAGTTCCTGGCAGATCTGGTCGGCCAGCTTTTTCTTCGTTGCCAAGGAGCGGTCGCTCAGGTTCTCGTATTGCGCAAACAGGGCCTTGACGGCCTTGTGGTCCTTCAGCAGTAAATTGATCGCATTCATGACGCCTCCTCGTTGTTGATGAGGCTAGGATGCACCGGAGCGGCGCCAGCGTATGTGCGACGCCTTACACAATCTTGATATTTGATACACATCAGTGCACGGACGCTATTTGATGCCGTGGTGTCCCATCAGGTCGTACAGGGTGGGCCGGCTCACGCCCAGCAGTTCGGCCGCGCGGGCGATATTGCCGTCGGCGCGCGCCAGCGCCCGCACCATGACCTTGTATTCGGCCGCTTCGCGGGCCTGGCGCAGGTTGATGGATGCGTCCACGGGCGCCGCCTGTGCGCTGGCGGGCAAGCCCAGGTCGTCGGCGGCGATCTGCGGCCCGTCGCACATGATGACGGCCCGCTTGATGCAGTTTTCCACTTCGCGCACGTTGCCGGGCCAGTCATGGCTTTCGATCAGCTGCAGCGCGCCGGCGCTGAAATGCAGGCTGCCCCGCCCTTCGCCGGCGCAGAACTTGTTCTTGAAATGGTGGGCCAGCAAGGCCGCGTCGCCGGCCCGCTCGCGCAGCGGCGGGATGCGCAGCACGATTTCGCTGAGGCGGTAATACAGGTCTTCGCGGAAACGCCCCTGCCCGGCCAGCACCTTCAAATCCTGGTGCGTGGCGCAGACGATGCGCACGTCGACGGCGATCTCGCCCCGCCCGCCGACGCGCTCGATGACCCTTTCCTGCAGAAAGCGCAGCAATTTCGCCTGCAGCGCCAGCGGCATGTCGCCGATTTCATCGAGAAAGAAGGTGCCGCCGTGGGCCAGCTCGATCTTGCCCAGGGTCTGCCGCGCCGCGCCCGTAAACGCGCCCCGTTCATAGCCGAAGAGTTCGCTCTCCAGCAGGTTTTCGGGGATGGCCGCGCAATTGATGGCGACGAAACGCTGGGCGTGGCGGCTCGACAGCGCATGCAGGCCCCGCGCGATCAGCTCCTTGCCGCTGCCCGAGTCGCCCAGCAGCATCACGCTGGCCGACGAAGGCGCCACTTTTTCCACGCTGCGGCACAGTTTCAGCATGCCGGGGTCGCGGCTGACGATGCCGGCCAGCGGCGAATCGGCCTGCGTCTGCAGCATGCGGCGGTTTTCCTGCTGCATGGCGTGCAGGTAGAAGGCGCGGGCGATGACCAGGCCCAGCATGTCGGCGTCGAACGGTTTCTGGTGGAAATCGTAGGCGCCCAGCGCGATGGCTTTCAAGGCATGCGCGCGCTCCTGGTTGCCCGACAGGATGATGACTTTCGTGTCCGGCGCCAGCGCGAGGATCTGCTGCAGGGTGGCCAGCCCCTCCGTGGCGCCGTCCGGGTCCGGCGGCAAGCCCAGGTCCATCGTCACGACGGCCGGCTGGTGGCGCCGCACCAGCGCCAGCGCCGCCTCGCGCTCGCCCGCCAGCAGCACCTCGTAGCCGTCAAAACTCCAGTGCAGCTGCTTTTGCAGGCCGGGATCGTCTTCGATGACCAGCAGTTTTTGCTTGCCCATGCTCTTCCTTTCTGTTCATGCGGCATGCAGCGGCAAGACCACGCGGAACGTCGTGCCGACGCGCGGTGCGCTGCGCACTTCCAGACTGCCGCCCACTTCGCGGATGTATTCGCGGCTTTCAAACACGCCGATGCCCATGCCGGCCGTCTTCGTCGTATCGAACGGCTTGAACAGGCGCTCGCGGATGAACTGCTCGCTCATGCCCTGCCCCGTATCGTCGAGTTCGACGACGGCCGTGCGATGCTCGCGCCGCAGCCGCACGTCCACCGTGCCGTCGCTGGCCGTCGCCTCGATGGCGTTCTGGATCAGATGGCCGAGCACGCGTTCGAGGCGCGCGCGGTGGGCCAGCACCGTCAGGCCGGCATCGACGATTTCCAGCCGCGGCGCCGGCGCCAGGCTGGCCTTGGCCGCCACGGCCTGGCGCAGCAAGCCGTCCAGGCGCAGCGGCGCGGGCGCCTCGGCCGCCTCGCCGTGGGCCAGCTTTTGCAGCAGGGTCTTCATTTTCTGCACGGAATGATCGAGGGTACGCAGCATGTCTTCCTGGAAAGCGGGATTGGCGCGGTGCTTTTCCGCATTGCTCAGTAATAGAGATAATTGAAACACCAGGTTTTTCAGGTCGTGCACGATGAAAGTGGACATGCGGTTGAACGATTCGAACTGGCGCGACACCATCAGGGAGTCGAGCGACTCGCGGTGCGCCAGGTAGCCGGCGGCCTGGCTGCCGGCAATTTTCAGCACGTCGCGGATTTCCCAGTTCAGGCCGATGGGCGTGCGGGGCCGCGCCAGCGCGACAAAGGCGAACAGCTGGCCGTGCAGCATCAGCGGCACCAGCAGCCACGCCTGGGGCAAGGCCAGCAGCGCGGGCGGCAGGACCAGGCCGCCGTACCGGCGCGGATTCTGCCGGCAGTCGGGCACGTCGATCACCCACTGCCGTGCTTCCAGGAACTGGCACAGGGGACCGGACGCCGGCTCGCTCCAGGCGGACGGCGGCCAGTTCCAGCTGGCGGCAGCCGCGAACTGGCCCCCTTCGCGCAAAATCCACAGGGCGCCGGCCGGGCTTTCCACCAGTTGCGCCATGGCCTGTATCGTGCGCTCGCCCAGCGCCGGGCCGTCTTCCGACAGCGCGCGCGTAAAGCGCAGCCATTCCTCGCGGTAATCGAAGATGGCGTTATAGAAATGCTTGTTGATGCTGACCTTGAGCTTGGCGCGCAGGCTGCCGGAAAACAGCACGCCGGCCAGCAGCAGGGCCGCGCCGCCCAGGTAGGCCATCTGCATCAGCGCGCCCCAGGTGCCGCCGAAATAGCGCAGATAATAGGCGCTGGCCGCCATGGCCAGCAGATAGATGGCCGAGCCGAGCAAGGCGGCCGAGCGGTACATCACCTGGCGCGAGACGGACAGGCCCAGCGCCCAGGCCGGGTTGCGGGCGGCCGAGATGGCCAGCAGCGGCGCGCACAAGGCGTCGACGATGCCGCGCGCGGCCCAGATGTCGTCATTGATGGCGCGAAACAACAAGGCGTCGCTGTACAGGTAAAAATCATAGGCAAACAGGCCGCCCACGCCCAGGCAGGCAAACTTGACGCCCCAGCGCTGCAAGGGCGGCGTGTTGCGGTACCACTGTTCCACCAGCAGCATGCCCAGCACGGCCAGCAGCAAACGGCTGACGCTGGCGATGATGCGCGCCGGCAAAGGCAACGCCAGCCACGCCGAGGCCAGCGCGGACAGGCCGGGCGCCAGCGCCGTGAGGACGATGCCGGCCAGCACGAGACGCAAGCGGGGCCGCGACGGCGCGATCAGCAGCAGCAGGAACACCAGCCAGGCGCCCGTGCGCAGCATTTCCAGCGCGTCGCCGGCCAGCGAAATGCGCCGCCCCAGCAGCACCAGCACCACCGTGCCCGTCGCCCATGCGCCCGTCGCCAGGCAGGCGGCCAGCAGCGCCCGCGCGTTCTGCCGCGCGCGCCAGTTGCTGATGAGCAGCAGCGCCAGCACGAAGAAGGCCAGCGACGCCAGCCCGTGGCTGAGCGCCGCCGCGTCGGCCGCCGCCAGCCAGGCCGGCTGCGCCCGCATCATCGGCTGCCCTTGCCAAACAGCACCACCTGTACCGTGTCGAGCAGGATCAGCAAGTCGAGGAACAGGCTGTTGTTTTTCACATAATACAAATCGTATTGCAGCTTCTTCACGGCGTCATCGACGGAAGCGCCATACTGATAGCGCACCTGGGCCAGGCCAGTGATGCCGGGCTTGATGCTGTGGCGGATGTTGTAGTACGGCACCTGTTCCTTCAGCTGCTCGACAAAGTAGGCGCGCTCGGGACGGGGGCCGACGAAACTCATCTCGCCGCGAAACACATTGAGCACCTGCGGCAGCTCGTCGATGCGCAGCTTGCGGATGAGGCGACCCACCCGCGTGATGCGCGCATCGTCGGCCTGCGCCCACACGGGCGTGCCCTCGCGCTCGGCGTCGCAGCGCATGCTGCGAAATTTCAGCACGCGGAAGGGCAAGCCGTCGCGCCCCACCCGTTCCTGCTGGTAAAACACGGGACCGCCGTCTTCCAGGCGGATGCACACGGCTGTCGCCAGCATCACGGGCAGCGCCGCCAGGCAGATGATGCCGCTGGCGGCCAGGTCGAACAGGCGCTTCGAGGCGGCGCGGAAAAAGCTCTGATCGAAGCCGCCGCCGTAGATCAGATAGCTCGGCTGCAAGGAGTCGATGCGGATCTGGCACGCTTCGCGCTCGAAGAACGTGGCCGCGTCGATCACTTTCACGCCGCCCAGCGCGCATTCCAATAGTTGCTTGACTGGAAACGCGCCATTGCGCCGGTCGCTGACGGACACGACGATCTCGTGCGCATCGTGGCGCTGGGCCATGGCCAGCAGCGACGGTTCCGTCGGCAACATTGCCGAGGCCGGCACGCAGCATTGCTCGCCGGCCACGGCGATGCAACCGACCACGGTGAACTGGTGGAAGCCGATCTTGCTGGCCGCCAAGTCCATGCATTCACGCGCCAGCGCCCCGCCGCCCACCAGGATCAGCCGCCCTTCCATCAGCGCCGACTGCGAAGACTTGAACACGACGAGACGGGCCAGCAGCACGCCGATGGCCCCCAGCCCGAAGACGAGCACGCTGCCGCGGCCGAACTGCAGCGCGGGTATGAAGCGTATCAGCACGCTGAGCACGGCAAAGCCCAGGGCGAACGACGGCAGGATGCGCAGCAAGGTGTTGCGGATGTCGTCGCGCGAGCGGTGCTGGTACATGCCCAGGGTGCTCATGCTCAGGACGATGACGAGCGCGAAGATCGTGGACGACAGATAGACCTCGCCCGCGCGCACGAGGCGGCTGCCGTCCGCCAGCCACAACAGCGATGTCAATGTGGCCGACAGCAGCAGGATCAGGATTTCCAGCAACAGCAGGATAAACGCTGTTTTCGAGACGTAATGGCTGAAGATGCGGATCATGGTTCCCCCTGCGGCAAGAAGCGGCCGGCGCCTGCCGCGCCGACGCACGGCGGCATGGTTCCGGTCCAGCCATCATGGCGGACTGTTCCGCGCAGGCATTGATACGCAACAAGCTACGGGCCCGGCTATCTTTCGCCGGTAGAATTTATCTCAACACATTACCGAATCAGGGGAAATGGAATATAGTATGCATCCCCTAAAAGAGATAAATGTCATGAAATTTGATGTAGCGATTGTCGGCAGTGGCCTGGCGGGTTTATCGGTTGCACTGCATTTAGCTGAGACGCGCACCGTCGCGATCATTTCCAAACGCGCGCTGCTCGACGGCGCCAGCAACTGGGCGCAGGGGGGCATCGCGGCCGTGCTGGACTCGGGCGACAGCCACCAGCAGCACATCGAAGACACCCTGGTGGCCGGGGGCGGCCTGTGCGACGAGAGCGCCACGCGCTACATCGTCGAGCACGGCCGCGAAGCCATCGAATGGCTGATCGAGCAAGGCGTGCCGTTTACGCGCGACGCCACGGCCGAGCTGGGTTTCCACCTGACCCGCGAAGGCGGCCACAGCCAGCGCCGCATCATCCACGCGGCCGACGCCACGGGCCACGCCGTGCAGGTGACGCTGGAAGAAAAGGTGCGCTCGCACCCGAACATCAGCCTGTTTGAACACCATTGCGCCATCGACCTGATCACGTCCGACAAGCTGGGCATGAAACCGGCCCAGCGCAACGCCCAGCCCCATTGCCACGGCCTGTATGTACAGGATGAGCAAACGGGCAAGGTGCTGACCTTTGCCGCCGAGCACACCGTGCTGGCCACGGGCGGCGCCGGCAAAGTGTATTTATATACAACCAATCCCGACACGGCCAGCGGCGACGGCATCGCCATGGCCTGGCGCGCCGGCTGCCGCGTGTCGAACATGGAATTCATCCAGTTCCACCCCACCTGCCTGTACCACCCGTACGCGAAGTCGTTCCTGATCACGGAAGCCATCCGTGGCGAAGGCGGCTTGCTGAAACTGCCGCCCGAAGCGGGCGCGGCCGCCGGCACGCGCTTCATGCTGGCCCACGACGAGCGGGCCGAGCTGGCGCCGCGCGACGTGGTGGCGCGCGCCATCGACTTCGAGATCAAGAAGCGCGGCCTCGATTACGTGCACCTGGACATCAGCCACAAGCCGGCCGACTTCCTCATCGAACACTTCCCCACGATTTACGCGCGCTGCCTGGAACTGGGCATCGACATCACCAAGCAGCCGATTCCCATCGTGCCGGCCGCCCACTACACCTGCGGCGGCGTCGTGACGGACCTGGCCGGCCGCGCCGACCTGCCCGGTCTGTACGCCGTGGGCGAGACGGCGTGCACGGGCCTGCATGGCGCGAATCGCCTGGCGAGCAATTCCTTGCTCGAATGCATAGTCATCGGCCGCGCCTGCGCGCAGGATATCGAAAGCAAGGAAAAGCTGGGCACGCCGTATTTGCCCGACTGGGATGAAAGCCGCGTCACCGATGCCGACGAAGAGGTGGTGATTTCCCACAACTGGGACGAACTGCGCCGCTTCATGTGGAATTACGTGGGCATCGTGCGCACGACCAAGCGCCTGGAGCGGGCCCAGCACCGCATCGCCCTGCTGAAGGAAGAAATCGACGAGTACTACCGCAACTTCCGTATCACGCACGATTTACTGGAATTGCGCAACCTCGTCGACGTAGCCTCGATGATCGTCAACAGCGCCCTGTCGCGCCGCGAAAGCCGCGGCCTGCACTTCAGCCGAGACTATCCGGAAACCTTGCCGAAGGCCATCGCCAGCGTGCTGACGCCGCCGCACCGCTAAGCCACCAGGCCCTTCCATCCTGGAAACCATGCAAGGTCTGGGGGCACGCCATTTGCCACAGGCGGCCCTGCTGCAGGCATCGCGCAGTCACCGAAACTAATGCACATGTTGAATAAGAAACTTTTTGATGCCATTGCATCTGCGGTGGACCTGGATGATCCTGCAGAACAAACTTCAGCTCAGCGCTTCATGATTGACGCTATCGGCAGAGTGACTGAGCAATTGCCTGCGCTTGCCAGGTCAGCGGCAGCGGTGGCGTATCGATACATGACCGGTGCGGCGACGGCTGAGGAAGTCATCGCTGAGCGTGTACGTCTCTGGCGAGCAATTGAAGGGCGTGACCAATCGGACGCGCCGGACGTCTTGAAAATCAGAACGGCCATATGCGTCTTGCATCCGATGGATAGTGGCGCTACTGCCGAAACATTGGAGTATTTTTTTGAATTCTGGCGGCAAGCAGGCTTGCCGCAGGCTGCGCTTGAGGCCGCTGCCCGGAACAGCTATGGAATTTGAGGTGGCTTCAAGCGGTCACAAGCGGACGTTGAACAGGCATGCGCTGCTTCTTGCCTGCCTTTACGGGCAAGAACACAATCGTCTGCAACGATTCTGAACTCAAGTCGATTTTGCGTCGAATTTTCCCGGGCTACTTTCAGCGAGGCTAACTGCTGCAAAAGCAGCCGCTCGATAGAATCGAGCTTGTTTAATTCAGGGCATGCAGTCGCCCATGCCTACATATGGAATCAATGACAGTGATGGCAACAAAGTGGAAGAACCAGGAGGTGCGAAGCCACAATGGCCTCCTGTGCGGCAATGGTGATATCTACGACGTGCAAGAAACCAGAATGGCCAGAGTACGTGAAAAACAGGAACTTGGCGGTTGGCTCAATGTCGCGATTCTGGCGCAAGAAGAGCTGTATGGCGGACAATACATCGTCAAGTGCGGCGAGGCTGCGGAACACGGCTCAATCGGCGTAGTCGTTTTGGAATCGCTGCAAAATCATGAACCTGTTTGGACGTTTGTTTCGGATCAATCCAATCCATTTGATCAAATAGTAACCAAGGGCGGCTTGGTGTTGGTGCTGTCAACGTCTGGCGCCGTGTTTCGGTTTGCTGCGCCCTTGAGGGAAGCAAGGCTTCTGCTTCCGGGTACGTCGATCCATGGTTCTAACGACGGACGCTTGTAAATGTAGGCAGCCTCCGGCCAGAAGCTGCCATTCAAAGCCTTTGCCCGTTGCCGCATAGAACCTCAAATTTTTCCTTATGAGCTTATGGACCTATATCAAAAGGGAAGCAATTTCACCGGATGCTTAAGCATCCGCCCTACGCTATCATTCGAAGCGACCGTTGCCGTGTTGGGCGAGGCACTCGGAATCAGCTTTTGCCATGATCAAGGCGGAAAATACGAGGAATATCCGGCCTACCTTGCCTTTGCACTCGGACTCGAACTTGCCTTGTTGGCGCCGCCCCTTCCAGAGTTCGATACGAGGGACGTCCCCGACGATTGTTTTCAACTGATAATCGGTTCGCTTGCACATGTTAAAGATGTGGGCGTGAACGTTGATTTGAGTGCTCTTATTAAGGCGCAACTGGCCGCGTGCACGGATTTAGTAATTGAACAGATCGATTCTTGACGCGACGGCCGACTGCTTTGGGGCGTCATTTCCGATACCTGTACATGCCTGGCAAAAAGGCTGGCCACGCATCACTGATCGAACGGCAATGACTTGCCCCGTTCACGATTCCGGCGTCAGCGGCTCGATGCCATCCTCCGTATAGGAAAACTTGGCAGACGCACCCGTGCACTCCCCCTGCGGCTCGTCCGCCACATAGCGGCACTCGCTTTCCAGGCTGCCATCTTCGTTCCAATGCCGCGTCCAGCCCTGGCGTTCGCCATCGACGTATTCGATCAGCTGCCTCGGCTTGCCATCGGCATACCATGAGCGCAATGCGCCCTCCTCGCGTCCGCCCGCATTCCAGCGTTTGTCCACGAGCCATACGCCGGCCCGGCTGAAGCGCTGTTCGCTGCGCAATACGTAGTGGCCGCTGTGCGTGCGCTTGCTGGCGACCTTGCCGTCCGGATAATATTCGACGCTGTCGCCGGCGGGCTTGCCGTCCACATAGCTTGCCGTGCTGCGTACCTTGCCATCCGGGAAATAGCCGGTGCTGGGGCCCGTCATGATGCCATTCACATGCTGGCTGCGGCTTTCCACGGTGCCGTCGGGATAGAACAGCAGCAGCTCGCCGTCCGTCTCGCCCTTGATCCGCGTCATGCGCGTGCGCAGCTTGCCGTTTTCATCGAACGTTTCCACCACACCGTCGGCGCGGGCGCCGTTGCGGTAGGTGCGTGACTCGATCAGCTTGCCACTCTGGTGATAAGTCTGCTCCTCGCCCTCCTGCACGCCATTGCGCCACGTGCCGCGCATGGAAATCTGGCCGTCCGGATAATAGCGGGTCTGCATGCCCTCTTGCACGCCGCGCCCGTCCTGCTCCACCTGCATTTCCAGCTGTCCATGCGGGTAATACATGCTGTAATTGCCCACCAGCTTGCCGCGCAGGTAATCGGGGGCGTCGACCTGGCCCGTCAGCCGCTTCGGCTCGCCTTCGCGCACGTGATAGATCTCGACTTGCCAGGTGCCGGGCAGCTTGTCGGGCGGCAACGGCAGGATCAGCGCATAGCGTGCCTCTTCCATCACTTCGCCGCGCGACAGGTTGTGGTTCAGGTAGAGCCGCGCCTTGCCATCGGCACACGCTTGCGGCTCGCAGCCGCCCAGCTTGCTGACTTCGGGCATGGCGAGCGCTGCGCCGGGTGCCGGACACGATCTGATGCGCATCAGCAAGGGCGTCGCCTCGCGTATCAACGGCGCCAGCTGCTGCTTCATGGCCGCGTATTGCGCCGCATCCAGCCCGACCGAGCGGGCATCCATGCGCACCTGGCGCCCGCCGCAGCCGCTGTCGCCGGCCAGGGTCAGCACGTCGCCGCCGCCCTTGCCTGGCTCGGCCTGGATCGCGCTGACCACTTGCCGCTGCACGATCTCAGCCTGGGCCAGCACCGGCAACAGCAGCATGGCGCCAAGCACGTGCTTCACAAGGCGCGCCATGCCTGCTCCTTGCGCTGCAGTTCCGGCGCTGGCGGCGCCTCGCCGCACCCGCCCTGGGCCTTGCCGGCCACATACTGGCATTCGCTTTTCAGGCTGCCATCCTCGTGCCAGCTGCGGCTCCAGCCGTCGCGCCGGTCATTCACGTACTCGATCGATTGCTCGGGCTTGCCGCTTTCGTACCACGAGCGCGACGTGCCCTGCTCGCGCCATTGCGCATCCCAGCGTCGTTCCAGCACCAGCACGCCCTGCGGACTGTAGCGCTGCAGGCTCAGCAAGCCGCCATCGTCGGCATACTGCTGGCGGCTTTGCACCTTACCGTCCGGATAGAATTCCAGCGCCTCGCCCGTGGGCAAGTCATTGCGCAAGGTCATTGTGCCGCGCACGGCGCCATCAGGGTGATAGTTTGTCGTCAAACCATTGTATTTCCCCTCCTTCATTGCGGAGCGGCTGGAAATACTTCCATCAGGGAAATACGTGAGCATCTCGCCTTCGATCTTGCCGCCGCGCAGTACATAACTCGTGCTCGGCTTGCCATTTTCAGCCGAGATCTGCTTGGGGCCGTCCAGCTGCTTGCCATCGCGGTAGCTGCTCGTTTCGCGCAGCTTGCCCGTGGCGTGATACAACTGGTGTTCGCCTTCAGGCAAGCCGTGGCGCCAGTTGCCGCGCTTTTCCAGGGTGCCATCCGCAAAATACTGGCTGGTAACACCGTCCTGACGCCCCTGCCCATCCTGCGCCACCTGTTTCTCGATCTTGCCATTCGGGTAATACGTGACATAGCCGCCCACCAGTTCGCCGGAGGCATAATCGGCGCGGTTGACCTGGCCGGACAGGCGCAGCTTGTGGCCGGCGACGCTGACAATCTCCACCTTCCACGTGCCTGGCAGCTTGCCTTTCGGCAAGGGCAACAGCAGCACATTCGGTGCGTTTTCCTGTTCGATGGGGTAGAAACCTTTGTGCAGGTACAGCCGCGCCCGGCCATCGGCGCAGGCGGCTGGCGTGCAGGCGGCGATCTGGCGCACGATGGGCACGCTCGCATCCTCGGGGCAGTTTTTCACGGTGACGAGCATGGGCGTCTTGCTGCGGATGTGGTCGGCCAGTTCGGCCTTCAGCGCCTCGTAAGGCGCTTCGTCCAGATTCACCGAACGCGCATCCATGCGTATCTGCTTGCCGCCGCAGGCCGTCGTGCCCGCGATAGTGAACACATCGCCGCCTTCGCTGTCGGGTTCGCCGGCCATGCTTGCCAGCACCTGGCGCTGCACGATGTCCGCCTGCGCCATACCCGAGTACAACAGGGAAGCGCCAAGCAGCACGCATAGGGTCTTGATTTTCATGCCATTCCTTTAATTTTCCGTCGTGGCGGCCACGCCGGCCGGCACGAAACTGGCACGGCCATTGCGGTAGCGCACCAGCACGTCAACCTTGCCGTCCTGGAATTGTCCATTTTTCACGGACGGGTTGAAAGTCCAGCTCTTCAGGCTATCCAGGATGACCTTGTTGAGCATGGGCTCCATGAACTGCTCGGCCCGCGCAGCGGTCAGGCTGCCATCGGCAGCGATGGACAAGGTCAGGCGGCTTTCGCCGCTGGCCTGCGCCTCACTCAACACGCGGTAGGCGACGGTGGCCATGCTGTCGCGCTGCACGCTGGCGCCCTGGTCTGGCGGCGCCGGCAAGGCTGCGAGCTTCTTTGCCAGCACGGCACCGTCGGCCAGCGCCTTGTCCCAGCGTTTCGGATAGGCACCCGGCTGGGCCAGGCGCAGCATGTTGGCCGCGCGCTCCATGCGGCCGGCCGTGCGCTCGGCGCCGTTGTCGGCGGCTTCGCCTTCTGCGGCCGGCATGGCATTCTGCGCCGCATGGCGCTGCGCCGTCACTTGCGCCAGCGCCACCAGGTTGGCGGCATCCTGCTCGCCGCCACCGCCGCGCAGCAGCGCCGTGGCTGCGATGCCGAGCCAGGCCACGCCATCGGTCGGACGGGCCCACACGGCTTGCTCGAAGTATTGGCGCGCCGCTTGCGGCTCGTTCAGGCTCAGGTGCGTGCGCGCCAGCGCCGCCGCAGCCAGGTGGTCGCGCGGATCGGCTTGCAGCAAGTCGAGATAGGTATCGGACAAGCTGGACTGATAGCCGGGCAGCCAGCCCATGCTTTCCATCATCGAGGTGCGCAAGCGCGTGCGCGCCAGGTCACCGCTGTAGCCCGACGATTTTTCCCGCTCACTGCGGTACAACAGTTGCAAGCCCCGCGCGACGGCGGCATCGTCGCCCTTGCCCATGGCTTGCGACAGGCTGCGCACGGCGCGCCGCACGTCCGACTGCTGCAATGCACCGGCCTTGCGCGCATGCCATTCCAGCTGTTCCAGCCCGGCTATGGGTACCGTCGTGGCTTGCTGCTCAGTTTTCTTTTCCGCATCGTCCGGTACGGCGGTCCAGATCGCAAAGCCGATCACGAAGAACACGATCAGGATGATGATGACCACCCAGGCCGTATCCGACACGGCGGACTGCCCTTGCGGGGCCGGGGCCGGCTTGCCAGGCAAGGCGCGCGAACGCTGCGGCGCCGCCTGCCTTGCCTGCGCCGCAGCCTGAGCCGAGGCTTGCGCGGCCGCGCCGATGACCTTGTCGCGCGCGCAGGCCGCGCAGCCCTGGCCCGCAAAATGCTGGTGTTCCGGATTGACGGCGCAAATTGTCAGCTTGCCGCCGCTGCGCTGCGCATAGCCGCGCAGCAACTGCGCCCAGTCGGCCGCCGAGGGCCGCTGGGCGTTTGGCGACTGGGAAAATGCGCGGTCGAACATGGCGCGCAGTTCGGGCGGCATCAGCGCGTGGCCGCTGGTGGCGTTCGGCGCCAGCAGCTTGTGGCGCTTCACGCCATACGCATAATAACCGTCGCGGATGCGGCCGGGAATATCGGTGGCCACCTGCGCATTGCCGGGACGCCCGCTGTACGGGTGGATGCCGAAGTTCAGCAACTGGAAGATGACGACGGCCAGGGCAAAGCGGTCTTGCGCCATTTCCGTGCCCGCCGGCATGCCCTTGCGCTGGAATTCCGGCGCCAGGTAGTCGGCCGTGAATTGCTCGGCAGGAAAACGCTCCGCATGGCCCTGGATGCTGAAACCGTCGCAATCGAGCATGGCGATGTACAGCGAATCGCGGTAAAAGCGCAGGTTCACGGGTTTTAAGTCGACCACGTAATGCTGCTGCTGGTGCAGCGCGTCGAGGACGGCGGCCAGGTTGGCGGCCAGGGTCAGCTTGGGACCGAGTCCCGTGGGCAAGCCCGCCGCGCGCGCTTGCCGCTCCTGCATGATCTGTTCCAGCTCGGCCGTTTGCGCCATGTCAAGCAGGGGCATGACGAAACCGGCAAAACCGCCCTGGCCGTCGAACACGGCCGCTTGCGGCCAGGCGATCTGCACGTAGCGCTTGCCGTTTTCGAGCTGGTCGGGCAATTCGGGCGACAATTCCAGCATCGCTTCGAGCTTGCGCCGGTTGGCGGCCCGGTCCAGGTGCGGGTGGTACAGCTTGGCCACCTGCGCGGGCGCGCCGGGCAGCAGATACACGCTGCCCGCGCCGCCGCTCTTGATCAGTTTGCCCAAGATCAAACTGCGGACCTTATCCAGCCATATCTTGCCGCCCGGACTCAGACCGGGCGCGACTCCCTGCTTCCGGCTCATGCGCGCAAGGCCAGCAGCAAGGTCTTGTCATCGCCCGTGATCTGGTGCGTGCGCGGGTCGGCCAGGGTGGACGCCAGCGCCGTATTGCCCAGTTCCACGCTGTCGACCGCGCGCAGATAGCCTTGCACGGCATCCATGAACGGCGCGTACAGCGCTGCATTGTTCTTGCTCATGGCAAAGGGCATGCAGCCGTCCGACATCAGCACGACGCCGCGCACGGCTTGCGGAATCGCAAGCAGGCGCAGCTGTTCGCGCCAGCGCGCGCCGCTGATGAAATATGTTTCGTTGGCGTATTCACCGTTGGCGGGCAGCGAGATCAGCTCGCCGCCGTCCAGCAGCTGCGCCACGCCCAGGCCGTCGCCCAGGTGGAAGAAGAAGCCTGTATCTTGCCCCATGACCACGCCGACGACCGTGCAGGCGTAGTCATCGAGGGTGGCGTTGGCGGCGCGGGCGATGTCGTCCAGCGCGGCGCGTATCTGCGCCAGGGTGCCCGCCAGCGCGCCGTCATGCAGATCCCGCACGGTGGCGCCCTGCTCCAGCCGTCCGGCCAGCGCCTGCACGGTTTGCTCTGCAACAAACTGCGCGCCCTGCTCGCTGAGGCGGGCCGAACCGGCGCCGTCGCAGACGATGGCCACCAAAACGTCGTTCACGACGGCGTGCGCATGCGCATCCTGGCAAGCGATGTCCTTATCCAGGTGCGCCTTGCCCGTGACGGAGGCGCCGAACACGCGCCAGGTATTGTGTACCGCAGTCATGGATCAGCGGGCCTTCACGTATTCACGACAGACCAGCCGTCCGTCGAGGCCAGCTGCGCCTGCGCGCCGGGACGCGACTGCGACACCACCTGCATGCTGGCGCTCAGCCACAGGAACAGTTCGCGGAACTGCAAGCCTTTCAGCTGCTTCACGCCCCGCTCGCCCCGGCTGGAAAACTGCCCCAGGGTATCGGTATTCGCGTTGTCGCCCACGGCAATGGGGAAGATCGCCACCTTGTTGGCCTGCTCGGCCGCGCGCGCCTGCTCGGCGCCGCGCAGCCAGGGATCGGTGGGTTCGCCGTCGGACATCAAAAACAGCCACGGCCGCGTGTACGCCACGCCTGCCTGGCGGAAACGCTGCTTTTCCTGCTCGATTTCCGCCAGCGCCAGCTCCACGGCCGCACCCGTCGGCGTGGTGCCGTTCGCTTCCAGACGGGGCGCCGTGAAGTCCATGGCGTCGCACCAGTTGCTGGCCACCACGGCTTCATCGTGCGCGCCGTACTGAATCACGAGGATGCGCACGCGCTTGGCGGCGATCACATCGGACTTGAGTTCCTGTTCCAGCAAGGCCAGACCTTCGTTCAGCAAGGAGACGGGTTCGCCCGCCATGCTGCCGGAGCAGTCCAGCACCAGCACCAGCGGCGTGCGTTGTTCGGTATTGTCGACCAGGGCGACGTCAGGGATCATTATGGAAGTCATGTATTTTTGATAGAGTTGCGAAATAGCCTAGGCCCGAAGCTTACCCTATGGATATGTTTTCCATGCGTCCGATTGCTGCGGATAGCGCCATGCGCTATCAAAGTGCCAATTTTTCGGGATTTTTTCGTCCCTCGCCCATCGCGCGCCCGGCGAACTTGCAATGAAAGCAACAATCTCTTACACTGCGCCATTCAAGTCGCACGGTAACGGCCAACTGCAGACCATCGATTGTTTAACTTGGGGAGGCTAAATGGGTGTCATGAAAAATCGCATCGCTTTTATCGGTCTGTTTTCCCTGTTCTCAATGGCGCATGCCGCGGAAATATGCATGGCAATAGCGGACGCCGGCAGCGGTGCAGTTGTGCTCCAGCGTGGCGATTGCCGGAATCAGGTGACGCCTGCATCAACCTTTAAAATCGCCATCAGCCTGATGGGCTATGACGCGGGATTTCTGAAAGACGAGTACACGCCGGAACGCCCGTATCAGCCTGGATACGTCGATTGGCTCCCATCGTGGAAACATCCAACGAATCCGCAAAAGTGGATGAAGGATTCCGTGGTCTGGTATTCGCAACACCTCACCCGGTCCTTGGGCAAAGAGCGTTTTGCCGCGTACACGAGAAAATTTGAATATGGAAACGCCAACGTTGCCGGCGATGCCGAACACGATGGACTGACGATGGCCTGGATTTCGTCGTCGCTGCGCATTTCGCCGCTGGAACAGCTGATTTTTCTCAGGAAAGTGGTGAATCGCCAGCTTGACGTGACGCAACATGCTTATGCCATGACCGAGGCGCTGACGAAGCAGGACAAACCGCTTGCTGGCTGGGAACTACATGGCAAGACGGGGGCGGCGTCCGGTTTTGGCTGGTATGTCGGGTGGGCATCCAAAAAAGGCAAGACCTACACATACGCCCGCCTGATGCGGCGCGACGCGTCGGACCCGCAGGACGTTTCTGCCGGCGTACTGGCGCGCGACGGCTTCATGGCGCAATTCCCGGCGCTGATCGGCAGTATTGCGCCATGATGCGGGGACCGCCCCTGGCCTGTCTTTGCAATAAGCAAACTTGATGATGATACCTATCGCCAACCTGGACGAACTGGAAGAATTCCTTGGAGAAAAGCTGCAGCAGTTCGAAGCAGGCCCGCCCATCGCGCATCCGGGGCTTCGCCTGTCGCAGCTGTGCAGGCAGGTGGCGCTGGAAAGCCGCAACGGCAACGCCACTGCCGTGCGCATCGCCGTCCTGATACTGACAAAAGACCCTGCCATGCCCTTCGGGAAACGCATCAAGAGCGGTTTCGCCAGGGCGTTAAAGCAAGGTGTCGAGTTACTTTCTGAAGTGCAACGGCGTGGCTTGACAGCGAAAACCGTTGCGTTGCTGGAACTCGAATTCTGTCCGCGAGAAACAGAAGATTATTGCAAGTTAATTAAGCAATTTGACCCGGCCGAGTTGCCCGCCCGGATCGACGAGGTGCGCGCCACGGATGCGAAATCGCGCATGCTCCTGCAAGGCCTGATAGCCGAAGGCGCGCGACGTGCATCGCGAAGATAGCAGCGCTATTGCCAGATGATTTCCAAGGGCACGCCCGGCTCCAGCTCCGCCTCCTTGCCGGACAGCGGATATTTCCGATGCCCCAGCGGGTATTTGCTCACGAAGACCTTGCAGCTGCCATCGTGAAGAAAATGCACGACGAACCGGCCGGCATCGGCGCGAGCATACGGGGGAACCGCCACGCTTTGCTCGACGCGGACATCCTTGCCGTCCTTTACCGTATGCATGACGACGGCCGCCCGCATCCCCGGCTTCCATGCCGCCGGTAGCGAAAGGCAGCAAGTGTCTCCACCGCCGCCCTCGCCGGGACCAAGATACCCGGCCCCCGCCGACGAGCCATCGGCCAGTGTCACGCTGTAACTGCCGACGCCATGCTCGCCATGTCACTTCTGCGCCGCAAGATCTTTACTCCCAGATAATTTTAACTGGAACGCCCGGCTCCAATTGCGCCTCTTTCCCTGACAGCGGGTATTTTCGATGACCGAGCAGGTATCGGCTGACAAACACCTTGTATTTGCCATTGCGCAGAAAATGCACGATGAACATTCCCGCATCGCCAGCCGCATACTTCGGCACTGGCACGGTTTGTTCCACGCGGATCTCCTTGCCTTTCTTGATGGTATGCATGACGATATTTGCCGTCATTCCAGCTTGCCACAGGCGGGGAAGGGAAAGACAACAGGTATGCCCGCCGCCGCCCTGGCCCGCATCCAGATAGCCCGCCCCCGCACTGGCGCCATTCTGCAAGGTCACCTCATAACTGCCTATCCCGTGATCGGTATGGTTGTAGCCGCTTAGATTGACCGTCAACTCCTGGCTTTCCTTGCCCGTTCCGGCATACGAAGCCGCCATGAAAAGACACAGGAAACCGATCAAAAGCCGTTTCATCGAAAAAATACTGCTTGCCATATGGTTCCCTCAATCATCGCGCATGGATGCCGTCCATGCAGCATCTGTCAATCCATGTGCTATTTCGCCGCCTGCGCATCCCACAACGGCGGTCCGGCCTCCCAGACGGCAGTCGGCAAGGCGTGCAAGGCGTCGTAAAAGGCGTCCAGCGAGGCGGGCGGATTTTTCATCATGGCAATGAACTGTGGCTGTTCCATCGCTTTTCCCGACGTGTGCAGGGCCAGCAGCACATATTGCGTCTGCCGGTCGAGGTCGTCGATGCCCGCATCGAGCGCGCGCTGCTGGTATGTGGCGACGAAGGCATTGAGGATGCGCGGCGGCGTGTCATTCGTTTCATCGGTGATCACGCGGCGCAGATGGCTGACCAGCTTGGCCGTGTCGGCGGGCTTGACCTTGACCTGCCGCGCCGCGCCGGCCGCTTGCGGCGGCTTGTCGGCAGCCTGCGCAATGGTGTTGCCGCCGATACACGCCAGCGCCGCGCACAGGGCCAGGGCCAGCGCAGGGAGCGTCTGCGGCGTCAGGCGCAAGCGGCCATTGCGGCGCCGCGGCCGCGCATGCTTCGTCGGGTACTGCTGGCATGGCTGCATACATACTTTCGACAAATGAATGACATGCGACTCCCGTCCCATACCGGGTTTATATTTTTAACAATATTTTTATTATATCTGGGAATTTTTAAAGGGGGAGCGCGATTGCATCGGCAGCGCCATGCCGCCAGCGCCGCATTGCGGTGGCACGGTGTTTGTACTATCTTGATAGTTGCCCAGGCCAGATGGCAGCGGCAGGTCCGTCCCACACAAAGGCGGCCGGCCCCCGTTGCGCCGCAGTCCTTACCCAGTCACGCACCGGCACGCCAGGCGATACTGTGCAACCAGAGTATGGGAACGACATGACGGCGCCAGGCCAGGCCCAGCGTGTTTGGGGCGAACTGATCGGAAAGCTGCTCGACGCGGCCGGCGATGACTCTTGCTGGCCGGCTGTGTGCTGCGACATCGCCCGCGTCTTCGGCGCCGCCGGCGCCACTCTCACCCTCTACGGCGACGAGCCGGCCGGCCAGGTGCTGGGCGGCGCGGCGGCGCCGCCGTGTGCCGGCCAGCCGCTGGCCGCCATGATTCCCGTCAGCGCGCACAGCATGGCCGTGCTGGCCATTTGCCGCCAGCCCGCG
>NZ_NEGZ01000062.1 GCF_002127585.1 Janthinobacterium sp. GW458P
CGCACCAGCAGCGACTCGCGCATGCCCAGCGGACTTTGCGCCAGCAAGGCGCCGATGTCGCCGTGCGCGACAAACGCGGCCAGCGCGTCCAGCCACGCCAGGCGCGCCGGGCTGCGCCGCTTGCGCGCGGGGCCGAACGGATCAAGCACCATGCCGCCGCCCACCGTCTGCGTCGCTTGCGCATTGCGCACGACGAAGCGGTCGCCCGGCACCGCATGCATGGGAGCGTCGAACACCAGCTGCACCCTGCCCGTCTGCCCCGGCCCCAAGGTCTCGCCATCGAGCATGACGGCGCGCGCCAGCTGGTGCGCCGCGCCCAGGTGCACATGCAGCGGCGACCAGGCCTTCAATTGCACGCCGGCGTCGGGCAGCAGGGTCAGTTCCACGTCGACGCGCTCGGAACACTGCGCCAGCTCGGGCGCGACGATCCAGTTGCCCCGCTCGATGCGTGCGCGGTCGATGCCGGCCAGGTTCAGCGCCAGGCGCTGGCCCGCCATGCCCGTCCCGGACGCGCGGTTCTGCGCATGGATGCTGCGCACGCGCGCATCCACGCCGCCGGGCGCCAGCTGCAGGCTGTCGCCCACCGTGGCCATGCCGGCCAGCGCCGTGCCCGTGACGACGGTGCCCTGCCCCGACAGGGTGAACACGCGGTCCACGCCCAGGCGGAACAGCCGGCGCTCGTCGCGCCGCGGCAGGGTGCGCGCCACCTGCGTCAGGTGCGCCAGCAGGGCCGCCACGCCGGGATCGCTGTCGCGGCTGGCGGCCGTGGGGAAAATCGGGCTGCCGGCCAGCGGCGTGCCGGCCAGCAGCGCCTCGATGTCCGCCTCCACCTGCGCCACCCTGGCCGCGTCGGCGCGGTCGACCTTGGTCAGCGCCACGGCGCCGCGCGTCACGCCCAGCAGCCGCAGAATCGCCAGGTGCTCGTGCGTCTGCGGCATGACGCCATCGTCGGCCGCCACCACGAGCAGGGCGAAGTCGATGCCCGTCACGCCGGAGGCCATGGTGCGGATGAATTTTTCGTGGCCCGGCACGTCGATCACGCCCAGCACCGTGCCATCTGCCAGCGGCAGGTAGGCGTAGCCCAGTTCAATCGAGATGCCGCGCGCCTGCTCTTCCTTGAGGCGGTCCGTGTGCACGCCCGTCAGCGCGCGCGTGAGGGTCGTCTTGCCATGGTCGATATGGCCTGCGGTGCCGACGATCATGCGGACAACCCGGCCAGTTGCGCAATGAAGGCCGTTTCGTGCGCCGCTTCCAGGCAGCGCAGGTCCAGCCATAAAGTGTCTTGCCCGATGCGCCCGATCACGGGGCGCGGCAAGGCGCGCAGGCGCTGCTCCAGCGTGCCCAATGGATTGCTCAGGCGCGTAGCAGACGCGCTGCGGATGGCCAGGCCAAAGCTGGGCAGCTGGTCGACGGGCAAGGCGCCGCTGCCGATCTGGCTGGTCACCGCTTCGGCCGTCACCACGTAGGCGGCGCCCAGCGCGCCCTGCAGCAGCGGCAGCAGGGTTTGCGCCTGCGCGCGCATGGCGGCGGCGGGCCGCGTCAGCAGGCGCAAGGAAGTCAGGCGCTCGGCCAGCAAGTCCGGCGCGCGGTACAGCTGCAGCACGGGGGCCAGGGCCGCCAGGGTCAGCTTGCCCACGCGCAAGGCGCGTTTCAGCGGGTTGCGCTTGATTTGCGCGATCAGGTCGGCGCGCCCGACGATGACGCCGCACTGCGGGCCGCCCAGCAATTTGTCGCCGCTGAAGGTGACCAGGTCGGCGCCCGCCGCGATGGTGTCGCGCACCGTCGTTTCATGCGGCAGGCCGTATTGCGCCAGATCAACGAGAGTGCCGCTGCCCAGGTCCACGGCCGTCGGTATGCCGTGTTGCGCCGCCAGCGGCACCAGTTCGTCCAGTTCCACGCTTTTCGTGAAACCGGTAATGGCGTAATTGCTGCAATGGACCTTCATCAAGAGGGCCGTGTCTTCATTCACGCCATTCGCGTAATCGGCCAGGTGCGTGCGGTTGGTGCTGCCCACTTCGCGCAGCACGGCGCCCGCGCGCGTCATCACGTCGGGAATGCGGAAGGCGCCGCCGATTTCCACCAGTTCCCCGCGCGAAACGATCACTTCCTTGTTCTGCGCCAAAGTATTGAGCATCAGCAGCACGGCGGCCGCATTGTTGTTGACGATGGTGGCCGCTTCGGCTCCCGTCAGTTCGCGCAGCAATTCCTCGACGAGGTCGTCGCGGTCGCCCCGCTTGCCCGTTTCCAGGTCGAATTCCAGGTTCATCGGCCACTGCAGCGCTTCCACCACGGCTTGCACGGCGGCGTCGGGCAGCAATGCCCGCCCCAGGTTCGTGTGCAGCACGGTGCCCGTCAGGTTGAACACGGCGCGCAGCTGCGTGCGCGACTGCGCCTGCAGGCGTTCGCCCATTTGCGCGGCGATGGCGGCGATCGTCGCGCCTTCTTCGCCGAATGCAGCAAACCCTGCGCCGGCCAGCATGGCCGCGCGCAGCTCGGCCAGCACGGCGCGCGCGCAGGCCAGCGTCTGCACGCGGCCGAAATGCGCCATCAACTCAAGGCAAGCCGCGTCGCCCAGAATGCGGTCCACCGACGGCAGGCGCACGGTCTGCTCAGGCTTCATCAGGCTGCGCCCTGGGGTTCGCTCTTGCCCAGCCACAGCAGCGGATTGCCGCTGGCGCGCTGGTAGCCGGCCTCGCCCACCAGCAGGTCGAGCATCAGGCTGGCCAGGTCGTCGGCCAGGGGCTCGACGTTGTAATCGTGTTCCTGGTTGAAGACTTTTCGATAGGTATGGCAATCGTCGCAGGTTTCCGCGCGCGCCACCTTCTTCGGGTCGTTGGCCTTGTTCGGCAATTTCTCGTCCTTGGCCGTGACGGGGTCGAACGGCGCAGCGTCAGCCGCATCGAGGCCCTGGTAGGCGATCTTGCCGTTCTGTTCGCAGGTCGAACATTTCACGCGCACCATATGCCATTCGCTTTCGCAGATGCCGCAGTGCAGGTAGCGGTAGCCCTGCGACTGGCCGCCGATGCGGATCACGCTGGCGACGGGGTGCGAGCCGCAGACGGGGCACAGGGTGCCCGTGTCGAGGTCCGGCACGCGCGCGGCGCGCAGTTCGCTGGCCGATACCGACCACAGGATCTGCAGCGCGGCGGCGACGAACGGCGCATGCATGGGATTGACATTGTCGCCATTTTCATCGAGCACGCAATCGGCGCAGGCGTCCAGCGCGGCCACGTCGAGCGCGCGCAGCTGCGCCAGCACCTGCGTCAGGCCGCCGGACAGGGCCGGCTGCCGGGCCGCCGTGGCGGCCAGTTCATCGAGCAGGCTGGCGAAGATGTCGCGCCAGACGGGCGGACGGGCGCCATTGACGGGCAGCACCGGCATGCGGTGCTGTATCGCGCGGCGCAGCGCGTCCGGTTCGGCGGCAGGCACGGCGCCGGGCGCCAGGCGGCTCACCACGGCGGCCTGCGCATCGGCCAGCGCGGCCATCAGCACCAGGTAGCCCTGCATACCCGCGTCGACGGGGATGCCCTTGATATTGCCCTGCGCCAATTCGCGCAAGCGCAAGGCGCGCGCCTTGAACAGGCTGTCAGGCTGCGGCAGCAGCAGGCGCGGAATCGCGTTGTGGTCCAGGCCTTCGATTTCGCCTGGCTGAAGAATGCGTTGTACCAATGGAGTTCCCATCAAAAAAAGCAAGGCAGCGCCAGCGGAGTTGGCTGTGCTGAAAAAGTATTTTAATCGATAAAGAGAAAGGGGCCGATCCTGTGGGACCGGCCCCGGCTCTTGCAGCAGGGTATCGCTTACGGCCGCTTAATCCTTGCTGTTGCGTACCACCGCCTCAAACCACTTCGGATGGTGCTTGCGCGCCCAGCCATAGGTGACGGTGCCGCGCACCATGGCGCCGATCGAGCCCTTGACCCACAGGGCCGCGTAGATGTGCACGATGATGGCGCAGATGATGGCAAAAGCACAACCCGCATGCAGCAAGGCGGCAAAGCGCACCACGTCGATGGGGAAATAGAACGCGAAGTACGCGCGCCAGATCACGATGCCCGACAGCAGCAGGCCAATCATGCTGACCAGCAACACGAAGAACAGGATCTTCTGGCCGGCATTATATTTGCCGATCTTCGGAAGCTTGTCCTCGCGGTTGTGCAGCACGTCGTCCATTTGCTTGAGCCATTGCCTGTCGCCATCCTCGAACTTGTTGTGGTGCCAGAAGCGCAGCACCAGGATCGCGAACGAGACGAACATCACCAGGCCGGCAAACGGATGCAAAATGCGCGTCCATTGCCCGCCGCCGAACAGGTTCGCCAGCCACGCCATCGACGGATGGAACATGGCCAGGCCGGACAGGGCCAGCATGACGAAGGTGATGGCCGTGACCCAGTGATTCGTGCGCTCATTGGGGTTGTAGCGCTCGATCAAGGGATTGCCGTCCTTGTCGCGCAGCTTGCCATCGTGCAGTTCACTATGCTTCATGCTGTTCCTCCCGGATGCGCTTGGCCTCTTCCAGCGCCTCGTGCTCTTCGTCCTTGCTCACTTCGTTCGGACCGACACGCGTGTAGTGGAACAGGCCCGCCAGCGCCGTGGCCGCCATGCCGGCGACGGCCAGCGGCTTGGCCCAGCCCTTCCAGAAGCCCACCATCGGACTGATGCGCGGGCGCTCCGGCAGGTTCGAGTACAGGCGCGGCTTGTCGGCATGGTGCAGCACGTACATCACGTGCGTGCCGCCCACCCCGGCCGGATCGTACAGGCCCGCGTTTTCAAAGCCGCGCGACTTCAGGTCGACGATGCGCTCTTCCGCATGCACCTTCATGTCTTCCTTGGTGCCGAAGACGATGGCGCCCGTCGGGCACGTCTTCACGCAGGCCGGTTCCTGGCCCACGGCGACGCGGTCCGAACAGAGCGTGCACTTGTAGGCGCGGTCGTCCTTTTTCGAGATGCGGGGCACGTCGAAAGGACAGCCGGCCACGCAGTAGCCGCAGCCGATGCAGTTTTCCTGGTGGAAATCCACGATGCCGTTCGTGTACTGCACGATGGCGCCCGGCGCCGGACAGGCTTTCAAACAGCCCGGGTCCTCGCAGTGCATGCAGCCATCCTTGCGGATCAGCCACTCGAGGTTGCCGTCGTTGCTTTCGTGCTCGGCAAAACGCATCACCGTCCACGATTGCGGCGTCAGGTCCGTCGGGTTGTCATAGGTGCCATGGTTTTCGCCGACCTCGTCCCGCAAGTCGTTCCATTCCATGCACGCCGTCTGGCAAGCCTTGCAGCCGATGCATTTCGACACATCGATCAGCTTGGCCACGGTGCCCGTCACCGGGCTGCGCGCCTGCGGCGGCGTCACCGTGGTAGCCGACAGGCGCCGGATATCTAAGGATTGCAGTGCCATTATTGATCTCCCATCATGCTTTTTCCACCTTCACGAGGAAGGACTTGAATTCCGGCGTTTGCGAATTCGCATCCCCCACGCCCGGCGTCAGGGTATTAATCAGATACCCCGGCTTGGCCACGCCCGTAAAGCCCCAGTGCAGCGGCAGGCCCACCGTGTGCACGGCCTTGCCCTCGATCATCAAGGCCTTGATGCGCTTGGTGACGACGGCCTTGGCGATGATGTGGCCGCGCTTGGAGCTGACGCGCACTTCTCCGCCGGCAACGACGCCGATGCTCTTGGCCAGCTCTTCGCCGATTTCGACGAATTGCTGCGGCTGGATGATGGCATTCAGGTGCGCATGCTTGGTCCAGTAATGGAAATGCTCGGTCAGGCGGTAGCTGGTGGCCACGTGCGGGTATTCCTCATGCGTGCCGAATTGCTTGCGATCATCGGCAAACACGCGCGCGGCCGGATTGCTGGTCGCCTGCGGGTTCTTCGGGTGCATGGGGTTATAGCCGAGCGGATTTTCGAACGGCTCGTAATGCTCGGGGAACGGCCCTTCGGCCATGGCCCCGCGCGCAAAGAAGCGCGCCACGCCCTCGCCCAGCATGATGAACGGCCCCATGCCGTTTTCCGGCGGTTCGTCGGCCTTGAAGTCGGGAATATCGGCCCCGCTCCAGTTGGTGCCATTCCACTCGATCAATTTACGGGTCGGGTCGAAAGCCTTGCCCTTCAGGTCGCACGAGGCGCGGTTGTACAGCACGCGGCGGTTGGCCGGCCACGCCCAGGCCCAGCCCAGGGTCTGGCCGATGCCGGTCGGATCGCTGTTGTCGCGCCGTCCCATCTGGTTGCCCGCCTGCGTCCAGCTGCCGGCGAAGATCCAGCAACCGCTGGACGTGGTGCCGTCGTCGCGCAATTGCGCGAACGACGCCAGCTGCTCGCCCTTTTTCACCAGCAGCTTGGTCGGATCTTTCGGATCGTACAAGTCGGCCAGCGCCTTGCCGTTGAATTCGCGGGCGATTTCTTCCGGCTGCGGGTTATGCGGCTGCGCATAATTCCACGTCAGGTTGACGATCGGATCGGGGAACTTGCCGCCCTCTTTCTTGTACATGCTGCGCATGCGCAAGAACAGGCCCGACATGATCTCCAGGTCGCTGCGCGCCTGGCCCGGCGGTTCGGCCGCCTGCCAGTGCCACTGCAGCACGCGCGACGAGCTCACCAGCGAACCGCGCTCTTCGGCGAAGCAGCTCGTCGGCAGGCGGAACACCTCCGTCATGATCTTGGCGGGATCGACTTCATGGTACTTGCCGTGCGGCTTCCAGAATTCGCCCGTTTCCACGGCCAGCGGGTCCATGATGACGAGGAACTTCAGCTTCGACAGCGCTTCCGTGACCTTCTGCTTGTTCGGCGCGGAAGCGATGACGTTGAAGCCCTGGCAGATATAACCGGTCATCTTGCCCTGGTGCATCAACTCGATGGCTTGCATCAGGTCATACGGCTTGTCGAGTTTCGGCAGGTAGTCGAAGGCGTAATTATTCTCGGCCGTGGCGAAATCACCCCACCACGTCTTCATGAAACTGACGTGGAACTTGCGGTAATTGCTCCAGTAGCTGAGCTGGTTCGGCCGCAGCGGCTTGGTGGCGCGCGCGGCGATATAGCCATCGAAATCCTGCTCCGCTTCATTGGGCAGTGTCATGTAACCTGGCAACAGGTTCGACATCAGGCCCAGGTCGGTCAAGCCCTGGATGTTCGAGTGGCCGCGCAAGGCGTTCATGCCGCCGCCCGCGATACCCATGTTACCCAAAAGCAACTGCACCATGGCGCCCGTGCGGATGGTTTGCGCGCCCGTCGAGTGGTGCGTCCAGCCCAGCGCGTACAGGATGGTGCCGGCGCGTCCCGGCACGGCCGTCGAAGCCAGGGCTTCGGCTACCTTGTGGAACTTGTCGGCCGACACGCCGCACGTGCGCTCGACCATTTCGGTCGTGTAGCGCGCGTAGTGCTTCTTCATCATCTGGTAGACGCAGCGCGGGTGTTCCAGGGTCGGGTCGACCTTGGCGTAGCCATCGTCGCCGATCTCGTAATCCCAGGTGGCCTTGTTGGTGTACTTGCCTTTTTCCTTGTCGAACCCCGAGAACAGGCCGTCCTCGAACGCATAGTCTTCGCGCACGATGAAGGGCATGTCCGTGTAGTTGCGCACGTACTCATGCTGGATCTTGTCGTTCGTCAGCAGATAATTGATGATCGCGCCGAGGAAGACGATGTCCGTGCCGGTACGCGTGGCGCAGTAGTAATCTGCCACGGATGCGGTACGGGTAAAACGCGGATCGACAACGATCAGCTTGGCCTTGTTATGCGCCTTCGCTTCCGTTACCCATTTGAATCCGCAAGGATGTGCTTCTGCTGCATTGCCGCCCATGACCAGGATCACGTCGGCATTCTTGATATCGACCCAATGATTCGTCATCGCGCCACGGCCAAACGTCGGGGCAAGACCTGCCACCGTCGGTCCGTGTCATACACGCGCCTGATTATCAAAGGTCAGCATCCCCATGCTGCGCACTGTCTTGTGGGTCAGATACCCCACCTCGTTGCTGCCGGCGGACGCGGCAAGCATGCCGGTGGAGAGCCAGCGGTTGACGGTCTTGCCGTCCGCATTCTTTTCGATCAGGTTGGCGTCGCGGTCATCCTTCATCAGGCGCGCGATCTTGTCGAGCGCCACATCCCAGGAGATCGGCTGCCATTCCGTGCCGCCCGGTGCGCGGTATTCGGGCACTTTCAGGCGGTTCGGACTGTGGATGAAGTCAACCAGGCTGGCGCCTTTCGGGCACAGGGTGCCGCGGTTGACCGGGTGATCGGCATCGCCTTCCACGTGGATGATGCTGGAGACGGCGTTTTTCGCGCCATCGCCCAGTCCATACAGCAGCACGCCGCATCCTACCGAACAGTAAGGACAGGTATTGCGCGTCTCGGTCGTGCGAGACAGCTTGTATTGCCGCACTTCCGCCAGCGCCTGGCCCGGTGCAAAACCGAGCAGGGCGAGGCTGGAACCAGCAATGGTCGCGCCAGTAACCCGAAGGAACTGGCGCCTGGACATCTGAACCATAATCAGGCCTCTATGATGTGAGTAAATAAAAGTCATACAACGTCATGACGGTGTCATATCAATAAGATATAAGCACCATGCCTGTGCCATATGAGGCGTATTTTACCCCTCAAAGCCATTCAAGGCCGAGTCCGCCGGAAAAAATTACCCGCAGTCAACATTAATTTATCCATACCGAATACTTCCTCTAAATGGACGGGCCCGCAGCCACGGCCCGTTTGCGCCGCCAGCGCCAGCCGCGCAGCGCCGGCAAAGCCGCCGGCCGGCGCGGCGCGGCGGGCATGAAAAAACCCGCTCGCGAGCGGGTTTGGTCGGGGCACGGCAAAAATTACATGCTGTAGCGCAAAGTCAGCGCCACGTTGCGCGGTGCGCCCGGCAAGCTCAGGTTCGGACTGGATCCGTGGCCGGAAACGATGTAGCGCGTGTCGCCGATATTGTTGATGTTCAGCTGCACTTCATAGCGGCCCGAGCGGTACGCGGCCATGGCGTCGGCCGTCACGTAGCCCGGCAGCACCACCGTGTTGCCCGGGTTCGCGAAACGGCTGCCGACGGCATTCGCACCGCCGCCCACCGTCAAGCCGTGGCCCAGGTCTTTCGTCAGCCACAGGTTGGCCGTATTGCGCGCGGTCAAGGTCGCGCGCTTGCCCTTGACGTCGACGGAGCCAGGCTTCGTCGTGCCCGGCGCATTCACGCTCATATCCTTGGCGATGGAATCGGTGATGGTGGCGTCCAGATACGCATAGCCGGCCATCATTTTCCAGCCGTCGTGCAAGTCCGCGTTGAAGGTCAGCTCCAGGCCGTCCGTGCGCTGCGTGCCGACGGGCACGATGCGGTTGGTGATCGGATCGGTGATCTTGATGTTGTCGCGCTCCAGGCGGAACAGCGACACGGTGGCGTTGGCGCGGCCGCCCCACAGATCGTACTTGGCGCCCACTTCCGTGTTGCGCGTGGTTTCCGGCGCCAGGTCGGCATTATTCGCGGCCAGGGCGAAGTTCTCGCCGCTGGGCTGGAACGAACGGCTCCACGACGCGTAGTACGATTGCGCCGCGCCCGGTTGCCAGACGAGACCGGCGCGGGGGCTGTAGGCCGAATCCGTGCGCGACAGGTCCGCCGTCGTCACGCCAAGCGCATTGGCCAGGCGCGACTGCTGCTTGTAGCGGTCGTAGCGCAAGCCTGCCAGCGCCTTCCACTCGTCACTGAAGCTGATGGCGTCCTGCACGTAGGCGGCAGCCGTGTCATAGGTGCCGAAGGTATCGCTGCGCGCGCCCAGCTTGCTGCGGTTGACCTGCGGCAGGACGGGATTGAAAATCGATACATTCGTCGCCACGACGGTCGAGGCCCAGTTGCTGGCATCCTTGTTCTGCTTGCCGAACTCGGCGCCGTACAGCACTTCGTGGCGCAGGCTGCCCGTGAGCAGCTTTTGCGTCAGTTCCGTCTGGTTGAACCAGCCGCTCTCGTCACGGTTGAGCTTGGCGTGACCGAGGTTCATCGTGCCTGTGACCTCGTTGACGTTGCCGGAAATGTTCGTGTTGTTGCGGTCCAGGTGGTAGTCGTAATAACGGAAGGCATTGCGCAGCGACAAACTATCGCTGAACTTGTGCGTCAGGGTGGCGGCCGTGGAGACCACGCGCGACTGGCTGAAATCCGCATCGCGGGCATTCGCGGCGCCATAATAGGTGCGCGCATCGACGGCGACGGGACGGCCGTGCCAGGACGGGATGCCGAAGTCCGTCAGGCGGCGGTCTTCCAGGTAGTCGCCCTGCAGCAGCAGCTTCGTCGCGTTTGAGAGGCGGATGGCCACGGAAGGCGCGATCGCCGTGCGGTTGATGAATTGCTGGTCGCGGTAGCTGTCGGACAATTCGCGCGCGCCCGTGACGCGCCAGTCCACCGTCTCGCCGACTCTGCCCACGTCGACCTCGCCGCGGCGCCCTGCCGTGTTGCTCAGGCTCAGGGCCACGTCCGTGATATCGATGCCGGGCTTTTTGGTGATGCGGTTCACCAGGCCGCCCGAGGAACCGCGGCCGTACAGCACGGCGGCCGGTCCCTTGATCACCTCCAGGCGCTCGACGTTCGACAGGTCGCGGAAATACAGGGCGTCATCGCGGAAGCCGTCGACGAACTGGTCGCCGATGGCCGTGAAGCCGCGGATGAACACCTGGTCGCGCTGGCCGTCGCCCGTGGACAGGCCCACGCCGGGGATGTTCTTCATGATGTCCTGGATCGACACGGCGTGCTGATCGCGGATGACGGCGGCCGGCACCACGTTGATCGTCTGCGGCACGTCGCGCAGGGCCATTTCCGTCTTGGTGCCGCTGGCGGAGGTGGCGGCGACATAGCCATTGCTGTCCTTGGCCGCCGTCACGGTGACGGCGGGCAGGCTTTCCTGCGCCCACGCTGCCAGTGGGGTGGCGCCCAAGGTCAAGGCGCCCAGTACGGCGATGCTGATCGGTGTGAATCCTGGCTTGCGACGTTGCTGCATACAATTCCCTGGTCAGTGTTTTAATACGAATGATTATCATTAGTATTTTATCAGCCGGCACGGCGAAAAGTAAGGCGAAATGTAAGTGATAGTACTTATAGACTAGGGACTTGATGTAAAAAAGCAACAGGAAATTAATATCAAGAAGTAATTAAAATTGCCTTGGAAAACTATTTCCTCGCGTCAATGCTATACTTGCGGTTTGCTGGTGAGCGGCATCCCAGGCCGCCCCACCCCTTGCTTTACCTCTAACGCCACGCACAGCGCGGCGCGCCGCAATGCATGCACGCGGCACCCGAAGACCCCGATCCCCTGCGCCTTGCGGCGCCTGTCCGCCCCTGCTGGCGGCGGCGATCATGACTATTAAACTGTTAGGAATTACATGAAAAACCTGAACATCGGCAGCCGACTTGGCGTCGGCTTTGCTGTCGTATTGTTGTTGCTTGCCGCCTTGACCGTTACCGCCCTCGTGCGCATGCAAACGGCCAGCGATCTGACCTACCGCCTCATCAATACCAGCATCAAGAACCAGCGCATGGTGGCCGAATGGTCGAAGATCATTGAACTCAATAGCGTGCGCGGCGTCGCCTCGTTTGAAATCACCGATCCTGTCGTGCGCGCCAAGATCGAGGAAGACCTGAAAGTCGATGCGGACCGTTCCAGCAAGCTGCAGGACGACATCGTCGCATCCTTGCTCAACCCGGCCGTGATCGAGCAATTCAAGGTCGTGCGCAAGGTGCGCACCGACTATGTGACGACGCGCGCGCGCGCCTTCAAGATGAAGGCCGACGGCGACGTGGCGGGCGCCAAGATCGTGTTCGAGAAGGAAGTCGCGCCGATCACCGTGGCCTACCTGGCCGAGGTGAAGCGCTTTGCCGGCATGCAGATCAAGGCGGCCGACGGCGTCGGCGCCAGCATCATCGAGGCTTACAGCAGCACCCGCATCTTCCTGATCACCATGGGCGTGCTGGCCGTGCTGATGGGCATCGGCTTCGCCTGGTGGATCACGCGCTCGATCACCGGCCCCATCCGCGACGCCGTGAAAGTGGCGGAAACCGTGGCAGCTGGCGACCTGAGCAGCACCATCACGGTGCGGGGCCGCGATGAAACGGGCCAGCTGATGCACGCCCTGAAAACCATGAACGACAGCCTCGTCGGCATCGTCGGCCAGGTGCGCAGCGGCACCGACACCATCGCCACGGCGTCCGCGGAAATCGCCGCCGGCAACCAGGACCTGTCGTCGCGCACGGAACAGCAAGCCAGCTCGCTGGAAGAAACCGCCTCGTCGATGGAAGAACTGACCTCGACCGTGAAGCAGAACGCCGACAATGCCCGTCAGGCCAATAAACTGGCCGGCGACGCAGCCGGCATCGCCAGCCGCGGCGGCGCCGTGGTGGCCGAAGTGGTCGCCACCATGGGCGAGATCAATACCTCGTCGAAGAAAATCGTCGATATTATCTCTGTCATCGACGGCATTGCCTTCCAGACCAACATCCTGGCCCTGAACGCGGCCGTGGAAGCGGCGCGCGCCGGCGAACAGGGCCGCGGCTTTGCCGTCGTGGCAACCGAGGTGCGCAACCTGGCGCAGCGCTCGGCGGCGGCGGCGAAAGAAATCAAGGGCCTGATCGACGACTCCGTGCAAAAAGTCGACGTGGGCACGGACCTGGTCGACAAGGCCGGCAAGACGATGGAAGAAATCGTGCAAAGCATCGCCTTCGTCACGTCCATCATGAGCGAGATCAGCAATGCCAGCGAAGAGCAGAGCGCCGGCATCGAGCAAGTCAACCAGGCCATTTCCGAAATGGACCAGGTGACCCAGCAAAATGCGGCCCTGGTGGAAGAAGCGTCGGCCGCGGCCGAAGCCATGCAGGAACAGGCGAGCGAACTGGCGCAGGTGGTCAGCGTGTTCCGCCTGGACGCCAATGCGGCGGCGACCGACCGTTTCAGCATGAAGGAGGTGCAGCGCAATGCCGCGGCGGCTCCGGCAGCCCCGGCCGCTCCTGCACGCAAGGCCCCCGCCCTGCGCCTGCCCGCGACGCGCGCCAGCAGCAAGGCAACGGCGCCTGCCGAAGGCGATTGGGAAGAGTTTTAAAGTGTCACGATCAGCGCGTGGCAGTCAATGCCACGCGCTGCCGGTAGACGGCCGGGTCCGGCATTCATCCGCGCTCAGGCCCGCGCCATCTGCTTCCCCGAGGCATCCCAATAGCGCCAGTCGCCCGTTTCGGCGCCATCCACATAGTGCCCTTCGGCGGCCGGCGCACCCGTTTCATAAAAGTCGCGCCACAGGCCGTTTTCACGTCCCTGCACGTAATGCCCCTCCGAAATGACCGTGCCGTTGCGATGGTATTCGCAAAACAGGCCATGGCGTATCCAGCGCGTGCCGTCCGCGGACAGTAGCCGCGTGTAACGGAAACGCAACTCGCCCGTGTCATACAGGATTTCAGCCAGGTTCAACTCCACTTCCATTTTCCACCTCTCATGTCTGCATCAAGCCAGTCTGGCTTGCGTATCGTCAATCAGTTTCGCCAGTTCGCGCGGCACGGATTGTCCCAGGAATGCCAGCGCCAGCGCCTCCGGATCGACGGCGGCATCCATCGGCAAGCCATGCTCGAAGCCGCCCACCATGATGCGGCAGAAATGCGGCGATTCGGCCCGCGTTTCCACGTACCAGCAGCCCGCATGACCTTGCACAAAGTATTCGCCGATAAAGTAGCCGAGCATGGTCTTCACCCACTGCCAGCTCTCGTCGCGGATGACGATGGTGCGCATGGCCGCATCGATATACGGCAAGTACTCGGCCGCGTTGGTCAGCACTTCGTGCGCGGGCTGGATGCCCAGGCGCTCGACGAAATGCACCAGCGACGCGCCCAGCGCGTCATAATAGACATCAAAAGCCGTCTGGCTTTGCTGCAATAATTGTTCTTGTTCGTACGACAGCATCAATACTCCATCCCATTCAAAAATCCCGCCGATGTCGCGCACCATGCGCGGGACTACCTGGCCAGCATTTTACGCCACGCTCGCATCCACGCCTGCACGCTGCAGCAAGGCCTGGCTGCGGCCGGACAAGTGCATCACCCGCACCTGCTTGCCCGCCTTGTCATAACGCTCATACAAAGCCTCGATGGCCGCAATGGCCGAATGGTCGGCCAGGTGCAGGTGGCGGCAGTCGAGGACGACGCGCGCCGGGTCCGTGGCCGGCTGGAACAGCTGCTGGAAATGCGCGACCGAGGCAAAGAACAGGGTGCCGTGCGGCACGTACACGCGCACGCCCGGCGTGCTGTCATCGGTGTCGGTCCGCATCTCGCGCGCATGTTGCCAGGCAAAATTCAAGGCGGCAATGACGATGCCGCACAGCACAGCCGTCGCCAGGTCCGTGAACACGGTGATCACCGTCACGGCAACGATCACCAGCGCATCGTGGCGCGGCACCTTGCCCAGCACGCGCAAGGAACCCCAGGCAAACGTCTGTTGCGCTACGACAAACATCACGCCGACCAGGGCGGCCAGCGGGATGCGCTCGATCAAGGGCGACAGGAACAGGATGAACAGCAAAATCATCACGCCGGCCGTCACGCCCGACAGGCGCGAGCGCCCGCCCGAGCTCAGGTTGATCATGGTCTGCCCGATCATGGCGCAGCCGCCCATGCCGCCAAACAGGCCCGAGACGACATTCGCGGCGCCGAGGGCGATGCATTCACGGTTGGGCTGGCCCCGCGTTTCGGTAATCTCATTTGTGAGATTAAATGTGAGCAAGGTTTCCAGCAAGCCCACCATGGCCATCAGGGCCGCATACGGCAAGATGATGTGCAAGGTAGCCATGTCCAGCGGCACCGCGGGCCAGTGCAGGACCGGCAGGCCGCCGGCGATATGCGCGAGGTCGCCCAGGGTGCGCGTGGGCAAGTGCAAGCTGTAGCTGAGCACGCCGACGCCAAGGATGGCCACCAAGGCGGGCGGCACGGCGCGCGTGATGCGCGGCAACACGTAGACGATGGCCATGGTGAGAAGCACCAGCGCGCCCATCACGAGCAAGGCCGTGCCTTGCAGCCAGGTTTCCCCTTGCGGCGTGAGCTGGCGAAAATGTTCCAGCTGGGCCATGGCGATGATGATGGCCAGGCCATTCACGAAGCCCAGCATCACCGGATGCGGCACCATGCGGATCAGCTTGCCCAGACGCAAGATGCCGAACAGCGCCATCAGGATGCCGCCGAGCACCACGGTGGCCAGCAGATACTGCACGCCGTGCCGGGCCACCAGCGCCACGATGACGACGGCCATGGAACCGGCGGCGCCCGAAATCATGCCGGGACGCCCGCCAAAGATGGCTGTCAGCGCGCAGATGATGCAGGCGCCGTACAGGCCCATCAGGGGATTGAGCTGCGCCACCAGGGCAAAGGCGATGCATTCGGGCACCAGGGCGAACGAGGTGGTGAGGCCCGCCAGGACATTTTTTTGCGGCGCAGAGGACCACTCGTCCCGAAAAGTTGTGTTGAGCATTGATTCAAATCCAGAGTCGGAACAGGGAAAAGCGGGCCTGGGCGCGAATCATCAGGCACAGCCATGCATACGGACGCCACAGGAAGCCGGGACCAGGTCAAACGGAGGGGAAATCGTCAGTGGCTACATGGGCTTGGCGGAAAGGAAAGATCCATCCGCGCGCCAGGCGGGGCCGTTGAGCCTGCCCGCATTATACAAGAACGGTCAGCAGCGGCAGGCCGGCCGGCGGCACGCAGCCGCGGCCGACGCCGGCCGACGCGGAATGTTTCCAATAGCTATATTTGCAAAATAAGAATAATTTAAATGGAATATTTTAAATAATGCCGTTGTTTCAATTGGAGAGTATCTATGCAATTTTCTCCATTATTCTACACAGCAGTGGTGGAGACTGTTTACCACATTAAAAAACGGGGCGTATCCGAAAAGCCAGACGAGTAGGAAAACTCAGGAGGAATCATGACCGACGCGCAATTATATGCCAGCAATATTACAATCAACATTCTCGTTGTAATAGACACCGATCTGATCATGGCCCAGCATCCGCGTCAGACCGCCCCTGATCAGACCAAGCCCGTGGGACTGGCGCATACCAGCCAGTACATGATTGCCACCGACCCGCGCGGCATCAACAGCGGACAAGGCTCGGCCGACCTGAGTTTCAGGGCCAACGTGGGCGACTATGTCTCCTTCACCGGCGCTTCCATCTATGACAACGCCGATTCGGCCGTCATTGTCTATGGCATCAATTACTGGAATGGCGACAAGGTCTTCAATAACTTTGTCTCCAATACCATTACCCGCAGAAATGCGGCCATGCCGAATTCGGATTCCTCGAATGGCTTGCCGGCGATACAGCAATCGCGCAATTTTTCCAATTTCACGGCGCAGGTATCCAAATCCGGCACGGAAAATTTCTACGTTTATATTGCCGTATATAGCCTGAATGACGACGGCCAGACGCAAAGCCTGTATGGTTATTTTTATTGGGATCCACAGATTACTGTCGGTTAGTCATTTCCCGGAAATTAAATAAATTAAAGCCATTTATTTAATGACAGCCGACGCCATTCACGCCGCCACAGGCGAAAAAAAAGCCCACCGAAGTGGGCTTTTTTATCTGCGCATTGATGACTGCGCTGCATCTGGAGGCGAGGACGGGAATCGAACCCGTCTAAACGGCTTTGCAGGCCGCTGCATAACCTCTTTGCTACCTCGCCAGAGGAACTGCTTGGATGCGCCTCGCGGCCCACCTTGAAAACTGGAGCGGGAGAAGAGTCTCGAACTCTCGACCTCAACCTTGGCAAGGTTGCGCTCTACCAACTGAGCTACTCCCGCATTGGAGCTTGTTTACCGCTTAATCACGCCGCATGACTGCTTTGCGGCGGATAAAAAAAGGAAGCCAGCTTCGCTTCCCTTTAGAATTCTGGAGCGGGAGAAGAGTCTCGAACTCTCGACCTCAACCTTGGCAAGGTTGCGCTCTACCAACTGAGCTACTCCCGCATTGGAGCTTCTATTTTCTGCTGCTGCCATTCTTGCTGTACTGCACCAGCGTTCGCTGGAGCGGGAGAAGAGTCTCGAACTCTCGACCTCAACCTTGGCAAGGTTGCGCTCTACCAACTGAGCTACTCCCGCATACGAACCGCTATTTTACTGCTTTTTACTACCGTTTACCAGTGCTGCTTTACTGCTGATCCAGTGTTCACTGGAGCGGGAGAAGAGTCTCGAACTCTCGACCTCAACCTTGGCAAGGTTGCGCTCTACCAACTGAGCTACTCCCGCAGTGGACAACATTGTATCAGAAGCTCTACTACATCGCCAGTACTACTTTTTACTACATTCGCTGTTTTACCTATGACCCGATCCAGAAAACTGGAGCGGGAGAAGAGTCTCGAACTCTCGACCTCAACCTTGGCAAGGTTGCGCTCTACCAACTGAGCTACTCCCGCGTCATCAACAACAGGCCAGCATTATAGAGGGATTACAGGGGCTGTCAACGGGCAATATCTGGTCTTTTGCAAAATATTCCGCATAAAGCAGCCGCCTGCCTGTTCTTAGTGCAAATTTCCGGCCTTTTCTTTAATCAGCGGCCATGCCAGGCGCAAGTAATAGAACATCGACCACACGGTCAGCACGCAGGCGATCCACAGCAGGCGCTCGCCCCACACGTGGGTGTCGATCGCGCCGAAAATGACTTCGTGGTACAGCAACAGGGGGATGGCCGTCATTTGCGCGGCCGTCTTGATCTTGCCGATCGAGCTGACGGCCACCGATTTCGACGCGCCGATCTGCGCCATCCATTCGCGCAGCGCGGAAATCGTGATTTCGCGGCCGATGATGATGAAGGCCAGCACGGCATTGACACGGTCCAGCTGCACCAGCACCAGCAAGGCGCCCGCCACCATCAGCTTGTCGGCGACCGGGTCGAGGAAGGCGCCGAAGGCCGACGTCTGGTTCCAGCGCCGCGCGAGAAAGCCGTCGAACCAGTCCGTCACGGCCGCAACAATGAAGACCAGGGTGGCGACCAGGTTCTGGTCGCCATGCAGCAGCATCGACGGCGGCAGGTAAAACACGCCGACGACGAGCGGAATCAGGGCCACGCGCAGCCAGGTCAGAAGGATGGGAATATTAAAAGGCATAGGAAAGCAATCGGCCGACGGGTAAATTGAACATGAAGAAAGCGTGAAGAAAGCGCCACTAGTCTACATGGCCCCGGGGCATTAGCCTAGTCCGGTTGCGGCGGCGCCGGACCAGGCCTTCCATTCATCAATGCAACTGCCTGCAGATTTCTTCCGCAAGCCGGGTCGAAATCCCCTCCACCGACATCAGGTCCTCGACGCTGGCGTCGACCACGCCGCGCAGGCCACCAAAGCGCGACAGCTGCTTCTGGCGGCGCCTGGCGTCGCATTGCGCCCCTTTCGATCTCTTCCAGGCGCGACCTCTGGCGTGCCCGGACGGGTATTAGTGCAACTGCCTGYAGATTTCTTCCGCAAGCTGGGTCGAAATCCCYTCCACCGACATCAGGTCCTCGACGCTGGCGTCGACCACGCCGCGCAGGCCGCCAAARCGCGACAGCAGCTTCTGGCGGCGCCTGGCGYCGCATTGCGCCCCTTTCGATCTCTTCCAGGCGCGACCTCTGGCGTGCCCGGACGGGTATTAATGCAACTGCCTGYAGATTTCTTCCGCAAGCTGGGTCGAAATCCCCTCCACCGACATCAGGTCCTCGACGCTGGCGTCGACCACGCCGCGCAGGCCGCCAAAGCGCGACAGCAGCTTCTGGCGGCGCTTGGCGCCGATGCCTTCGATCTCTTCCAGGCGCGAGGTCTGGCGCGTCTTGGCCCGCTTGGCGCGCATGCCGGTGATGGCGAAGCGGTGCGCCTCGTCGCGGATTTGCGCGATCAGCATCAGCGCCGCCGATTCCTTGCCCAGTTCCTGCGCCGCGCGGCCGTCGACGAACAGCAGGGTTTCCAGGCCCACCTTGCGCCCTTCCCCCTTGGCCACGCCGACAATCAAGCTGATATCGAGTCCCAGCTCGGCGAACACCTGGCGCGCCATTTCGATCTGTCCCTTGCCGCCGTCGATCAGCACCACGTCGGGCATCACGCCGTCGCCATTGGCCACCTTTTCGTAGCGGCGCATCAAGACCTGGCGCATGGCCGCGTAATCGTCGCCGGGCGTGATATCGTTGATGTTATAGCGCCGGTATTCGCCATTCTGCATGGCGTGGTGGTGGAATACCACGCACGAGGCCTGCGTCGCCTCGCCCTGCGTGTGGCTGATATCGAAACACTCGACGCGCAGGCTGTCGAGATCTTCCGTCTCCAGGCGCAGCGCTTCGGCCAGCGCGCGCGTGCGCGACTGCTGCGAACCTTGCTCCGACAACAAGCGGGCCAGCGAAATCTCGGCGCCCTTTTGCGCCATCTCAAGCCACTGGCGGCGCTGTCCCTGCGGCTGGAAGATCAGGTTGATGCGGTGGCCGCACTGCTCCATCAGCGCCACCATCAGGGCCGGCTGGTCGAACTCGATATTCAGGATCAGGGTGCCGGGAATGGATTTTTCCGTGTAATGCTGGGCCAGGAAAGCGGCCAGCACTTCCACCTCGATCGGCTCTTCGGCAATCGCCGCCGCATCGCTGAGCTGGCTGGGGAAGTAGGCGCGGTCGCCCAGGTGGCGCCCGCCCCGTACCATGGCCAGGTTGACGCAGGCGCGCCCGCCCTGCACCAGCACGGCGAGGATGTCCACGTCGGCGTCGCCCGTCGTTTCCATGCTCTGCTGGTGCAGCACGCGCGACAGCGAGGCGATCTGGTTGCGCACCACCACGGCCTGCTCGAATTTCAGCTCGGCGGCAAACGCGTGCATCTTCTTTTCCAGGTCGGCCAGCACTTCGCTCTGGCGCCCGCGCAGGAAACGCGCCGCGTTTTCCACGTCGTTTTTATAGTCTTCCTTGCTGATCAGGTCCACGCACGGCGCGCTGCAGCGGCCGATCTGGTGCAGCAGGCACGGCCGCGTGCGGTTCGCGTAGACGCTGTCCTCGCAGGTGCGGATCAAAAACACCTTTTGCAGGATCTGCATCGATTCCTTGACGGCCCAGGAACTGGGAAACGGCCCGAAATACTGGTTTTTCTTGTCCACCGCGCCCCGGTAATACACCATGCGCGGCGCATCGCCATTCGTGATTTTCAGATACGGATACGACTTGTCGTCGCGGAACAGGATGTTGTAGCGCGGCTGCAGCGCCTTGATCAGGTTGTTTTCCAGGATCAAGGCTTCCGCTTCGCTGTGCGTGACGGTCGTTTCCAGGCGCGCGATGCGCTCGACCATCATGGCGATGCGGGGGCTGGCCAGGTTCTTCTGGAAATAGCTGGACACGCGCTTTTTCAGGTCGCGCGCCTTGCCTACATACAACACCTTGTCGGCGGCGTCGAAATAGCGGTACACGCCGGGCAAATTCGGCAGCTTGGCGACGGTGGCCAGCACCTGCGCGCGCGGGTCGGGCGGCGTTTCCGCCAAGGAAGATTCTGGGCTTGCTTCGGTCATTGCTGGCTCTTAAATGGGGTCAGACCGCCGGGGGAATACGTCCCAATGGCACGCATTCCGATCAAACAAGACGGACCCCGGCATCTCATTGCTGCTCCGCCTGTTCCACGATCACGAACGCGACCGCATATTCTTCTTCATCGCTGATCGTCACTTGCGCGCTCAGGCGGTGCTGCTCCATGAACTCGGCCAGCACGCCGCTGCAGACGATCATCGGCTTGCCGCTGGGATGGTTCAGCATCTGCGCGGCGGGCCAGGTCATCGGCATGCGCAGGCCCAGGCCGATGGCCTTGGAAAACGCCTCCTTGGCCGCAAAGCGCGTGGCCAGGAAGCGCACGCCGCGCACGGCGTTCTTGGCGCTGCGGGCGCGGAATTTCTCCAGCTCCTGCGGCCCCAGTATCTTTTTGGCGAAACGCTCGCCATGGCGCGCCAGGGCGGCCTCGATGCGGGGAATCTTGCAGATATCGGTGCCGATGCCGTAGATCATGCCGCCTCCTTGCTATCCATGCTCAGGCCCGGTGGCCGAGGCGCGTGGCCACCATGATGGCCTTCATTTCGCGCACGGCGTTTTCCCAGCCGACGAACACGGCACGGGCGACGATGGCGTGGCCGATGTTCAGTTCGGCAATATCGGGAATGGCGGCGATCGCCTGCACGTTGGTGTAGTGCAAGCCGTGGCCCGCGTTGACCTTCAAGCCGCGGCCCACGCCGAACAGCACGCCCGCCTCGATGCGCTCCAGTTCCGCCAATTGCTCCGCGCCTGCCGTATCGGCATAGCGGCCCGTGTGCAGCTCGATCACGGGCGCCCCGAGCTCGGCGGCGGCGGCGATCTGCTGCTCGTCGGCATCGATGAACAGGCTCACGCGGATGCCCTCGCCCTGCAGCTGCCGCACGGCCGCCTGCACTTCCTTGAAGTAGCGCACCACGTCCAGGCCGCCCTCGGTGGTCACTTCCGTGCGTTTTTCCGGCACCAGGCACACATCGGCCGGGCGAATGCGGCAGGCAAAATCAATCATTTCCTGCGTCACGGCCGCTTCCAGGTTCATGCGCGTGAGCAATTGCGGCGCGATGGCGATCACGTCCGCATCCTTGATGTGGCGCCGGTCCTCGCGCAAATGCAGGGTGATGGCGTCGGCGCCCGCCTGTTCGGCCAGCAGGGCCGCGCGGACCGGGTCCGGATACGCGGTGCCGCGCGCATTGCGCAAGGTGGCCACGTGGTCGATATTGACGCCCAGGTCGATGACGGGGCCGGCAGGCTGCAAAAAGCTCATAGTGATGGTATCCGTAAAGTGCTGTCGCGCGGCGGACCGCCGCTACAGCTGCATTAAATCGATCAGTATCTGGCGCGTGTTCAAGGTGGCGCCTCCCAGTTGATGGGCCAGCAGGAAGCGCATCAGCAGCTTGCTTTGCGCCTGCGTGGCCACGTCAAGATAATCTTCGCGCTCCATGTCGAGCAGGGTCTTGCCCGTGATCCTGGGCCAGGCGTCGGCGGCGCGCGCCGGGCGCGGCCCCCGTTCCGGGTCGACCACGTACACCTGCCCCGCCTGGACGGCCTGGCGCGTGCCCGTGCAGCGCGTCAGGTCGGCCGCCACGCCCGTTTCCTTGAGCAGGGCGCGCTCGAACTTGCGCAGCACAATGGGCGCCGGCTCATTGTGCGCCAGTTGATTCAAGGTGGCAACGTAGTGGTCGAACAGCACGGGATGCGGGTCGTCGCGCGCCAGCAGCTTGACGAGCAGTTCATTCAGGTAAAAGCCACACAGCAGCGCGGTCTTTTCCAGCGGCAACATGCCGCCCACCCATTCCGCGCCCGTCAGGATGCGCAGCTCGGACTTGCCTGTCCAGCCTGCCTGCAGGGGCTGGAAGGTCTGCAGCACGCCGCGCAGCTGCGAATGGGGCCGCTTGGCGCCCTTGGCGACGAGCGCGATGCGGCCGTATTCGCGCGTAAACACGTCGACGATGAGGCTGGTTTCCTTGTGCGGGTAGCTGTGCAGCACGAAGGCTGGCTGGCCCGTGATGCGGCCGTCGCGCGCGGGCGGACGGCTGCGCCGGGGTGCGGCCGGCGCGGAAGGTGCGGCCGGCGGCGCGGGGACGAGCGCGGCTGGCGCGGAGTCAGGCTGCGCTGGCGTGGTGGTGCTCATGCGTGTGGCGTCGCCCCCGGGTTGCGGATTACTCGTAGCCGTAGGCGCGCAAGCCCGCCTCGTTGTCGGCCCAGCCCGACTTGACCTTGACCCAGATTTCCAGGTACACGGGGCCGCCGAACAGCTTTTCCATGTCCAGGCGGGCCTGCGTGGACACTTCCTTCAGGCGCGCGCCCTTGTTGCCGATAATCATGGACTTGTGCGTATCGCGCTCGACCAGGATGGCGGCGAACACGCGGCGCAGATCGCCTTCCTGCTCGAACTTCTCGATCAGCACGGTGCTCGTGTACGGCAGTTCGTCGCCGACGAAGCGGAACAGCTTTTCGCGCACGATTTCCGAGGCGAGGAATTTTTCGCTGCGGTCCGTGATGTCGTCCGGGCCAAAGATGGGCTGGTTTTCCGGCAGGAAGCGCTTGATCTCGTTCTGCAAGCCTTCCAGCTGGAAGTGCAGCTTGGCGGACACGGGCACGATGGCGGCGAAGTCGCGCATGGCGGCGATCTTTTGCGCAAACGGCAGCAATACGGCCTTATCCTTGACGCGATCAGATTTATTAATGACGAGGATGCACGGCACTTCCTTCGGCAGCAGGTCCATCACTTGCTGGTCGGCCGGGCCGAAGGTGCCCGCCTCGATCACGTACAAAATGACGTCCGAGGAAATCAGCGTGTTCGTCACCGTCTTGTTGAGCGTCTTGTTCAGCGCGTTCGAATGGCGCGTCTGGAAGCCTGGCGTGTCGACGTAGATGAATTGCGCGTCCGGCAGCGTCTGGATGCCCGTGATGCGGTGGCGCGTCGTCTGCGCCTTGCGCGAAGTGATGCTGACCTTCGCGCCGATCAGCACGTTCATCAGGGTCGATTTGCCCACATTGGGGCGGCCCACGATGGCGATATAGCCACAGCGGAAGTTGTCGGGCATTTTGGTGGCAGTCATGCTAGTGTCGATTCTGTTTAGTGTGAGCGGCGATCGCCGGGGCCGCGGAGGCTGGCGCGTCGTCGCTCTGGATGGTGGCAATGCCGGCCAGCTTGAGCTGGGCGGCGCGCGGTTTGGGCTTGCGGCTGGCGGCAGGCGACTTCAGCAGCGCCTGCTCGGCCACGTCCAGCGCCAGTTTGGCGGCGGCTTGCTCACCGGCGCGGCGGCTTCCGCCACGGCCGTAGACCTGGATGTTCAATTTCGGCACCAGGCATTCGATCTCGAATTCCTGGCTGTGGGCGGCGCCGTGGGTGGCCACCACGTTGTACTGTGGCAGCGAAATTTTCTTGCTTTGCAAAAACTCCTGCAGCAGGGTCTTGGCATCCTTGCCCAGGGTCTGCGGATCGACCGAGTCGAGTATCGGGATGTAGAACGCGCGGATCACCGTGCTGGCCGCGTCGAAGCCCGTATCGAGGAAGATGGCGCCCAGCAGGGCTTCGAGGGTGTCGGCGAGGATGGACGGACGGCGGAAGCCGCCCGATTTGAGCTCGCCTTCGCCCAGGCGCAGGAATTGCGACAGTTCCAGCTTTTGCGCGATCTCATACAGCGACTGCTGCTTGACCAGGTTGGCGCGCAGGCGCGACAGATCGCCCTCGTCGATGGTCTTGAAGCGCTCGTACAGGATGGAGGCGACCACGCAGTTGAGGATGGAGTCGCCGAGGAATTCCAGCCGCTCGTTATGCAAACTGCTGTGGCTACGATGCGTCAAGGCTTGCTGCAACAGGCCAGCATCCTGGAACGTATAGCCTAGACGGGTTTGCAATAGCTGAAGATTCATTGTTGTTTCTGTGTCATCTGATTGATTCGGCTGGCCGCCGCGCGGGGAGTCGGCGCGGCAGCCATGGGTATTGCATGCAAGAAATACTTAATGGATGCCGCCTACGCGTTTCGGGTTGCTGAAGTTCATCCACACGAGGAAGGCCTTGCCGACGATGTTTTCGTTCGGCACGAAGCCCCAGTAGCGGCTGTCCGCACTATTGTCGCGGTTGTCGCCCATCATGAAGTAGTTGCCTGCTGGTACCACGCAAGTGAAACCGTCTTCGTTGTAGTTGCACGCCTCCTTGTGGGGGAAATCCTTGACTTCGCGCAAGTTCAACGTGGGAGCAGGCTCGTCGTTGAGGATGCGGTGGCTCACGCCCGTCAGGTTTTCTTCCAGCTGCTTGTGGTACACGGTGCTTTCGTCGTCCAGGTAATCGTCCAGCGGCGTGTACGCCACTTCCTTGCCGTTGACCGTCAAGCGCTTGTTTTCATAGGTGATTTTATCACCGGGCACGCCGATCACGCGCTTGATATAGTCTTGCGACATATCTTTCGGATACTTGAACACCATCACGTCGCCGCGCTGCGGGTCGTTGACTTCAATGATGCGCTTGTTGACGATCGGCAAACGAATGCCATAGGTGAACTTGTTGACCAGGATCAAATCGCCCACCAGCAGGGTCGGCACCATCGAGCTCGACGGGATCTTGAACGGTTCGTACAGGAACGAGCGCAGGCAGAACACGAGGGCGATGACGGGGAAGAAGCTGCCCGAATACTCGACCCAGGTGGGCTGGCGCAGCAGGGCCGCCTCGATGGCGGCGCGGCTGCCGCCCGCATCGGACTTGATGTTTTCGGCGGCCAGTCTGGACTGGCGCGCGTCGAACTCGGCCAGGGCGCGGTCGGCCGCCTTGCGGCGCTGCTTGGACAGATAAAACACGTCCAGGCACCATACCAGGCCCGTCAGCACCATCAGCACGAACAGGATTAAAGCGAAATTTCCTAAGATCACTTGCAGGTTCATTTATCGTCCACTTGTAAAATTGCCAGGAATGCTTCTTGCGGGATCTCTACGGAACCCACTTGCTTCATGCGCTTCTTGCCCGCTTTTTGTTTTTCCAGCAATTTTTTCTTGCGGCTGATATCGCCGCCATAGCACTTCGCCAGCACGTTCTTGCGCAAGGCTTTCACGTTTTCGCGCGAAATGATGTTGGCGCCGATGGTCGCTTGAATCGCCACGTCGAACATCTGGCGCGGGATCAGCTCGCGCATCTTGGCGGCCACCTGGCGGCCGCGGTACTGGCTGTTCGAGCGGTGGACGATGATGGCCAGCGCATCGACTTTTTCGCTGTTGATCAGCATGTCGACCTTGACCACGTCGGCCGCGCGGTATTCCTTGAACTCGTAATCCATCGAGGCATAGCCGCGCGACGTCGATTTCAGGCGGTCGAAGAAGTCCAGCACGATCTCGGCCATCGGCATTTCATACACGAGCTTGACCTGGCGGCCGTGGTAGCTCATGTCCAGCTGGATGCCGCGCTTGGCGATGCACAGGGTAATCACGGAACCCACGTATTCCTGCGGCATGTACAGGTTGACGGTGACGATAGGCTCGCGCACTTCCTCGATGCGCGACGGGTCGGGCATCTTCGACGGATTGTCGACGTTGATCAGGGTGCCGTCGCGCTGGATCACTTCATACACGACGGTGGGCGCCGTCGTGATCAGGTCCATGTCGAATTCGCGCTCGAGGCGCTCCTGCACGATTTCCATGTGCAGCAAGCCCAGGAAGCCGCAGCGGAAGCCGAAGCCCAGCGCCTGCGACACTTCCGGCTCGTACATCAGGGCCGCGTCGTTCAGTTTCAGCTTTTCCAGCGAGTCGCGCAGCGCATCGTACTGGTTCGCTTCGACGGGGAACAGGCCGGCGAACACCTGCGGCTGCACTTCCTTGAAGCCAGGCAACGGTTCGGCGGCGGGACGATTGGCCAGGGTGACGGTGTCGCCCACTTTCGCCGCCTTCAATTCCTTGATGCCGGCGATGATGAAGCCCACCTGGCCAGCGGAGAGTTGCGGCAACGATTGCGAACGGGGCGAGAACACGCCGATGTCTTCCACCAGCTGCACCGAGTCGGTGGCCATCAGGCGGATCTTGTCCTTCGGTTTCAGGGTGCCGTTGACCACGCGCACCAGCATCACCACGCCCACATAGGAGTCGTACCAGGAGTCGACGATCAGCGCCTGCAGCGGCGCATCCGGGTCGCCCTTCGGCGGCGGCACCTTGGCGATCAGCGATTCGAGCACGTCCTGCACGCCCAGGCCCGTCTTGGCCGAGCAATGCACGGCGTCGGTGGCGTCGATGCCGATCACGTCTTCGATCTCGGCAATGGCGGTCGGCGGATCGGCGTTCGGCAAGTCGATCTTGTTCAGCACGGGCACTACTTCGACGCCCAGGTCCAGCGCCGTATAGCAGTTGGCCACGGTTTGCGCTTCCACGCCTTGCGATGCATCAACGACCAGCAGCGCGCCTTCGCAGGCGGACAGCGAGCGCGACACTTCATAGCTGAAGTCAACGTGGCCCGGCGTATCGATCAGGTTCAGGTTGTAGATCTGGCCATCGCGCGCCTTGTAGTGCAGGGCCGCCGTTTGCGCCTTGATGGTAATGCCGCGCTCGCGCTCCAGATCCATCGAATCGAGCACCTGCGCCTCCATCTCGCGGTCGGACAAGCCGCCGCACAATTGAATGATGCGGTCAGCCAGGGTCGATTTACCGTGGTCAATATGGGCGATGATGGAGAAGTTGCGTATGTTGTTCATTAACTAATATAAGTGCGAAGTTGACGACACTGCTTTAACAGGAATCATGGGGATCATGCTCGGGCCAAGCCGGGCCAAAACCGGGCACCCCACTCATGATGAAAAAAGCGCTCCGAGCAGGACATCTGCATGCCCAGGCGAGCGCTTTTGAAGCGACAGAAGCTGCTGCCTCGGACAGTAGCTTTTTCGACCTCCCCATTTTACCGGATTTCAGAGCGGAAAGCCCGTCTTATGAGGCCGCAGCCGGGGCGAGGCGACAATTTCGCCTGTTTTTCGCACCAGAATGGTGCGATGCGGTGTCAATATTGCCATTTAAACTACACCAGGCAGCGCCGCACGGCTGCTTCGTCGAGAAAATAGTGGCACAGCGCCGGCTGCGCCAGGTCGCCGAACAGGACCGGCACCAATTCATCGAAACGGGCCAGCAGACTGGCGTCAGGGGAGTCGTCAATGTCGATCACGTCGACCGTGAAAGGCTGGTCTGGCGGCTGCAGCAGGAGCAAGGCGTCGAGCATGTCCTGGCATAAATGGCAGTAACTGCGGGAATACAGGGTGAAATGCATGGAAAAGGGGGAAAGGCATCCCGGCCAGGCCGGGATGCGGGTGGAATCAGAAACTTACTTGGCCGACGGGCGCAGCGGCACGAATTGCGCCGTGTCGCCACGGCGCACGAGCACGGCCGCAGACTTCTTCGGATCGAGCCTGGCCACCAGCGCATTGAACTGCTTGGCGTCCTTGACGGCAACATTATTCAGTTGCAAGATCACGTCGCCTGGCTGCAAGCCGGCCTGGGCGGCCACGCCATCGGCGTCATCGACTTGCACGCCAGCATCGATCTTCAGTTCCTGCTTCTTCGCGGCCGGCACGTCGCTGACCTTCAGGCCCAGCGCGTTGGCCGTTTGCGCCTCCGGCTCCCGGGCGCCCTTCTTGGCCGTCTTGCCGCTATCGAGCTCGCTCACGGTGATGGGCAAGGTCTGCTGCGCGCCATTGCGCCAGATGGTGATGTTGGCCTTGCCGTTCACGGTGGCGCCGCCTACCAGGCGCGGCAGGTCGGACCAGCGCTCGATTGCCGCGCCATTGAATTTCAGGATGATGTCGCCGGCCTTGATGCCCGCCTTGTCGGCCGCGCCGCCCGGTTCCACCATCGATACTTGCGCGCCATTTCCATTTGGCAAGCCCAGCGATTCCGCCACCTCCTTGCTGACGGCGCCGATCTGCACGCCGATGCGTCCGCGCACCACTTTGCCCGTCTTCTTCAGCTGCTCGCCCACGCGCATGGCTTCATCGATGGGCACGGCAAACGAAATGCCGTTGTAGGCGCCGGACAGGGTGGCGATCTGCGAATTGATGCCGATCACTTCGCCGCGCATATTGATCAACGGGCCGCCCGAGTTGCCGGGATTGACGGCCACGTCGCTCTGGATCAGCGGCAGGTAGTCGCCCGTGTCGCGGGCCTTGGCGGAAATGATGCCGGCCGTTACCGTATTTTCCAGGTTGAACGGCGAGCCGATGGCGATCACCCACTCGCCCACGCGGATCTTGTTCGAGTCGCCGATGGTCAGGCGCGGCAGGTTGGCGCCTTCGATCTTCAGCAAGGCCACGTCGGTGGCCGCGTCGGCGCCGATCACCTTGGCCTTGAATTCGCGCTTGTCCGTCAGGGTCACGTAGACCTCGTCGGCGCCATCGACGACGTGCGCATTGCTCAGCACGTAGCCGTCGGCTGAAATGATGAAGCCGGAACCGACCCCGCGCTGCACTTCCTGCTCCTGCGGCACGGCGCGACGGCCGCCGCGCGGCGCCTGCTGGCGCGGCGCCGGCATGGCGCCGCCGAAGAAGCGGCGCAGGAATTCCTGCATTTCCTGCTCATCCTGGCCGCCCATGCCGGGGCCGTTCATCCTCAGGCGCTCGGTGGTGCGGATATTCACGACGGCCGGGCCGACGGCGTCGACCAGGTCTGAAAAATCAGGCAGTTTCACGGCCGGCACGGCAGCGTGGGCCTGTGGCGCCAGGCCCAGCATGGTCGGGGCGAAAAAGACGCCAGCCGTACCGAACAATAAGGCGGAAAGCGTCTTCACTGAAAACGTCTTGCTGGCAGCACACATGTTTTTTTTCATGGAAAGGATCTTTTCGAATATTAAAACGGATCAGGCGATTGCCTGCGCGCATGATTCGCCGTCATCGCCGAATCCCAGGGAAACACACCTGGGCGCACGCATGGCATGCAACAATATATCGCAAAAGCAAGATATTGCCTGTTCATAGTGTCAATCGGGGGGAAGTCCCGTGTCAAGGGGGCGCGCATGGCATTAAGCCTCGCGTAAGACGGGCAAGCGCCCTAGCGCGGCGCCAGCGGCTCGGGCATGCCCG
>NZ_NEGZ01000063.1 GCF_002127585.1 Janthinobacterium sp. GW458P
CCTGCGTGCGGAACAGGAAGTCGTCCACGCCATCCTTGCCCAGCAGCGGCGGCTGCAGGGTGTAGCGGAAGGGCGCGCGGCGGAAGTGATCGAGCACGGCGGCGATGGCGTCGGCGGGCGCCAGCGCCCCGGCGCCGCTGCCGCGCAGCTGGCGTGCCCAGGCCGCGCTGCGCGGGTTGCGGCCGGCGGGCAAGGCCAGCCATGGCTGTTGCTGTGCCGGCGACAGGGCTGCCTGCAGCCGGTAGCGCGTCTGCGAACTGGCGCGGTAGCGCACGGTCGAAGCAAGGGGCTGGACGGTCAGCACTTCCAGCGCGGACGAGACGACATACGGATTGCCGGGCAGGCGTTCTATGCTGCGCGGCACGTCGAGCGCGAAGATGCGCCGCAGGCCGCTCGCCTGCAAGGTCACTTCATATTGGCTGGGCTGGCCTGCCAGCACGATGTCTATGCGGCCGTCGCTGGCCGGCGCGCGCTCCTTCGCGCCCCGGCGCGTCCAGGTGCTGCCGTCGTAGTCGCCCAGCACCACGCCGCGCCAGTACAGCTGGTCTTGCGGCGGTATCGGCGTGGAGAAGCGGGCCGTGAAGACGGGTGCGCTTGACAGGGCCAGCGAGGCGATGGCGCCCGGCTGCATGCTGTCGGACAAGCCCGTGCGCGCCTGCGCGCCTTCGTGCGGCGCGCCCCACAGGGGGCCGTCGGGGCGCGGCAGGGCCAGGAACAGCAGCGCCGCCAGGGGAAGGGCCAGCGCCAGCATGCGGCCAAGCAAACTTAACCGTTGCGCCAGGCGCGGCTGCACTGCGCCGTACTGGGTCGACAGCAAGCCGGTCAGCAGTACGAGGACGGTGGCCAGCATCCAGATGGCGCTGAGGATGCCCTGGGCATGGAAGAAGTTTGCCAGCAGCAAGAAAAAGCTGAGGAAGACAAAGACGAAGATGTCGCGCCGGCCATGCATTTCCAGCGACTTCAAGGCCAGCAGCAGGGCCAGCAGGGCCACGCCCGCATCGCGTCCCAGCAAGCTGCCATAGCTGGCGTAGACGCCGGCGATGCCCAGCAGGGCCAGCGGCGCGAGCAGGGCCAGCGGCGGCTGGCGCCGGCCGCGCACGGTAATAAAGGCGCGCCACAGCAGCGGCGCAGCGGCGGCCGCCGACAGCCACGGCGGCAGGTGCAGCGCGTGCGGCGCCAGCGCCATGGCGGCGGCCAGCAACAGCAGCAGCATGTCCGCCTTCTCGCGCGGCAGGCCGGTCATGGGGCTTCCTGCCGTTGCGGCGAGTCATGCAGGGCCAGGGCGCGCAGGCAGGCGTCGCGGTGGCCGGCGCCCAGGCCCGGCGCCAGGGTCAGGGCGCCCAGGCGCAAGCCATATGGCAGGCCGGTCTGCTCCGCCGCCAGCACCCAGGCGGCCAGGCGCGACAGGCGCGCTTCCGGGGGCAGCGCGTGCAGGGCGGCATGGGCGAGCATGATGCTGCCGCGGGGGCCGCCCGTTGGCGTGTCGGCGCCGGGCTGGAATTGCTTGCTGAACAAATGCTCGCCGTCATGGCGGGCGATCTGGCGCCAGGCCAGGCGCTGCAGCGCATCGCCGGGCTGGTAGGCGCGCACGCCGGCCAGTTCCAGGGCGCCGCCGGACGCCTGTGTTTGACGCACGGTGCCGGCCGGCAAGGGCAGCGGCGGCGCGTTGTGCTCGGGCTGCGGATACACGAGCATGCGGGCATCCGGCTGCCAATGGCACCAGGCAACAAACAGGCCCAGCGGAAAACTGCCGGACAGGCGCACGGGAGGAGCAGCGACCCATCCGCGTTGCCGCGCCGCCACGCCGACGGTGACGGCCGTTTCCGCGTGCGCCCCGATATCGGCCAGCTGGGGCGCTGCCTGCGAGTTCAGCATTGCAACGTGGATGGCGTGGCGCGCACGCGTGCTGCGGTTGATCAGGCGCAAGACGAACGTGGCCTGGCTGCCCGCAAACACGGGGCTGCCTGGCGTGGCGGCCAGCGCCAGGCCCGCCAGGTTGCGGCTTGTATACACCATGTCGGCGACGGCGCAGGCGGCCGCGAAGCAAGTCAGCGCATAGCCCAGGCCCAGGCGGTAATTGACGGCGGCGATCCACAGCGCCAGCAGCAGGGCGGCAAACGCCAGGCCCGCGCGCGAGGGACGGATGTGCACGCGCTGCGCGCCCAGCCAGGGGCGCGCCGGCAGCCAGGAAACATTGCGCCAGCGCATGCCGGTCAGACGGGGGTGTTCAAGAGCAATTGCTGCAGCAGGGCGCGGCTATCGCTCGCTCCCTGCGCGGCATGCAGGCGGTGCGCGCAGACGGGCAGCAGCACGGCTTGCACGTCGTCGGGCGTGACGTGGTCGCGCCCGGCCAGGGCGGCCCAGGCGCGCGCCGCCTGCAGCAGGGCCAGCGCGGCGCGGGGGCTGAGGCCGTCGGCAAACGCGCCCGGCGCGCGCGTGGCGTGCACGAGGGCCAGCACGTAGTCGACCACGGCGGCGGAAACGTGGATGGCGTGCAGGCCGGCCTGCGCCTGCAGCAATTCGTCCGCGCTCATCGCGGCGGGCAAGGCATGCAGCATGGCGCGGCGGTCGGCGCCCAGCAGCAGGGCCCGCTCGGCGGCCGCGTCCGGGTAGCCGAGGGTGACGCACATGAGGAAGCGGTCGAGCTGCGATTCGGGCAGGGGGAAGGTGCCCAGCTGGTGCGCGCAGTTCTGCGTGGCAATGACGAAAAACGGCTGCGGCAGGGCCCGCGTGACGCCGTCGAGCGTCACTTGCCGCTCCTCCATCGCTTCGAGCAGGCCCGATTGCGTCTTCGGCGTGGCGCGGTTGATCTCGTCGGCCAGCAGCACCTGGGTAAACAGGGGGCCGGGGTGGAAGAGGAAGCTGGCGCTGCCGCGGTCGTACACGCTCATGCCGGCCACGTCGGCCGGCAGCAGGTCGCTGGTGAATTGCTGGCGTTTCCATTGCAGGCCCAGCGAGATGGCCAGCGCATGGGCCAGGGTCGTCTTGCCGACGCCGGGCACGTCTTCGATCAGCAGGTGGCCGCCGGCCAGCACGCAGGCGAGCGTCTGGCGGATCTGCAAATCTTTGCCGACGAGAACTTCGCCGATCTGGCGCGCGGCCTGGTGTATTTTCGAAAACATGCTATTTCTATCACAGTACGATGGATTATTTAATTTACAATCGCTTTGGCCAGGTCAAACGGCGCCGCCCGCCCGCCGCGCGCTCGTGGTAGATTAGAGTGACGGCAAAGGCGGCAAGGGCGGCACAGACCAGCCAGTGATTTTATGCGAGAACGCGCCAGGCGGGCAGGAATGCCCTGCAGTGCAGCCGGCATGCGTTCCCGGTATGGATAGAGAGCAGAGACAGAGGTAACCAGTACAGCGCATGAGCACAGCCATTTATACCCACCCCGATTGCCAGCGCCATGAGATGGGCGACTGGCATCCCGAATCGCCGGCCCGCTTGCAGGCCATCAACGATCAACTGATCCTCGCGCACATCAGCGACCTGGTCGAGCACCGCGACGGCGTGCGCGCGCAATTGTCCGATATCGAGCGCAACCACAGCGCCACGGCCATCGGCCTCGTGCGCGACAATGTGCCGCCCGCGGGCGACTACTATCCGCTCGACGGCGACACCCTGCTCAACGCGCACAGCTACAACGCGGCGCTGGCGGCGGCCGGCTCGGCCGTGGCGGCCACGGACGCCGTCATCGATGGCGAGATCAGCAACGCCTTCTGCGCCATCCGTCCGCCCGGCCACCATGCGCGGCCCAGCGAGCCCATGGGCTTTTGCCTGTTCAACAATGTCGCCATCGCCGCCAAGCATGCGCTCGACGTGCGCGGGCTCGAACGGGTCGCCATCGTCGACTTTGATGTGCATCATGGCAATGGCACGGCCGAATCCGTGGCAAACGACCCGCGCATCCTGATGGTCAGCTTCTTCCAGCACCCGTTCTATCCATACAGCGACGTCGAGTCCTACACGGATACGCGCGTGAATGTCCCCGTGCCGGCCCACTCGAAAGGCGACGCCGTGCGCCAGCTGGTGCTCGACCACTGGCTGCCGGCGCTGCACCGCCACCGGCCGCAGATGATCTTCATTTCCGCCGGTTTCGACGCCCACCGCGAAGACGATGTGGGCGGCATGGGCCTGGTGGAGGCCGACTACACGTGGATGACGCAGCAGATGATGGCCGTGGCGAATCAGTACGGCAAGGGCCGCATCGTCAGCTGCCTCGAAGGCGGCTACAACCTGTCGTCGCTGGGCCGCAGCGTGGCGGCGCACGTGAAGGCGCTGGCGGAACTCTGACTACAGCAGGCTCGGGCGGCTGCGCGAGTTCGTGTGGCGGTGGGTCTGGTAATCGAGCGCATCGCCGGCCATGAAGCGGCGCCAGGCTTGCGTGTAGACGAGCGATGATTTGTCGGCGTCAAAACTGTCGAGCTGCAGCATGTCGCGGTGGTGCTTGATTTCATTGACCAGCTGGTCGTACAGCGTTTGCAGGCCATAGCTGTCGGCGCTCTGGCGTTTCAGGCGTTCTTCCAGCTGCGCCACCTGCAGCTGCAGCTGCAGGCACTGTTTCTTCAGGTGCGGCAGGCTGCCATTGCGCGGCGCGCGCTTGGACGCCGTCCCCTTTGCCTGGCGCGGGCGCCAGCCGGCCCGCTCATCTTCCACGCGCGCCCCTGGCGCGGCGCCAGTGTGTTCCATCGTCATATCGCCCATCCCCCATCTTTTATCTCCCTGCACCTGGCGGGAGCCAGCATGGAAAATAATTGCTTTTCATTTAAGAGGCGATATTAGAGCATACTTTTTTATTGCTTGCAGTAAATATAAAAATCCATGTGGAAATATTTGACATGCCTGTCCGTGCCGCCCTCACTGGCGCAGGGCCCCCTTCAGGGGCGCGGCGGGGGCGGCTCCGGCCAATTTCCCGTCGTCGGCGTAAGTGAGGGTCAGCAGGGTATCGTCATCCCAGCTCAGGTCATGCAGCGGCGGCACGTAGCGCTGGCGGTCGTCCGTGACGCGGATCTCCATCGTGCGCTCGCCCGAACGCGCCTGCACGGCGGCAAGGCTGCGCGGCACGGGATACGGCACGTGGATCAGCGAGGAGTGGCAGGGGCCGCCCGCCATGCGGAACAGGTTGCGCCGGACGAAGGACAGCTGGTCCTGCTCGACGGCCCAGCGGATTTCGCATTCCAGGCGCAGGTCGCCCAGGCGGCGCACGTTCGCGGGCAGTCCCGGCGTATGGATGTCGGCGCGCCAGCGCAGGGTGTCGCGTTTCTTGTTGCTGACCAGGTCGGCATTGGCATCGTAGGCAACCTTGTTGCGCGCCAGGGTGAAGCCGCCGTCCGGCGCCAGCGGGACGGGAATCGACAGGTTCTCGGCCGACAGGTGCAGGGTCGCGCCGTCGAGCTTGCCCTTCGGCGTGGCGGGAATCAGCATGAAACGCAGCGGGGCGTCGGGCGCCAGGCGCTGGTGGTCGGCATACGCGTCGAGTCCCTTGAGCATGGTGCGGTAGGGGCGCAGGTCGGGATCGCGCGTGCCTTGCACGTCGACGATCTGCTGCATTTCCGGGGCCGCCGCGTCGCCCGGCGCTGCCGGCTGTTCCTGGGCCATGGCGGGCAGCAGGCAGGCGGTGAAAGTGGCGAAGAGGGAAAAGCGGGAAAATTGCATGGAAAGCGTGCCCGGTTAAGCTTGCAATGGGGAAAGGCCGTCCTGTGGCGACGGACTGCGGATCTTATCATTCATGTAACTGCCAAATTATCACCAATTGTCTCGTTCGTGTCGCACGGCTGTCGCCGGCGCCGGAAAATGGGACGTCGTGGCGGCAAGCACGTAAAATAGCGGATTGATTGAACGATTCTGAAAGCACGAGCATGGCGATACAATGGTACCCAGGACACATGAACGCGGCCCGCAAGAAGGCGGCCGAGACCATGGAAAACACCGATCTGGTGATTGAAGTGGTGGATGCGCGCCTGCCGGCAGCCAGCTGCAATCCCATGGTGGACGAGCTGCGCCTGTTCCGCCAGCGCCCCTGCCTGAAGATCCTCAACAAGACCGACCTGGCCGACCCTGCGGCGACTAGCGCCTGGGTGGCGTACTTCAACGCCCAGGAAGGCGTGACCGCGTATGCGATGACGACCAAGAAGCCGGGCGACGTGGCGCGCATCCCGGAACTGGCGAAATCGCTGGCGCCGCACCGCGGCGTGCCAACGAAACCGCTGCGCATCATGATCATGGGCATCCCCAACGTGGGCAAGTCGACCCTGATGAACGCGCTGCTGAAAAAGCGCGTGGCCAAGGTGGGCGACGAGCCGGCCGTAACCAAGATGCAGCAAAAGTTGTATCTGGACAAGAACACCATCCTCGTCGACACGCCCGGCATGCTGTGGCCGAAGATCGCCATCCCCAGCGACGGCCTGATGCTGGCGGCCAGCCACGCCATCGGCTCGAACGCCCTGATCGAAGAGGAAGTGGCCGTCTTCCTGGCCGAGGAATTGCTCAAGCGCTATCCGGACTTGCTGGCGGCCCGCTATGGCACCAAGGTCGGCGAAGTCGACGCCATCGGCGTGGTCGAGGGCATTGCCGCCAAGCGCGGCTTCCGCATCAAGGGCGGCGACTACGATTTCGAGAAAGCGTCGCACACCCTGCTGCTCGACTACCGCAGCGGCATCCTCGGGCGTATCTCTCTGGAAACGCCGGACACGCGCGCGGCCTTGCTGGCCCAGCACGCGGCCGAGATGGCGGAAAAAGCGGCGAAAGCGGCGGAAATCGCCGCCGAAAAGGCGAAGAATGCGGCGCGGGGCAAGCGCGGCACCTGATTCGAGTCGTATCCATGCAAAAAGCGCCGCGACAGCAATGTCGCGGCGCTTTTCTTATGCGGTGGCGGATTATCCGAATTTGAAACTGGTCACGGCCAGCGCCCCGAAGAAATCCTCCTCGTGGTACACGACCTGGGCCGCCTCCTGCTCGGCTGCGCCGAGCGCCACCATCAGCGGCAGCAGATGGTCTTCCTGCGGATGGGCCTGGCGCGCGCCCGGCGCCTGGTCCCAGGCCAGCAACTGTGCCAGCCGCTGCTGCGGCGGCAGGGCCATGGTCTGGCGCAGCCAGGCGTCGAACTGGTGCGAGGCGATGGCGCCCGCCTGGCCGAACTGGCGCAGGTTGTGGTAGGACAGGCCGCTGCCGACGATCAGCACGCCCTGGCGGCGCAGGCCGGCCAGCGCACGGCCCACCTCGACGTGCGTCAGCGGATCGTAGCCGTGCTTGAGCGACAGCTGCACCAGCGGCACGTCCGCTTGAGGGTAGATGGGGAACAGGGCGCTGAAGGTGCCGTGATCGAAGCCGCGCTCGTGGTCCAGGCGCGCCGGATGGCCGGCCGCGTCCAGCAGCTGTTTTACCTGCGCCGCCAGTGCCGGCGCGCCCGGCGCCGGATACTGGATCTGGTACGTATGCGGCGGAAAGCCCGAATAATCGTAGATCATGCCCGGCTTGGGGCTGGCCGAGACGAGGAACTGCGGCCCTTCCCAGTGCGCCGTGACGACCAGCACGGCTTGCGGGCGCGCGCCGATCTGGCGCGGGATATCCTGCAGCGACGCTTCGAGCACGTCGTAGCGGCCGCCGAACTGGTCTTTCATGAACGGCCACGGGCCGCCGCCGTGCGACAGGAAGTAAGTGGGGAAGGTGTGCTCTTGCATGGCGGCTCCTGGTGGGTATGGCTGATGATGGAACGATGATAGTCATGCTCGATCAGTTGATCAAGATCGCTATTATTGATATATCATTTCCATTTTGTTGATGATCGGATGAGCATGGATACCTTGCGCAGCATGCGCGTGTTTCGCGCCGTGGTGGAACTGGACAGCTTCGTGCGCGCCAGCGAGCGCCTCGATCTGTCGCCGGCCATGGTCAGCAAGCACGTGATGCACCTGGAGCGCCACCTGGGCGCGCGCCTGCTGAACCGCAGCAGCCGCCACCTGAGCCTGACGGAAATCGGCAAGGTGTATTTTGAACAGTGCCGCGAGATGCTCGACAATCTCGACGAGGTGGAAGCGACGGTGGGCCGCACGACGGTAGTGCCGCGCGGCATGCTGCGCCTGAGCGCGCCCGTCTGGTTCGCCAACGCCATCTTTACGCGCACCCTGGTGGCTTACCGCGAGCGCTTCCCGGAAGTCACGTTCGACATCGACTTGAGCGGCCGCGTGGTGAACCTGGTGGAAGAGGGTTTCGACCTGGCCCTGCGCGTGAGCCAGGCGCCGTCGCCCAGCCTGATCGCGCGGCCCATCGGCAGCATCGCCTTTCACCTGGTGGCCGCGCCCGCCTACCTGGCGCGCGCGGGCCTGCCGCAGCTGCCGCAAGACCTGGCGCAACACGCCATGATCAGCTATTCCTTGTTGGCGAACGGTAATGAACTGGCCTTCGACGGCCCGCAGGGGAGCGAGACGGTGAAGTTCTCGCCCGTGTTGCAATGCAATAACGAAAGCCTGCTGCACGCGGCCGCGCTCGACGGCATGGGCATTGCCCTGCTGCCGTCGTGGCAGACGGATGCGGACCTGGCGGCGGGGCGGCTGGTGCGCCTCTTCGACGGCTACCAGCTGGCGGGCGGCAAGGTGCATGCGGTCTACACGAGCCGCCGCTACCTGTCCTCGAAAGTGCGCACCTTCATCGATTTCCTGGCCGATGAAGGGCGCCTGGGGGCCTGACTAGGTGAGAGAGCGGTTGATGTCGATCAAGGCAAACAGGCGCGCGCTGCGCATCCACGCCAGCACCAGCGCCGCCAGCTGCGTCACCAGGAAGCCGGCCACGAGGGCCAGCGGGCCGGGCGCGGCCAGGTTCAGCCGGGCCACGCCCAGCAGGCCATACAGGGCCAGTCCCAGCATGGTGATGCCGAGGTAGATGGCGAGGCTGGCCAGCGGCCGCCGGCGCAGCATGGCCAGGCCCCGCCACCAGGCCTTGACGGCCGAGGTGCGGCGCCGGTCGACGGCCAGCGCCGCGCGGCCCGAGTCGAGCGTGGCGCAGGCCAGCAGGAACAGCACGCCCGCGAGCAGCAAGGCCAGGTGACGGGCCAGGTCGGCGTCCGCTTCCAGGATGGCTGTCGCCGCGTGCCTGTCGGCCAGCTTCAGCGCGCCGGCGCCGATGGCCAGCGCCAGGCCCAGCGGGACGATGCTCCACAACAGCATGCGCAGCATGCGGCCGTATTCGCTGAAGGCGCCCGTCAGCAGGGGGCCGAAGCCCGGTGGCGCGGGCGCGCGCGCGGCCGTCGCCACCAGGCCGCTCAGCAGCGGCGACAGCAGCAGGGTCAGGACGATGGCGGCGATGGCGGCCTGGCCGATGGCGGCGCCGTTGCGGCTGGCATCGGCCAGCAGGTCGGCGATGCTCATCAGGTCTAGCCGCTGCGCCAGCGCCGCCCCATGCACGGCGTGATCGAGGCTGGCGCCCAGGGTGTGCCAGAGGGGAATCACGGCGATGATGGCGGGCAGCAGCAACAGGCCCGCCCACAGCAGCAGCAAGCGCCATTGCAGGGCGGCGCGGCTGGCGCGCGTGGTCAGGGTCAGGCCGCTGGCCCGTGTTGAGATAGTGGCGCTCATACGATGGCAATCAGGGACAGCAGGTATTGGCAGGCGGCGGCGATATCGAGGCTCCAGCGCCGCGCGGCCGAGGCGTCGGCCTGCAGGGTGCGGCTGTCATCGAGCTTGTTGACGTCGAGGTAGTGCACGCGGTCGGGGTCCAGCTCGGCCGAGACGGCCTTGACGGGCTTGAGCCAGGTGTAGCGCTGCCACTGCTGCTCCTTGTCCCAGGCGACGCGCTCGCTGCTGCCGTCGGCAAACTTCACCAGCAGCAGCTGCGGCACGGCCGCGCCGCGCCGGCGCAGCACCACGCTGGTCAGATACGGATACGGGCCGGTGCCCGGTTTGGCGTGCGGATGCGCCTTGTCCCACGCCGCGCGCGTTTTTTCCTCTTCCTTTTCCAGCGCCTCGGCCGTGCGTTCCACGCGCTTGCCGTTGAGCAGCGCCATGCCGGCCAGCGGCGTCTGTTCTACGCTGGTGAAGCTGCCGATGCGGTCATCGATGTTCGCCGTGGCGTACACCTGTTGCGCGAAGACCTGTTCCACGATGCGGCGCTGGCCCGTTGCCTCGGCCAGCGTTTCGCGCAGGTCGGCGATGCTGGGGTGGCGGAATTTCCACTGTGCGTAATAGGCCTTGAAGCCTGTTTCCATGGCCGCGCTGCCGATGCGCGCCTCCAGGTCGCGCAGGGTGATGGCCGTGCGGCTGTACACGGGGCCCACGCCCTGCAGCCGGTCCCAGGCATTCTGGCCCAGCGGATCGGCCGCATCCTGGCGCGGCGCGGCCAGGCGCTCGGCCTCGAAGACCTTGAAGGCGGGATCAAGGCCCAGGCGCTTGAGCCAGGGCGTGGTGGCGTGGATATCCTGGCCGCGCGCGCGCAGCATGCGCTGGTCCCAGTACTCGTTCAAGCCTTCGTCGAGCATCGGCTCCTCGAACTCGTTCGAGGCCAGGATGCCGTAGAAATAGCCATGGCCGAATTCGTGGATGGTGACGAAATCGAGGCCGAATCCGGCGATGGTCTTCGGCTGCAGGCTGGCGTAGCTCGACGCCGTAATGAAGGTCGGGTATTCCATGCCGCCCGCCTCGGCCGCATTGAAGGGCGGGATCACCACCGTCAGCGTCGCGTACGGATACGGGCCCAGGGTGCGCGAAAAATACGCGAGCGAGTCCTTGGCCGCCTGCAGCGCGGGCGCCGCGTTGGACGCGTACTCGGGCGGGTACAGTACCCTGATTTCCACGGGAGGGCTGCCGGGTCCGCTCCAGCTGCCGATCAAGGGCTGCGCGCTGCGCTTGTCGGCCGTCCAGGCGAAATCGTGGACGTCGCCCTGCACATAGTGATGCGTCAGCATGCCGTCCTTTTCCTGCGGCGCGCCTTGCAGCTGCCCCGTTGCGCCGATGATGTAATCCTTGGGCGCGGTCAGCTTCACGTCGTAACGGCCGAAATCCGCGTAGAACTCCGAATTGAGGTGGAATTCATGCGCATTCCAGCGCGGCGCCGTGGCGCCCCGTTCGCCGGGCAGTTCCAGCACGGCGATCTTGGGAAACCACTGGCCCGCCAGGTGGAAGCTGCCGAAGTAGCCGGTGCGCGCGATGACGCGCGGCAGCTGGTCGAAGAAGTCAATGTCGAGCGTCGTCTCGGCGCCGGCCGCGACGGCCTGCGGCAAGTCCACGCGCACCACCGTGCGGTCGGTGGCCGGGCCGTTGTCGGGCTGGACGAAATGCCAGGGCGCCCTGGCGCCGTTCTGCGTCATGCTGCGCAGTTCGATGTAGCCCCACTCGCCGTCGCGCGTGGCGACGCCCGAGCGGAAGCCCTTGTCGAGCTTGCGCTTTTCCGTGAAAAAGGTCGTATGCTCGCCTTCGAACGCGTTCAGGTACAGGTGCAGGTACACGCTGCTGACCGTCTGCGCGCTGCGGTTGCGCCAGCGCAACTTTTGCTGGCCGGCGATGGTGTGCTTGACGGGATCGAGCGTCGCTTCGATCTGGTAGTCGACCACGCGGTCCGACAGGGTAGCTTGCGCGCCCGTGCGGGCACCGCCCCAGGCATGGCTGGCGCTGGGCGTGGCGACGGCGCCCGCACGCGGCAGGGCCAGCGCGATGCCGTCGGCCGGCGGTGCCAGCGGCGCGACGGCGGCCGCCTTGCCCGGCTGGGCGAACAGGTCCGCCTGCAGGGCAAGGCCGGCCAGCAGCAGGGCGGCGATGGAGAAGGCTTTGAGCTTGCCTGTGACGGGGAAAAAACGGATGCTGCGGCGCGAACGGCCGGGGCGCGACGTGTGACGACATTCCATGCGTGACTCCCACAGTGACTTTATTGTTTATTTTTAAATGCGGTCGGCTGCGACCGGGATCGCCGGACGCCCGTTAATATAGCCATAAAAATTACAAATAAGCAATGAAATGTGCTGGCGGCGCTGTGGCCAGCCCGGCTGGCTGTTGCGGCGCCGTGCGCCGTGCGTATAATGATTCGCTTTTGCCATCCCGCCGAAGCGCCGCGTGCCTGTGCCGCGGCACCGCACTCAAGCCCGCCGCCATGACGCCTGCTTCCCCCGTCCATACCGTTGCCATGCGCGCCTTGCTGCTGTGCGCGCTGGCCATGCCGGCGTGCGCGCAGGAAGGCGCGGCTGCCAGCGCGGCCGGCGTCACGCATGGCGACTTGTCCGCCGAGCTGGCGCAAGGGGGCCAGCACAGCGTGCGCGCCGCCCTGTCGCGCGAGCAGGGCGGCACGGCGCTCGATGTGGCCCTCGATAGGCTGCGCAACGGCAATTACCGCGATGGCAGCGTCTTCCGCCAGCGCAGCTTCAGCGGCGGCGCGGAATGGAAGGGGCGGCAGGGCCGTTTCGGCTTCAGCGCCGACCAGCTGAACCAGGACACGCGCTATCCCGCGCCCGAGGCGCCGTTCCTCGCCTTGCTGGCGGCCCGTCCGGAAGACTTGTACCGCTACGAGATGCGGCGCGCCAGCGCCTTCGTGCAGCGCTACGTGGGCAACTTCGAGCTGGGCGTGGAATTGTCGCAGCGGGAAAAGCGCGCCACGGCCCAGTATGCGGGCGAGGACGGCAGCGGGGTATCGACTTACAGCAGCCGCCGCCGGCAGCTGGCCCCCCGCGTGCGCCATTACGGCAAGGTGGGCGGCGTCGGCACGGATACGGAAGTGGGCCTGGACCTGATGCAGTGGCAGCGGCGCTCGGGCCGTGCCGTGACGGGCCGCGATGGCGATGCGCAGCGCCGCCAGTACTCGCGCGCGCTGCTGCTGCGCGAAGAGCTGGCCTTTGGCGGCCCATATGCGCCGCGCCTGCTGCTGGGGCTGCGGCATGAACAGTTCCAGCTCGATCCGGCCGACATGCCCGCCGGCGGCAGCGACTGGGAAAACCAGAATGCCTGGGACTTGCAGGGCAGCCTGCAGTTGCGCCCGCAGCTGAGCGTGTACGCCAAGGCCGCGCGCAGCTACCGCATCGACGACGATGGCTACACGCGCGCCGGCTACCGCCCCCTGGCCGGCCAGCTGCGGCGCGAAACGGAAGTGGGCGCCACCTTGGGCGACGCCGCGCGCAGCGTTTCCGTGCGCCTGTTCAGCGAGCGCCTGAGCAACCAGATCGTTTTCGACCAGAGCCTGGGCCAGCTGGGCTTTGCCAGCAACCTGGAGCCGTCGCGCCGCGATGGCATCGCCATCGAAGCGAGCATGGCGCTGGCGTCCGACTGGCGTTTCGACGCTCAGGTGCGGCAGGTGCATGCGCGCTATGACGACTACAGCTACGACGGCCCGGATCTCGCCCTCGTGCCCAAGACCCTGGCGAGCCTGCGCCTGTACTGGACGGGGCAGGGCGGCGCCAGCTTTGATGCCGGCGTACAGTGGCTGCGCGCCCTGCGCTATGGCCCGGACTTCGAGCATAGTTGCCTGGCGCTGGTGCCCGCGTTTGCCACCGTGGACGGGCGCTACGCGCGCAAGCTGGGCGCCTGGGAGCTGGAACTGGCCGGCAGCAACCTGGCCAACCGCCGCCATTACGGCGATGCGCCGGGCTGCCGTTCCAGCATTTACCTCAATGACGCGCGCCAGCTGCGCGTGTCGGCGCGCTACCATTTTTGAGGCGCCGGCGCAGCGGGGCTTAAATGCGCCTTAAGCGGGCGCAAACAGGGGCGAAAAACACGGCTTTTTTGCGCCCTATCCTCATCGCCCGGCGCAAAAAGTGGTAATCTCGCCCCGTTCACGACCACTTTATGATGAAGGATTATTATGCGTTTTCTGCGTTTCTTGCGTCCCCTGCTCGCCGCCGTCACCCTGGTGGCGGCCACCGGCGGCGCCATGGCGGCCGATACCGGCTTTACCACGCTTCCGACGCCAGTGCGCACGGACACGGGCAAGAAGGTGGAAGTGGTGGAATACTTCATGTATTCGTGTCCGCATTGCTACGCGCTCGATCCGCTGATGCACGACTGGGTCAAGAAGCAGGGCGACAAGATCGCCTTCCGCCGCATCCACCTGGCCTTCTCCGGTCCGAAAGACCCGCAGGCGCACGCCTACGCCACGCTTGAGGCGATGGGCCAGCTGGACCAGTTCCACGACAAGATATTCCGCGCCATCCACGTCGAGCGCAACCGCCTGAACCGCGATGACGCCATCCTCGACCTGCTGGTGAAGAACGGCATCGACAAGGCGAAATACCTGGACATGTTCAACTCCTTCGGCGTGCAGACCAAGCTCAAACGCAATGAACAACTGATCGCCGCCAGCAAGATCGACAGCGCGCCGACCATCGTCATCGACGGCCGCTTCGTCACCTCGCCGTCGCAATTGTCGCGTCCGGGCCAGTCCGAGCCGCAGACCCAGGCGGCGACCCTGCGCGTGATGGATGAACTGGTGGCGCGCGTGCTGAAAGAGCGCGCCCCGGCGCCAGCGAAGAAGTAAACCGGAGAACGTCATGAAACAGCTGCCCTGGACCCTGTGCGTGCTGGCCGTCGCCCTCGTGGCGTGGCTGGCGATTGCCATCGTCAACGTGGAAAACCAGCGCAATGCGCTGGCCAGCAAGGCTTGCGTGGACCCCGCGTTCAAGAACGAGGTCGACGCGAAATGCCTGGCCTCCGTGCAGACGCGCGAGCACTGGTGGCAGCATCTGACTTATGCTATGACGCATTTCAGGTCATAGAACACCGGATAAAATCTACTGCGCGTCGCGCTTTGCGGCCGGCGATGCTCACCGGCTCGGCGCCCCCGTACAGAGTACGGTTGCGCTTCTTGGCCACAAGGGGGCGCCGAGCCTCACTGCCGCTCGCTACGATTTTCTCCGGCGTCGTGACGATGAGGGCTGGATAGGAAAACTGCCCGCTTTGTGCGGGCTTTTTTACGTCTGCTGGTTGCGGGTATCATGAAGCCACAACCATCCTGGAGGGGCAATGAAGGAAGTCATCCTGATTACGGGCAGCAGCCGCGGCATCGGCGCGGCGACGGCGCAGCTGGCGGCGCGCCAGGGCTATGCCGTCTGCGTCAACTATGTGCGCGATGCGCAGGCGGCGCAAGCGCTGTGCGCGCGCATCGTGGCCGACGGAGGCGAGGCCATCGCCGTGCAGGCCGACGTGGGCGATGAAGCGGATGTGGCGCGCCTGTTCGGCGAAGTCGATGCGCGCCTGGGCGCGCTTACGGCGCTGGTCAACAATGTGGGCGTGCTGGAGCAGAAATGCCGGCTGGCCGACATTTCCGTGCAGCGCCTGGAGCGCGTGCTGCGCACCAACGTGATCAGTTATTTCCTGTGCTGCCAGCAGGCCGTGCGGCGCATGTCGACGGCGAATGGCGGGCAGGGCGGGCGCATCGTGAATGTCTCGTCGGTGGCGTCGCGCATCGGCTCCCCGGGTGAATACATCGACTACGCGGCCTCGAAAGGCGCCGTCGATACCTTGACCCTCGGGCTGGCGAAGGAAGTGGCGGCCGAGGGCATCCGCGTCAACGGCGTGCGCCCCGGCATCATCTACACGGACATCCACGCCTCGGGCGGCGAGCCGGGCAGGGTGGCGCGCCTGGCCTCCGGCGTGCCCATGCAACGGGGCGGCGAGCCGGAAGAAATCGCCGACGCCATCCTGTACCTGCTGGGGCCGGGCGCGAGCTATGTGACGGGCAGCATCCTTGACGTGGCCGGCGGGCGCTGATTTTCAAGGCATTTTCAACTTATTTTCAACTACGGCAAGCAACTGATTCAAACGCGGGGCCAATTATCAAGCGTGGCAAGCGAGTCCAGAATGGCGGTGTGCGATGTGCACGCCGATCAACTCACCTGGAATGACCATGCCCGTTTCCGTTTTTGCTCCCGCCATCCTGGCCCTGTCCCTGCTGGCCGCCGCGCCGGCCCATGCCGCCACCGAGCTGCCCATGCCGGCCCGCCTGTCCGGCGCCAAAGCCGACGCCGCGGTGGTGCTGGCCGCGCGTCGCTATGCCGCGTTCTGGGACAGCGGCGAGCCGGCCCTGGCGCGCCTGGCCCTGGCCGACGATTTCACGGACCGCACCCTGCCCGCCGGCCGTCCGCAGGGATTGGCCGGCCCGCTGCAGGCCTCGCAAGTGTTCCACGCTGCCGTGCCGGACCTGCAGGTGGCCATCGAGGACATGCTGGTGGCCGGCGACCGGGTCAGCCTGCGCCTGCACTTCACGGGCCACTTCACGGGCGTCTTCCCCACGCCGCAGGGCGAGCTGCGCGGACAGGGCCAGGCCATCGATTTCCATGCGTTTGATTTGTATCAGGTCAATGCCCAGGGGCGCATCAGCGACAACTGGCACCTGGAAGACAACCTGACCCTGCTGCGCCAGATGGGCGTGCTGCCCCGGTAAAGGCGGCCGTCAGGCTGGCAACGCGGCGAACCGGCGCACGAGGAAGTCGGCCAGCAGGGCGATGCGCGGCGGCTGGAAGCGCGCGCGCCGGTACAGCAGGTTCAGCGGCGCGCTGTCGGTGAAATACGCGTCGAGCACCGTCTGCAAACGCCCGGCGCGCAGGTCGTCGCCGATGTCGAGCAGGGATTTGTAGGCGTAGCCGTGGCCGGCCACGGCCCAGCGGCGGATGATTTCGCCGTCATTGCTGTGCTGCGTGCCCTGCAGGCGCAGGCTGTGGCGCTTGCCATCCTGGCGGTAGCGCCACTCCTGCGGCGCGCCGTCGCGCGTGGACAGCACCAGGGTCGGCAGCGCCGCCAGGTCGCGCGGCATGGCCGGCAAGCCCGCCTTGGCGGCCAGCGCTGGCGCCACGCAGACGACGCGCCGGCTCGGGTGCAGCAGGCGCGCCACCATCTCGCTGTCGGGCAGCTGGCCGTAGCGGATGGCCAGGTCGACCTCGTCCTGCACCAGGTCGGCCGTGGCGTCCGTCAGGGTCAGCGCATAGCGCACCTGCGGGTGCAGCGCGGCGAAGTCGTCGAGCAGCGGCAGCAGCAGCTGGCGGCCGATGTCGGATGGCGCCGAGATGCGCACCACGCCGCGCACCGTGTCGCCGCCCGCATGCAGCCCGTCTTCGGCCTGGGCCAGCAGGTCCAGCGCCTGCTCGCTGTACTGGCGATAGTGCAGGCCTTCTTCCGTCAGGCGCAGCTGGCGCGTGGTGCGCTCGAACAGGGTGGCGCCCAGCGCCGTTTCCAGGCGCGCGATGGCGGCGCTGGCGGCGGCCGGCGACAGGCCGTGCCTGCGGCCGGCCGCGGAAAAGCTGCCCAGCGCGGCGGCGTCGAGGAACAGTGCGATGTCCGCCAGGCGCCCGGCGCTGCCGGCGCGGCTCATGCCGGGTGCGCGGCGGCCGGTTTCGGCGCGGGCGCCGAATGGGGCGTGATCACCACGGTGCAGGTGGTGCCGGCCACCAGGATCTGCTCCTTCGGCTGCTCGTCGATGTGGATGCGCACGGGCACGCGCTGCGCCAGGCGCACCCAGTTGAACGTCGGGTTGACGTCGGCCAGCAGTTCCCGGCCCGTGGCGGCGTCGCGGTCAGTGATGCCGCGCGCGATGCTCTCGATGTGGCCGTGCAGGGTGCCGCCGCTCATCAGGTTCATTTCCGCCTTGTCGTCCTGCGCCAGCATGCCCAGCTTGGTCTCCTCGAAGTAGCCGACGACGTAATAGGAGGCGCTGTCGATGACGGCCAGCTTGGCCGCGCCGACGGCGGCGAAATCGCCCTTGTGCACGTTCAGGTTCGTCACGTAGCCGCTGACGGGGGCGCGCACGGTGGTGCGTTCCAGGTTCAGTTGCGCCAGCGCGCGGGCGGCCACGGCGGCCTGCACTTGCGACGAGGCCGAGGTGGCGGCAAAGGCGGCGCTTTCGCGGCTTTCCGTCGAGATGATGCTGGCGTCCAGATTGGCGCGGCGCTGCGCTTCCTTGCCGCGGCGGCCCAGCTCCGTCCTTTGCGCGGCCAGCACGGCGTCGGCCTGGGCCAGCGCGCTGGCGTAGCGTTCCTTGTCGACGACGAACAGGATATCGCCTTTTTGCACCACCTGGTTGTCGCGCACCAGCACGTCCGTGACGGTGCCGGCCACGTCGGCGCTGATGTTGACGATGTCGGCCTTGATGCGGCCGTCGCGCGTCCACGGCGACTCCATGTAGCGGTCCCAGACGGTCTTGCCTGTCCACAGGGCTGCGGCCAGTAGCAGCAGGGTGATTGCATAGCGGGTCAGTTTGCTTACCATGTCGGCAGCCTTTCCTTGATCGGGTTGAACAGTTTTTTTTATTTGTAAAGCGACAGCGCCAGCGCGCCGAAGATGGCGATGAAGATGCACAGCCGCGCCAGCGACGGGTGCCACACCATGCGGTACACGCCCAGCCAGCCCAGCACGCGGTCGAGCAGGGTTTGCAGGCCTATGCTGAGCAGGAACAGCGGCAGCAGGGTGGGAATCAGTATTCCGAACAGGGCGAATTCACGCGGCATGGTGGTCTCCGGCGCCAGGCGCCATGTGGTCGAGTAAGGAGGTGTAGATCGAATGCAGGTCGGCCAATGCCGTCTGCAGGCGCGCGCTGCGTTCGGGCGTGGCATCGGTTTCCGTCTGCGCCGCGCGCACCACGGCGCCCGCCTGCAGGGTAGCCGCCAGCGCCGCCTGCAGCTGCGCATCGCCGCGCGTGCGCAGCCAGGCGGCGATGCCGTCCACGCACTGCTGCAGCGCGTGGCGCGTGGCGCCCGGGCGGGCGCTGGCGATCAGCTCGCGCAATTCGATCACCGAGTGGCCGATTTCCAGCAGGGTCAGCGCCTGGCGCACGACGGCGCGCGTGGCCTCGCCCGGCACCGGCCCGGCCGCCGCATTGAGCTGGCTGAGCAGGTCGCGCACGCGGTTGTCGAAGCGGTGCTTGACGCGCCGCGCCGGCGCCGTGCACGCATGCAGCGCTTCGCGCCACAGGGCCGGGCCGACATGGTCCTTGTGGCCCATCGTGTGCTCGGGCAGCAGCACGGCAAACACGAGGGCGGCCAGCATCAGGCCGACGATCAGCGCCATGCCCGTGTTCAGGAACGCCGCGCCGTCGACGCGCATGACGTTCAGCGGCGCCATCTGCGTGATGAAGGTCGACACGCCCAGGCCGACGCCCAGCTTGGCGGGATTGGTCATCAGGTACAGGCCGACGGCCAGGAAGGGCGCAAAACTGAGCACCAGCATGGGAAAGCCGTCGCCGTGCAGCAGCACGAAGTACACGCAGACGAGCGACAGCGGCATGGCGATCAGAAAGCCCGCCAGCACTTGCCGGATCATCATGATGGGGCGCGGCGAGGACGAGGCCAGCGCGCAGAACACGGCCGCCATCAGCATCGCCGTGCCGGCATACGGCCAGGCGAGGAAGTAGGCGCCCAGGGCCAGCAGGGCCAGGCTGATGCCGGCGCGCGCGCCGCTGGCGAGCACCAGCGCGGGCGGGGTCTTCGGCGCATACGCCTGCGGCGTGCTCACGTCGAGCGGCGTGTCGTGCGCCAGGCTGAAATACACTTCGTGAAAGCGGCTCATGTCGCGCGCGAAGCGTTCGAGCAGCTCGCAGACGGTGTCGAAATCGATCTGCTGCGCATGCTTGATATGCGCCGCGTCAATGTCCGCGCGCGCCTGCGCCAGCGCCGTCTGCAAATGCCGCTGCATGGTGTCGAGCGAGTCCTGCGAGGGCGTCGCCTGCAGCGCCTCGGCAACGATGGCGTACAGGGGCGCGCACGCCTGCATGACCTGTGTCTCGCCATCGCGCTGCAGGCGGTCGAACAGGCGGTGGAAGGTATAGAAGGTGGTCAGCGCCGTCATGAAGGTGGCGTTGAAGGCGTGCAGCTTGCGGTTTTGCGCGCGCACGTGGCTCACTTTGCTGGTCACTTCAAACAGCGCGGCCGAGCGGCCCAGTTCCAGCGCCGCCACGTCGGCGGCGAACTGCAGATGCGTCAGTTCCACCTGCGCCGGCGTGAGCTTTTGCTGCAGCACGTCCTGGCAAAAGGTGAGGAATTTGCCGTAGCGCGCCTGCACCGTGCGCATCACCTGCGTGCCCTGGTGGCGCGGCAGCAGCACGCTGGAGACGCCCGCCGAGCAGATGATGCCCAGGCCGACTTCGGCCATGCGCGTGACGGCCAGCGAAAATACCTGCGTCGGCTGCTCGATGGCGGGCAGGACGATCATGCAGGCCGTGTAGCCGGCCAGCACGTACACGTAGGACTGGGCGTTGCGGTGCAGGGCCGAGCCGCTGGTGCACAGGCCCACCCACAGGGCCAGGCCGGCGAACAGCAGCACGGGCTGCTGCGGGAACAGGCCGATCAGGGCCAGCGCGGCCAGGCAGCCGAGCACGGTGCCGCACAAACGGTAAAAGCTCTTTTCCAGCACCATGCCGCTGCTGGGCAGGGCCAGGATGATGGTGGTGGTCATGGCCGTGCTGGGCGAATCGAGCCCCAGGCGGTAGGCCAGCCACAGGGCGCAGAACGCGGCGATGAGGGTCTTGCCGACGTAGATCCAGCGTTCGCCTTCCGTCTGGCGCCAGTCCTGCAGCGCCAGCGCCAGCCAGTGTGCCGCCCGGGTCAGGGGGCCATATGTCGGTGTTGTGGCTGGCGTCATCGATAGGCTATCAGTTCTGGTTGTTGAGATTGTTGAGGTTGCGCAACTGGCGCACGTACAGCTTGTCGAGCACTTGCAGCTCTTCCTGCGTAAAACCGTCGTACAGGGCCGAGGTTTCCTGGTACACGTCCGGCAGCGCCGTCTCGATCAGGGCGCGGCCCTTGTCGGTCAGCGAGATCATCACGGAACGGCGGTCGCCGGGGCGCGTGCCGCGGTGGATCAGGCCGCGCGTTTCCAGGTCGTTGCACACGCGCGTCAGGTTGGCCGGCTTTTCGTGACAGGCCATGCCCAGGGTGCAGGCGTTCGAGGTTTCGTCGTCCGTGCCGTACAGCACGGCCAGCACCATGTAGCTGGCGTCGACCAGGTCATGCTTCTTCAGCGCGGCATTGGTCAGGTCCTTCATGCCTTTTTGAATGTGGTACGTCATGCGCAGCAGGCGCATCAGTTCCATGGGGAAGCCTGGCATGCGCGTGCGGATATTTTGCAGCCGCTTGGAGGTGGCGTCAAAAGCGGTCATGTCATATTCCTTCATGTGTGAATAAAGCTCCGATTGTATCTTGTTGGGCTAGGGCAATGCCAGGATTGCAAGCTTAGATGCCGCCCCCCAAAGCATTCATCAAGGAAACGTACAGATCGAGCTCGCGCGCCCCATTTTGCGCCTGCTGCTGTTCTTCCGCCAGCAGCGCCACTTGCGTGTTAAGCATGTTGATGGCGTCGCTCATGCCGGCCTTGTAGGCCTTTTCCGCCAGGTCGCGCGCGCGCTGCGCCGTGGCCAGCGCCTGCACGGTCAGCTGGTGCTGCTTTTCCAGCGATTGTGCGCGGGTGACGGCGTTGGCCACGTCCGACATGGCATTGATGACGGTGGCGTTGTACTGCTCCACGGCGCCGTCGTAGATGGCCGTCTGGCTGCCCAGCTGGGCGCGCAGGCGGGCGCCGGCAAAGATGGGCAGGCTCAGCGCGGGCGACGCGCCGCGGATCTCCGAGTGGGCGTCCAGAAAGTGGCTGAAGCCGAAGGCCTGGAAGCCGGCAAAGGCCACCAGGTTGACGTTCGGGTAGAACTCGGCCTTGGCGGCATCGATGCGCTGCGCCGCCGCTTCGACTCTCCAGCGCTGGGCGGCGATGTCGGGACGGCGGCCGATCAGGTCGGCCGGCAGGGCGGCGGGAATGGCCAGCGGCTGGTCCAGGCGCAGCACGGGGCGCGTGAGCGCCGCGCCGGCGTCCGGACCCTTGCCGGCCAGCGCCGCCAGCTGGTTGCGCAGCAGGGCCAGCGATTCGGCCGACTGCTCCAGCTGGCGGCGGCCCGCGGGCAGGGTGGTTTCGATTTGTGCTACGTCAATGTCCGTGCCGATGCCGGCTTGCTTGCGCTGGCGCGTGATGTCGAGGATGCGGGCGCGCTGCGCCAGGCTGCGCTCGATCACGTCCTGCAGCTGGAATTCATACGACAGCTGGATGTAGGTGCGCACCAGCGCCGTTTCCAGGGCCAGGCGGGCCATCTGCGACTCGGCCGACGCCATCTGCACGTCGCCCAGCGCGGCGGACAGGGCGGCGCGGTTGCGGCCCCACAGGTCCAGGTCGTAGGAGGCCGTGACGGTGGCCTGGTTGCGCCACGCATAGTTGCCGGCCAGCGGCGCCGGCGTGCTGCCGTGCTGCGAATACAGTTCGCGGTTGATGGAAACATTGGCGTCCGCCTGCGGGCGGGTCTTGTCTTCCGCCGCACCGGCCAGCGCCTCGGCCTGGCGCACGCGCGCCTGGGCGCCGCGCAGGGTGGGGCTGTCGGCCAGCGCCTGCTCCATCAAACGGTTCAATTGGGGATCGTGCAAGTCTTGCCACCATTGCGTGCGCGGCCATTGTATGGCGGCGCTGGCGGCGGCATCCATGGCCTGGCTCGCTTTCAGCTTGTTGGCGTCGAGCAGGGCCGATTGCGGCGCGATATGGCCCATGTCGGCGCAAGCGCTCAAGGCAAGGGTCAGGCTGGCGGCAAGCAAACGGCGGTGCAGGGACATGCAGGGACTCCGGGAGAGATATGTTGTGGGTGCTGCTGACAGCTCGCCGCGGTGAGCGCCGGGAGTGGCCCGGCCGGGGTAGGCCCCGGTGCTGCGCCGCAACTGAGTTGTTACTGACTGAAACCGGCTGACTGGTTTCTTATTTGACGACGTGTTTTGCCGTTTGCGCGACATCAAAGTCCGCTTCCGTTTGCGGGATCAGGCCAGCCTTGCGGGCGGCGTAGAACTCGGCCATGACTTGTTCGCGCGTCACCTTGCTGGCGGCGGTGGCCGGGGTCTTCGGATAGTCGACTTCGCTGGTGGCGATTTCGCCGGCGTTGCGGGCACGGACGTATTCGGCCGTGACCTGCTCACGGCTCAATTGCTGGCCCGTGGTGGCAGGCGCGGCGCTTTGGGCGAAAGCCGAGGTGGCGGTGGTGATGGCAAACAATGCTGCGATCAGTGATTTGGCTTGCATGATTAGACTCCAATATGTGCATGATGGCTGGGTGTATGGGCCGGCTCGCCACGTACCGGTCGGTCCGGCCGCGCCGCGCGGGTGGCGCGGCACGGCCGACGAAGCAGTTTCTGGATGAGAAGATGCTTACTTGAATTAACTATAGCAATGAATAGTACATTTGTGAAGTAATTTCTGAAAATATTTGTGCGCCGCCGCATTTACCTCTCGGAAAAGGTCGTGCAGGCGTGCGCCACTGGCCGGGCCAGGGGAGTAAGCTGGTTTTTTTGTTAACGGGAGTCAGCCATGAGCAGCACACTCGATCCGGACAACCTGCCCCTCACCCCCGACCGCGTCCTGGGCAGCGGCCATGGCAAGGGCGCACTGGGGCCCAGCGACAGTTCCGACAGCGGCAGCGACATGCAGGGCGTGCCGGGCCAGGACCCGGAAGAGCTCGACAATGACAGCGATGCGGCCGGCACGGGCGACCGGGCCGGCGTGGAGCCGCGCAACACGACACCCGATGGCGGCGACATCGATGTCGATCATGTGGACAGCCTGGCGCCCGTGCGGCCGGCGGACGGCCTTGACGACGGGGAGCGTGCCCCGGCCGCGCCGGCGCCGCGCCCTTGATCCACGTCGCAGCGCGAATTGCCGCCGTTTTGCCGCCATCGGCGTAAAATGAGGGCAGGGCGGCAAATGTCCCGCCATGGGCAGCCGGCCCGCACAGGATAGGATGCAAGAGGATGCAAACGCAGATGTCGGAAGACAAAGAAAAGAACTTGATGTCGATGTACCGCGAGACGCGGCCGCGCGAGTTTTTCGGTGAAAAAAGCAGCACCAATCACCTGGCGTGGAGCTTGCTGGTGATCTTGCTGGCGCTGGTGTTCTGGCTGGGCGTGGCCTTGTCGGCCGCGGAAAACCAGCGCTACGCCTTGCAGACCCGGGCGTGCCAGGATCGCGTGTTCCCGGCGGAAATCGATACGTCTTGTTTGAAGCAGGTCAAGTCGCGCGACCATTGGTGGCAGCACGTGGGCCACGCGCTCGTGCATCTGGGCGCCTGAGCCTGGCCTGAAGGAAGCGCCGGCAGGCGGCTGGACGTGCCGGGTGTTTCGCCCGAAAGGGCCGATGCGATATTGCGGGAGGCGCCATGCCACGCGATAGTTCGCGTGAACAGCCGCAATGGCTGTTTACGCGCCACAGGGCATTGACGACGCGCCAGTTGCTGCGCGCGTATGGTTTGCTGTGCCTGTTCTCCACGGCCATCGCCGCCGCCTTTGCCCTGCGCGGTCTCTGGTATATCCCGTTTTTTTCATTTGCCGAACTGAGCCTGGTGGCTGTCGCCCTGCTGTACTACCGGCGCCACGCGCACGATTACGAGCACATTGCCTTGCGCGACGGCGTGCTGATCGTCGAGCAAGTCAGCGCCGGGCATTGCCGGCGCATCAGCTTTTCCCCGTGGCACACGCGCATCGTCGTGCCGCAGGGCAGCCGCCAGCTGATACGCATCGGCGACGGCGCCGCCCAGGTCGAGGTGGGCGTCTTCGCCACGCCCGAGCGGCGCCAGCAGGTGGCCCGCGAGTTGTGCGCGCTGCTGCCCGATCCGCCGCCGTGACGGCGCCCCCCTGGCCCTATTTGGGACCGTAAAACTGAAACGTCTGCGCCACCAGCAGGGTCGCTGGAAAGCCGGTCATGCTCTTGAACTCCCTGACGCCGATAATCTTGTAGGCGCCCGCCTGGAACGGCTCGCCTTCTTCCCAGCTGAGGTCTTTCATGGCGAACTGCAGCAGGTGCTTGTCGTTGTAGCGGTAGCTGAAGATGGTGTAGGCGCCGACGCGGCTGGTGGCGACGAAGCGTTCGTCCTGCGCGTCGGCGATGAGCAGGATGCCCGGATAGCGCCCGATGCCCGCCTCCTCGTTCTGGATTCTGAGGATGACATCGGTAAAACTGCATTCGGCGTCGCGGATCTTGTCGCGCTTGCCGGCGATCTGCATGACCTCGTCGTAGCTCTTGCCATGCACGATGGACCAGCGGGGCGAGTCGCAATAATTGCCCGCGTGGGCGTTGGCGGCGCAGGACAACAGCAGGCAAACGGTGATGGCGGAGATGGCTTGCATGGAACCCTGGGGTGGATGTGGGAGGCGGCAGTCTACCTGCTGGCTGCCGCCGCCACAAGCGCGGGGCGATCCTTACCTGGCCCGCGACGGGCCTTCCCACAGGTTGACATGGCCTTCGCGCGCCTGCACGTCGATGGCGGCCAGTTCTTCGGCCGTAAACGTCAGTTGCTGCAATGCGGCCGCGTTTTCGCGGATTTGCGCGCTGCTGCTCGCGCCGATCAGGGTCGAGGTGACTCTGGCATCGCGCAGCACCCAGGCCAGGGCCATCTGTGCCAGGGTTTGCCCCCGCTGCGCGGCGATCTGGTTCAGGGCGCGCACGCGGGCCAGGTTTTCCGCGCTCAGGTGTTTTTGCAGCAGCGAGCCGCCGCCGGGGCGGTTGACGCGCGCATCCTGCGGCACGCCATCGAGATACTTGTCGCTGAGCAATCCCTGCGCCAGCGCCGTGAAGGTGATGCAACCCATGCCTTCTTGCTGCAAGGTATCGAGCAAGCCGTCTTCCTCGATCCAGCGGTTGAGCATGTTGTAGGCCGGCTGGTGGATCAGGCACGGCACTTTCCACTCTTTCAGCAGGGCGGCCGCCTCGGCCGTTTTTTGCGGCGAGTACGAGGACAGGCCCACGTACAGCGCCTTGCCCTGTTGTACGGCGGTGGCCAGCGCGCCCATGGTTTCTTCCAGCGGCGTGTCGGCGTCGTAGCGGTGCGAGTAAAAGATGTCGACGTAGTCGAGGCCCAGGCGCCGCAGGCTCTGGTCCAGGCTGGCCAGCACGTATTTGCGCGAGCCGCCGCCCTGGCCGTACGGGCCGGGCCACATATCCCAGCCTGCCTTGGTGGAAATGATCAGTTCATCGCGGTAAGGCAGGAAATCGTCGCGCAGCAGCTTGCCGAAATTGCTTTCCGCGCTGCCATATGGCGGGCCGTAGTTGTTGGCCAGGTCGAAATGCGTGATGCCCAGGTCGAAGGCCGTGCGCAGCATGTCGCGCTGGGAGGCGAGGCTGTTGCTGTCGCCAAAGTTGTGCCACAGTCCCAGCGACAGCAGCGGCAGTTTCAGTCCGCTGCGTCCGCACGTGCGGTATTGCATGCTGTCATAGCGGTTCTCGGCGGCGTGGTACGTCATGGCAACTCCAGAGTCAATGAATCGCCTATTTTCGCGCAAAATCAAGGTCTGCGTGCGTGTGCCTTGCGCACCACCGGGCGCGCCTTACAATAGACGTTCGGGAGTCTCGCAAGGAGCGGTCATGGAAATCGAATTGAAATTGCTGCTGGCGCCGGAAGATGCGCCCCGGCTGCGCGCGCACCCGCTGCTGGCGCAGTATGCGCAAACAGCGCCGCAGCTGCTGCAGATGCATGATATCTATGTCGACACGCCGGATTTGCAACTGTGCCGCCACCAGGCGGGCTTGCGCGTGCGCCAGGTGGACGGGCGCTGGATGCAGACCCTGAAGGCGGGCGGCACCGTCAGCGGCGGCTTGCACAGCCGCCATGAGTGGGAGGGCGAGGTGCCGGGGCCGGCGCCTGACCTCGACGCGCTCGATTCGGCCATCGGCCGCAAGCAGCCCGTCGGCGCGCTGCTGCGCCAGGACGCCGTGCGCGACGGCTTGCGGCCGGTATTTACCACGCGCATGGAACGCACCGTCTGGCAGCTGCGCACGCCGCAGGGCGACGAGATCGAGTGCGTGCTCGACGAGGGCGTGATCGAGCGCGGCGGGAGCGGCGCGGACGGGGCCGCGCGCAGCGTACCCGTCAGCGAAATCGAGCTGGAATTGAAGCGGGGCCAGGCGGCCAGCCTGTTCGACGTGGCGCTGGCCTTGCTGCGCGACGTGCCCCTGACGCTGGGCCACATGAGCAAGGCGGAGCGCGGCTACCGGCTTGCTGCCGAGCAACCCCTGCAAGCCATCAAGGCGCAGCCTCTGGCGCTGGACGCGGCGATGACGGTGGAGCAGGTGTTCCAGGCCATCGCCGGCAACTGCCTGGAACAGGTCAGCGGCAACCAGGACGGCGTGGCGGGGGGCGCGGATGTGGAAAGCCTGCACCAGATGCGCGTGGGCTTGCGCCGCCTGCGCTCGGCGCTGGGCATGTTCAAGGCGCTGCTGGCGCTGCCAGAAGGGCTGCAGCAGGAGCTGGACTGGCTGGGCGGCGCGCTGGGCGAGGCGCGCGACTGGGACGTGCTGGCCGGCCAGACGCTGGCGCGGCTCGATGGCGGAGCGGCGGCCGATGCGGCGGCGCTGGCGCAGGCGGCGCACGAGCAGGCGCGCGCCAAGCATGCGCAGGCCGCCCAGGCCGTCGCCTCGTCGCGCTATACGGCCTGGATGCTGGGCGTGCAGCGCTGGCTGCAGGCGGGCGAGTGGCGCGCCAGCCGTACGCCGCGCCAGCTGCAGCGGCTCGATGCGGGCGTGCAGGGCTTTGCACGCAAGACCTTGCTCGCAGACCAGCGCCGCCTGATGAAGCGGGGCCGGCGCCTGCTGCATGCCACGCCGCAGCAGCGCCACAAGGTGCGCATTGCCGCCAAGAAGACCCGTTATGCGACGGAATTTTTCGCCTCGCTGTTTGCGGGCCGCGCCGTGAAGCCGTATGTGGGGCGCCTGTCGGCCCTGCAGGATGAACTGGGCTGGCTCAACGATGTGCAGGTGGCGGACCGGCTGCTGCTGCAGTTGCCCGATGGCCAGCCCGGCCATGCCGAGCTGCGGCTGCACGCGGCCTTCGTGCGCGGCTACCTGGCGGCGCGCGCGCAGTCGCAGGGCGCCGATGGGCGCATGCACAAGGCCTGGCGCCGCTTCAAGGCCGTGCGCCTGCCCGTCTGAGCCTGCCTTGCCGCCGCGCTAGACCAGCCGGCGTTGCAACTGGCGCTCAAGGATGGCCAGCGGCGACTTGTCGGGCGCGGCCATGGCGCGCACGGGCAGCAGCCAGGTTTGCTCCAGCGCATGCTGTCCCCGCAGGGCCGCATGCGACACGGCGTCGCTGAAGACGATCCAGCTCTGTCCCGGCGCGAATGCGTGCGTGTGCTGTTCCACCTGCGCCTGGAAAGCGAGATCGGCCTTCATGGCGTCGTGCAGTTGCAGCATGTAGTGGTCGTAGGGCGTGCGCCGCGACTTGGTGACGTGCAGCCACTGTAGCAGGGGCGCCATGCCTGGCCATGGCCGGCGGGCCGTGGGCAGGAAGCGCTGCGCCACCTGCTCGAACGGCGCGCCCAGTTTCCACACGCGGGGCGCGTCTTGCGGATGAATGTTGGTAAAGACGCGCAGGATGCGCCGGCCCTGCGTGGGCGAGGCGGGAAAACTGTCGATGTGCAGACGCGTGTCATCCTTGCGCCAGGACGTCACCCTGCCGGCGATCTCCACGGGCCGAAAGCTGCTCTTGCCTTGTTGCAAGTGGGGCAGGTAGCCGGGCAGCAGGCTGGCCAGCAGCGTGCGCGACTGGCGCGCGTAGCGCTGCATCAGCGCGGCGAGCAGGGCGGCGGCGTGCGCATCGCCGTGTCCGCGCACGCCGCGCGCCGGGTCCCAGCTGATGTTCTTGGCGCTGCCGGCCGTGCCGTTGAGCAGCGGATATTCTTCCCTGTGCAACTGGAAGGCCAGGGCGGGCAGCCAGACGACGTGACCTTCCTCGAGCGCCTGCTGCGCCGCCGCCTGCTGCGTGGCGCTGCTGCTGGCGTTCCACTGGCTCAGGGGAAGCTCGACAAGTATGCTCATGGGGCTGCGCGGGGAAAACGTGGGAACCGCCAGTATGCGCGGTCGCCCGTGGCTCCCGTTTGCGCTGGCGCAGTGTTACATCACAGTTTGCTGTTCTGGCAGCCGGCGCTCACGCATTCGCGCACGCGGTCCTGCAGGAACTGCGCCCGTTCGATGGTGGTCTGGGTGGCGCAATCGAGATTGACGTAGAAGCCCGACGATTCGCGTTTCGAGCAGGTCTTGTTGCGTTTCTCGATCCATGCCAGCTGGCCCGATTTCAGGGTTTGCTTGCCGCTGGCGTCGAGTTTGGCAGCGAGGGTCTTGTAGTTGGCGTTCAGTTCCTTGTCCGCTTCCTGGTACACCTTGTTCAGGCAATACAGGCCGTCGAAGTCGTTGCGCGGCGTGTCGCAGGCGGAGTTGGCGAAGACGGCCCCGGAGGCGCAGAGCAGCAAGGCGAGCAGGCATTTTTTCATGATGTACTTTCAGAGCATGGATGGGGGGGCAGGCGAGCGTTGCTCTTGCGCATTTTACAACAGATCTCCGGCCGTTCCCTTTCGCCTGGCTGACGTGCGGTGATTTTTTTCCTGTCCAGTCCTAAAATAGGTTGACAGTATTTATTGCTGCACAAACGCCCGATGCACCGCATCGGGCGTTTTGTACTTCAAGGCCGTATGTGGTCGTTCCTGGTTGTATATCCGCACCGATTGCGCCACCATTTTGCTCGCCTGTTT
>NZ_NEGZ01000064.1 GCF_002127585.1 Janthinobacterium sp. GW458P
GGCGGCGGCACGGCCGGCGCCGCGGGCGCGGATGGCTTGGCCGCGCCGGCCTGCGCCTGCCCGCAGTACGGGCAATGGCTGACGGCGGTCCACAGACCGGTCTTGCATTTGATGCAGATATCCAAAACTAATCCTTCATTCCAGCGTCATTCCAGCGTTCACAAGGGCGGCGGCATCAACGGTGGCGGCGCGCTGAGGAACAGGGGCGCCAGCTCGGGGAACTGGGCCAGGTCGGCCCAGGCCGGCAAACCGGCGCGCCACACCTTGGTGCTGCCAGGTACGACCTGCCCCGCCTGCACGTACTGCACGATCTGCTGGGCCGTGAACGGTCCCTGCTGCTGGCCGTTTATGCCCAGGAAATACTGATACTCCACCAGCGGCGGCGGCATGCCGCCCAGCGGTGGCGGCGCCATGCCAAAGGCCGGCGCCACGGCGGCGGCCGGCGCGCTGGCCGGGCGCAGCAATTGCTCCAGGCGTCCCGCCTCCAGCATTTCCGCCTTGACCGCATATTTCAGGCGCGGCTGGCCGTCCGCTTCCGGTTCGCGCACTTCCCAGTCGTAGGCGTCGCCGTCGGAGTCGCCGATGACGTTCGCCCACTCCTTCAGCCGGCCCAGCAGGGCTTGCACCGTGCGGTCGAGCTCATCGCTGGCCATGCCCTTGCGGCGCGCCGACTCGCGCAGGCGCGCGCCCACTTCGGCGGAAATGGCGCTGCCAAAGCCGACGTAAGGCAGCTGCGAGCCGTCGGCCTGCGCCACCAGCTTGGGCGCATACACCGTGCGTTCATAGTATTTTGCCAGCGCCGCCATGGCCGCCGTCTGCACGGCGTCAAGCGCCGTCAATTTTTCCTCGATGCGCAGGGCGATGTTTTTCTCGTACGAGGCGGGCATGCCGTTCTGGCGGATGGCCCGTTCGTTGCCGATGCGGCGCAAATCGCCCGGTTCGACGGCAAACTGATACTGGCCCGGCGGCACGACTCTGCCCGTGTGGCGCGTCAGCACGCCCAGCATGATCGCTTGCAGGAATTCGCCGAAGTCTTCGGCCAGGCGTTTCATCTCGTCCGTATTCGGCGCGATCGGATGCGTAAATTGCGTTGGATCAATATGCGTGTGGGTCGGCGCCTTGTCGTTGTCGCCTTCCTTGCGGTAGCTGGTGCGCCAGCCTTCCAGGCCGCGCAGCACCGTCATCGGCACGCCGGCCAGTTCGCAATAGCAGACGGCGCGCCCACGCGTGCCCGTCTCGACGATTTCCAGCTGGCTCACCGTGATGCCCACCTGGGTCGGCACGCACGATTCAAGCTCGGCGCCGAATTTCGCCTTGAAGCCGGCCGCGTTGGCCACGCCGATCACGCACTTGAACTGGTCCGACACGACCGTGAAGTCGCCCGCCATGTTGGCGTCGATCCACGGCATGGAGCAGGCCAGCAGCTTGCGGAAACGGTCCAGGCGTTCGGACACGTCCATCTGTTCCAATGCCTCGAACAGGGGATCGGGCGTGCTCGTCGCCCCTTCCGCCAGGCCCGCCGTGGCGATCATGTTCTCGGCCATGCGCGTGACCTTGGCCAGGATCAAGCCCCGCTGCGCCGGTTCGCCCAGCATGGGGAACAGGGCTTTCGAGCCGCCCATGTCCTTGAACGCTTCATCGGCCCACTGGCGCAAGGTGGCCGCCGACGGCAGCGCAATGTCTTTTTCCGTGACGGGAATGACGATCAGGGTCGCGTGTTCCTTGTCCAGGTCCTTTTGCAGGATGGAATTGGCCGTTTTCAGTTCGGCCAGCATGGCCAGCACGCCTTCGCGGCCCGTTTGCAGCTCGCCCACCAGGCCATTCCACTGCGCGCGGCCCTGCGCATCGACGCCGACCCGGTTGCCCAGCCAGCGCGACAGCTCGCCCAGCAGAATGACGGACTCGTCCGCCGCCTTGGCGCGCAGATGGAATTTCAGCGCATTCGCCATTTCCGTACGCAGATGATCCATCACCACGCCGGCCTGCTTTTCGCCATTGCTGAGGAAGCCGAAGGTGCTGCGCGTCTGCTCCAGGTTGTTCAGCAGGCGCTCGTATTCGCGCGAACGCACGGCTTCCTTGATTTCGCGGTAGCGCTCGGCATTCGCGCCGATCTGCGCCGTCAAGCCGCTGCCCGGCGCCTCGATGCGGTCCTTGATCTGTTCCACCAGCGACAGCACGTATTCCAGGCCGCCAAATTCCTTGTTATCAAGATAGCCATACAGCTGGTCGCGCACGACTTTCTTGACGTCGTCGAGCACTTCGCGGCGGCGCTTGCTGATGCGGTCTTCCGTCGTGTCGGCCGTGGAATCCTGGTCGCGCACGGCGTCGCGTTCCAGGTGCTTCATGGCGTCGCGCACCTGGGCCGGCCATTCGCTGCGGTCAAAGCCCGTGCGGATATCGTTGATGCGCGTGTTGACGCGGTTTTCCACGCCGGCCAGCAAGTGGCCGTGGCGGTCTTCCAGCAATTCGTCGACGACGCGGAAATCGATGAAATCGCCGCTGGAGCGCTTCAGTTCGATGCTCTTGTCGGAAAATTCGGGGAAATCACTGAACGGCGTGCCCTTCAGGAACATATTTGCAGCCAGGAAATTATCACGCTGCGTATCCGTGGCGCGGTTGGCGCCCGCATCCGTGCCGCCCACGCCGAAGAACGCCTGCAGCATGGCGCCGGCCCAGCGGTGGGCCCGCTCGTCGCGCGCCGCTTCCTGGCGCGTATCGAGCACGGCCATGCCGAACGAGGAAAAGCGCTTCGAGAAATACAGACGCATGTCGCCGAAGCGGTCTTGCGGCACGGGCGCGTTGTACAGCGAATTCTTGTGCTGCGCCTGGTTGACGGCGATCGAGCGCTTGGCGCGCGCAAAGTCGGCCGAGGCGAAATCCTCAAACAGCGAATCGGCCACCATGTGGTAGACGTCGCTGACTTCCTTGGTGTGCTGCTGCGCAAGATTGCCCGAATCGATCAGGTAGACCTCGCTGTACGGCTCGCGCGTCAGCTCGGGGCGGTCATATGCATCCCAGCGGCCCACATAGCCCTTGTTGCCCATCATGGCCGATTCCAGCTCCATCAGCGCCGCATAGCCGTTGGCCTCGACCCTGTCCTTGTTGGCCTTGGTGTAGCCGGTCGGCAAGAACAGCATCAGCTCCACGTCGGCCGCGCCCACTTCGCTGCGCGCCAGCCAGCGCGCCAGCAAGCCCATGTCGAGGAAGGAGCCGGAACCCGTGCCGCCGGCCACGGAACCGACGATGACGATGCGGAAACGGTTCGTTTCCATGCGCAAACCCAGTTCGGCCAGCTGGCGCTCGTGCGACAGGCCCGCCTTCAGCGCTTTCAGCTTCAGGCGGATCTTGTCGCGGATCTTCGCGTACTTGTCAAAGAAGTACAGGCGCGAGACGGCGCGGATCTGCCCGGCGCCGCTGCTCATGTCGAAACGCAGTTCGCGGATGCGCTGCGGCGTCAGCGGCAGCCATTCCTTGATGTGCGGATATTTCTCCAGAGAATCTTCATCACGGCTGTACTTGTCCATGTCGAACGATTCGACCACCTTGTCGTCGTCCGTGAACTTCACCTGGTCGAACTGCAAGTCCTTCGCCTGCGACTCGCCGCTTTCGATCACGGCGCCATTATCGAGGTCGAAATGGATGAATTGCGCGATGGGAAAGTCGGCCAGCCCCTCGATGCGCGTGCGGTTGCCCGCGCCGCCCCACAGGGTGTTGAGGATGCGCCGGCGCACGCGCATCAGCACCTGCATGCCCGTGCCGCCGATGCCGATGAACAGGGTCGGGCGCAGTTCGATGATCTTGTCCTGCTTGCGCTCGCTGGCGCCGCCGGGGATGGTTTGGTTCAGGTTCTCTGCCATGGCGATTCCTTGGATGAAACGGGTTGCCGCTTAGCGGCGGCTGGAGGTGAACGTCAACAGCAACGCTACCAGGCCCACCAGCACCAGCGGTCCCATGAACAGTGGCGCGAGGAATTTATGCGCGTTCACGGCCGCCAGCACGACGCCCGTCGCCAGGCTGGCCAGGAAGATGAACAGCCACCAGCCCGAGGCATTGGCCTTGTTCGGCGGCACGCGCTTGGCCACGAGGCCGTTCGCGTAGGCATTCTTGGCAAAGAAAAAGGCGATGAACAGCAGCAACAGCACGACGCCGCCGATCAGGGTGTCGCGCGACGAGGTGTCGGTGGTGGCGGCCGCGTCAAACGCGGGCGCGGCTTCGGTCGTTGCGGTGGTGGCCGCTGATGCGGCGGCATCGGCGGCCGGCGGCGCGGATGCCGGGGCCGGCAAAGTGAAACCTGCGTTGTCTTTGGGAGTGTCTTGCGCCATGGTATGCCTCTGATGGGTTTGAATAGTTTAAAAGGAAATCGTTATCAGGCCAGGCTCAGGCTGCGGCCTTCGGCCACGCGCACGACGGCCGGCTTGCCCAGGCCACGCTTGAGTTCGCCAATATCGCGGCCGTCATCGTCGCGGATCTGCACGCTTTTGAACGGTTTTAATAACACTTGGCGCTGCACGCCGTCGGCCAGCACCTTGTAGCGCGTGGCGCGCGTGCCAAGCAAGCCCAGCGCCAGCAAGCCCAGCACCAGCGCCAGCACGCCGCCGAGGATGACCAGCACGGGCAGCAGCGGATACTGGATGCGCACCAGCAGCGGTATCGTTGCCTGCGACGCGCGCACGCTGTCGGGCGGCGTGAACATGCCAGAGATCGGGTCGCCGGGGAACAGTTCCTGCAAATCCTTGCCGAAGCTGGACGCCAGCGCCAGCCGCTGCTCCGACAGGCCCACCTGCGCCTGCAGGGGCAGCAGCACCTGCTTGCCCATGGCGGCCATCGCCTGCGCCGACCACGGCGACGGGATCTGCGCCATCGGCAGCGCAAACTGTACCTGCACGGACTGGCTGGCGCCCGGCTGCAGCTGGCGGATTTGATCTGGCGCAACGTGCAGCGGCGCGTTCCGGCCCGCCAGGCTGGCGTGCACCTTGGCGCTGTCGATCACGTACGGGAAAAACATGTTTTGCAGGGACGCCTGCAGCACCACTTGCGGCACCAGCTTCGCCGCATCGACGTCGAGCACGATGGTGCGCCCGTCGCGGCCCAGGCTGGCGTGCACATTGGGACTGTTCTTGACGGACTGGGGCACGATGCGCACGGCATCCTGGTCCACCGGTTTCAGGCGCGCGGGCGGGCGCGTCAGCACTTGCGACAGCCGCCCCTCGGCCAGGATGCGGGTCAACGCCTCGGACGCGGGCTGGCCATATGCGAGCGCATACACCATCAAGCCCTTGGCGCTGTACAGCTTGCCCTGCACGGGCATGCGCAGCGGAAACACCACCGTCTTGGTGATCGACGGTTCCAGGTGCAGCAGGCGGTAAAAGTCGCGGTTGCGTTCGGCCGTCTGGCTGTCGTTGTTCGGGCTGTTCTTGTTATTGGTAAAGATCCACACGATGCCGGAGGCGGACTGGAACGGCCCCGTGATGGTCTTGGTGACGGCTTCCTGGAAGTCCGTGTCGGCCAGCGCGCCGCCGGCGCCCTTGCGCGCCAGGCCGAGACCGGCCAGCTGGGCGGCCACGCCGGCGCCGCCCTGCCCCTGCCCGATCAGCGCTGGCGACACATTGCTGCCGCTGCTCTGGCTGAAGGCCAGGGTGTAGACCTTGTCGGACGGCCCCGTGGCGGCCTGCGCCACGGCACCCACGAGGGCTTTGAGCTGCGAATGCTCATCCGTATAAAACGGCTCCATCCAGCCCGAGTTTTGCACCAGAAACGCCTGCTGGATGCCGGCCGCGTGCGCGGCGGCGGCGCTGAAAAACGCGGCGCAAGCCACGGTCAGTAAGCGCGCCTTCATGCCTGCAATTTCCAGCCATCAATACGCGACAGCAGCGGGTGGTAGGCCCACAGCATGCCTTCGTGGACAAACAGGCGTACGCGCCACGGCTCGCTGACGGCGAAGGTGTGAAACACGGTTTCGCGCAACTCATCGTCCTGCACCAGCTGGGCCGCCAGGCGCTCGTTCGAGCGCAGCACGCTCGACAGGCCGGCGCTGGTGGCGAACTTCACGCCAAACACGCTGCTGCTTACACCGGACTCGGCACCGGATTCGAGCAGCGGCATGACGGCCTGGTTCTTGCCGCCGTCGTCGCCGTGTTCCGGCTCTTCCCACGGCGCCGTTTTCAGCTTGGTGGCGAAGCGGTAATTGAAGCTGCCCGAACACAGGCGCGGCGCCAGCGCGTCGGCCTTCTCGGCCTGGACGCCCAGTTTCACGTACACATACGTGCCGCGTCGGCTTTCAAAGCACAGCTGCCACAGCCCGCCGTCGCGCGACAGATAGGGGCTGCCGAACTCGAAATGCGGCACCAGCCCTTCCGGCCACGGCGTAAACGAAGCGGCCACGTTGCCGTCCGGCTGCAGCTGCAAGCGCAGCTGGCCGTTGGCACAGGGCCACACGGCCATGCGGTTGTAGGCCACGGGCGCGCCGACGGCGCCCAGATCCATCATGCCGTCGAGCAGCACGTCGCTGCCCTGCTTTTGCGCGGCGTCAAGGTTGACGAAACGGATGCGGCCGTCGTCGTCGCGCAGCGGCGCCCACAGGCGGCTCTGGAACCAGACGGGCGCGGCCGCGCACGGCGCGCCGCCCACATGCTCGACCACATAAGTGAGCGAAGGCACGTCGGGACGGATGCAGGCCAGGCCGTGGCTGGTCGGCAAGACCAGCACACTGTTGAAATCCGGCACCAGCTCGGCGCGCCAGGCGCCGTGGGCCAGGTCCGATTCGGCCAGCAGGCTGCCATAGTCGGGGTCCAGCGCCAGCCAGCGCTTCGAGGCGGGCAGCCAGGCGTGCAACACGGCCTTGCGCGGGTCGAGCGCCAGCAGCGCGGGCGCACTGGTGCCGAACCGGGCGGAAAAGAATTCATACTCGCCCGGCGGCGGCATGGGCAGCGACGCTTCCGCCTGCGCATGTTCCTCGCGCGCGCGCTGGTCGGCCAGTTTCAGGGGCACATTGGCCTGGCGCAAGCCGGCCGCGCCAGCCGGCGGCATGTCGCTGACGGGATGCGCGCCGAAAGGAGGAACCCAAGGCGCTCCCCCGGACGGCGTGGCGGCCGCCTCGGGCGGCACTTGCAAGGCGACGCCCGAAGCGGGGTCAAACGCGAATTCAGGCGGAAACTGCCGCACGGCTTCGCCGTCGGCGCCAGGCAGGCGCCGGGCGTGCATCAGCTTGCCGATATCGGCCTGGCTCAGTAAAGGCGAGACGTTCTGCCCGTCCGCGCTGCGCTGCATGCTCCACGCGCCAGCGTCATCCAAGTACCAGGCGCCGGAAGGCAGTGGCCAATCCCCAGAAGTTTTAAGGTCCATTATTTTTTCTATGACTAACAACAAGCGCCATGCAATGGCGCCGAACACGCTAGGACGGGCTGGGGCTGTGGAAACAGGATCCCAGCCCGGGCTATTCTCATAGTAACGTCTTTTTATCTACATGGAAACATTGGATAAGTTTTCACCATGATGGCCGGCGCCACGCCAGCAACACGCAATGACACTTATGACAATATTGCCTATCCTTGCTGGGCCCGCACTTTCGTCAGCAGCTTGGTGGTCGAACGGTCGTGCTCGAAGTCGATGGCCACGGCCTGGCCGCCGTACGCCAGCACGGCGCGTCCTTCCGGAATGGCCGTCATGTCGTAGTCGCCGCCCTTGGCATAGATTTCCGGTTCGATTTCCTGCACCACGGCCAAAGCGCTGTCTTCCGAGAACGGCACGACCAGGCTCACCGCTTCCAGCGCGGCCAGCACGGCCATGCGGTCCTCGCAGTTGTTCAGGGGACGGTCGTCGCCCTTGCCCAGGCGTTTCACCGAAGCATCAGTATTCACGGCAACGATCAGCGAAGCGCCCAGCGCGCGCGCCTGCGCCAGGTAGGTCACGTGGCCGCGGTGCAGGATGTCGAACACGCCGTTCGTCACCACCACCGGTTTCGGCAGCGCTTGCGCGCGCGCGCGCAGTTCATCACGGCCGCACAGTTTGTTTTCAAAATCAGGCATCGATATCTCTTGTTGGGTTAAATATGATCTCGCTCAGGGGTGGCTATCGCCATGGATGCCGCCGCTGTCCTGGCGCCAGGCATCGATGAGGGCAGCGGTGGCCGGTTCCAGGCTGTCTTCGGCGATGGAATCTTGCCGGTAATAAATCATCAGCGCATACACGCCGGCCAGGCGGCTGACGGGCGCCGACAGCGCATACTCGTTGCCGCGCGCCGGCTGCCGCGCACGCCAGTAATTAATCGCCGCTTCCAGCGCCTGTATGTGCACATCCATCGCCCTCTCCCTCCACCGCCCACTCCCGCATTATAGGGGGCGATCCGCTACAATACGCCATCGGCGCCACAGTTTCACGTTCGCGCCACCTTTCATTCATTGCAAGTAAGTACTTCCTGTGTTTCAATCAACCTATGACACTGACTGAACTGAAATATATCGTTGCAGTCGCGCGAGCGAAGCACTTCGGCCATGCCGCCGAAGCCTGTTTCGTTGCCCAACCCACCTTGTCAGTGGCCATCAAGAAACTCGAAGACGAACTGGGCGTGGTCCTGTTCGAACGGGGCGGCGCGGAAATCTCCGTCACGCCCCTGGGCGCGCAAATCATCGCGCAAGCCGAGCGCGTGCTGGAACAGACGGCCGCCATCAAGGAACTCGCCAAGCAGAACAAGGACCCGCTGGCCGGCCCCCTGCGCCTGGGCGTGATCTATACGATCGGCCCCTACCTGCTGCCGCCCTTGGTCAAGGCCATGATAGACCAGGTGCCGCAAATGCCCTTGATCTTGCAGGAAAACTTCACGGTTCGCCTGCTCGAACTGCTGCGCCAGGGCGAACTGGACGTGGCCATCATGGCCCTGCCCCTGCCAGAGCACGGCATGGCCATGCAGGAACTGTATGACGAGCCTTTCGTCGTGGCCATGCCGCGCCAGCATCCATGGACGGCGCGCGCGCGAATCGCCGCGCAGGACTTGAAGTCGGAAACCATGCTGCTGCTGGGCAACGGCCACTGCTTCCGCGACCAGGTGCTGGAAGTGTGCCCCGAAATGGCGCGCTTTTCCTCGCCCGGCAACGGCATGCAGCGCACGTTTGAAGGTTCCTCGCTGGAAACTATCCGCCACATGGTGGCCAGCGGCATCGGCCTGACGGTCTTGCCGCGCGCCTCGGTCGCCAATATGCACGCCACCGACGGCATGCTCGAATACCGGCCCTTCGCCGAACCCGTGCCGTCGCGCCGGGTGGTGATGCTGTGGCGCAAGAGCTTTACGCGCAAGGCCGCCATCGACGCCCTGTGCGCGGCCATCGCCAGCTGCAACTTGCCTGGCATCACCCCCTTGTGCGAAGACGACGAATAGTACATTTACATACTATTTGCGATAATCGACCTTTCTCCTCAACAAGATCGAGTCTTCCATGAACAAGCTGGCGCTGTATTTCCGCCTGATACGGCTGGACAAGCCTATCGGTACCGTATTGCTGCTGTGGCCTACCCTGTGCGCGCTGTGGCTGGCGCAGCAGGGCGTGCCGGACTGGCGGCTGCTGCTCATCTTTACGCTTGGCACTTTCCTGATGCGCTCGGCCGGCTGCGCCATCAATGACTACGCCGACCAGGATATCGACAAATTCGTCAAGCGCACGATGGACCGCCCCATCACCAGCGGGCGCATCAGCGGCAAGGAAGCGCTGGCTGTGGCCGGCGTGCTCGCCGTGCTGGCCTTCTGCCTGATCCTGCCCCTCAATGCGCTGACCAAGCAATTGTCGGTGGCGGCCGTCATCATCGCCGGCACCTACCCGTACTTCAAGCGTTTCTTTGCGATTCCGCAAGCGTACCTGGGCATCGCCTTCGGCTTCGGCATCCCCATGGGCTTTGCCGCCATCACGGGCAGCGTGCCCGTCGTCGCCTGGCTGCTGCTGCTGGGCAATGTCTTCTGGGCCGTGGCCTACGATACGGAATACGCGATGGTCGACCGCGACGACGATCTGAAAATCGGCATCAAGACCTCGGCCATTACCTTCGGCCGCTACGACGTGGCCATCGTCATGCTGTGCTATGCCGCTTTCTTGCTGCTGTGGCTGGTCTGCGGCTGGCACCTGGGCTTGCGCTACTGGTATGTGGCGGGGCTGCTGGTGGCGGCCGGCTGCGCCGTTTACCACTACACCTTGATCCGCGCACGCGAGCGTATGCCGTGTTTTGCGGCATTCCGGCATAATAACTGGCTAGGAGCAGCGGTGTTTGCGGGGGTGGTGCTGGACTTTGCTTTCCGTTAATCAATGATCCTTGCGCCGCGGCAGCCTTTGAGGCGGCGCAAGACAAGCCGGCCGCTGCTGTCTACACTGGTATTTCACTGTGCAGTTTCACTTCCATGAGGTAATACATGAACTCGATACATACCGGAAAATCCAGCAACGACAGCGTCCTCGCCGACGCCGACAAGGCGCGTGAAAAACTGGCTGGCGACCTGAAAAACGTCATCCATGAAGCGGAAGGCTGGCTCGATGGCGCCAAGGACCAGACGGGCGAGAATGTCAAAGCCGTCAAGGACAAGTTCATCGCCACCCTGGAAACGGCCAAGAAGGATTTGATCAAGCTGGAAGAAGACTTGCTCGAACGTACCAAGAAGGCGGCCAAGGCCACCGATGAATACGTGCAGGACAATCCATGGAAAGCCGTGGGCGCGGGCGCCGTCGTGGGCGTGCTGTTCGGCCTGCTGTTGTCCTCGCGCCGCTAGACGCCAAAGCGACGCCCCCCTCCGGCGGCAGGCGCGCCGGGCAGCATCGACGGCACGGCCGTCCCTGATACGAAAGGCAGCAATGGCTATCGTTCATCATGTCGCCCAGGTCGCAGCGACCCTCGCCGCCATCGTCCAGACCCGTCTGGCCCTGGCGGCCGTCGAAATGGAAGAAGAGTCGCTGCGCTTCCTGTCCTATCTGGCGCTGGCCATGCTGGCGCTGCTATGCCTGTTCGTTGGCCTGGTCTTGATCGTATTCCTCGTCATCGTACTGTTCTGGGATACGCACCGCATCGCCGCCATCGCCGTCACGGCCGCCGTCTTCATCGCTGCCGCCCTCGCCACCCTGCTGGGCGTGCGCGCCAGTTTCCGCAGCAAGCCGAAACTGCTGTCCTTCACACTTTCCGAACTGAACAAGGACCTGGACGCGCTGCAACTGCTGGCCCGCCGGGGATCGGAGCGGCCATGACCACGCATCCCACCAAACTGTCGCATGTCCACACGGCCGCCAGCCTGGCGCAGCGGCGCGACGCGCTGCTGGCCGAATGCGCGCTGCAGCGCCTGGCCCTGGGCGTGCAGACGCGCCAGCTGCTGGAACCTTTGACGGGCGGCAACCTGCGCCACACGCTGGCCACGCGTTTTAAAATTCCCCTGATGCTGGGCGGCGCCGTGCTGGGCCTGCTGCTGGTGCGCCCGCGCCGCTTCCTGCCGCTGCTGCGGGCCAGCGGCGCGCTGCTCAGGCACGCCAGCACCGCCCTGCCCGTCATGCTGGCGCTGGCACGGCGTTTCAGMAAGAAARAAACACCGCCGTAACTATTTTTGCTCCTGGCTGCATCCAAATGACAGGCCCGTGCGTATGTAGCATATCAACCAGCCGGTTGAGCCAACGACCAGGAGTTCGCCATGCATGCCTTCATCGCCCCACGCCCTACCGCCCCCTCGCTCGCCGTCCTGTGCGCCGCCCTGCTCGTGGCCGCCTGCGCGCCCATGGGCGCGCGCTATTCGCAGGAACAATTGCCGAACGCCGTGCAAGTGCCCGCTGGCCACCAGGTGGCCATGCAAACGGTGGGCGTGGGCAAGATCGCCTACGAATGCAAAGCGAAAAAAGACATGACGGGACATGAATGGGCCTTCGTGGGACCGGACGCGGCCCTGAACGACCGCAACGGCATGCAGGTGGGCACCTATGCAGGCCCACCGGCCACCTGGAGCAGCCTGGACGGCTCGGCAGTGACGGCCACGCAAGTGGCCGTGGCGCCGGCCGGCGCGGGCAATATCCCGTATCAACTGGTAAAAGCCAATCCGGCCATGGGCAGCGGCGCCATGCAGGGCGTCAGCTACATCCAGCGCGTGGCCACCCGCGGCGGCGTGGCGCCAGGCAGCCCTTGCGGCATGGACACCGTCGGCGCCAGACTATGGGTGCCCTACCAGGCCGACTACATCTTCTGGAAAGCCGCATAAGCATCCGGCCTGTCCGGCCCAAGCCGCTTCACGGCCCGGGCCGCGCTGGCGGGCATATCGCCTTACCTGCCCAGCTCGTCCCCCATCTCGCGCCCGCGCTGGGCGGCCGCCTTGATGCCCTTGACGATGGCCGCCTTCACGCCGCTCTCTTCCATGCTGGTGAGCGCCGCATACGTCGTGCCGCCCTTCGAGGTGACGCGCTCGCGCAGCAGGGACACGGGTTCGCTGGAGTTCGCCGCCAGCTGCGCCGCGCCCGTAAACGTGGCAATGGCCAGCTGCGTGCCCTGCTCGGGCGTCAAGCCCAGCTCGGCGGCCGCCTGCTGCATCGCTTCGATAAAATAAAACACATAGGCGGGGCCGCTGCCGGAGACGGCCGTGACGGGGTCGATCTTCGCCTCGTCGTCGAGCCAGACGGTCTGGCCGACGGCGCGCAGGATGGCGTCCGCCGTCTTTTTCTGTTCTTCGCTCACGCCATCGCTGGCCACCATGCCCGTGATGCCCATGCCGATCAGGGCCGGCGTGTTCGGCATGCAGCGCACGATGGCGGAGTAACCGCCGAGCCAGCGCGACAGATCGGCCGCGCGGATGCCGGCCGCGATCGACAGGATCAATGGCGCCCGTTCGCCGTCGAGGAAGGGCAGCAGCTGCGCCGCCACGTCGCGCATGCTTTGCGGTTTCACGGCCAGCACGATCACGTCCACGCCGCGCAGCGCGTCGCTGGCGGACGCAGCCGTCGTGACGCCGAACTGCGCCTGCAGTTTTTCCAGCGCGGGCGCGTGCGGGTCGATCACGTGGATGTTGCCGCCCAGGGTCAGCTTGCCCGCCAGGCCGGCGATCAGGGCCGCGGCCATGTTGCCGCCGCCTACAAAGGCGATATTCAATTCTGTCGTCATGCTTGTTCTCTCTTTATCAGGAATAGTTGCGGGAACCGAAGATGGCGCTGCCCACGCGCACGATGGTGGCGCCCTCGAGCACGGCGGCGCGCAAGTCGGCCGACATGCCCATCGACAGGGTATCGAGCGCCAGGCCGTCCGCCTGCAGTTGTTCGTACAGCGCGCGCAATTGCGCAAACGCAAGGCGTTGGCGGCTGAGATCCGTTTCCGGCTCGGGTATCGCCATCAGGCCGCGCAAGCGCAGGCGCGGCAGTTGCGCCACGGCATGCGCCAGCGCCGGCAAGTCAGCCGGCGTCACGCCGCTCTTGCTCGCTTCGCCGCTGATATTGACTTGCAAACAGATATTCAGGTCCGGCAAGCCGGCCGGGCGCTGCTCGGACAGGCGCACGGCGATCTTTTCCCGCTCCACCGTGTGCACCCAGTCGAAGTGTTCGGCGATGGGGCGCGTCTTGTTGCTCTGGATGGGGCCGATGAAATGCCATGCAGGAACGTGCTGCGGTGCGGCTTCCTTCACAAGAGCGATCTTGTCGAGCGCTTCCTGCAGATAATTTTCGCCAAACGCCATTTGCCCCGCGCGCATGGCCGCCAGCACGGCGTCCGCGCCGAAGGTTTTTGACACGGCCAGCAGGGTCACGTCGGCAGGGGCGCGCTGCGCCTCCAGGGCCGCCTGCGCAATACTGTCGCGCACGGCTTGCAAGTTCTGTTCGATTGTGGACATAATCATTTTCTAGTGTATAGGGGCGGCGGCACGGTGCGCCAGCCCATCAATGCAGGCACAGGGATTATAAATGGACATCTCCGAACTTCTCGCTTTCTCCGTCAGCAACAAGGCTTCCGACCTGCACCTGTCTTCCGGCCTGCCGCCGATGATACGGGTCCATGGCGACGTGCGCCGCCTCAACGTGGCCCCGCTCGAGCACAAGGAAGTGCACGGCATGATCTACGACATCATGAACGACAGCCAGCGCAAGGCCTATGAAGAGGCGCTCGAGTGCGATTTCTCGTTCGAAATTCCCGGCCTGGCCCGCTTCCGCGTCAACGCCTACAACCAGGAACGCGGCGCCTCGGCCGTGCTGCGCACGATTCCGTCGAAGGTGCTGACCCTGGAAGAGCTGAACGCGCCGCGCATCTTCGGCGAGCTGGCCATGCGCCCGCGGGGCCTCGTGCTGGTGACGGGCCCCACGGGTTCGGGCAAGTCGACCACCCTGGCGGCCATGGTGAACCACGTCAACGAACGGCTGAACCACCATATATTGACCATCGAAGACCCGATCGAATTCGTGCATGAGCCGAAGAAATGCCTGATCAACCAGCGCGAAGTCGGGTCGCACACGCACTCGTTCAGCAACGCGCTGCGCTCGGCCCTGCGCGAAGACCCGGACGTGATCCTGGTGGGCGAATTGCGCGACCTGGAAACCATCCGCCTGGCGCTGACGGCGGCCGAGACGGGCCACCTCGTGTTCGGCACCCTGCACACCTCGTCGGCGGCCAAATCCATCGACCGCATCATCGACGTCTTCCCCGCCGAGGAAAAGGAAATGGTGCGCGCCATGCTGTCCGAATCGCTGCAGGCCGTGATTTCGCAAAACTTGCTCAAAACCAAGGATGGCGCGGGCCGCGTGGCCGCGCATGAAATCATGCTGGCCACGCCGGCCGTGCGCAACCTGATCCGCGAAGCGAAAGTGGCGCAGATGTATTCGGCCATCCAGACGGGCAGCAACGTGGGCATGCAGACCCTGGACCAGTGCCTGTCCGACCTGGTGCGGCGCGGCACGATTTCGGCGGAGACGGCCCGCTCGGCCGCCAAGTCGCCTGAAAACTTCCCCGGATAAACCATGCAGACCAACCACGAACACGATGGCGCCATGCACGCGCTGCTGGCGCAGATGCGCGCACGGGGCGGCTCCGACCTGTTCATCACGGCCGGCTTTCCGCCCGCCATCAAGCTCGACGGCAAGCTGACGCCGCTGGCGGGCGGCGCGCTGACAGCGCAGCAGGCGGCCGGCTACGTGCGCGCCGTCATGAACGCGCGCCAGGCGGCCGAGTTCGAGTCCAGCCGCGAAGCCAATTTCGCCATCAGCCCGGACGGCCTGGGGCGCTTCCGCGTGTCCGCCTTCGTGCAGATGGGCCAGGCGGGCATGGTCTTGCGATTGATCAATACCGCCATCCCCACGCTGGATAGCCTGGGCCTGCCCGCCATCCTGCAGGACGTGGTGATGAGCAAGCGCGGCCTCGTCATCATGGTCGGGGCCACGGGCTGCGGCAAGTCGACCACCCTGGCGGCCATGCTGGGCCACCGCAACGCGCACAGCCATGGCCACATCATCACCATCGAAGATCCCGTGGAATTCATCCATCCGCATGGCAACTGCATCGTCACCCAGCGCGAAGTGGGCGTCGACACGGACGACTGGGCCACGGCCCTGAAAAACACCCTGCGCCAGGCGCCCGACGTGATACAGATCGGCGAAATCCGCGACCGCGACACCATGGACCACGCCATCGCGTTTGCCGAGACGGGCCATCTGTGCCTGGCGACCTTGCACGCGAACAACGCCAACCAGGCGCTGGACCGCATCATCAATTTCTTCCCCGAAGAGCGGCGCCAGCAGCTGCTGATGGACCTGTCGCTCAATTTGAAGGGCATGATTTCGCAGCGCCTGATCCCCAACAAGGACGGCAGCGGCCGCCAGGCGGCGCTGGAAATCCTGCTCAATTCGCCGCTGATGAGCGAGCTGATCTTCAAGGGCCAGGTGCACGAGATCAAGGAACTGATGAAAAAATCGCGCGAGCTCGGCATGCAGACCTTCGACCAGGCCCTGTTCGACCTGTACGAGGCGGGCGCCATCAGCTACGAAGACGCGCTGCGCAATGCGGACTCCGTCAACGACCTGCGCCTGACCATCAAACTCAAGGGCGCAACGGCGCCGGCAGCGGCGCCGCCCTCAACGGCCACCAGACTGGGACTCCTGTGACATGAACAACATCCACGATGTCCAGGCCACGGCGCTGGACGGTGCGCCCGTCGACCTGGCGCGCTACAAGGGCAAGGTATTGCTGATCGTCAACACGGCCAGCGCCTGCGGCTTCACGCCCCAATACGCGGGACTCGAAGCGCTGTACCGCGAATTCCACGACCAGGGCCTGGTGGTGCTGGGCTTTCCCTGCAATCAATTCCGCCAGCAGGAACCGGGCTCGAATGCGGAAATCGGCGCTTTTTGCGAAAAGAACTTCGGCGTCACTTTTCCCCTGTTTGCCAAGATCGACGTGAATGGCCCGCATACGCATCCCCTGTTTGCGCAATTGAAGCAGGCGGCGCCCGGCATACTCGGCACGCAGTCGATCAAATGGAATTTCACCAAGTTTTTGGTGCGCAAGGATGGCAGCGTGTTCCGCCGCTACGCGACGGCCAGCAAACCGGCCAGCCTCGTGGCCGACATACGGAAATTGCTACAGGAATAGCGATTCGGTGTTTTTATTAAAGACAACAATCATGCAAAATCAATAAAACCGTATTTATTTCATGCCTGACATCAATATTGTGTTTCCAATAGCAAATTTCAGTGATAATGTTTACATAATTATTCGCAGATATCGATCAAAAAACGATGCCAGTCTTTGGGAAAATATTATCTTCATGGATGCGGATGGGCTGTTATTCCCGCCTTTTCATTCCTATTTTCTTCCTGATACTTGCCGTTTCCGCCGTCCGTTATCACGCCCTGCTCGATACGGAAACGGCGCTGGCCAATTCACGCTACCGGAATGATGCACGGCAACTCGATCTCTACCTGGCCAATACCGTGCTGCCGGTGGCCGTGCAGGCAAACATGGAGAGCTTGCGCGACAACGTGCAGCAGGCGCTGCGCGGCGCCCTGCCGCTGAACCGCAGCCTCGCCTCCGTGCGCTGGGATAGCGGTTCCGAACACATCGAGATACGCGCCGACCGGCAGCTGGCCGAAGAGCTAGCGGCCAAGGTGCCGCCATGGTTTGCGCGCCTGGCCGGCATCACGGCCATCAGCAGCCGCCTGACGGTGGCGCTGCCCGGCGGTGGCGACGGCATCCTCGACCTGCACTACACGCCCAGCCTGCCGCTGACGCAGCTGTGGCACAGCGTACGCCACCAGGCCATGCTGAGCGCCATCAATATCGTCCTCGTTTTTTTGCTGCTGGGGCTGATCCTGGCCTCACACCGCAGGCTGCTGGCGCGCCTCGTGCAGGCCAGCGACCGCTTCCGCGGCGGCGACTTCGCCGTGCGCCTGGCGGCCGGCGGCACGCCAGAGGCGCAAGCCGTGTCGCAGTCATTCAACAGCATGGCCGGCAATATCGAAGAACTATTGAGCTCGCTCAAGACCAGCCAGCGCCAGCTGGGCGAACAGCTGAACGAAACCGTGCACATGCAGCAGGCCCTGCAAAAGCTGTCATGGCAAAACTACAATGACGTGCTGACGGGCTTGCCCAACCGGGCCGCGCTGGCCGCCCGCTTCGAGCAGGAAATGTTCCTCGCCCGCGAACGCCAGCGCCTGCTGGCCGTGTGCCTGTTCGACCTTGACCACTTCCAGGCCATCAACGACCGCCACGGCGCCGAGGCCGGCGATGACATCCTCAAGCAGGTGGCCGGCCGCCTGCACGGCTTTTCAGGGCAGGTCCACTATGCGGCGCGCCTGGGCGGCGATGAATTCGTCCTGCTGCTGTGCGGCCAGGCCAGCATCGCCAGCATCGAACAGAACGTCGCGCAGCTGATGGCCGAGCTGGCCCGCCCCTACCAGTGCGACCAGCAGGCGCTGCACATGACGGCCAGCGCCGGCGTCGCCGTGTATGCGGGCAAGGACCTGAATACGGAAAGCCTGCTGCGCCACGCCGACCACGCCGTCTACCAGGCCAAATTGACGGGGCGCAACCAGTACCACTTCTTCGACACCAATCTCGACGAGGAAGTGCGCACCCACCACAACCAGCGCACGGAAGTGCGCCAGGCCCTGATCAACGGCGAACTGCGGCTGTACTACCAGCCCAAGGTGAACATGCGCGCAGGCACGGTGGTGGGCATGGAAGCGCTGCTGCGCTGGCAGCATCCGCGCCGCGGCGTGCTGGCGCCGGCGCAGTTCCTGCCCCTGGTGGAGCAGACGGATCTGATCATCGATATCGGCGAATGGGTGCTGCGCCAGGCCCTGTGGCAGATGCAGCGCTGGAGCGCCGCCGGCCAGCACTGGGTGGTCAGCGTGAACATCGCGGCGCGCCACTTCCAGCAGCCCGATTTCGTCTCGCGCCTGAAAACCATCCTCGGCGAATTTCCCGGCGTGCGCGCCAGCATGCTGGAACTGGAAATCCTCGAATCGTCGGCCCTGCACGACATCGAGCACGTGCGCCGCATCATCCGCGCCTGCCAGGCGCTGGGCATCACCTTCGCGCTCGACGATTTCGGCACCGGCTACTCGTCGATGTCCTATCTAAAACGCCTGCCGGCCAACATCGTCAAGATCGACCAGAGCTTCGTGCGCAATATGCTCAACGACCGCGACGACCTGCACCTGGTGCGCGCCGTCATCGGCCTGGCCCGTTCGTTTTCGCTGACGGTGATCGCCGAAGGCGTGGAAAGCATCGAACACGGCGCGCGCCTGATCCAGCTGGGCTGTGACCTGGCGCAAGGCTACGGCATCGCCCGCCCCATGCAGGCGGACGCCGTGCTGGAGTGGGCGGATAAATTCATCCCCGCGCCGCAATGGCGTATCGCGCAATACAGCGAAGTACCTATTTGACGGGCGTCAAGGCCGAATCAATCAGCTCGATCCAGTGCCGCACGGGCGTCTGCGTGCCCGACTGCAAATGGCTCAGGCAACCGATATTGGCCGACACGATCATCTCCGGCTCGCACGCTTCCAGGTTCGCCACCTTGTTGTCGCGCAGCTGCTGCGACAGGGCCGGCTGCAGGATCGAATACGTGCCGGCCGAACCGCAGCACAAATGGCTGTCCGCGCACAGGCGCACGTCGACGCCGACGGCGCGCAGCACCTGCTCCACCTTGCCGCGCACCTGCTGGCCGTGCTGCAGGGTGCACGGCGGGTGATACGCCACCCTCTTGGCGATGCGCCCCTTCAGCTGCGCCACCAGCTGCGCCTCAAACGCGGGCATGATCTCGGACAAATCGCGCGTCAACGCCGCGATGCGCCGCGCCTTGTCCGCATACTGCGCATCGTGCGCCAGCAGGTGGCCGTATTCCTTGACCGTGGCGCCGCAGCCCGACGCCGTCATGACGATGGCTTCGGCGCTGTCGACATACGGCCACCAGGCGTCGATATTGCGGCGCATGTCGTCCAGCGCCGCTTCCTGGTCATTCAGGTGATGGCGCAGCGCGCCGCAGCAGCCCGCCTTGGGCGCGACGATCAATTGCACGCCCAGCGCGTCGAGCACGCGCGCCGTGGCCGCGTTGATGTTGGGCGACATGGCCGGCTGCACGCAGCCGTCGAGCAGCAGCATGGTGCGCGCGTGCCGGCGCGCCGGCCATGCCCCCGCATTCGCGCCGGGGCGCAATTTATCCTGCAAGCTTTTTGACAGCAAGGGCCGCAGCGCCTGCCCCGCCTTGTACACGGGCGTAAACAGCCAGCGGCGCGGCAAGGCTTCCTTCAGGGCGAAGCGCAGGGCCCGTTCGCGCAAGGGGCGCTGCACGCGCTGCTCGACGACGTGGCGGCCGATGTCGACCAGGCGCCCGTACTGCACCCCGGACGGACAGGTCGACTCGCAGTTGCGGCAGGTCAGGCAGCGGTCCAGGTGCGTCTGCGTCCTGGCTGTGACGGGCGCGCCCTCCAGTACCTGCTTGATCAGGTAGATGCGTCCGCGCGGCCCGTCGAGTTCATCGCCCAGCAGCTGGTAGGTGGGACAGGTGGCCGTGCAAAAGCCGCAGTGCACGCAGGCGCGCAGGATGGCCCCGGCTTCGTCGCCTGCCGGCGTATTCTTGATGAAATCGGCGAGATTGGTTTGCATGCGCTCAAGTCATTCTGTGCGGGTTGAAGATGCCGGCCGGGTCGAAAGCCTGCCGCAGGCGCTGGTGGATGGCGGCGACGGCCGGCGCCAGCGGGTGGAACACGCCGACCGCCTTGTCGCCGCCGCGGAACAGGGTGGCGTGACCGCCAGCGGCCGCCACCGCCTGGCGGATGCGCTGGCCGCCTGCCGCATCGGCGTCGCCGTCGAGCTTGAGCCAGCGCTGCGCCCCGCCCCACTCGATCAGCTGGCGCCCTTGCAGGATGATGGCGCTGGCGTGCGGCGGCAGCGACAGGCGCCACAGGCTGCCCGCGCCCGCAAAAAAGGCGTGCGTCTGCTCGCGCAGGGACAGCCAGAAGGCGGCCGCGTCATCGGGCGCCAGCAGCTCGCCGCCCAGCGACTGCAGGGCCGCCGAGACGGCCGCCTCGGCGCCCGACAGGCGCACGCTCAGGACGCCGTCATGCCAGCAGCTGGCGGAAATGGGCAGCGGTTTTCCCGCCCATTCATTGAGCAGGCGCAAGGCGGCGATTTCCGCGCACGCCACGCGCAAGGTCGCTTCGCGCAGCGGCAGCGGCAGCACCTTGAGCGACACTTCCAGGATCAGGCCCAGCGTGCCCATGGACCCGGCCAGCAGGCGCGAGACATCGTAGCCGGCCACGTTTTTCATGACCTGCCCGCCAAAGGCCAGGCGTTCGCCGCGGCCGTCCAGCAGCACGGCGCCCAGCACGAAATCACGCAGCGCGCCCGCGCTGGCACGGCGCGGGCCGGACAAGGCACTGGCGACGACGCCGCCGATAGTGGCGCCGGGGCCGAAATGGGGCGGCTCGAAGGCCAGCATCTGCTGGCGAGCGGCCAGCGCCGCCTCGATCTCGGCGAGCGGCGTGCCGCAGCGGGCCGTGATTACCAGCTCCGTCGGTTCATAGTCGATGATGCCCGCATACGCGCGCGTGTCGAGCACCTCGCCGTCAAGCCGCTGGCCATACCAGTCTTTCGTGCCGCCGCCGCGCAGGCGCAAGGGCTTGCCCGCCGCGCCGGCTGCGAGGATCTGCTGCCTGAATTGTTCCACTATCGCTTGCAAAGGAGTCTCCGGCGGTTAAAAACGGGGCAGGTTGGCGAACGGCAGCCGCCCCGCCGTCACATGCATCTTGCCGAATTCGGCGCAGCGGTTCAAGGTGGGGATCGCCTTGTCCGGGTTGAGCAGGGCGTGGGGGTCGAAGGCGCGCTTGACGGCAAAGAAGGCATCGAGTTCGGCGCGCGTAAACTGCACGCACATGGAATTGATCTTTTCCATGCCCACGCCATGCTCGCCCGTGATGGTGCCGCCGACGGCCACGCACAGGGCGAGGATGTCGGCGCCGAACGCCTCGGCGCGCTCGAATTCGCCGGGCATGTTGGCGTCGAACAGGATCAGCGGATGCAGATTGCCGTCGCCCGCATGGAAGACGTTGGCGCAGCGCAGGCCATGCGTCGTTTCCATGGCGGCGATGCCCATCAACACTTCCGCCAAGCGCTTGCGGGGAATGGTGCCGTCCATGCAGTAGTAATCGGGCGAGATGCGTCCCGCCGCGGGAAAGGCGTTCTTGCGGCCGGACCAGAATTTCATGCGCTCCGCTTCCGACTGCGACACGGCGATGGCGCTGGCGCCCGCCCCTTCCAGCACGGCCGTCATGCGGGCGATTTCTTCTTCCACCTCTTCGTGCGTGCCGTCCGCCTCGCACAGCAAGATGGCTGCCGCGTCGGTGTCGTAGCCGGCCTTGACGAACGGTTCGACCATGCGCGAGGAGGTCTGGTCCATCATTTCCAGGCCGGCCGGGATGATGCCGGCGGCAATCACATTGGCCACGGCATTGCCGCCCGTGACGACGTCGCCGAACGAGGCCATGATGACCCGCGCCGTGGCCGGTTTCGGTATCAGTTTGACCGTCACTTCCGTGACGATGCCCAGCATGCCTTCGGAGCCGATGAAGACGGCCAGCAGGTCGAGGCCGGGCGAATCGAGGCATTCGCCGCCCAGTTCCAGCACCTCGCCGTCTATGGTAACAACGCGCGCGCGCAGCACATTGTGCACGGTCAAGCCGTATTTCAGGCAATGCACGCCGCCCGAGTTTTCCGCCACGTTGCCGCCGATGCTGCAGGCGATCTGCGACGAGGGATCGGGCGCGTAATACAGCGAATATTGCGCGGCCGCTTCGGAAATGGCCAGGTTGCGCACGCCCGGCTGCACCACGGCCGTGCGCGCGTAGGCGTCCAGGCGCACGATGCGGTTCAGGCGCGCCGTCGACAGCACCACGCCGTCGGCGATGGGCAGGGCGCCGCCCGACAGGCCCGTGCCCGCGCCGCGCGGCACGATCGGCACCTTCAACGCGCGGCAGACGCCGAGGATGGCGATGACCTGTTCCTCCGTGTCCGGCAAGGTCACCACCATCGGCAGTTGGCGGTAGGCGGCCAGGCCGTCGCATTCATACGGGCGCGTATCTTCGGCGTCGGACAGCACGCAGCGCGCCGGCAGCACGGCCAGCAGGGCCGCGACGACGGCTTGCTGGCGCGCGGCGGTCAATCCGGATTCGGGAGCGGCATTGAGCATAAGGAGGCAGCTTCAGGTAGCAAAAGTGCATGGGCGTGCAACGATTGTAAGCACAAAAGCGGCGCGCGGCGCATTTTTTGTCCGATTTTCAGGCAAATCCCCGGCCAGGCGGCGCGCAGTGTCGTATGCTGCCCCCATTCTTCTTTGACAGGATCAGCATCATGGGCAACCGACTCTCGAAAATCGCCACGCGCACGGGCGACAATGGCAGCACCGGCCTGGGCGACGGCAGCCGCACCAGCAAGGACAGCGCCCGCATCCACGCCATGGGCGACGTGGACGAACTCAATTCCAACATCGGCTTGCTGCTGTGCGAAGCCATGCCCGACGCCTTGCGCGACGAGCTGGTGGCCATCCAGCACGACCTGTTCGACCTGGGCGGGGAAATCTGCATCCCCGGCTACCAGCTGATCAAGGAAGAGCACGTGCTGCGCCTCGACGCGCTATTGGCGAAATACAATGCCGACTTGCCGGCCCTCTCTGAATTCATCCTGCCGGCCGGTTCGCGCGCCGCCTCGCTGGCGCATGTGTGCCGCACCGTGTGCCGCCGCGCCGAGCGCAGCATCGTCGCGTTGGCCAATGCGGAAGCCCTGCACGAACATCCGCGCCAGTACGTCAACCGCCTGTCGGACCTGCTGTTCGTGCTGTCGCGCGTGCTCAACCGCTTTGCCGGCGGCAGCGACGTGCTGTGGCGGCATGACCGCACGCGGGGGTAAGTAAAAACGGCGATGCGGTTTGACCGGCATCGCCGCCTTGCATCAAGCTGACAGGCGCTTGCTAGCCGCAGGCCTGCAGACACGCCTTATTGACACGCACGCATTCAGGGACCTTGAACTCCATGACGCAGGCGTCGAGCGCCATATAGCACTCGGCCTGGCATTCCGAGATGTCGGCGGTACTGCTGGCCAGGGCATACGATGCGCTGGCGCCCATGGCAAACAAAAAGAAACCCAGCTTTTTCAACATAAGTACTCCTTTGCGGAAGGGCTGCGGGACGGATGAAGTGATTCAAGCGGCATGGCCAGCGCACTGGCCAGCCGGCCAATTTCATTTAATCTGATGCGCAGCTGGCGTAGCAAATCCGATGAATCTTCGAGCAAGCGCCTGGCGCGCCAGGGTGGTCCCGCATGCACTGTTCCAGATCGGCGTTACATTGCGAGTAGCATTCCGGCTCGCCGCTGCCGGCCATCGCATACGAGGCGCTGACGCCCATGGCAAACAAAAAGAAACCCAGTTTTTTAAACATAAGCACTCCTGTTGACTTGACAGACGATGAGCAACATCCATGGCGCGCCGTCTCTTACGCGCCATCCATACGCTGCTAGTGCGGCGGCGCGTCAATTACGCGGCGGACGCAGGCATTCCTTCTGGCAAGCCTGATAATTTTCCATGCAGGCCGGCTGGCCGAATTCCACGCAATCGAGCAGGTTGCGTTCGCAGACAAAGGTGCAGTCAGGGCCAAAGGCCTGGGCACTGAAGGACAGCGCGGCGCCGGCGGCAAACAGGAAAATGGCAATCTTTTTAAACATGGTCAACCTTTCAAGTGAAGAAGCGGAACGTCAGATTTTCTTCAGCGCCGCTGCCAGCGCGCCCGCGTTGAAACCCTGGATCTTGCGGTTGCCGATCAAGACCACGGGCACGCCGCCGCCGCCGAGTGCTTCATGGGCCTGTTTCGCTTCCGGTGATTTTTCAATATCGAGATCGACGAAGTCGATCTTGTTCTCTTTGAAGTACGCGCGCGTCTTGGCGCAATAGCTGCACCAGTCCGTGCCGTACAGCACCACCTTGGCCTGGGCATTCGGGAAATACGCGGCGTAATTGCCTTCCGTATAATCCGCCTTGAGCAAGCCCGGCAGCAAAGACAGGCCGTAACCGCTGCCCAGGCCGGCGGCCAGGATCAAGCCATACATGGCGATAGTTTTTAATTGCTTTTTCATTGTGCAGTGACGTTGGCTTCATGACACGCATGCCGGGGCAATATTGCCTCCGGCAAACCCGGTTTGCGCTTAATTCAACGCACATTCATCCTTGCATCCTTTCAGCAGGGCATTGCACGTCTCCCTGGAATGGCCGGCATCGAGGCAATCGGTATGGGCGCCATAGCACTCGCGCTGGCAACTGCTCAATCCGCTACCGGCAGCCCCCACCGAATACGATGCACTGACGCCGACGGCGAACAGGAAAACAGCGATCTTTTTAAACATTTTCTACCTCTCGATTGACGTGGAAAAGGAATGCCCGCCGCAGTGCGATGCTTATTACTTTATAGAATATGCATCCTGCGAAATCGAATATAGACCGCACTTATTTTAGAGTCAACGTTTCCTTTCGATAAATTTCCATTTTGGAAAATATACCGGCAAAGCCCATGCCATGTGGATTTTGGAGAGATTGCAGCGCGTTAAACGTCTATACAATATCGGCGCCGCAAGCAGGAAAAGGCCGGCTGCGGGCGCAGCCGGCCGGGCGGCTACAGGACTTCCAGAAAAGTCTTCAGCGCGATGATTTCGTCGGACGTCAGCTGCAATGGCTGCAGCAGCGCCGACGTGACGGGAAACTTCGGATCGGCCGCCTGCTGCGCGTTGTGCGGCGCGGGACGCGACATGCCCGCGTTGTACATGTTCAGCATGCCCACCATCTGCGCGAACGCGCCATTGTGCATCCACGGACCCGACGCGGCCACGCCGCGCAGGCCCGGCGTGCGGAATTTGCCCACGTCCCCGTTCCTGCCCGTCACCAGATAGCGCCCCAGGTCTTCGTACTTGCGGCTGCCGTAATTGCTCAACCCCAGGTTGTGGAATTGCTGGTCCGTCAGCAGGGCGCCGCTGTGGCAGGTCATGCAGCGCGCCTTGGTGCGGAACAGGTGCAGGCCCAGCAGCTCGCGGTCGTTCAGGGCCCCGCGCCGGCCTTCCAGGAAGGTGTCGAAACGCGTGACGGGCGGCAACAGGGTGCGCTGGTAGTCGGCCAGCGCCGTCAAGATGCGCGCCAGGGTCACGCCGCCGCCCTTGCCGAAGGCGGCATCGAACTGCGCCGTGTAATCGCCCTGCGCGGCCAGCTTGGCCGGCAACGCCGCTGCATCCGTGGCCATTTCATCGGGATGCTGCAAGGGGCCCAGCGCCTGCTCTTCCAGGGTGCTGGCGCGGCCGTCCCAGAACAGCGTCTGGATCTGTGCCACGCCCAGCAAGCCCGGCGTATTGCGCTGTCCCTGCCGTCCATCATGCCCCACGGAAACACGCTTTCTGTCGGCAAAGCTGTGCGCGGGACTGTGGCAGCTGATGCAGGCCACGGCGTTCGAGCGCGACAAGCGGGGATCGTTGAACAGGCGCTGCCCCAGCGCCGCGACGGCCGGCGCCACGGAAACCACGGGCATGGCCGAGACGGGCGCCATTTCCGCCGCGGTCACGCCGGCGGGCAATTGCGGCCGGGGCCAGCCGGCGATGGGCCGGGCATAGACCTGGCGCAAACAAGCCGCATCCCAGCCATCGCGCGTGGCGCACTCCGCCGCCGACGCCTCGCGCGCCGCGGCGCCCTGGCCGAGCAGCAGGCCGGCTGCCGTGACCAGCACGGCCAGCGCCGAATTTCTTTTCGTCATGCTATCGTTCATCGCTCTGCCCTGCTCTACATCAATATTGGTATCGGCAAATGATAACAATGAGCAATGTCAGGCATCGCATGCAAGCGCGCGGAACACCCTATTGCGTGACCTGCGTCAATTTTCCCGGACTTCCCTCCGCCCGCGCATGCACATGTTCGCGCAACAAGCCGCGCAGCAGCTGCACTTGCCCCACGGCGTCGGCTTGCAGGGCCGTCAAACCGTCGCTGGCGCAGGGCGCGGGCGACGGCGTGCCCGGTGTGCCGCGCAGCAGGGCGTCGATCTCCGCGCTGACGGCGGCGATCCACTGCTGCAGCTCCGGCGTGGCCGGCTCGGCCTGGGGACTGAGGCTGATGCGCGCCGTGCTGCCCGCCACGCGGCGCAGCAGCGGCAAGGTGCGCAGCGCCGCCAGGCCCACGCCGCTGCTGCGGTCCAGGCGTCGCTCGATGCGCAGGCGCTGCAGCACCTGTTCCGCGTTATTGCTGGCCAGCCCCGCCTCGCGGCGCAGGCGCGCAATCGCGCTATCCCATTTCCCTCCCGCCGCCAGCACGGCCAGCAGGTATTTCAGATTGGCGGAAACGGCCTGCGCCAGGCGCTGGTCCAGGTCGTCCGCCTCGCGGTCCGGCCACAGGAAGAACGTGGCCAGCAGGGCCAGCACGCAGCCGAGCACATTGTTGCCCAGGCGGCTGGCCGCATACACCATCTCGCTGGCCGGGGCCGCATAGTCGGCCACCAGCACGAAGGCCGGCGTCATGAACAGCACGTGCAGGCTGTAGCTGACCCTGCGCAAGGCCATGGTGGCGACAATCAGGGGAAACACCACCAGCGAAATGCCCAGCGGCGTGTAAATGACGAGGCCGATCAGCACGGCCAGCACGGCCCCCAGCACGCTGCCGGCCACGCGCTCGATGCCGCGCGGCCAGGTGCTCGCCACGGACGGCTGCAGTATCAGCAGGGTGGCCATGGTGGCCCAGTAGCCGAACGGGATGTGCAGCGCCTCGACCAGCAAAAAGCCGGCCGTCGTCGCCAGCGACACGCGCGCCGCATGGCGCCAGCTCAGCGACTGCGGCGTGGCGTTGACCTTCAGGGTTTGCCACGCCTGTCCCAGCGCCAGCAGGGCCGCGTCGCGCCACGGCAGCTGCGCCGCGCGCGGCATGCCCAGGTCCATGAACTCCACGTTCAGGCGCAGCGGCAGCAAGGCGCCCAGCGCCGCTTCCAGGCGCCGTCCGCAGGCGGCCAGGCGGCGCTGCAACTCCAGCGGCGGCGTTTCCGGACGGCGCTGCACGGCTTGCCCCAGGCGGCGCAGCAGCACGCCCATCACTTCCAGGCTGCGCCGCGCGCGCGGGTCCTGGCGCAGCCGCTGCTGTTCGCGCTCGCACGAGTGCGTGACGGCGATCAGGTAGGCGAAAATGCGCTCGGCATCGCTGAGGGCCAGCAGCAGGTTGTCGTACAGGGCGCTGCGGCCCGC
>NZ_NEGZ01000065.1 GCF_002127585.1 Janthinobacterium sp. GW458P
CCGCCGGGCGGCGCGCCGGGCCACAGCACGATGGCGCCGGGCGGCGCCGCGCCCGCGTGCTGCTTGAGCAGGATCAAGCACAGGAACAGCAGGCCTCGCTGGGCGCCCTCGCGCAGGATTGAATGAAGCGCCATCATGCCTGGAAGTCTGTCTCTCCCTGGATCACGGCCGGATAGCCCGTCATGGCGCGCGAGGTCTGCATGCCGGCCATCACGGCCGCCTCCACGCAGCCCGCGTTCAGGCCCGTCCTGATCCAGTCGCCCGTGAGGAACAGGTTGGAAAAACCCGACTGGTCGGTGGCCAGCCGGTACTGCGTGCTGTTCACCACCGACATCACGTAGCGCTCGGACGGGTCCACATTGGCGCGCCAGTACTGGCTGTCGAAGCGCGCCGGGCCCGTGCCCGCCCTGGCGTCGACCAGCCATTGCCACGGAAACGCGCCGGGAGCGCCCGCCTCGGGCCACAGCGCGCCGATTTCGCGCTCCAGCTGGTGCAGCGCGCCCGCTTTCGCCCTGGCCGCGCAGCGGGCAGGAAATGCCGTGTCGGTGACGGGCGGGTAGCTGTCGACGGGGAAGGCGCTGCAAAAGTAGGAGACGTTTTTCGGCTCCAGCCCCGCCGGCCAGTCCTCGCGCGCCAGCAACTGGTCCATCGGCGCCCACGTGTCGTACGGCTCCGTGAAGGCCGACAGCACCGGCTGCTGGCCCTTCGGCTGCGTGGTCCAGCCCATCTGCGCCAGGTTCTTGTTGAGCCACACCTGATAGGCCTGCGTGGCCACCGTTTTCACCTTGTCGGACGCCAGCTGCAGGGCCGGGCTTTGCGCCAGCAACTGCGGACACAGGGCGGGCAGCGCACCGATGGAAATGCCGAACACCACCTTGTCGAAGTCCACGCCCTTCTTCAGTACCGTGACGGGCAGCTGCCGGCCGAACGCCTGCTGGTACTGCTGCGGCCAGTCGCTCCAGTACGATTCCAGGTTGACTTCCTGCGCTTGCAGCAGCGCCGCTTGCGCGGGATCAAGCTGCGCATAATCGGGCGCACTGGGCCAGCAGGCCAGGCCTTTGACGTCCACCAGCGGCGCATAGCCGGCGGCCGGGTCCTTCAACTGCGCCTGCTCGCTGATGCGGATGCTGTCGATGTCGCCCGCGCCCGGCACCAGTTCTTCCACGCGCTGGAAGAACTTGAATTTCACGCCGCGCTTTTTCAGCACCTGGTACAGCGGCGTGAAGATCGTGTCGCCCATGCCGGCCTGCATCTTGAACATGATGCCGCCCTTGTAGGCCAGGCCGATGCGCGCCATCGCCCGCAGCAAAGTGCCTGCCTCGATGTTCGGTTTCGCAAAATCGCCGCCCTCGTAGGCGAACACCAGGTCGTAAAAGCCGCGCACCGGCGCCGAATTGACGCTGAACTGCTCGTCGCCGCCATGTTTTTTGAGCCAGTCGCGGAAATCGATGTCGTTGATGACGTCAAAGCCGTTCCTGAAGACGCCATCGTCGAACATGCCCTTCATGACCGTGATGCCCAGGTCCAGGCAGATGAACAGGCGGCGCAGTTCATCGTCGCCGTCGATCAATGCGCGGTAGCGCAGGCGCAGCCAGGCGCGGATGCCGTTCAGGGTACCGGCCAGCAGCTGGTGGCGGGCCTGGTCGTGGCGCGCGGAGTCCGGCGCCAGGTCGGCCACCAGCGCGGCCAGCGCGCCGACGGACAAGCCCACGTCCAGCCCCAGTTCATCGGCCTGCCCCACCACCGCGTCGGCCAGGCGGCGCAGCCAGCCCGGCCACACGCCCTCTCCTTGCGATGCGCTGGCGCGCACGATGCGCGCATCGGCGTCGGCCACCTGCCGGATCTGGCGCAGCCACTGCTCGATCCAGCCCACCATGGCGATGGCCATCTGCCACAGGGTGATGTCTTCGCCGCCCTCGCCCGGTTCGCCCGGCAAGGCGGGAAAGACGATGGACCAGTTGCGCCACTGGCCCTTGACGTCTTCGGACAGGGCCACGTAATCGTGCTGCTTGAAGGCGTCGCGCCAGGTGGCCAGCGGCGCGCCGGGCGGGCGTTCCAGGCTGGCGTAGGCTTCCTTGATCATCCTGAAGGCGTTCGCATAAAAGCCGAACCAGATGTGCAGGCCATGCTCCTCGATGCGCTGGCCCGCCTGCGCGTTGCGCCCGCTGGCGCCCTTGCCGCCGAGGCGCCAGCCCAGCTGGTAGACGGTGATGTCGTGCCGGTTCTGCCACCCCGGCTGGTTCGTCAGATAATACGCGGCGGTCATGGCGGCCACGCCGCCGCCCAGGATGGCGATCTTTTCCGGCGCGATGCGGGAATTGTCGACCAGTTCCTCGCCCGGCATGGCCGTGAAATCGAAGCTCACATTGAACGGCAAGATCGCCGCCTGCGGCCCCAGCTGCAAGCCCAGGGTCTGCTCCAGCGGGAAGCTGTCGAAGGCGTGTACCGTGCACTCGTATTCATAGCCGAGCAGGCGCGCGCTGTGCAGGCGGTTGATCTCGGCCGGCGCGGCCACCAGCGCCTGGTACACGGCCTGCACGCCCGCGCTGTCGGGGAATTGCTTGAGGAAGATCTGGTCGATGCGCGGATTGCGCAGCAGCGACAGGATGTCGGCCCAGCCGGCCTGATCCATGTCAAAGAAATCGGGAATGGAGAGGAAGATCTTGAAGGCCTGTTCGATGAGTTCCAGGAAACTGTTGACGCTCTTGTGCGGCCCCGTCTGCACGGTGGCGTTGACTTCCAGCAGCGGATGCAGGGCCAGTTTCGTTTCCGGCGAGAAATGCTGAAAGCCCTTGGCCGCCACGGAGCAGCGCAGCGGCTCGCTGCCGGCCGCGGGAATCTCGTAGTCGCACAGGTATTTCGGATAGCCGAACAGCTCGCGCCCGTTGATCAGGGCCATGGCGTCATCGACGAAAATATGGCACGGATACCAGTAGATGTGCGCGAGCTTGCCGTGCTCATCCATCTGGCCCACCATGATCCAGGTGACGATGTCCACTTCCGTGATCCAGCCCTTGGCCTGGTCGACGGGATTGGCGGAATCGGCATGGTTGACGCGCGTGAAGGTCAGCATCACGTAGGGCGACAGGGCTTTCAGGGTCATCCTGCTGCCCGCCACCTGGTTCAGGGTGGTATTGACGGTCGATTGCAGCCTGGCCAGGTCGCCCCTGACGAAATAGCCGTACATTTCCGACTGTTTCAGCCGCAGCGGCGAGTGCATCATCACCGAACCGCCCTGATAGATATACGAAGGTCTTGCCGAAGGTTGCGCCGCCATTGCCCTGCTCCTCATTGAAGTTTCAGACAAACAAGATTGCTACAGTGTATTGAGAAAGAACAATGAATGATATGAAATAAATTAAAGGATTTGCCAAGATGCATAGCTTAGTTTCCGTCCCGGCAGGAAACCGCTTGCGCAGGGCGCACGGCTTGCGTACGGCGGCCGGGGCGCGCCCCGGCCATCGGGTGTACGATGAAACCTCTTGAGTATCCAGGCACAGGCAATGATTACCACCGACTACGTTTCCACTTATTCCGGCAACCGTTTCTATCCCTTGCGCCCGCACATCGACAAGGTCGCCATCGAGGACATCGCCCACGGCCTCGCTTACCAGTGCCGCTTCAATGGCCAGACGCAAGTGTTTTATTCCGTTGCCCAGCACAGCCTGATCGTCGCCAGCCTGGTGCCGCCGCCGCTGCGCCTGGCCGCCCTGCTGCACGACGCGGCCGAGGCTTACCTGGGCGACATGGTGAAGCCGCTGAAAGTGCTGCTGCCGGAGTTTGCCGCGCTGGAAGACAAGGTGAGCGCCATCATCGCCGCCACCTATGGCATCGATTTTTCCGATTACGCGCCCATCAAGCGGGCCGACCTGATCGCGCTGGCGACGGAAAAGCGCGACCTGATGCCCCACTCGGCCGAGCGCTGGGCCTACCTTGACGACATCGCCCCCCTGCCCGGTATAATCGACGCCATGGGGCCGGCCGAAGCCAAGCAGCGCTTCCTGCAGGCATTTGCGGCACTGGCCGGGGAAGGCCTGGCCGCGTGAGTGTTCACGCGCTCCCTGATCATCGGGTTCCAAGTCCCGGTTTTTGCACGGCTTTTTTAGATATCCACAGCAACTGTGGATAAAGTTGTTGATAAGCCCCTCTTGACAAGCCGCAACGCCAGCATTGATGCGGGTTTCAACAATTTGCCGTTTTCACAGGCATTTTTTTACCCCAATGAAATCAAGGACTTACAATCAGGATTTTGCGCTTGAGCAAAGTTACCCTGCTGCAATGAAAATATATTTTGCTGTGCATAAGGGGCGCGGATACGCAAATGCCTTGCTTCGACAGCATTGTTTTGACAAACCCGGTAGACTGGCATAGTGTGAATGGGCAAGCACGATCAACGCTGGAAAACGCATGGACATGGATAGCGACAGCGCCGCCAAGGCGGCCGATGAACCCGACTGGCTGATGGATGAGCCGCTGGAGCATGCCGGCGCCGCCTCCGAGCAGGCCAGCGCGCCGCCGTGGCGCGTACTCATCGTCGACGACGATGTCGATGTGCACGTGGTAACCAAGTTCGCCCTCAGCCAGGCCAGCTTCCAGGGACGCAGGCTGAGTTTCCTGCATGCATATTCGGGCGCCGAAGCGCTGGCCGTGCTGCGCGGCACACCCGATATCGCCGTCGTGCTGCTCGATGTCATCATGGAAACGCAGGATGCGGGCCTGCAAGTGGCGCGCCAGATCCGCGAAGAACTGCACAACAGCGCCGTGCGCATCATCCTGCGCACGGGACAGCCGGGCCAGGCGCTGGAACACCGCATCATCATCGATTACGACATCAACGATTTCTGGTGCAAGACGGACTTGACCACGCGCAAGCTGTTTACCACGGTGATCGCCTCGCTGCGCACTTACGCCACCCTGCGCGAAGCCGAGCAGCAACTGGCCGACCTGGCCGCCGCCCTCGCCCGGCGCAGCGACACGCCGTGAACGGCGCGCGCTACTTTCAGTCATAAAACAAGAGCACTGGATGGGCATACAGCGTTGCGCCATGCCCTGTTTTGCTGCCGCGCGGGGGCCGATGGCGCGCGCGGATTTGTCAAAATATCCTAAGTGGCGGATTGTTAAGCGCTTTTTCAGATATCCACACGGACTGTGGATATCTTTGTGGATAAGCGCCTATTGACAGCCTTCAAAGCCGCAGCCAGTGCGGCTTTCAATAAACTGCTCAATCAAACAGCAAAAATAAAAATCAACAAAATCAACAACTTAGAAACTCACACATAATCACAGGAAAATTATTTCGCCAATTCCGCTCGCTCATCATTTGTGCATAACTGAGCCGTAATGAGCAATTCGACAACGTCCGATCGTGAATGCGGGCAACACTGTTGCCCGCGGCCATTCAATGCAAGGCCTGGCGGCGCTGCTCCGGATGCAACAGCACGCGCTCGATCAGCTCGGGCGACAGATTGTATGACTTCAGGTATTCCAGCGCACACAAGGTACTGAAGGCGGCTTGCACGGCAATGCCCAGGTTGACGATATCGCACATCTTCTGATCGACCCGGGCGTGCAGCACCACGGTTTTGACGGGCATATGCAGCGTTTCTGGGGAATTAGGCATGGTGAGCAACTCCTGCGAAGGGGGAACGGAGGGGGAGACGGCGTGGCGGTGCGAACCGCGTCAGCGCGGACATGGACAGCGGTCGTATTGCCCATAAAAGTATTGCTGATAAATTCTCGATGTCAATGGCAGGGAAACATGAGTCACGTTTTTTTCTTGCAGGCACAACTGCAGCCGAAAGCGATGGACAAGGGCGCTCGGCCACGGCGATAATCAGCCATGCCCTCGCCCCTTCCGCCCGCCCCGTCCCGCCCGCAGCCCGCCTCGCTTGCCGACCTGTTCTTCTCGTTTACGTGGCTGGCCCTGCAAGGCTTTGGCGGCGTGCTGGCCGTGATCCAGCGCGAGATGGTGGAACGCAAGCGCTGGCTCACGCAAGAAGAGTTCCTGGAAGACTGGGCCGTGGCGCAAATCATGCCGGGACCGAACGTGGTGAACCTGTCGCTGATGGTGGGCGGGCGCTATTTCGGTTTGAAAGGCGCGTTGACGGCCCTGGCCGGCATGCTGGCCGTGCCCCTCGTCATCGTCCTGCTGCTGGGCGTGCTGTACACGCGCTTTGGCGACAATGCGCAGATGGCCGGCGCCCTGCGCGGCATGGCCGCCGTGTCGGCCGGCATGATCGCCGCCACGGGCGTGAAACTGGCCGCCGCGCTGGGCAGGCATCCGCTGCCCCTGTGGCTGACCCTGCCCCTGGTCGTGCTGGGCGTGCTGACGGTGGCGGTCTTCCGCTGGCCCCTGCTGTACATCCTGCTGGGACTGGGCGGCATCGGCTGCCTGCTGACGTACCGGAAGTTGTCTTCATGAATCCGCCCCTGCAACTGGCCTTGAGCGCGGGCGACTGGCTGAACCTGTTCGGCCACTACCTGATGCTGTCGCTGATGTCGATCGGCGGCGCCATTTCCACCACGTCCGAAATGCACCGCTTCCTGGTGGAACAGCACGGCTGGCTGACGCAGGCCCAGTTCAATGAGTCGATCGCCATCGCGCAAGCCGCACCGGGTCCCAACGTGCTGTTCGTCGCCCTGATGGGCTGGAACGTGGGCATGAACGCGGGCAGCTACACGGCCGCGTATCTTGGCGTATTCATCACGATGGTAGGCATCATGCTGCCCAGCACCACCCTCACCTACGTGGCGGCCCAGTGGGGCTACCGCAACCGCGACCTGCGCCCCGTGCGCGCCTTCAAGCAAGGCATGGCGCCCATCGTCGTCGCCCTGCTGATATCCACCGGCATGATACTGGGCGGCGCCAACCATACCCTGGCCACGGACTGGCCCCTGTGGAGCTTGTCCATCGTGGCTGGCCTGATCATCTGGCGCACGAAGATCCATTTATTGTGGCTGCTGGCGGGCGGCGCCATCCTCGGCTGGCTGCAGCTCGTGTAGCAGGCCTACACGGCCAGGTGGCGCTTCACGTCCTCGCCATCCATCTGTTCCGCCCTGCCGCTGGCCACCACCTGCCCCCGCGACAGCACGATGAATTCCTCGGCCAGCTCGCGGGCGAAGTCGAAATACTGTTCGCACAGCACGATGGCCATATCGCCCCGCTGTTTCAATAGGGCAATGACCCTGCCGATATCCTTGATGACGGACGGCTGAATCCCTTCCGTCGGTTCGTCGAAGATGATCAGCTGCGGCCGGGCCAGCAGGGCGCGCGCGATGGCCAGCTGCTGCTGTTGCCCGCCGGACAAATCGCCGCCGCGCCGCGCCAGCATCTCTTTTAATACAGGAAATAACTCATACACATGGGGATCGATGCGCGAACCTTGCCTGCCCCGTTTCACCGCCATGCCCATCAGCAAGTTTTCCTCGACCGTCAGGCGCGCAAAGATATCCCTCCCCTGCGGCACGTAAGCCATGCCCAGCCTGGCCCGCGCATGCGGCGCCAGTGCCGTGATGTCGCGGCCATCGAGCACGACCCTGCCCTGCGCCACGGGCAGCACGCCCATCAGGCATTTGAGCAAGGTCGTCTTGCCCACGCCATTCCGCCCCAGCAAGGCCAGGCATTCGCCCTTGCGCGCCGACAAATTGATGCCGCGCAAGGTGTGCGAGGAGCCATAGTATTGATTCAATTCTTGCACTTCGAGCATGGTTACCTTCCCAGATAGACGTCGATCACGCGCTCGTCCGCTTGCACCTCGTCCATGCGTCCCTGCGCCAGCACGGCCCCTTCATGCAGCACGGTGACGATGCCTTGTTGCGCAATGTCCGTGACGAAACCCATGTCGTGCTCGACCACCATGATCGAATGCTTGCCGCGCAATTCATTGAGCAATTCCGCCGTGCGCGCCGTTTCCGCATCCGACATGCCGGCCACCGGTTCGTCCAATAAAATCAGCTGCGGCTCCTGCATCAGCAGCATGCCGATCTCCAGCCACTGCTTTTGCCCGTGCGACAGCAGTCCCGCCGGCCGCGCTTCGTGGCCATGCAGGCGGATCAGGCGCAAGATCGCTTCGATCCTGCCTGCCTGCTCGGAAGACAGGCGCGCAAACAGGGTGGGCGCCACGCGCTTGTCCATCTTCATCGCCAGTTCCAGGTTGTCGAACACCGTGTGCTGCTCGAACACGGTGGGGCGCTGGAACTTGCGGCCGATGCCCGCGTGGGCGATCTGCGCTTCCGTCATCGTCGCCAGATTCATGGTCTGACCGAACCAGGCCGTACCGGACGTGGGCCGCGTCTTGCCGGTGATGACATCCATCATCGTCGTCTTGCCCGCGCCATTCGGGCCTATGATGCAGCGCAACTCGCCCACGGAAATATCGAGGCTCAGTTTATTAATGGCCTTGAAGCCGTCGAACGACACGCTGATGTCTTCCAGGTACAAAATCGCGCCATGGGTCGTGTCGACGCCCTCGCCCTTTACACGCGAATATGTCGGCCCCGCTTCCGTGCCGGCCATGCCGGGCAACATGCGGATGCTCATGCGGCCTCCTCTGCCACGGCGGCGCTTTTCCTGGATTTGATCTTGCGCAATACACCGAGCATGCCCTGCTGCATGAACAGGGTCACGCCGATGAAGAGCAAGCCCAGCGCGAACAACCACAGTTCCGGCAATGCCGCCGTGAACCAGCTTTTCAAGCCGTTGACGGTGAAGGCGCCCACGATCGGGCCGAGCAAGGTGCCGCGCCCGCCGACGGCCACCCACACGACCATTTCGATGGAGTTGGCGGGCGACATCTCGGACGGGTTAATGATGCCCACCTGCGGCACGTACAGGGCGCCGGCAATGCCGCACAGCACGGCCGACAGGGTCCAGACAAACAGCTTGAACCACAGCGGGTTGTAGCCGAGAAACATCAGCCGCGCCTCGCTGTCGCGCACGCCCTGCAGCACCCTGCCCAGTTTCGACGTGACGATGGCGCGCGCGCCGATCAGGGCCGCCAGCAGGATGGCCAGGGTCAGCAGGAACAGCACGGCGCGGGTGGCGGGCGCCGTGATGCTGTGGCCCAATATCGTCTTGAAATCCGTGAAACCGTTGTTGCCGCCAAAGCCGGTGTCATTGCGGAAGAACAAGAGCATGAAGGCATACGTCATCGCCTGCGTGATGATGGAAAAATACACGCCCTTGATGCGCGAGCGAAAGGCAAAGTAACCGAACACAAACGCCAGCACGCCCGGCACCAGCACGACAAGGGCCATGCAGTACCAGAAATGTTCCGTAAACGCCCAGTACCAGGGGTAGGTCTTCCAGTCGAGAAAGACCATGAAATCGGGCAAGCTGCTGTGGTACTGGCCCTGGTCGCCGATGGCGCGCATCAGGTACATGCCGTGCGCATACGCGCCCAAGGCGAAAAAAACGCCGTGGCCCAGGGACAGGATGCCCGTGTAGCCCCAGACGAGGTCCAGCGCCAGCGCGGCCAGCGCGTAGCACATGAACTTGCCCACCAGCGCCACCGTGTAGGCCGATACGTGCAGCGCATGCCCTTCGGCAAACGCCAGATTAAAAATCGGCAACAGCGCCGCCAGCACGCTGCAAGCGGCAATGGCCAGCCAGACGGGCCGCGAGAACAGGCCCTGTTTGATCGGATAGGAGGTAGTCATTCGACGCTGCGTCCCTTCATGGCAAACAGGCCCTGCGGCCGGCGCTGGATGAAAATGATGATGAATATCAAAATGGCGATCTTCGCCAGCACGGCGCCCGCCACTGGTTCGAGGAATTTGTTGACTTCGCCCAGTCCCAGCGCGGCGATCACGGTGCCGGCCAGCTGGCCCACGCCGCCGAGCACCACCACCATGAAGGAATCGACGATGTAGCTCTGGCCCAGGTCCGGCCCCACATTGCCCAGCTGCGACAGGGCCACGCCGCCCAGGCCCGCGATGCCGGAACCGAGGCCGAAGGTCAGCATGTCGACCTTGCCCGTGGCCACGCCCACGCAATCGGCCATGCGGCGGTTTTGCGTGACGGCCCGCACGAACAGGCCCAGCCGCGTCTTGTTCAGGATCAGCCACACGGCCACCACGACAACGACGGCAAAGCCGATAATGGCCAGGCGGTTGTACGGCAGCACGAGGCCGCCCAGCACCGTCACGCCGCCCGACATCCAGGCCGGGTTGGCCACTTCCACGTTTTGCGCGCCGAAGATGGTGCGCACCAGCTGCATCAGGATCAGGCTGATGCCCGAGGTGGCCAGCAGGGTTTCCAGCGGCCGCCCGTACAGCCAGCGGATCACCGTGCGTTCGAGCGCCACGCCCACCAGTCCCGCCGTCAGAAAGGCGGCCGGCAGAGCGGCCAGCAGGTAGGCGTCCTGCATGCCGGGCAGGTAGGCACGGAAGAACAGCTGGCACAGATAGGTCGTGTAGGCGCCTGTCATCAGCAATTCGCCATGCGCCATGTTGATGATGCCCATCAGGCCGAAGGTGATTGCCAGGCCCAGCGCGGCCAGCAGCAGCACGCTGCCCAGCGAAATGCCATAGAACACATTGCCGGCCAATTCCATGCGCGCCACCCTGCCCTTGATCTGGCGCAGGGTCTCGATGGCGGCCAGCTGCACGGCTTCATCCGGTTCACCGCCCTGCTCCAGCATGGCTTGCAGCACGGGCAGCAGGCGCGCATCGCTGCTGCCGGCCAGCGCCTGCACGGCGGCCTTGCGCGTGGCGGCATCGGGCGCATGCAGGTTGGCGCTGGCGATCAGCACTTGCAATAGTTGTTGAATTTCAGCGTCGCTTTCCCGCGCCAGCGCGGTGCGGATCAGGGGGAGCTGCGCGGGATCGACCGCTTTTTGCAAGGCTTGCGCGGCCGCCAGCCGCGTGGCCCGCTGCGGTGCCAGCAGCTGCAAGCCCGACAGGGCGCCCGCCACGGCCGCGCGCAAGCGGTTGTTGACCATCACGCCGTCGATACCGTCGGGCAACGGCACGTTCCGGCCGCTTGCCGGGTCAATCGCCTGCCCGCCGTCGACGATATACACCTTGCCATCGGGCGCGGCATACAAGGCGTCATCCTGCAGCGCTTGCAGCACCTTGGCGGCCTCGGGCGTGGCCAGGGCGGCGATCCGGGCCACGGCGGCGACCCTGGCGTCGGGATCGTCGCCCGTGAGCGGCTTGAGCAAGTCGGAAGGGATGGCGGCCTGCGCCAGCGAGGATAGCAACAGGCAGGCGAGGACCAGCAGTTTGGGGAGAAGCTGCATGTGCGTTCCAAAGAATGATTGCACGGGGGCGTATGCTGCCCCCAAAGGCGACGACTGGGGTCGGACCCTGAGGGTCCGACCCCGGCAGTTGCTGCTGGGTTAAGTATCAGCGCCTACAACTTCTGCTTGCCCTCATTACCCTTGATATACGGGCTCCACGGCTGGGCGCGTATCGGCTCCTTGGTTTTCCACACGACATTGAATTGCCCATCGGCCTTGATCTCGCCGATCATCACGGGCTTGTGCAAGTGGTGATTCGTGGCATCCATGGTCAGGGTGAAGCCCGATGGCGCCTTGATGCTCTGGCCCGCCATGGCGGCGATCACCTTGTCCGTGTCCGTCGATTTCGCTTTTTCCACGGCTTGCGCCCACATGTGGATGCCGACATAGGTCGCTTCCATCGGGTCGTTCGTCACCACCGAAGCCGCGTTCGGCAGCTTTTGCGCCACCGCATACGCCTTCCACTGCCTGATGAAGGCCGCATTCACGGGATTCTTGACGGATTCGAAATAATTCCACGCCGCCAGATGCCCGAGCAGCGGCTTGGTATCGATGCCGCGCAACTCTTCCTCGCCCACGGAAAACGCGACGACGGGCACGTCCGTGGCTTTCAGGCCCGCATTGCCCAGTTCCTTGTAGAACGGCACGTTGGAATCGCCATTGATGGTGGAAATGACGGCCGTCTTGCCGCCAGCCGAGAATTTCTTGATGTTGGCGACGATGGTTTGATAGTCGGCATGGCCGAACGGCGTGTAGACCTCGCTGATATCGCTATCCTTGACTCCCTTGCTTTTCAGAAAGGCGCGCAAAATCTTGTTGGTGGTGCGCGGATACACGTAATCCGTGCCCAGCAGCACGAAGCGCCTGGCGCCGCCGCCATCCTTGCTCATCAGGTATTCCACGGCGGGTATCGCTTGCTGGTTCGGCGCGGCGCCCGTATAAAACACGTTCTTTTCCAGCTCCTCGCCCTCGTATTGCACGGGGTAAAACAGCAGGCTGTTGAGTTCCTTGAACACCGGCAAGACGGATTTGCGCGAGACGGACGTCCAGCAGCCGAACACCACGGCTACTTTATCCTGCGCCACCAGTTGTCTCGCTTTTTCCGCGAACAGCGGCCAGTTCGACGCGGGATCGACGACGACGGGCTCCAGCTTCTTGCCCAGCACGCCGCCCTTGGCATTGATTTCCGCGATCGTCATCAGCGCCACGTCCTTCAGCGACGTTTCGGAAATGGCCATGGTGCCCGACAGGGAGTGCAAGATGCCGACCTTGATGGTATCGGCGGCCCAGGCAGCCTGCATGCAGGTGGACGTGGCCAGGGCGAATGCGCCGGCGGCGGCCGCTTTCAGGATGATGCGTCGTGACATGGGGACTCCTGTGGTGGGTTCGTGGGGATAAAGCCGGGTCTGCGATGTTGTTAAAGCAGAATGCATGCCAGCGGCGCCAGGCGTCCCGCATGGCGCACGGGGCCCGCGCCGCACGAAAAAAAACCTGGCTGCACAAGGACTGTGCAGCCAGGTTTCAAATTGCCGTAAAACGGTGCGCCTGACGCGGCTATCTTTGCGCTTTAATCCTTGCGCGGTGTACCTCGCAAGCGGCGCCAGCCCTTGCGGCCCAGCGGGAACAGCAGGACGAACGCGAGCAGCCACGGCAGGATGTAGGCCATGGCCGTGATGGCGTTGGCCACGCCTTCGGACAGGTTGTCCGTAAAATTGCCCAGCGCGCGCTTGACGGGCGTCCAGAACGATTGCTTGCCTTCGGCGCTGATGGCGACGTTCAGCAAATCCGTGTCTATGCGCTGCATCAACAGCGCGTTGGCCGCTGTCGCCTGCTCCAGCTCCACCTGCACGGTGGCCAGTTCCTTGGTCACCTTGATGAGGGCGTCGACATCCTTGCCCGAGCGCTTTTCCAGGTCCTGCAACTGCGCCTGGTACTGCCTGAGCATTTCCAGGCGTTTCTTGCTGTCGAGCACAGGGCGGCCCAGGTCTTCCACCTTGGTGCCCTGGCTGGTGACGTCGCCGCCGGCCGCGACCAGCGCGACGAGCTTTTTGATGCCCGCCGGCTTGGCGCGCATGCTGATGCGCGCGTGCACGTAGCGGCCGCTGTCGATGCTCGAATCGAGCAGCAAACAGCCGTTTTCCGTATCGGCCTTGCAGGCGGCGACGACTTTTTCATACAGGGGCCGCACCTGCGCCTCGCGCGTATCGACGCTGACATTATGCTCATAGGCAAGAAACTCGCTGCCCTTTTCCTTGCCGTCGAGGCGCGCGGCGCTCGATTGCCCGCCACCCTCGCCCTTGCCGCCGCAGCCGGCCAGCAGCATCAGGCCGATCAAACATATGGATACTTTTTTCATGATTTCTTTCTTCGAGTTATTTGTGCTGCGGCAGCAATTCAATATCGGGCAAATGCGCGGCCACGTCCTGCACCGTGGCATGGCCGGTCAGCGACGCGATCACCTGCGGCAGCGGTTCCGCCCAGATTTCCGGCAGATCGCGCTCTTCGGGCGCCAGCACGGGGAAGGCCAGCTGCTCGCGTGGGGGCGTGAAGGCGGCGGCGACACCAGGCTTGTTGCCGCGCGCATCGATGCGGTACCAGCCAAAGTCCTGCAGATACACGGCATTCAAGCCGTGCAGGCAGAACGGCGGCCCGATTTCGCCGACGGCCAGGCGCTGGTAGCACAGGCCGGCGGGGATGCCGTTGGCGCGCAGCAGCGCGGCCAGCAGATGGCTCTTCGCATAACAGTATCCCGTGCCATGCTGCAAGGCGTCGGACGCGCGGCAGGTGACGGGGTTGCGCCGGAAATCCCAGCTGTGGGCGATCTCGTCGCGCACGAAGGCAAAGCAGCGGGCCGCGATGGCGGCGTCGCCCACGGCACCTGCCGCCAGTGCGGCCGCCCTGGCGCGCACGGCCGGATGGTCGCTGTCGATATAGGTGCTGCTGGCCAGATATATGGAAAAGTCGGTGGACATGGCGTCAAGGTCATGCGAAAAGATAATGCGCGATTCTAGTCGAAGCGGCACGAAATCGAGCGTTTCCTTGCGCAGGAACAAAGAAAATCCACGCGCCAGGCAGGCTGTGTGGGGGCTGGCAACTTTGGCGCCGGCCCGCTAGCTGGTATCATGCGGACAAACGCCAGCCGGCAGTAAGCAATACGGACCGGCGCATGCACCACCTTGCGAAGCGGCCCGCGCCGCCGACGCCTCCCTACAGATCAGAGAAACGAGTTCCCTATGAGCACATCTTCTTCCCATCCATCGTTCTGGCGCCGAGTCCCGCTGGCTTTCGGCGCCTTTTTCAGCACCCTCTCGGACGCCGCTTATGCGGCCCGCGTGGAAAAACTGTCGCTGCCCGAGGCCGCACCCGTGGCGCCTGTGGCTCCGGCGCCGGCGCCGGCCGCCGCGCCCGTCATATTAAAGGAAGCCACGCCGGACGCCGCCCTGCAATTGCTGGCCCTGCTGCAACGCGAAGCGCGATTGATCGACTTCACCCAGGAAAACCTGGGCAGCCATGCGGACGCCGACATCGGCGCGGCCGCCCGCGTCGTGCATGAAGGCTGCGCCAAGGTCATGCGCGAGTATTTCACCATCGACGCCGTGCGCCAGGAAGCCGAGGGCAGCCGCATCGTCCTGCAGGAAGGCTTTGATTCCGCGCAAGTACGCCTGACGGGCAACGTCGTCGGTTCGGCGCCTTTTACGGGCACCCTGAGCCATCGCGGCTGGCGCGCCTCGAGCGTGCGCCTGCCAAAACTGAGCGAGCAGCACGACGCCGCCATCCTGGCCCCGGCCGAGGTGGAACTGTGAGCGATCAAGCCAACCACACCCCGCGCTACGCCATCGGCATCGACCTGGGCACCACCCACAGCGCCCTGTCGTATGTGAACCTGGTCGAGAGCGACGGCGAAAAGTCCAGCCACGGCGTGCTGAAAGTGCCGCAGCTGTCGGCGCCCGGCACGGTCGAAGACCTGCCGCTGCTGCCGTCCTTCGTCTACCTGCCGCACGCCGATGAAGTGGCGCCCGGCGACCTGGCCCTGCCCTGGGTCACGGAAGAAGCCGAAGCGCCGTTCGTCGTCGGCGAAATGGCCCGCAGCCGCGGCGCCACCACGCCGATCCGTCTGGTGTCCAGCGCGAAAAGCTGGCTGTGCCACCCGGGCGTGGACCGCCGCGCGGCCATCCTGCCGAACGACGCGCCGGCCGAAGTGCCGCGCATTTCACCGATTACGGCCGCCACGCGCTACCTGACGCACTTGCGCCAGGCGTGGGACCACGCCCACCCGCAAGCGCCGTTCGCCGAGCAGGAAATCACGGTGACGATACCCGCCTCGTTCGATCCGGCCGCGCGCGAGCTGACGATGGAAGCGGCGCAGGCGGCCGGCTACGCCTCGCTGACCCTGCTGGAAGAGCCGCAGGCGGCCCTGTACAGCTGGATCCAGACCAGCGAAGGCCGCTGGCGCAAGGAAGTCAAGCCGGGCGACATCATCCTGGTCGTCGACGTGGGCGGCGGCACCAGCGACTTTTCGCTGATTGCCGTGCTCGAACGCGACGGCGTGCTGGAACCGCACAGGGTCGCCGTCGGCGAGCACATCCTGCTCGGCGGCGACAATATGGACCTGGCCCTGGCCCACCTGGTGGCGCGCAAGCTGGCCGCCAACGGCACCCAGCTGGACGCCTGGCAGATGCGCGCGCTCACCTACGGCTGCCGCAGCGCCAAGGAAAGCCTGCTGGCCGACAGCGGCCTCGATGTGGCACCGATCGTCGTGCCCAGCCGCGGCTCGAAACTGATCGGCGGCTCCATCCGCACGGAACTGACGCGCGCCGAAGTATCCACCTTCATCCTCGACGGCTTCTTCCCCCAGGTGGAAGCGTCGAGCCGCCCCGCCGTGCGCACGCGCGCCGGCCTGACGCAACTGGGCTTGCCGTATGCGCAGGACGCGGCCATCACGCGCCACCTTGCCGCCTTCCTGGGCCGGCAAGTGGCGGCGACCGCCGAACTGGAAGGCTTTGCCGGCCGCCAGGCGCAAGGCGCCAGCTTTTTGCACCCGACGGCCGTGCTGTTCAACGGCGGCGTGTTCAAGTCCGACCTGCTGGTGCAGCGCATCATGGCCACCGTCAACGACTGGCTGTACATGGAAGGCGCGGAACCGGCGCGCATGCTGGCCGGCGCCGACCTGGACCTGGCCGTGGCGCGCGGCGCCGCCTACTACAGCTACGTGCGGCGCGGCCATGGCGTGCGCATCCGCGGCGGCACGGCCAGTTCCTTCTATGTCGCCATCGAATCGGCCATGCCGGCCATCCCCGGCATGGAACCGCCGATCCAGGCCCTGTGCGTGGCGCCGTTCGGCATGGAAGAAGGCAGCGAGCTGGAATTGCCGGGCCAGCAATTCGGCCTCGTCGTGGGCGAACCCGTGCACTTCCGCTTCTTCGCCTCGTCCACGCGCCGCAACGACCAGATCGGCGACTTGCTCGACTTCTGGGGTCCCGATGAATTGCAGGAGCTGAGCGAAATCCAGGCGACGCTGTCCGCCGAAGGCCGCTCGGCCGGCGACGTCGTGCAGGTCATGCTGCACGCCAGAGTGACGGAAGCGGGCACGCTGGAGCTGCTGGCCGTTTCCCCTGACGGCGCCGAGCGCTGGAAGGTGGAATTCGACGTGCGCGGCACGCCACAGCAATAAGCATGGGCAGCACTGCGGGCAAGCCGGCCTTCCTGGTCGGCATCGACCTGGGCACCACCAACACGGTGGTGGCGTATGCGGCGGCTGGCGATGCGCAGGCGGAAATAACCCTGTTCGCCATCGAGCAGCTGCTCGCTCCCGGCGAAGTGGGCGCACGCCCCCTGCTGCCGTCGCTGCGTTACCACCCCGCCGCCGGCGAACTGGCGGCGGGCGACTTGCAGCTGCCGTGGCCGCAGCAAGACGTTGAGCATGCCGTGCTGGGCGCGTTCGCGCGCCAGCTCGGCGCCCAGGTGCCGGGCCGGCTCGTGTCCAGCGCGAAGAGCTGGCTGTCGCATGCGAACGTGGACCGCCAGGCGCCCATCCTGCCATGGGGCGCCGATGCCGACGTGGCCAAGGTGTCGCCCGTGGCGGCCAGCGCCAGCTACCTCGCCTACGTGCGCGCCGCGTGGAATCACCGCTTTCCGCAGGCGCCCCTCGAAGAGCAGGAACTGGTGCTGACCATCCCCGCCTCGTTCGACGAGGGTGCGCGCGCACTCACCCTGGCAGCGGCGCGCATGGCGGGCTTGCCCTCGCTGCGGCTGGTGGAAGAGCCGCAGGCCGCCTTTTATGATTATCTGCACCGCCGGCGCGACACCTTGCGGCTTGACCTGGCGCAAACGCGCCGCATTTTAGTCTGCGACGTGGGCGGCGGCACCACCGATTTCAGCCTGATCGACGTGGCCTTCGACGACGATGGCGCACCGCAGCTCACGCGCAGCAGCGTGGGCAACCATTTGATCCTCGGCGGCGACAATATGGACCTGGCGCTGGCCCACCTGGTGGAAACGCGCATGGCGGCAGGCCAGGAAGGCGGCATGAAGCTGTCCGCCGCGCGCCTGTCGCAGTTGATGGAGCGCTGCCGCGCGGCCAAGGAACTGCTGCTGTCGAATGACGCGCCGGAGAGCACCACCGTGACCCTGCTGGGCGCGGGATCGCGTTTGATCGGCGGCAGCCGTTCCGCCGACGTCACGCGCGAGGAAGTGGCGGCCATGGTGGTCGACGGCTTCTTCCCCAAGGTGGAACGGGGCGACACGGCGAAAAAGGGCCGCGCCGGCATCGTCGAATTCGGCCTGCCGTATGCGCAGGACGCGGCCATCACGCGCCACCTGGCCAGCTTTTTGCACCAGCATCAAGGGGCACTGCAGGGCGAGCTGCCCGATACGCTGCTGCTCAATGGCGGCGTGTTCCGCGCCGACGCGCTGGCGCGCCGCCTGGCCGACACGCTGGCGCACTGGCGCGGCGCGCCCCTCACCGTCCTGCACAACGATAATCCAGACGTGGCCGTGGCCCGTGGCGCCGTCGCCTACGCGCTGGCGCGGCGCGGCCAGGCGCCGCGCATCGGCGGCGGCTCGCCGCGCAGCTATTTCCTCGTGCTGGGCGAGGCGGGCAAGGACCATCGCGCCGTCTGCATCCTGCCCCGCGGCAGCGCCAGCGGCGAAGAAATCCGCCTGACGCAGCGTCTGTTCGCGCTGCGCCTGGGCCGGCCCGTGCGCTTCCACCTGGCGTCCTCGCTCGCGGAAGCGGGCACGCCGCCGCAACTGGGCGACATCGTCGACCTGGCCGAGGGCGAATACCTGCGCCTGCCGCCGCTGGCCAGCGTGCTGCACGCCAGCGACGGCAATGACAAGCGCGAAATCACCGTGCAGCTGGCCACCGTGATGACGGAAGTGGGCACGCTGGAAGTGCACTGCGTGGCCGAAGCCGATGCCAGCGACCGCTGGCTGCTGGAATTCCAGCTGCGGGGCGAAGAGGAAGCGCAGGCCGAAACGTCCAGCATGCCGCCACGCGTGAAGGAAGCCATCGACAAGATCGAGCGCATCTTCGGCGGCAAGGGGCAAAAGGTCGAAACCAAGGAAGTGCGCCAGCTGCGCCAGCACCTGGAACGGGGCCTGGGCGGGCGCGAGAGCTGGGAAACTCCCTTGCTGCGCCAGCTGTTCGACGCCCTCATGCTGCGCGCGCGCGGACGGCGCCGCTCCGCCGAGCACGAGCGGGTGTGGCTGAACCTGGCCGGCTACTGTCTGCGGCCCGGCTATGGCGACGCGCTCGACCCGTGGCGCATGGAACAGCTGTGGCTCCTGTTCGACACGGGCGTCCAGCATCACAAGGACAACCAGGTGTGCGCCGAATGGTGGACCCTGTGGCGCCGCGTGGCCGGCGGCTTGAGCACGCAGCAGCAGCTGCGCCTGCTCGACGATTTCGCCTTCAACCTGCAAGCTGATGCGGCCCAGCGCGGCAGCCGCCCCGTCACCCTCGTCAATGGCAGCGACGACGACATGCTGCGCCTGGGCGCCTCGCTCGAGCGCATCCCCGGCGCCTACAAGGCGGAAGTGGGCGCCTGGCTGATCAAACGCCTGCACAAGGCGGATAAAAAGGGCGAAGCGGCCGATACGAACACCCTGTGGGCGCTGGCCAGGGTCGGCGCGCGCCAGCCCTTCCACGGCAGCGCGCACGAAGTGGTCGACAGCGCCACCGTGGCCGAATGGCTCATGATGCTGCTGGCGCTGGACTGGAAAAAGACGGAACCGGCCGCGTTTGCCGCCGCCCACCTGGCGCGCATGACGGGCGACCGCTCGCGCGACATCGCCGACGAACTGCGCGCCACCATCCTCGCCCGCCTGAAAGCCGTGGGCGCGCCGCCCCTGTGGCAGGCGATGGTCAGCGAAGTGACGCAGCTGGACGAAGCAAATACCAAGCGCATGCTGGGCGAGGCGCTGCCGCCGGGCTTGAAGCTGATCGGCTGATCGGATTCAAGCGCAGCCTGCTTACGCCAGCGCCAACAGCAGCAGCATGATTCCGGGATAGGTGCGGCGCACATATCCCCACGTCGCCCATCTGGCAGTTCAGGCGCGTATATATACTACCTGGCACACGCCAGCAGCAGTGACAAGCGGGCAACCCGCCGTCTCCCATGATGACTGTGCTTCCATCGAATCAATATTAAAGCCCGCGCAGCCCCCTCTTCACTGCCGCGACTGTGTGCTGTTCAAGGGTGTGCCTGCATTTTCCAGCCGAACGTCTCAGCCGGCCAAATGAAACACCTGGATAAGCTTTTGTCTGCACCAGAAGCCGACGTCACCGGAAAATCATCCAAAATTGCTGCAGGCATCTTCAGGTGTCTATGGTTTTCCAAAACCAATAAAAATGGCAACTCGGTTATGCCATTAAAGAATCGCATCCAAATACCTGAAAGTCACAATCTCATTCAATTCAGCCACCTTACTCATGACATGCATCAATACTGAAACATTTTAAATGCCGCATCATGATATTTATTGCACTATTTGACACCCCATACATTTCCAATAAAAAATGACTTCACAAAATAAAATACTTAACTTCAAATCGAAAAACAAAGTCCCGCCCACAAAAAAGGAAACCATCAAAGATTGGTTATCCATAACAAAAGACATGCTTGACATCGCATGGCGAGTAGCGCCACCCCTATCGCTGGCATGTGCCGGATTATTCCTCTGGATGTATTTGAAACATATCCAATGGAGTGGCTTGTTTTATGAATCCGCCATGACAGTAACGGGACTCACCTTTCTGGTTCTGGCAGCGGTAGCGTTGAGCGCAATTAGTTTATTCATTCTTTCAACGCCATCGATACTGATGGGAATTACTCTATCCTATTTTGATAAAAATCAAAAAATCAAAAAAGAAGTCTCCACCATTTATTGGATAGCACTTAGTTCCTGGTTGCTCGTGATAAATGCAAGTCCATATATGGACGAAACCTATGCCTGGATATTTATTCTTCCAATAATGACAACATCCCTTTATGGATACTTAAAATCAGATAAGTTGGAAAATTCAACCCCGACAATACATACCAGAAAATGGAAAATCGCCAATACGCTTGCAGTGATCGCCATGTCGAATTTTGCAATATTCGGAATAATCTTTCCGATATTTTTCTTTGATGGAATCATGTCGCATTATGCAGCAAATTCGGGCGATGAGACAAGTAACAAAACGATAACTCTGTTACTTATCCCTCTTGCAACACTTGCTCCAGGCCTGATGTACCTGACACTGCGAAAAATAAATACTGGAACACATAATTTGTTTAAAGTACTCGTAACCACATCAGTAATGTTCATCTATTCAACATTCTTCCTTGTGTTAACTTTTACTCCTGCATCAAAAATACTTTTGGAAAGTACTGAAATATACAACAACAATAAAAAGAAATTCCAAATACTAAAACCAGAGCTTAAAGAAATAATAAAACATACGGATATTGAAACAAAGTCGGATGGCGAATTGAGCACGATTTCAGCTTACATTCGCTACAGCTTTGCAGGAACAAAACTGATCTGCAATGAACCATTGGAATTCATCGATTTCTCCAATTCGACGTCAAAAAAACGGAATAAGATAGATAAATCAAGCACCCTAAACTGCGTAGCGACTGTACCTGGCGACCTGCGTGAATTCAGTAATTAGCTTTACACCAGCGCCACCACCACCAGCAGCAGCACCGCCAGCGGCGCCTGCACCAGCACGATGCCGGGATGCGTACGGCGCAGCCGGGCCCACACGGACAGGCCCGGCACTTCCGCGTGCGGGTGGTGGGCTTCGTCGCGCAGCGACATCGCGTGCAGGAACATGCCGGCGATCAGGGGGCCGGGGTTGACCCACCAGCCCTGCTCGAGCAAGCCGCGCGACAGGTAGATGGCCAGCGCGCCGATGGCAAACGGCGAAGCCCACACCAGCACCAGCAGCAGGCGGATGGCATAGAATTCCGCCACGATACCCATGCGGTGCAGGCGGCTGAAATCATGGTCTTCCATGCGCTGGTCGATGGCCAGCTCGGCGCGGCCGTACAGGGACCACAGGCCGCCAAACAGGCATCCCAGCAGCACGCCGATGACGATGTCGGCCGCGAACACCACGTATTTATTCACGTCGGCCGTGCCGATGCCCAGCGAGGTGTGGGCGGCCGCATGCAGGTGCAGGCCGGCCTGCTCGCCTTCGGCCGTCGTGTAGCGCTCGCGCACGTCATAGGTGCTGCCGATATACACGACGTTCTTGCGTAGTGCATTCGCCGCCACGCCGGCCTGCCCATCGATCAGTTGTACGCGCGTGCGCGTGGGGTTCAGAAATGCCGGCGCCACGGCAGCCGGGTGAAACGGCGCGGTGACGGCGTTCTGCTCAGCCGCATCCTTGGCGTCGCCGTGGATGACAGGTTCGAACGCCCGGCGCGCCAATTCCTTTTCGCTGGCCGTGCGCCGCGCCAGCTGGCACACGCGGCCGGCCAGCGCCAGCCCTTTCTTTTGCTCGGACAAGGCGGCCGGCATGGGCTGCTGCCGCTCCTGCCCGTCGGCGCCATGCGCCAGCTCGAAGGCCACGGCCGCCAGCACGGGGCTTTTCAGCTCGATGCGCGTGACGGCGCCCATGCGTTCGCGGATCCGCGGGCTGGCGAAGTGGATGCCGGCCGCGCAGCGCGCGCGTATCCACGACAGGTTCGCGTTGCGGTCCGATTGTTCGGGCAGGATCAGTACCAGTTGCCGGCCGTCGGCGGCCAGCCGGTCGAGCAGGCTGTCGAGCGGCCGCTCGCCATGCTTGTGCTGTTCATACACGGCCGGCGCCAGGTCCAGGTCGATGGCCAGCACCTGGCTGCCGCGCGCGGCGGCGCTGGCGATCACTTGCTCCAGGCGCGTGCGTTCCAGCGGTTCGCGCTCGTCGAAGACCTGTTCGAACGCGGGCTGGTCGATTTCGATGATGGCGGGCCGGTAGGCGGCGCCCGGGTCCTTGCCCCGCTCCAGCAGCTGGCCCTGTGCCGCGCTGGCGCGCAGCATGGCCGCATCGAGCCATTCGAGCACATGAAAACCTTCCAGCACCAGCATCAGCGCGGCGATCAGGCTGGCGCCGATCACGTGGTGCAGCAGATGCGTGCCCGTCAGCCTGAAGGCCGAGCCCAGCTGGGCGACCGGCCACAGCAGGCGCCGCCACAGCGGCGGGCGCGGTTGTTCCGGCTGGCTGGTTTCCACGGTGCGTTCCCTTCGCGTGCGCCGTATAAATTATCATTAATACAACAAATGATGACGAAAGGATAGTGTATTGCAGTTGTGCCCGTTCCGCCGCACGGCTGGCCATGCAGCCGCGCGGCCAGCCTTACTTCGGCCTGGCCAGCAGCAGCTTGCCCAGCGCTTCGAAAGCCGGCGTGGTGGTCGGATCGTTGGCCGCATTGGCCGCCGTCGGCGTCGAGGCGAAGCGCACGATCACCATTTCCGCCTTCGGATCGATGTAGATGCGCTGGCCGTACACGCCGCGCGCCATGTAGGCGCCATGGTCGTTATGCGTGACCCACCACATGTCGCGGTAGCTCCAGCCCTTGAGCAAATCGTAGCCGCCCTTGGCGAACAGCTGCTTGTCGCCGCCACGGCGGATATCGTCGACGGCCGCCTTGGGCAGAATCTGCTGGCCGTTGTAGCGGCCATCGTTGCGCAGCATCTCGCCGAAGCGGGCCAGGTCGCGCAAGCCCGCATTCAGGCCGCCGCCGGCAAACGGCGTGCCCGTCGAATCGACCGTCATGTAGGCATCCTGCTCGGCGCCCAGCTTTTGCCAGACATGCTCGGACAGGTAGTCGTTGACGTTCTGCCCCGTGACGCGGGCGATGATCCAGCCCAGCACGTCGGAGTTGACCGTGCGGTAGCCGAACGCCTCGCCATGCCGGCCCTCGTGCCGCACCGTCTGCAGGTACTCGAAATAGCTGCGCGGGCCCGTGTAATCCCTGGGCTTGGGCAGCGGGCTGCCGGCCGCCGCGTGCTGCCACACTTCCGCTTTCGGGTCGGCGTAGTCTTCGCTGAATTTCAGGCCCGTGGTCATGTCGAGCACCTGGCGCACGGTGGCGTCGCCAAACGCAGATTTGGCCAGTTCCGGCACATACTCGGCCACTTTCTTGTCAGGATCGAGCTTGCCTTCGGCCACCAGCGCCGCGCCCAGGGTGCCCATGACGGACTTGGTCACCGACATGGCGCCGTGCTGGCCGCTTTCCTTCAGCACGCCAAGGTAACGTTCATACACGATGCGCCCCCGGTGCAGCACCACGATGCCGTCCGTGTAGTTGGCGCCCAGCGACTGTTCCCAGGTCATCGTTTCCTGCGCGCCCAGGGGCATGAAGCGCAGGCTGTCGATATCCTTGCGCAGCGCGCGTTTCAATGGCACGGGCGCCTTCAAGCCGCGCGCCACGTCCACCGTCGGCATCAGCTGGCGGAAGTGCGACACGCTCCAGCGCAGCTGCGGGAAATTGAAATAGCTGCCATCGTCGAAACGGATGATCTTGTCGGCCGGCGGCGGTGCGCCCACCATCCATTGCAAGGCAGCCGGATCGCTGGCGGCGGCCGACAGCGGCGCCGTCGTCTCGGCCGCGTGGGCGCCGGCGGCCAGCGCCAGGCAGGCGGCGGCCAAAGCCAGGCGTTTCATGCTGGGGAAATCGTTCATGCGGTGCTCTCCTTGATCAACAAAATACTTAATAAACCCATGCCACGTTCGCCAGCCAGCCCGTCCACGTTTTGGCCTGGCCATTCACCAGTTGGTTCACGCCCGACTGCGCGAACGAGGCGCTGAAACCCAGGGTCAGGTAGGTATTCGGGTTCACCACGCGCACATACTTGACGAAGACATCGTTGGCCAGCATCGGGCGCAGCACGCCGGCGATCACCACGGGCGCGTCGCCCGGCACGTCGAGGCGCGTGGCCTGGCCGAACTGCAGCGGACTGCCCATCCGGTTGGCCCGCACCTGGGCCAGGTAGGCGGTCACGGTATCTTTCGGCGTCGGGTGCAGCTCGATGGTGGCCTGCAGCGCGTTCACGTTGGCATTGACGAAAACCCAGGTGGCCTTGCTGCCAGAAGCCCAGGCGCCCGGCGTGCCTTCGAAGAACAGCGGGTCGAAGCGCTCGTTGCGCGCCGTGCGCGGATCGTCGCCGGAAAAACTCTGGTAGCCAAGGGTGAACTTCGGCGTCCAGGCCACGTCGGGCAGCGAAAAGCCCCCTTCCGTGCGCCAGCCCCAGGCCCGCATCGGCTCGCGCGTATTCCATTCGCGCGCCGCGTCGACGCCGAACCAGCCTTTCGACAGCACGGTGGGCAGCACGGGAACGCGCGCGTAGCCATACACGAACTGCAAATCCTTGCGGCCATCGGGCACGGCCAGCGGCGCGCCGATGCCGCCCGGCGCCGCCTGCGGATACGCGGCATGCGACCGCGGTACCTTGCCGTACGCGATGCCCGCCTTGCGGTCGTTCGCTGGCGCGTAGCTGACATCGACGCCGACGACGCGCGTGCCGCTATCGTTGTCGGGGTTTTCATTCGGGTCGAGGTAAAACGCCTGGGCGCTGAACGCGTCCTGGCTTATTTTGGCCACCACGGAATTCTGGAAGGCCTTGCGCGGCCCCAGTTTCAGCGCGCCCCGGTCAAAGCCGTTCGATCCGCCATTGGCGATCAGCATGCCCGTGCCCAGCGTGAAATTCTGCGCGCCGGCCGACAGGTCGAGCATGACGCGCGTGCCGCCAAGCGGCATGCGGATGCCGGCGACGAGTTCCTCGATCGAGATGCGGCCCGTGTCGCCCGCGCCGAATGGATCGTGGCGCAAGGTGCCCGAGCCGACGGCCGACACGCGCGCATACAGCTGCTTGCCATCGCCCAGGTTGCGCTTGAAACCGAGCGCCGGCTTGACATAGAACTCGTACCAGTAGGGCTTGAAATCGAAATCGGGATTGCGCGCCGGCGTATTCGACAGCTTCCAGAACAGATTGCTCTCGCCCGCCACCTGCACGCCCGCTTCCACGGAACGTGTCATGTGCCAGTCGGCGCCGATGGCCGGTTCGACGGCGGCGCGCCGGGCCACTTCTTTTTCCATGCTGCTCTGGCCATCGGGATCGAGCTGGCCGGCGGCGCCGCAGGCGGCGCTCCAGCCCAGCAGGGCCAGGACGAGTGCATGGCGCACGGGGAACATCGCTTGCGTTGCCATAGATATCCCTTGCGCTAACTGACTGTCAATTTGAGCGGATGTTATCAGAGATGCTCTTTTTTATTGTTGTAAAGCATCCTATTGTGCGGGGCCAGGGGCTGAGACGAACGTCTCACGCGCGCGCCATGCTGCAGCGCAGGATGCGCCACCCCCGCCTTCATGCTACAAACAGGCAACCATACAAAATATCGAGACACCGGAGAGCGCCATGCCCTACATCCGCCAGACCAGCCATATCGACCGCGTGCGCGACCTGATCGCCGGCCGTATCGTCCATCCAGGGGCCGATACGGCCAGGCTGGCGTCATCGTACCGGCGCTCGCTGGACGATTACCGGCTCGATCCCGCCTCCACCACGGGGCCGCGCATCCTGACGGGCGCCGAGCTGCGCGCCATCCAGCAATCCGAGGAAAATTTTCTGCGCTCCACGGGCCAGTGCCTGCCGCGTCTGCACGCCATGGTGCGCGAAGCGGGCTACTGCGTCATCCTCGCCAATGCGCGCGGCGTGACGATCGACTACGTGGTCGACACGGACCAGCGCAAGGACTTCAAGAAGGCGGGCCTGTATCCCGGTTCGTGCTGGTCGGAAGAAGAGGAAGGCACCTGCGGCATCGCTTCCGTGCTGCTCGACCAGGAAGCCATCACCGTGCACAAGAGCGACCATTTCCGCGCCGCCTTCACGGGCCTGACCTGCAGCGCCGCACCGATCTTTTCGCCGCACGGCGACTTGATCGGCGTGCTCGATGCCTCGGCCTTGAGTTCGCCCGACGCGCGCGACAGCCAGCGCCTGGTAAAACAGCTGGTGCGCCAGGGCGCAACGCTGATCGAGGACGGCTTTTTCCTCAAGACCTACAGCCATTGCTGCATCCTGCTGGCGCACCGCAACCGCCACTTCGTGGAAGTGCAGCCGGAGATGCTGCTCGCCATCGACGAACATGGCGACGTCGTCGCCGCCAACGGCTGCGCGCGCGACGTCATCCCCGGGCTGGGCGCCCTGCCGCGCCCCGTCGCCGAGGTGCTGGAAGTGCGCGCCGAGCGGCTGTTCGATGCGCGCGCGAGAGGCAGTCTGCTGTCCCTGCGCCTGGCGGGCGGAGGCAGCTGGCTGCACGCGCGCGTGCGCGCGCCGCTGCGCCAGGCCGGC
>NZ_NEGZ01000066.1 GCF_002127585.1 Janthinobacterium sp. GW458P
CGCGCCGCGGCCGCCCGCTCGCGCGCGGCGCGCAACTGCGCCTGCTGCGTGTCGGCATTCTCCAGCGCCTGCGCCGGCAGCGGCGCGAAGGCGAAATCGGCAAACTGCGCCACCGGTTCGAAGGCCAGCGCCTCGAGCTTGATGCGCGCCGCCTGCTGGTCCGTCAGCAGGCCGTCGTGCACCAGTTCCGCGTCCAGCTGCGAACTTTGCGCCAGTTCACGGTCCACTTCCGACGCTTTGCCCAGTTCCGCCTGGCGCGTCACCTGCCGCACCAGCTGCGTCACGTCGCGCAGGCGTTCCTGCGACTGCTGCAGGCTGCGTTCCAGGCGCTGCATGTCGAAATACGCTTCGGCCAGCTTTTCCGCGCTTTCCGCGCGCGCCCGCTCCGCGTCGAAGGCGGCGCCCGCCGTGTCGCGCTCGGCCGCATCGAGTTCGGCGCGGTCGGCGCCGCCGTTGTACACGTTCCAGCGCACGCTCGCTTCCACCTGGTGCGTGCGGCGCTCGACCTCCACGGTGCCATCGAGGTCGGTGCTGCGCCCGCGCGTCGCCTGCAGCGCCGCGGTCGGCAACAGGCGCGAACGGGCCTGCCTGTAGCGCGCCTCGGTGGCGGCCAGCGCCGCCTGCGCCGCAATCACCTGCGGATCGCGCGGCACGGCGCGCGCCAGCAAGGCGGGCAAGCCGCGCGCGGACTGGACGGATAGCGTGCCGGGAATCTGCGCCTGCGCCGCCATGCCGGCGCACGCCAGCATGATAAAGATCAGGAAGGCACGCATCACCGCTCCTGCAGGGAAGACTGCAAGCCGCGCAGCACGGGCTTGAAGACATATTGCAGCACCGAGCGGCGCCCCGTCAGGATGCCCACGTCGACCGGCATGCCTGGCGTCACCGGCAGCACCTTGCCGTGCGCCGTCAGCTGGCGGCGGTCGGTGCTCAGCTGCACCTCGAAATACGGTTCGTTGCGCTCGTCGGGAATCGCGTCCGCCCCCACGCGCACCACCTGCGCCTGCATGCGCCCGTAGGTGGTGGCGTCGTACGCCAGCACGTTCGCCGACGCGCTCTGCCCCACATGGATGAAACCGATGTCCGACGGCTTGACGCGCACGGAGATCAGCATTTCCGAGTCGGCCGGCACGATTTCCAGGATAGGTTTACCCGGCTGCGCCACGCCGCCGACGGTGGCCACCAGCACGCGGTTGACGACGCCGTCGACGGGCGCCGTCACGTCGCGCCGGTTCACCTGGTCCTGCTGGCCTTTTACCGTGCTGGCCAGGGCGCCGGCCTTGGTTTCATACTCGCTGCGCTGCGCGCCCCACTGGCCGCGCATGCGCGCTTCCACTTCGCCCGCCTGCGCCTGTGCCTCGGCCAGGGTGGCCGTCAGGCGCGGCATGGAGGCGCGCAGGCTGTCGAGTTCCGTGCGCTGCTGCTGCACGCGCTGCTGCGCATTCAGGTAGTCGCCGCGCGAACCGGCGCCCTCCTTGAACAGGCGCTCCTCGATGGACAGGCTTTCCAGGGCGATTCTCAAGCCCGCGTCCAGCTGGGCGATGCGGCTGTGCGCCTCGGCCAGCTCGCCGCGCCGGCGCGTCACGCCTTCGCGCGCGGCAGCCGTGGCCGACGCGAATTCGCGCTGGCCATCGCGCCACAGCTGCGTTTCCTTGGCGATCAGCTCGGGCGCCTCTTTCTGCCATTCCGGCGCAAACTGGGGCATGCCGCCGGACAGCAGCGCATCGAGGCGCGCCCTGCCCGCCAGCGCGGCCAGGCGGTTTTGCACGCTGGCGCCCAGGTTGGCCTCGTACTGGGCCGTATCCAGGCGCAGCAGCAAGTCGCCGCGGCGCACGCGCTGGCCCGGTTTCACCAGCATTTCACGCACGATGCCCCCTTCCAGGCTTTGCACTTCCTGCAGGTGCGATGGCGGCGTGATGGCGCCCCGGCCGTTCACGGACACGTCGAGCCGGGCGAATGCGGCCCAGGCCAGCGCCAGCACCAGCAATACGGCGACCAGGGCCAGCATGTGCATGACGATGGTCCGCGGTTCGCGTTCCGGGTCCGGGTGGGCCGCCGGCAGCGGGCGGGCATTCGCGGCGCTCATGCTGTGGCTCCCTGTGCCACGGCGGCAGTGGCCGCGGCAGGCCTGGCCGCCTGGCTGTTCAATGCGCGCATGACGTCGTCGCGCGGGCCGTCGGCCACGATGCGCCCCTTGTCGAAGACGATCAGGCGGTCCACCAGCGCCAGCATGGCCATGCGGTGCGTCACGAGCACGATGGTCGTCTCTTTTAAGGTACGCAGGCGGCCGATCAGCCGCTGCTCGGTGGCCGGGTCGAACATGCTGCTCGGCTCATCGAGCAGCAGCATCGGCGGTTTCGCCAGCAAGGCGCGGGCCATGGCCACGGCTTGACGCTGGCCGCCCGACAGGCGCTCGCCCCGCTCGCCCACTTCCGTCGCCACGCCGTTGGGCAGCTGGGTGATGATGTCGTCGAGGCAGGCCAGGCGGATGGCGTCGAGCAGGCTGGCGTCGTCGGGCTGGCTGCGTCCCAGTTCGATGTTTTCGCGCAGCGTGCCGTGGAACAGGGTCACGTCCTGCGGCACGTAGCCGATCTGGCGGCGCAGGCTCAGGGGGTCCAGCTGGGTGCTGGCCAGGTCGTCGAACAGCACGCTGCCGCTCTGCGGGCCGTACTGGTTCAGCAGCAATCGCAGCAAGGTGCTCTTGCCGGAACCGAGCTTGCCGATCACGCCGACCCGCTCGCCGGGGCGGATGTGCAGGTTGAGCTTATCGAGCAGCGGCGGCGAATTCGGGTAGGCAAAACCCACGTCGCGAAATTCGATGTGCCCGGACAGGGGCGGCGCCTGCAGGCTGGCCGCGTCGTCATCGGTCGGCGCTTCCATGATCTTGTTGAGCGCGTGATACGACAGCTTGGTCTGCTCCCAGCGCATGATCAGGCCCGCAATCTGGCTCACGGGCGCCAGGGCGCGGCCCGTCAGCATGCTCACGGCGATGATCTGGCCCAGGGTCAGCAGGTGTTCGCCCATCAGCAAGGCGCCCGTGGCCACCACGGCCACGCCGGACAGGGCCAGCACGGCCGTGTTGATGTAATTGACCCGGCTGACGATTTCGCGCGTCTCGACGCTGTTGGCGGCGATGGCCACCGTCAGGCTTTCCCATTTGCGCCGGCTCCACGCTTCGGCGCCCAGCGCCTTGATGGTGTCGAGGCCATTCATGGTTTCAAACAGGTGCGCCGTGCGCTGCGCGCTTTCCTGCATCGAGGCGGCCACGTGGCGCGCCAGGGCCGCGCGCGAGGCGAAGGCGACGAGCAGCAGGATGGGGATGACGGCCAGGGGCACGAGCACGAGCCAGCCGCCGACCAGGGCGATCACCAGCAGGAACAGCAGCAAAAAGGGCAGGTCGCCCAGGGTCGTCAGGGTCGTGGAGGCGAAGAATTCGCGCACGGATTCGAAATCGCGCACGGTATTGGCCAAAGTCCCCCCCGAGGCGGGCCGGCTGGCCGCGCGCAGGCGCAGGCACTGGGCGAAGATGTCCGACGACAGCGCCACGTCCATGCGGCGCGACGCCGTTTCCACCAGTTCGCCGCGCAGCAGGCGCATGGCCAGCTCGAAGCCCGTCAGCGCCACCACGGCGATCGTCAGCACCCACAGGCTGGACGTGGCATTGTTCGGAATCACGCGGTCATATACGGCCATCGCATAGAACGGCACCAGCGCGCCGATGATGTTGAGCACCAGGGTGCCCAGCAAGGCCCAGCGGAAGATCCAGCGGTTGCGGTTGAAAACATCCCAGAACCAGCGGCCCGCCGCCGGCATACTGTAGAGCAAGCTGCGCTGGTCGAAGAACATCACGGGCCGCACGGCCACCCAGCGTCCATCGGGCACTTCCCGCGCCAGCGCGGCGGCGTCAAACCAGGCACTGCCTTCGATGCCGGGCACATGGCATTCATATTTACCATCGGCAATGGTCAGCACCGCCAGCGCCTGCCCTTCCCCGTTGAGCAGCAAGGCCGGCATTTCCGTGGGGCGGCGTGGCTTATCTACCGGCAACGCGGTGCCGGCCAGGCTGGCTTGCGCCAGCGCCTGCGCGAGGAAGTCGGCGGCGGCCGTGCCGGCCTGGGCCGCCACGCTCGCGCGCAGGCGCTCGGCCTGCACGGTCACGCCGAAAAAGCGCGCGAGGAAGACGATGGCCTCGGCGATGGCATCGCTGGACATGCCGGCGGAAGCGGTGGAGGTGTCAAGGGGTGGGGTCATGATGGATTCACAATAAAACACTGCGGCGCGCCGGTCGGGCGCGCCGCAGCGGGAACGCTATCGCTTGCGCGATGAGCGCTGATTAATGAGTAATAATTAAGTCAGCGCGGAAGCGCCCTTGCGGCGGCGCGCCATGAAGCCCAGCAAGCCCAGGCCCGCGACCAGCATGGCCCAGGTCTGCGCTTCCGGCACCGGCGACACGGCCAGCAGGGTTTGCGAAGCCGGGTTGACGCTTGTCAAGCTCGTGTAGTTGTACAGGTTCTGGATGGCGCCATTGCCCGTGGCCACGCCCAGCATGGTGTTGGCCTGGCTGACGACGGCATTGCTCAGGTTTTTGAAGCGCAGGTCGCCCGTCAGCAGGTTCGTGTTGTCGTTATTCAATTCCCACAGGGCCAGCTGGAAGGCGGCGGCGCTGTTGGCGCTGGTCGACACGGTCGCGACGGACGAGGCGTAGTAGCCCTCGTACAGGCGCTTGACGGCATCGCTGGCGGCGAAAGCGCCGCTGCTGTAGCTGTTCGACGTGTTGCTCAGCGCGACATGGGGATCGAGGCAAAACGCCAGGAAGGTATTGCTGTCGTACTTGACCTCCCACAAGGTCGGCGAGATGGCGCTGCCCGGGCCGAAAGCGCCGCCGGCAGCCGTAAACAGGCTGACGCTGTGCGAATCGACGACTTGCAGGTTGGACGCCGCCAGGGCGCCGCCGCTGGCCAGGGCGAAGGCGGCTGCGGCGATGGCGCCGCGGACGAACAGATGCATGGATTGTTTCATGGTGGTTTCCCTATTTCTATTATCAAGTGTGGAACAAGCGTGGAAAAACGCCGGCGCCCCGTGACGGGCGCGCCGGTGCGGCATTGCCGGGCAGGCTCATGGCCCGGCAAGGGACATCAGGCAGCCATTTCCTGGGGCTGAGCCGTTGCGTGGGCCATGGCGCGGCGCAGGAGGTCGGCCATGTCGCACTGGGCCTGGACTTCCGCGGCGGGGGCAGCGGCGGCCGGCGCGGCGGCGACGGTGCTCACCGTGCCATCCTGGCCCAGCACCACGTCGAGCGTGCTGTCGTCGCGCAGCAAATCGGCCATGCTGGGCAGGTGCACGCCGGCGGCGGCCGCGTCCTTGGCATCGACGTTGAAATACACGTCCGTCATGTCGACCGTCTTGCCGTCGGCCAGGGTGGCGCTGCTGCGCTCCAGGTGCAGATTGCTGTTGGCATCGAGGAAAGGCAGTTCCGTGTAGCTCACCGTCAGGCTGGCCACGCCGGCGTCGTGCAGCGACATCAGCTCGCCGTCGTCGGTGACGCCGTTGCTGTTGGCGTCGCGCCAGATGCGCAGTTCGGCAAACTTGTCGTCGCGCGCATCGACCACGCCGTCGTGGTTCGAGTCATAGCTGGACAGCTTAGCGAAGCCCGTGCCCTTCTCATTGCCACCAAACAACTCGGAAATATTGTCTATCTTGCCATTTCCATTGCTGTCGATGGCCAGCAAGCCGTCATGCGCCGAGACCCAGCCCGTCTGGATGGCGCTGCCCGTGCCCAGCAGGTCGAAGCTGCCGTGGAAGTCGGCGCGGGCGATCGTGTGCACGCCGTCACCGTTGAGGTCGATGACGATGGGCGTGATGGCCGCATCCCAGCTCATGTCGTTCTGGCCGGACGCCAGTTTCAATATGTCCGTGTAGACCACATTGGCCGTCGTGCCATTGCTGTTGACGTCCGAATCGATATTGTCGTTCGTGCCCACGTTCTTCGCGCCCCAGCGCCACGTATCCATGGCATAGCCCGCGTGATACACGCCCGACTTGTCGAATTTCAGGGAATAGCTGCCCGGATCGAGGTTGCTGAACAAATAATTACCGTTGGCATTCGTGTAGGTGGTGGCCAGCAGCACGCCGCTGCCCGAGTACAGCTGCACCTTGATGTTGGCGATGCCCGCCTCGTTGTAGTCCTGCACGCCGTCATGGTCGGCGTCGCGCCAGACCTTGTCGCCCAGGCTGGCCTTGCGGTAGATGCCCGCATCCCAGCTCATGTCGTTCTGGCCGGCGGCCAGGTTGATCAGGGACGAGCGCCCGGTGCTGACATCGACGTCGGAATCGGCCGTATCGCTGCCCAGGTTGGCCTTGGTGTAATAAAAGCCTGATGGACGGATGACTTCGACCTTGTAGCCGCCGGCCGCCAGTTCGCTGAACAGGTAATTGCCGCTGGCATTCGTCGTCGTCGTGGCGATGACCACGTTGCTGGCGTTGAGCAGGTTGACTTTCACGCCCGCCACGCCCAGTTCGCCCGCATCCTGCACGCCGTTGTAGTTGCTGTCTTCCCACACGCGGTCGCCGATGGAGGCTGTATTGAGTTTCACCAGGCCCGCATCCCAGTCCAGCTGCACATCGCCCGACTTCAAGGTGGCCCACGCGGTGGTGAAGCCGGTGGCCGGATTGACGTCCGAATCGGTGGCGTAACCGCCGATATCGGCCTTGGTGAAGCCGTAGCCGGCCGGCGGCACGAAGCCCAGATAATAGTTGCCGGGGACCAAGTTACTGAACAGATAATTGCCGTTCGCATCCGTGGTGGCGCTGGCCACGACGGCGCCTTGCGCGTTGTACAGGTTGACTTTCACGCCGCCCGCGCCCGCCTCGCCCGCATCCTGCGTGCCGTTGCCGTTCGCATCGAACCAGACGCGGTCGCCGATGGAGGCCGTCGTGTACAGGCCGGCATCGAGGTCCTTGTAGTCCTGGCCGGCCGCGACCGTCACCTGGCCGCTGTTGCCCAGCGTATTGATGTCGCTGTCGAGCGCATCGTTGCCGCCCGCATCCTTGACGGTGGTCAAATAACCGGCCGGCGCGACGACGGCGATCGAATACGTGCCCGCATCGACGCTGAAGTTGTAATAGCCGCTGGCATCCGTGACGGTCGAGCCGATCACGCTGCCGGCCGCGTTTTTCAGCTGCACGGTGACGCCGCCTATGCCGGACTCGCCCGCATCCTGCACGCCGTTGGCGTTGCTGTCATGCCAGACGCGGTCGCCCAGGGTGGCCGGCAAGGCCACGATGCCCGCATCCACGCTGTGGTTGCTGTCGCCCGAGGCCAGCAGCACTTGCGCCGTCCTGCCGTCGGCATGCGCGTCCGAGTCGCGCTGCTCGTCGCCGCCCTGGTCCTGGCCCGTAAAGGTGTAGCCGGCTGGCAAGGTGGTCTTATCGAACTGCACGCTGTAGGCGCCCGGTATCAAATTCGTGAACAGGTAATTGCCGTTCGCATCCGTCACCAAAGGGCTGCCGACGGCGTTGCCCGACGCATCGAGCAAAGTTACTTTCACGCCAGCAACACCCGCTTCGCCCGCATCCTGCACGCCATTCCTGTTGGTATCGAACCAGACCCGGTCGCCCAGCTCGGCCGTGCGGTACAGGCCCGCGTCCAGGCTCAGGTTGGTCTCGCCCGGCGCCAGGGTCACGGGCGCCATCTTGCCCGCCGCATCGATGTTGCTGTCCTTGCCCGCGTCGCCGCCCTGGTTCGCTGCCGTCGGCACATAGCCGGCGGGCGCCACCACGGTGACGGAATACGTGCCCGGGTTGACGTCGAAATGGTAGCCGCCGCTGGCGTCCGTCGTGGTCGAGGCGAGCACATTGCCGGCCGTATCCTTCAATTGCACCACCACGTTGGCGATGCCCGCCTCGCCCGCGTCCTGCACGCCGTTGGCATTCCTGTCTTCCCAGACGAAGTCGCCCAGGTGGGCCATCGGCACCTTGAAGGTCAGGTAATGGGGCGCCAGGCTCAGGTCTTGCGCATTGCAGCCGGCCGTGCCGCCGTCATCGCGCACCTTGAAGCCGAGGTCGAAGTCGCCGGCCACCGTCTGGCTGGGCACGAAGACCAGGTGGCCCGCGCGGATGTCGTCGATGGAGATTTCCGTGCCGACCGCCACGGCCACGCCGTTGAGCAAGACCTGGCCCGCCGTGGTGGTATTGGTGATGACGATGGACTTGAAGCCGTCGTGCTCGACGTCGTCGTGGAAGCCGAAATCGCCTTCGCTCAGCACCACGCTATTGCCGTTGAGCAATGTGAACGTCTTGTCGGCCGCGTCGGGCGCGTCATTGACGGGGTCGATGATGACTTGCAGGCTCAGCTGGACGATATCGCCATTGCCCTTGTCGATCGTCACTTCGATGGTGGAAAAGCTGCCATTGTAGTTGACGGCCCAGTCGCCGGGACGCACGTACACGGTGTCCGTATCGAGCATGCCGAACAGCGGCGTATTGACGGTGGACTCCGTATCATCGGGCAAGAGCACGGTGAAATTCTTGATGTTCAGTTCGCCCTGCACCGAGTAGCCGGCCTGGATCAGCAGGTCGCGGATATCGAAATTCTTGCTGGTGTCTTCGCAGACATGGACCGTGGTCGACAGATTGTAGGTAGTCATGCGGCCTCCTGACGGCAGGCCACGGCGGCGGCAGGAGCGGAAATACGGGGGGCCAGGGCGCGATCAGCCTGGCCGCGCAAAGCGGCGAATGTATACATAGGTAGGCTTCCAAGAAGAGACTTGTTAAAAAATGAAGCCGGCAGATCTTGTATACAATTTCGAGGGACACAGGAGCCAGACGACGCAACCACGCAGCAGGGGGTGATTGTCTTTCTGATATTTTAGTTAGCGCAATTATATCCACTATCTTTTCAAAAGAGAATCACTTTCCGACGATAAAGATAAAATTTAAATAATTAAAATGCTTTCTTGATACTTTTACCATGCAAAGCGGCTGCCTTGCCCTGAGCAATCTGTGGCGGCGATCATGGCGAAAACGCCCGTACCCTTCTCGCGCGCCGCCGCTATCGCCTACAATCTCGGGATGAATCAACTTACCCTCGTCCTGCCCTTCGCCTTGCCCAACGCCGAACTGGCTGCCGACCTGCTCAAGGTCTTGCAGGCGCCCGCGCTGGCGGCGCTGCTGTCGCGCACCTCCACTTGCAATTTAGAAACTTTTGACAACACCAACCGCCTGCTGCCGCACGAAGCGTGGCTGGCGCACGCCTTGGGTCTGTCGCCCGCGCCCAACGGCGCGGCGGCGCAGGCGGCCTTTGCCGCCCAGGCCATGCGCGGCTACGGCCTCGTGCCGGAACCGGGCGCACGCTACTTCCTGCTGCATCCGGCCCACCTGGCCATTGCCCGCAGCCATATCAGCCTGGAAGAATTGCGCCAGCTCAAGCTGAGCGAAGCGGAAAGCCGCGCCCTGTTCGACATTGCGGCCCCGTATTTCGACGAGATCGGCCAGCCGCTCGCGTATGGCGACGCGGGCACCTGGTTCATGCGCGCCGATGGCTGGTCCGACTTGCAGTGCGCCACGCCGGACGCCGCCACCACGCAGGACCTGTCCGTGTGGATGCCGGAAGGCGGGCACGCGCGCGCCGCGCGCCGCCTGCAAAATGAAGTGCAGATGCTGTGGCACGAACACCCCGTCAATGCGGCGCGCGAAGAACGGGGCTTGAAAGCCATCAATGCCTTCTGGCTCTGGGGCGCCAGCCTGGCCACGGCGCAGCACCCCGCCTGCGCCGCCCGCCTGCATACGGCAGACGCACCGGGCTGGCTGGCCGCGCTGGCGGAACCGGCGCGGCGCGATGCCAGTCCAAGCAGTGTGCTGGCGGACCAAGCCGACGCCATCGTCGTGCCGGGCAGCCTGATCGAAGCGGCGCAGGCCCAGGAATGGGGCATGTGGCTGCAGCAGTTGCAAGCGCTGGAAACAGACTGGTTCGCGCCCCTGCAGGCGGCCCTCAAGGATGGCCGCCTGGGCCAGTTGCGCCTGGTGCTCAGTCACCGCGACGCCTGGCTCGACGTCACCACCAGCAAGCATGCGCAGCGCAAATTCTGGCGCGCGATGACCCTGAACAAGTTGAAAGCATCATGACCCGTACCCGCATCGCCACCCGTCCCTGCCCTTACCGCGAATCCGAAATGCTGCGCCAGGGCGGCATTCACCCCGTGCTGGCCCGCCTGTACGCTTCGCGCGGCCTGTCCGACGCGAAAGAACTGTCGATTGAGGCGAAGGACTTGATACCGCCGTCCGGCCTGCTGCACATCGACGCGGCCGGCGTTTTCCTGGCCGATGCCATTGCCGCCAAGAAACGCATGGTCATCGTGGCCGACTACGATTGCGACGGCGCCACCGCCTGCGCCGTGGCCATGCGCGGCTTGCGCGCCATGGGCGCCGACGTCGATTTCATCGTGCCCAACCGCTTTGAGTACGGCTACGGCCTGACGCCGGAAATCGTCGAATTGACGGCGCGCGAAAAGTCGCCCGACATCATCATCACCGTCGACAACGGCATCGCCAGCATCGACGGCGTGGCCGAGGCGAACCGGCGCGGCATTCAGGTCGTCGTCACCGACCACCATTTGCCGGCCGACACGCTGCCCGACGCGGCCGTCATCGTCAACCCGAACCAGCCCGCCTGCGGTTTCCCCAGCAAGCACCTGGCGGGCGTGGGCGTCGTGTTCTACGTCTTGCTGGCCCTGCGTGCCGAGCTGCGCCGCCGCGGCGTGTTCGATGCGCAAACGCAACCCAAGCTCGACAACCTGCTCGACCTGGTGGCGCTGGGCACGGTGGCCGACGTGGTGCGCCTCGATACGAACAACCGCATCCTCGTCGCCCAAGGCCTCAAACGCATGCGCAAGGGCAATATGCACGCGGGCGTGGCCGCCCTGTTCCGCGTGGCGGGCCGCGAAGCGCGCAGCGCCACGCCGTTCGACCTGGGCTTTGCCCTGGGGCCGCGCCTGAATGCGGCCGGCCGCCTGCAGGACATGTCGCTGGGCATCGAATGCCTGATCACGGACGACGAAGGCCGCGCCTGGGCGCTGGCCCAGCAATTGAACGACATCAACCTGAAGCGCCGCGAAATCGAGGCGGAAATGCAGGATACGGCCCTGCTGCACCTCGACGATTTCGAACCGGCCAACAGCAGCACCATCAGCGTGTTCGATGCATCGTGGCACCAGGGCGTGATCGGCATCGTCGCTTCGCGCCTGAAGGAAAAGTTTTATCGCCCGACGATTACCTTCGCACCGGGCGCCGACGGCTGGATCAAGGGTTCCGGCCGCTCGATTCCCGGTTTTCACCTGCGCGACGCGCTCGACCTCGTGTCGAAACGGGCGCCGAGCCTGATCGACAAGTTCGGCGGCCACGCCATGGCGGCGGGCCTGACCATCCGCGCCGACGCCTTCGACGCGTTTTCCCAGGCCTTCGAAGCCGTGGGCCAGGCCTGGCTCAGCGCCCAGCAGCTGGAACGGGTGGTGGAAACGGACGGCCCGCTGGAAGACGCGTATTACACGACGGCCTTCATCGAGCTGATGGATGGGCAAGTGTGGGGCCAGGGCTTCGCCCCGCCCGTCTTCTGCGACGAATTCCGCGTCGTCAGCCAGCGCATATTAAAAGAGCGCCATTTGAAACTGTTGCTGGAAAAGAATGGCGTGCGCTTCGACGCTATCTGGTTCGGCCACACGGACGCCCTGGGCGAGCGCACAAGGGTCGCCTTCCGGCTCGATGCGAATGAATACAATGGCACGACCAAGGTGCAGCTCATGGTGGAGCACGCCGAGCCTGTCTGATGGCACCTGCCCAAACCTACTGCGCGTCGCGCTTTGCGGCCGGCGATGCTCACCGTACTGAAAGTACGGTTGCGCTTCTCGGCCGCAAATCACTGCCGCTCGCTACGGTTTGGTCAAGTGCCGTGAGCTTTATGACCTTGTTGCTGTATCTCAAACTTCTGTGGAACAAAGTCATATCAAATCATGGCAATGGTGGACACAGCCCCCCCCACCTGAAAGTTATCCAGCACCATGTTGACCGGCCTGAACCACCTCACCCTGTCCGTGCGCGACCTGGCGCGCGGCATCGCCTTTTACCGCGACCTGCTGGGCCTGCGCCTGCATGCGCGCTGGGACGGGGGCGCCTACCTGTCGGCCGGGGATTTGTGGCTGTGCCTGTCGCTTGATGCGGGCGCGGCGATCAGCGCGGGCGGCTACACGCACTATGCGCTTTCCATCTCGCAGCAAGACTTCCCCGCCCTTGCCGCCCGCCTGCGCGCCGCCGGCGTGACGGAATGGCAGCAGAACCGCAGCGCCGGCGATTCCGTGTATTTTCTCGACCCGGACGGCCACCAGCTGGAAGCCCATGCGGGCAGCCTGGCGCAGCGGCTGGCGACCTGCCGCGCGGCGCCGTATCAGGGCATGGTGTTCGAAGAATGATGCAATGAATTGATAAATTCAGTATATTTGGCATCCTCATTAAACGCAGAGAGAAATCAGTCACCGTTCCCGGGTAAAAACGTCGTTATGCAACGGTATGGCGCAGACAATCTTGCTTTTAAGGTCAAATCAAGCTGACAAGATTGCCCCAACAATGGGAAAATATGCAACAAATTCATGTACAAATGCAAATATTAATTGAAAATAGTTAACACATGAATTGGCGTATTCGCTAGAATTGATTTTGTAGCGGGCAGCTTTTACTTGGCCGCTACGGTATTCAATTCTGAGGGCAAACCCGTCGAAAGACGGGGACGCAAAGCCACCGGCCTACCGCGCGCAAGCGCCACGGCAGCGGGGTTGCCAATGCCAGTGAGCAGCCGCCAGCGCGGTTCCGCCCTGCGGCATTGTCGAGATGTGGCCCTCGCCCAACCCGGAGAGTCTCGCCATGAAGAAGCCCTTATCCATACTCCCGGCGCCCCGCCGCCTGCTGCTGGGCGCCGGCCTGATCGCCGCGCTCAGCGCCTGCGGCCCCGGCCAGGAGACAGCCCAGCCGCCCGCCCTGTTGGCCACGGCGGCAACCCAGTTCCAGGTCGAGGTGCCAGCCGTTCCCGCCTCGGTGGGCGCGCTGGTGGCGCAACCGATGTTCCACGCGGCGCCGGCCCTGCTCGACACGCCTGACGGGCGCGACAGCGCCAACAGCAGCGGCTCGGCCCACTGGCGCCCGCATTTGCAGCATGTGCCCGGCGCCATGACGGAAATGACCACGCGGCGCCTGACGGCGCAAAGAATCGTCGCCGCGCAGCAGGCGGCGCTGGACATCGCGCCGCTGCTCAGCGGCGGCGCGGCGGACACCGTCGCGCCGATGGCCGGCAGCAGCGTCGTGGCCACCTACTCGCCAGCGCAAATCCGCGCCGCCTACGACTTGCCGGCCCTGCCGGCGGCAGGCACGGCGCTGACGCCGGCCCAGGCGGCCCAGCTGGGCGCGGGGCAGACGATCTACGTCGTCGACGCCATGCACAACCCGAACGCGGCGGCCGAACTGGCCATCTTCAACCAGAAATTCGGCTTGCCAGGCTGCACCACCAAGGCCATCGCCACGAACGCCACCCTGCCCCTGCCGCCCGCCCCGGCCAGCGGCTGCGAGTTTTCCGTTGTCTACAACACGCCATCGAGCACCATGACGGCCACCGCGCCCGCCTATAACTCGGGCTGGGCCATGGAAATCGCCCTCGACGTGCAATGGGCGCATGCCACGGCGCCGCTGGCGCGCATCGTGCTGATCGAGGCGCCCGACGCCTCCATCAACAGCCTGCTGGGTGCCGTGCGCCTGGCCAACCTGATGGGTCCGGGCATCGTCTCGATGAGCTTTGGTGCCGCCGAAGGCAGTTGGACGGCCTCCGTTGACAGCGCCTTCACGGGCAAGAACATGAGCTACCTGGCCGCCACGGGCGACTCCGGCAGCGGCGTGTCCTGGCCCTCCGTGTCGCCCAACGTGCTGGCCGTGGGCGGCACCACGCTCAGCTACAGCGGCAGCGGCGTGCGCAGCGAAGCGGCTTGGTCCGGTACGGGCGGCGGCATCAGCGCCTATACGGCCCTGCCCAGCTACCAGACGGCCAGCGTGCCGGGCCTGACCAATCTGCTGCGGCGCAACGTGGCCGACGTGGCCTTCAATGCCGACCCCGCCACGGGCCAGTACACGGCCGTGATGACACCCGGCAGCAGCACCGCCAGCTGGCTCAGCATCGGCGGCACCAGCCTGTCCACGCCCCAGTGGGCCGGCCTGATCGCCATCGCCAACGCCAGCCGCGCGCTGCAGGCGAAGACGGCGCTCGGCTTGCCGCACAGCATGCTGTACGGCCAGATCGCCACCGTGCCCGGCACTTTTGCCAGCAGCTTTGCCGACATCACGCGGGGCAGCAACGGCACCTGCAGCGTGTGCACGGCCAAGGTCGGCTATGACCCGCTGGGCGGCCTGGGCACGCCGAACGTGAAAAGCCTGCTGTCCAGCCTGTCTGGCACGCAGATCGCCCCCGCCGCCCCCGTGGTGGCGCCGGCCGGCATCAGTGGCGCGGCCGGCAAGCCGCTGTCGTTCACCGTCTCGGCCACCGCTTCCAATCCGCTCAGCTACACCATGCTGGGCGCACCGGCCGGCATGAGCATCGCCGCCACGGGCGTGGTCAGCTGGGCCGCCCCCATTGCCGGCACGTATGCCGTGACCATGGTGGCCAAGGATAGCGTCACTGGCCTGACCGGCCAGGGCGTGTACACCATCACCGTCGCGCCCGTCGCGCCGCCCGTCGTCGCCGCCGGCGCCATCACGGGCAAGGTCGGCACGGCGCTGGCGTTCAATGTCAGCGTCACGGCCGCCAATCCCGTCAGCTACGCGCTGGGCGGCGCGCCGGCCGGCATGGCCATCAGCAGCGCCGGCCTCGTGAGCTGGGCCGCCCCCGTGGCCGGCACCTATGCCGTCACCGTGACGGCCACGGACAGCAAGACTGGCCTGAGCGGCAAGGGCGTCTATACGGTTGCCATCGCCGCCCCGCTGCCGCCCGTGGTCACCGTCGCCAGCGTCAGCGGCAAGCCCGGCGTGGCCCTGTCGTTCGCCGCCACGGTGGTGGCGCCCAACCCCGTCACGTACAGCCTGGCGGGCGCGCCGTCCGGCATGGCCATCAGCGCCGCCGGCGTCGTCAGCTGGGCCAATCCCGTGCTGGGCAGCTACAACGTGACCGTCATCGCCAAGGATACGAAAACGGGCTTGACGGGCCAGGCCGTGGCCACGGTGAAAATCGCCGCCGCCGGCCCCACGATCAGCGCCGCCGCCATGACGGGCGTGGCCGGCAAGGCCATGAGCGGCAGCATCGTGCTGACGGCGCCAGGTGCGACCTCGCTGCGGATCTCGATCGACGGCGCGCCGCTGGGCATGCAGTTTTCCATGAGCGGCCTGACCATCACGGCCTACTGGCCGCAGCCGGTGACCGGCAGCTACGCGCTGAAGGTGGTGGCGCTGGACAATAACGGCTTGACGGCGCAGCTGACCGTGCCGGTCACCGTCACGGCAAGATAAGCCAGCGCGGCCCGCCAACGGGGCGCAGCGGGACACACGTCCTGCCGCGCCCCGTTTTTCATGCGCGCGGAACTTGCAACGAGTCCAGAAAAGGAGTATAAATAATCCATAAGCAGAGTTTTAATGAAGGACACGCCATGAATCTCGCCTACGCCTACCCCAAGAGCCGCTTCGAACCGGCCATCCTCGTCGACCTGAACGCCAAAGCCGAGCGCGAGCGCTTGTCGCAGGCGGCATTGAAGGGCTTTTTCAAGCTGGCCGCCGCGTGGAAGCTGCGCGACGACGATGCGCGCGAATTGCTGGGCGGCCTGTCCAGCAGCGCCTGGTACGAATGGAAGAAGCACCCGGACCGCGTGCTGGAAGTGGACCGCATCACGCGCATTTCCTACCTGCTGGGCATTTATAAAGCGCTGCACATCCTGTACGGCGACAAGCTGGCCGATGAATGGGTGAGCCTGCCCAACAAGAATCCCGTCTTCGGCGGCCGCACGCCCCTGTCGCAGATGCTGGCCGGCGGCCTGCTGGCCATGCAGACGGTGCGCAAGCTGCTCGATGCGCGCCGCGGAGGGCTGTAAACGTGCCGGCCGCCCCGCATGCCCCCCTGCCGCCGCTGGCCGCCTTGCGCCAGATCGACACCTGCCGTTTGATTCCCTCGCGCTTCGCCGACATGGAAGACTCCGTGCTGGCGCCCTTGGCCGAGAACGACGATCACCTGCGCGAGCTGTTCGAGCTCGATAACGCGACGAATGCGCGCCTGGTGGCCGAGTACGGCGGCGCGCCAGGAATTGGCGTGGACGAGCTGGTTTTTGGCGTGCCGCACTTTCGCATCATCAACGCCGCCTACACGTATGCCCGCCCGGAAGGGGCGCGCTTCAACGATGGCGAGCGGGGCGCCTGGTATTGCGCCTTCGACATGAAAACGGCGCTGGCCGAGATCATTTTCCACAAGACCGTGGAATACCAGGAAATCGATTATTTCGACGACAGCGTCAGCTACCAGTCGCTGCTGGCCGATTTTTCCGCCAGCTTCCACGACTTGCGCGGCCAGGAACGCTACCAGGCCTGCCTGGACCCGGCCAGCTACATCGCCTCGCAGGACCTGGCCGCCGTGCTGCTCGACGCCGGTTCCATGGGCGTCATCTTCCCCAGCGTGCGGCACGCCGGCGGCACCAACCTGGCCTGCTTCCGCCCTGCCCTGGTGGGCAATGTTCGCAAAGGCGCCGCCTATCGGTTAACATGGCGCGGTACGCCGACGCCGCGCGTGGAAGCCTTGCCAGGCAAATAGACCGCGCGCAGCGGCACCCGACTCACCGCAACTTGATCTCATATGCAAACCAATCCTGAAAAAGACACCGAACTGCGCCTCAAAGTGAACAGCGAAACGGCCCGCCTGGCCTGGAGCGAGCTGGAAAAGCACTTCGCCCAGGGCAATGTCGTCTGGGTCGCCAATGAACTGGACCTGGTCGAAGTGGCCGTGCGCATCTCGCACGACGACAAGGCCACCATCACGCAATGGATGGCCGACGGTAAAGTGGCCAAGGTGTCCGACCAGCAGGCGCTGGCGTGGCAGGCGGCCGATGCGTCCCTGTGGGCCGTCGTCGTCAGCCCGTTCATTCTGGTGCAGCAGGAAAAGCCGACCAGACACTGATATTTACAGGCTGCGCTCGACGTAAGGAAAATGTGCAGTCAACTAAATCTGGTACTTAATTTAGTTATCCGATGCTATCATCGGTCTGCCTACTTATGGAGGGCGGCATGAACTTTCTCAATATTCAACCAATTAGCTACTTGAAGACGAACACCAGCGACGTGGTCAAACAGGTGCTTGAGACGCATGACCCGGTAGCCATCACGGTAAACGGCAGAGTTCAGGCAATTGTTCAAGACCCTGTCAGCTATCAAAAGACTCAAGATCAGCTTGCCATGCTCCGCATCCTTGCTCTCGGCCGTAAGCAGATTGAGGAAGGTAAAATCATTGATCATGATGACGTTGTGGCCCTTCTGGAAGCTGAAAACGACGACAACTGATTACACAAATGAAAATCATTTGGACTCAGTACGCCTTGAACGATTTGCACGATATTCGCTCCTATCTGAAGCAGAACGAATCCCTTGCTTTTGCCAGGACGGTGACGCAAGAGATTCTGGCTGAAGTCAATTCTCTCAAAGACTGGAACATTAAAGGTACCTTTGTTCCTGAACTTGAAGACCTTCATTTGACGACTCACCGCCAACTGTTGGCCGGCCAGAATCGCATCCTCATCGAGTATGGACATAACGATATCGTTTATGTTCATATGATTGCCCATACCAGCCGTGACCTGGAAGCATTGATACGCCGTCGCCTACTCACTGCGTAATGCGGAGGATGTGACAATGCGCAGCAAGCGCATTGTCAGCGCATTCTCAACTTGCCTCAGTGCCCTCCCCCCAGATACGCTGCGATCACCTTCGGATCCGTTTTCAGGCTCTCGGCCGGGCCGTGCACGGAAATGCTGCCGTTTTCCAGCACGTAGCCGTAATCGGCCACGTTCAGGGCGGCGGCGGCGAATTGCTCGACCAGCAGCATGGTCACGCCCTCGGCCTTCAGGCGCGTGATGATGCGGAAGACTTCTTCCACCAGGATCGGCGCCAGGCCCATCGACGGCTCGTCCAGCAGGATCACTTCCGGGTTCAGCATCACGGCGCGGGCCATGGCCAGCATCTGCTGCTCGCCGCCCGACAAGGTGCCGGCCAGCTGGTCGCGCCGCTCCTTCAGGCGGGGAAACAGCTCCAGCGCCTTGTCCAAATCGCCCTTGATGTCGCCTTTCGGGCGCGCGCGCGTAAAGCGGGGAAAGGCGCCCAGCAGCAGGTTGTCCGTCACCGACATCGAGGCGAACACGCGCCGGCCTTCCGGCGAGTGGGCCAGGCCGGCGCGCGCGATGCGGTGCGAGTCGAGGCCCGTGACGTCCTTGCCGCCCAGCGTGACGCTGCCCGATTTCGGTTTGAGCATGCCGGAAATGGCGCGCATGGTGGTGGTCTTGCCGGCGCCGTTCGAGCCGATCAGGGTCACCAGCTTGCCTTTCGGGACTTCCAGCGAAATGCCGTGCAGGACTTCGACTTTGCCGTAGGCGGCGTGCAGATTGTTAATGGTCAGCATGGTCTTCCTCTCAGTGGGCCGCAGGGCTCAGGGTGTCGGCGCTGCCGCCCAGGTAGGCTTCGATCACTTTCGGATCGCTCTGGACAAGCGCGGGCGCGCCTTCGGCGATCTTCTGGCCGAAATCGAGCACCGTCACCACGTCCGACAGGGCCATCACCACGTCCATGTGGTGCTCGATCAGGATGATGGTGATGCCGTGCTCGCGGATCTTGCGGATGATGGCCATCAGCTCCTTGATGTCGGGCGCCGTCAGGCCCGCCGCCGGCTCGTCGAGCAGCAGCAGGCGCGGGTTGAGGCCCAGCGCGCGGCCGATTTCCAGCAGCCGCTGCTTGCCGTACGGCAGATTGCGCGCCTCTTCGTTGGCCAGGTCGGCCAGGCCGACGAACTCGAGGATGCTGGCGGCCCGCTCGCGCGCGGCCGCCTCTTCGCGCTTATAGCGCGGCGTGTGCAGCATCACGTCCAGCATGGTCGATCTGAAGGTGTTGTGCAGGCCCACCAGCACGTTTTCGGTGGCCGTCATCTCGCCGAACAGCTGCACGTTCTGGAAGGTGCGCGCCACGCCGCCCAGGGCGATTTCGGACGGCGTGCGGCCGGAAATGACGGCGCCCGCAAATTCGACCTTGCCCGCCGTCGGCTTGTAGATGCCCGTGAGCACATTCATCATCGTGCTCTTGCCCGAGCCGTTCGGCCCGATCAAGCCGTGCACGGAGCCTTGCGTGACGTTCAGGTCCACCTGGTTCAGCGCTTTCAGGCCGCCGAACTGCATCAGGGCCTGGTCCACGCGCAGCAGGGTCGCACCCTGCGCTCCCCCTTGCGCATGATCAAATGGCGCCACGCCGTGCGAAGCGACGGCCTGCACATGGCCCCGGCCCTTGCCGATAAAGCTCATCAAAAAGCCGACGATGCCGTCCTGCAGGTAGTAGACGACGAACAAGGTCATCAGGCCGAAGATGGTCAAACGCCAGTCGACCATGTTGTCGAGCTTGTAAGAATACGCGGCCAGGCCGATGGTGGCGACCAGCGGCACGAGCACGCCGCGCACGGTGGAGCGCTTTTTCGCCAGCATGAAGGCGGAGCCGATCACGCCCAGCACGGCGGCGGCCACGGCGATCTTGCGGAACAGCTCGATGTCGGCCAGCAGGCTGGGCAGCATGACGACGATCAAAGCGCCGATCAGCGCGCCCGAGCGCGTCTTGCGCCCGCCCATGATGACGGCCAGCAGGAACAAGATCGTCAGTTCGAAGTTGTAGGTATTGGGCGAGATGTATTCTTCCGAATACGCATACAGGCTGCCGGCCAGGCCCGCGAAGCCGGCGCTGATGACGAAGGCGTAGACCTTGTAGCGGTAGACGGACACGCCCATGCAGTCCGAGGCGATGGGGCTGTCGCGCAGCGCCTCGAAGGCGCGTCCCAGGTTCGACTTCAGGATGCGGTGCACGACGACGAGCGAAATGACCATCAGCGCGGCCACCATGTAGTAGTACTCGATTTCCGTCAGCTTGTGGCCGAACAGCACGGGTTTGTGGATCTTGATGCCCATCGGGCCTTCCGTCAGGAAGCTCATCTCGTTGATCAGGATTTGCACGATGGTGCCAAAGGCCAGCGTGACCATGGCCAGGTAGGGTCCCGTCACGCGCAGGGCCGGCAAGGCCAGGATGGCGCCGAACAGGGCCGCGCCCGCGATGCTGGCGGGGATGGCCAGCCAGAACGACACGCCCAGCTTGAACACCAGCACGCCCGTGGCATACGAGCCGATGCCGAACAGGCCGGCGTGGCCCAGCGACACCTGTCCCGTGTAGCCGACGACGATGTCCAGGCCGAACAGCAATATGGCGTAGATCAGGATGGTCTCGGCCAGGTGGATGTAGTAGGGATTCGGAATGACGACGGGGAACAGCACCAGCGCGGCCAGTCCCGCCGCGCTCAGCGCCAGCATGGTGATTTTCTTGTTCATGTGGTCCTCAGACTTTCTTGATCGCGGCTTTGCCGAACAGGCCGGACGGCTTGACGGCCAGCACCAGCAGCAACAGCAGCAGGCCTGGCACTTCCTTGTAGCCCGTGGAGATGTAATAGCCGGTGGTCGTCTCGGCGATGCCCAGTATCAGGCCGCCGACGATGGCGCCCACGCCCGAGGTCAGCCCGCCGATGATGGCCACGGCGAAGGCCTTCAGGCCCAGCGAGGCGCCCATGGTGGCCCCCGTCAGGGTCAGCGGCGCCACCAGCACGCCCGCGAAGGCGGCCGTGGCCGACGACAGCGCATAGGAAAAGGTGATGACCATGCCCGTATTGATGCCCATCAAACCGGCCGCGTCGCGGTCATTGGCCGTCGCCACGACGGCCTTGCCGTAGATGGACTTGCGGTTGAAGAGCTCGACAGCCAGCATGATGGCCAGCGCGCCGACGATGACGGCCACCTGCATCGGCTGCACGTTCGCGCCCAGCACCTTGAACGGCGCGGCCGACAGCGGCGACGGGAAGGTCAGGTCATCCTTGCCCCAGATGTTTTCCGCCACGTTCTTGAAGATGATGGCCAGCGCGATGGTCGACATGATCCAGCCGAATTCGGACTTGATCTTGATGGCCGGCCGCACGCCTATCCACTCGACGAACACGCCCTGCAGGGCGCCGAAGGCGATGACGATGGGGATCATCAGCAGGTAGCTCATGTAGGGGCCGCCATGGATGGTGCCCACCAGGGACAGGCCCACGAGCGCGCCCAGCATCAGCGATTCGCCCTGGCCGAAGTTGAGGGTGCCGGACGTGGCAAAGGTCAGCTGGTAGCCGAAGGCGATGACGGCATAGATCATGCCCAGCGCGATGCCGCTGAAGACGAGCTGCAGGAAGATTTCCATGGTATTCCCCGGAAGACGGTCGATAAAAAAATGGCCAGTCCTGATTCCTCAAGGCTGGCCATGGCGCGGCAGGTATCGGCCGGGATTATTTGGCGAGGACGACCTTGCCGTCCTTGACTTCGCCAAACACGGTCAGCTCGGCCGTGATCGCCTCATGGTTGGTCTTGCTGAACGGCTTGTTGTAGGTGGTGACGGCGCCTTCCACCTTCTCATTCAGGTTTTCCAGCGCGGCGCGCACTTTCGGGCCATCCGTGCCGCCCGCCTGCTTGAAGGCCGCGGCCAGCAGGTAGATGGAATCGTAGCCCTGCGCGGCCGAGACGGCCGACGGCATGCGGCCGCCCGACGGCTTGTAGGCGGCCACATAGGCGTCGATGAAGGCCTTGCGCTTGGGCGTGCTGGCGTCCTGGATGAAGGTTTGCGGCATGCGCGTGCCATTGCCGTTCTTGCCCGCGTTGTCGATGAAATTGCCCATGGCCAGGGTCCAGCTGCCGATCAGCGGCACTTTCCAGCCCAGTTTTTCCATGCCGTTGGCGATCTGCGCCAGTTCCGGGCCGATGCCGTAGGTCAGCACCACTTCCGCACCCGCCTGCTTGGCTTTCAGCAGCTGGGCCGTCATGTCGACGTCCTTGATGTTGTATTTTTCAACGGCGACGGGCTTGATGCCCTTCTTGTCGAGCGCCTTCTCCAGGTCTTCGCGGCCCAGCTGGCCATAGTTGGTCGAGTCGGCCAGGATCGCCACTTTCTTGAACTTGCGGTTCTCGATCGCCTCATGCACGATCATGCCGGACTGGATGGTGTCATTGGCCGCATTGCGGAAAATGTAGTTTTCCGGCTGGTCGGCGAACTGCTTGGTGACGATGGAGCCCGTCGCCACATTGTTCATGACGGGAATCTTGGCTTCCTGGTAGAAGCGCTGCGAAGCGAGGGCCACGCCCGTATTGATGTAGCCGACCGTGGCGGCGACCTTTTCCTTGTTGATCAGTTCCTGCGCGATCTGCACGCCGCGTTCATTCTTCGCTTCGTCATCGCGCTCGATCAGCAGCAAGGAACGGCCCAGCACGCCGCCCTTGGCATTGATTTCCGCGACGGCCAGCTTGACGCCGTCGCGCATCGACACGCCCATCGGCGCGGAACCGCCCGTGAACGGACCGGACACGCCGATCTTGATGGGGTCGGCTGCGACTGCCGCTTGCGAGAAACCCAAAACCAAACTTGCCACGAGCAATTTCTGTTTCAAATTCATTGTCATCTCCTCTGTTACAACGTTTTTAATGCCACTTATTTTTATAGTCGTACGCTGGATAACCGCCCCATCGATAAATCATTGTAGGTGAGTAAACATGCCCCAGCAACAACTACATATGACGCGTCGCAACATGCATAAAAGCCCCGATTGCTTGCGCGCTGTCAGTCTTTTGTAAGGAAAATATGCGGCAAATTGACGCCCCCCTGTTTCATCGGGCAACAATCCTGTGGCAAAACGCGACAGGCAAACTGGCGGGCCCGGCAATTGCGCGGCCCGCTGATCTGGCGCAATACCGGCACTGCCCAGAATGCTATGGTCAGCAATGCCGGCGCGTGCGCGCGGGTCCAATCAGCCACTGCTACCGCATGGAGGCCATATGCAGCGCCCGTCGAACCCGTCCATTTCCACCCTGTTTCTTTGCACCAGCGCCAGCCTGCTGCTGGGCGGCTGCGCCACCAATCTGGCGCCCGTGCGCAGCTTCGCCGAGCAGACACAAAAGATGTCGCTCCACTTCGAACCCATGCTCGCGGGCGGCGTGCACAGCTGCATGGACAAGGCCATGCGCAAGCGTTTGATCCTGGCCGAGCGTTTCGATGCGCAAGCCAGTGAACAGGCGGCGCGCGCCGATTGCGCCGCGATCGCGCAGGCGAGCATGTCGATTGCCGGCCTGAACGACGTCCTGCTGCGCTATGCGCACACGCTGGCGGCGCTGGCCGATGACAAGCTGCCCGTCTACAAGGAAGAGTTTGCCGGGCTCGGCGATTCACTGGGCGGCCTGGCGCAGCCCGGCGCCGGCGCGCCCCTGCTCGATGCGGACAAGCTGTCCAGGGTCGTCAAGCTCAGCGAGCACCTGAGCCGCCTGGCCACCCAGCGCCTGCAGAAGTCGGCCCTGCGCGAACTGCTCGACGAGCAGGAAGCCGTCAACATCGTCAGCGATGCGCTCAAGGAGTACGCGCAGCGCAGCTACCGCGCCGGCTTGCAGGATGAATTGCGCGACCTGGCGCAGCTGCGCGGCGCCGTCGACAACGCCGCGCCGCGTGAGCCGCTGGCCGCCAACTACATCCGCACGCACTTGCACCTGGAAGGCCGGCAGCTGCAGGACCGAGAAAAGATCGTCGCCGCATACGTGGCCGCCGTCGACGCGCTGCAAGCGAGCGTGGCCGCGCTGCGGGCCAATCTCGACCAGCCGCAGGCGCCGGAACTGGCGCGGCAGCTGGCGCTGTTCTCGCAGCACGTCGAGACGCTGCAAAAACAGGCTGTTTTCTACGGTCCAGCCCGCTGGTAAGCGGCGCGCACACAGGAGTATCCCATGGCCCCACTGACCGAACTGACAAAAGACCAAAGCTACGCCATCGCCGACAGCCTGGCGCAGGCGTCGAGCCTGGTGCTGGAATTGCGCATCCGCGAACGCGAGGCGCTGGCGCCGGACGAGCGCGCGTTGCTGGAGCAATATGAAAATCACCTGGACCAGATGGTGGCCCTGTTCCGCGCGTATGGCATTTATCTGACGGCCGAAGGGGCGCAGCAGGCGCGCGGCGATATCGAGGCCGCCATTGCCAGGGGCAAGCAACAGCTCAAGCGCGTCGCCGACATCAAGGCCGCCATCGGTGCGGCGGCCAGGCTGGTCGACCTGGGCGCGGCCATCCTGTCGCGCGACCCGTTTGCCATCGGCGAGGCGGCTGCCAGCCTGCGGGCCAGGCCGAAAAAGGACGAAGCGGCGTAGCCGCCTGCCTCAGGGTTCGGGCGGGCGGTGCCCCATCGCGTGCGTGGCCATCTTCAGGTACAGGAAAGACTGCGCCTCGTTGTGCGCATAGCCCATCCGCCCTTCGGCCAGGGCCACGGATTTCTGCTGCAGCGCTTCCGGGTATGCCAGGTCGCAGGCGGCGTCAAGCCAGCGGCGCGCCCGGGCTTCATCTGTATCGGCCAGCATGTTCGCCACGATGAACATGGCCGGCGCCACGCCCCGTTGCGCGGCCAGTTCCAGCCAGCGCAGCGCGGCGGCGCCGTCCTGCGGGCCGCCCATGCCGTTCTTGTGCATCAGGCCCAGGTAGTACGCGGCCGCACCGCTGCCCTGCCCCGCCTCCCGTTCAAACAGGATGCGTGCCTGCGGCTGGGTCGCGGCTCCCGCGCGCATCAGGACCTTGGCCTGGGCCGTGAGGTCCGGCCCTGCCGCTGCCAGCGGCGATACGGCCAGGGCGATGGCAAACAACCATGCCTTCATTTCGACAGGTCGAGCTGATACAGCGCAAAGCCCTTGCCCGCGCCATCATCAAGCTTGAGCTGCGTCACGTTATCGATGCCGGCCGCCCTGGCCAGGTCGATCACGTTCGGCGCCGAGTGGAACACCACCGGGCCCTTGGTGGCGGCTTTGGCGAAGGTCCAGCTGCGCGCCGCGCCGTTCTTCGCCCGCGTCAGGTTTTTTTCTTGCGTCACATAGGCGATCAAGAGTTCTCGGTTGTTGTCGGGCGAAGCCACCACCGTCTTGCTGCCGTCGAGGCCGGGGAAATTGCCGCCGCCGCTGGCGCGGTAGTTATTTGTCGCGATGAGGAATTCCTCGCTGGCATCGACCGGCTTGCCCTTGTAGCTCAGCGCCTGGATGCGCCGGCCCGGCGGCTGCGTGACGTCGATCTGGTAGCGCACGTCGGCGCTGGTGAGCGTATCGAAGTTGTAGCTCGGGTGGGCCGTGTTGACCAGTTCCTGCGGCTCGGTCTTGTTGACATCGATGGTATTGAAGCGCCGCGCCGACTGCTCCAGCCAGGCCTGCAGTTCCGCGCCGTTCATCTTCACGCCGTACAGCGCGTTCGGATACAGATACAGGTCGGCCGCGTTGTTCAGCGCCACATTGCCCGCCTTGACGTCCGTGTAGTCGGACACGCCGGCCGAGCCGCTCTTGAACGGCGACGACATCGACAGCACGGGCAAGTGCGCGTATTGGGGCAGGTTCGCCTTCACATACGCGGCGAGATAGCTCGATTGCGCCTGGTTCACCACTTCGATAGCGCTGACGTCGCCCACGTCGGCAAAATACGTCGACATGCGGAAATCCGTGGCGCCGACCGGTGTCTGCACATAGGCGATCGTGGCAGCATGTTCTTCCGCCACCAGTGTGGCGATGGCTGGATCGGGAGTGACATAACTTTTGTCCGCGTTCTGGATGCCGCGCGCTTCCACCGTCGTGGCGCTCTTGTCGATCACCCACCGCGTGCCGTCGTGGCGCAGGGAGAAGCCGATCACGCCCAGGTGCTTGCCCCACAGGTTGGCCATCACGGTGGGCACGCCGTTGACCAGGCCACGGGCCTTGTCGACGCCGGGCAGATTAAACTGCGGCACCGTGCTGGCCGCGTTCGGGAACAGCTGGTGCGAATGGCCGATCAGCATGGCGTCCACGCCCGGCACTTGCGCCAGGTAGTAATTGCCGTTTTCCATGGTGGGCGAGTACGGGCTGTCATCGAGGCCGCCGTGCGAAATGGCCACCACCAGCTCGGCGCCTTTCGCGCGCATCTCAGGAATGAATTTTTCCGCCGTCTCGCGCACGCCCTGCGTGTAGACGCGCCCTTCCAGCCAGCGCTTGTCCCAGGCCATGATGGTGGGCGGCGCGAAGCTGATGATGCCCACCTTCACCGTGGCGGCGATGGCCTTGCCATCGGGGCCGGTGGCCGTGATCTGCTTGTCGATGATGTGGTATGGCGCAAACAGGGGCTTGCCCGTCCTGACGCTGTAGACGTTGGCCAGCACTTGCGGAAACGCGGGACCGGCGCAGCGCGGCTTGCCGGCATCGACGCTGTCGACGTCAAAGCGGTTGCCCGTCACCTGGCTCAAAAACGCCAGGCCGTAGTTGAATTCGTGGTTGCCGATGCCGCCGCCGTCGACCTTCAGCAGGTTCATCGCCTTGTAGATGGCCAGGGTCTGGTCGCAGGCCAGCGGTTTGACCAAGGCCTGGTAGTCGGCCAGGGCCGTGCCCTGGATGGTGTCGCCGTTGTCGAGCAAAAGATTGTTCGGAAATTGCGCGCGCGCCTGGGCGATCAGGGCCGCCGTGCGTTCCAGGCCGATCGACGGCTCCGCCTGCAGCTTGTAGTAATCATAACTGAGCACGTTCGCATGCAAGTCCGTCGTCTCCAGCAGGGCCAGGGTGGCGCTGCGGCCCGCCGGCGCGGCCAGCGGCCGGGCCGGGCCGGTGGCCGCGGGCGGCAAGGC
>NZ_NEGZ01000067.1 GCF_002127585.1 Janthinobacterium sp. GW458P
GGCGCTTCGGCTTCGGCGCCGGCCAGCATGCCGCTGGCCAGGCGCAGGCGCAGGAAGCGGTCGATGCAGCGCCGGCCGTCCAGCTCCGGCTGCCACAGCAGCAGCCGGGCCAGCGGCAGCGGCGCGCGGCTGGCGAAATCGAGGGCCAGCAGGGCGCCCAGGCGCAGCCCCCAAAGAGTCAAGGGGCCGTCGACCCGCTGCGCCAGCCAGGCGCAGGCCAGGTGCAGGTCGTTGTGCCAGATCGGCCAGCGGGCCTCGCCGAAGTCGCCGCTGCTGTCGCCGCAGCCGTACAGGTCGATCTGCAGCACGCTGTAGCCGGCGGCGGCAAACGCGCGCGCCTGCGCGGCGGCCACGTGGCGGCTCTTATTCAGTTCTTCCGCCAATGGATGCACGTAGACGATGCCGCCGCGCGCGGGCCGGCCCGGCGGCGGCAGGTGCAGCAGGCAATAGCGCTGGCCGCCGCTGGCGGACATGAAGAACGGCAGCAGGGGCGGCGCCACGGTGGCGGTATCGTTCATGGTCGCAGCCTGGCAACAATGAAATCGTGCAGCGTGGCCACCGTGGTGAAGTGGCGCGCGTGGATATCCTCGTCGGCCACCTCGATGCCGAAATGCGCTTCCAGCGCCGCGATGACGCCGATCACGGCCATGGAATCGAGTTCCGGCAGGCTGCCCAGCAGCGGCGTGTGCGCTTCCAGCGCGCGCCCGTTCAGCCCCAGCGTGGTGTCGAGGATGTGCTTTACTGCTTCAAGATGCGGCATGTCAGCTCCAGGGAAGGGTAGTGGGGCAAGGGCGTCGTATCGAAGGCCAGCAGCGGGACGTCGGCGCGATGGCGCGACAGGTGCAGATAGGGCGGCACGCTGGCGGCCATCCATTGCCAGCGGCCGCAGCGGATGAAGGTGGCCGTGCCCAGCGCATGCGTGCCCAGGCGCGCATGGGCCGACAGCGAAGCGCGGTTGAAGCGCGAAATGCGGCTGCATGACCAGCGCACGCCCTGCGCGTGCAGCACGGCGTTGGCTTCTTCCCACAGGCGGGCGAAGACCAGGCCGCCGCGCTGCTCGGGATGCACCCACACGTCCAGGTCCCACGACGACTGGCGCGACGCCAGCGCGTAGCGGGCGCGCACCTCGTCTTCCTCGCAGCCGTGGCGCAGCAGCCAGATCCAGCCGGCCATGCCGGCGGCCTGCCCGTCGCGCCCCGTGCGCGCCACCAGGCATTGCGCGCCCTGGCGGTAGCGCTCGCCCAGCACGCCGGGCCGGCGCAGGGGGCCGGGCGGCAAGTCCGCCTCCGCCAGGCAGGGCGCGACCGTGATGGAGCGGCCGCGCCCGCCGCACAGCGAGCCGGGCGCCACGGCCTGCGCGACGAATTGATAACGATATAGCGCGCAGCGCCCGCCCGGCGCGCGTTCGAGCAGGCGGGCCAGGGCCAGCCAGGCCGTGTCGCGCCAGCCCAGCCGGGCGACGCTGGCGGCCAGTCTTTGCAGCAAGGGAAAATGCGGGCGCACGGACATGGGAAGAACGGATGGGGCGGCTATGCAGCCAATGCTGTCCATTAGAGCGCAGCGGCGCGCGCGGATCTTGCGCCGGCTCAAGCTGTGTTGCTGAAACTGTTAATTGATCAAAATCAAGACCGGCGTGGCCGTTTGTCTGAATCATAGGGGGATGCATGGCAATCATGGCAACCCGGGGGCGAGACGATGGCGACACTGATACACGAGTTGATCTTCGACACGGCGCGGCGCGCGCCCGATGCGCCGGCCCTGTCGTGGCAGGGCGAGGCGCTGACCTATGGCGCGCTGGCGCAGTGCGTGCGCGATTGCGCCTGGGCCCTGCTGGCCCTGGGCCTGGCGCGCGGCGCGCGCGTGGCCGTCTACCTGGAAAAGCGCCCGGAAAACGTCGGCGCCATGTTCGGCGCGGCGGCGGCCGGCGGCGTCTTCGTGCCCGTCAACCCGCTGCTCAAGCCGGAGCAGGTCGCCTACATCCTGGCCGACTGCAATGTCGCCATCCTCGTCACCTCGCGCGAGCGGCTGGCGCAGCTGGGGCCGGCGCTGGCCGCCTGCCCGGACCTGCAGACGGTGCTGCTGACGGGAGAGCGGGGCCTGGACGCCAGCCTGGGCGGCGTGCGCCTGCTGTCCTGGGACGACGCGCTGGACCTGGCAAGCGAGCCGGAGCGGGCGCCGCACGCGGTGATCGACACGGACATGGCGGCCATCCTGTACACCTCGGGCAGCACGGGGCGGCCGAAAGGCGTGGTGCTGTCCCACCGCAACATGCTGGCCGGCGCGCTCAGCGTCTCGGGCTACCTGCGCAACACGCCGCAGGACCGCATCCTGTGCGTGCTGCCGCTCAGCTTTGACTACGGCCTGAGCCAGCTGACGACGGCGTTCGCCAGCGGCGCCTGCGCCGTGCTGATGAATTACTTGCTGCTGCGCGACATCGTCGAAGCCGTGGAGCAGGAAGCCATCACGGGCCTGGCCGCCGTGCCGCCCCTGTGGGTGCAGCTGTCGCAGCTGAGCTGGCCCCTGTCGACGCCCTTGCGCTACGTCACCAATTCCGGCGGCGTCATGCAGCGCGCCACGCTCGACCGGCTGCGCCTGGCGCTGCCGCGCACGCAGGTCTTCCTCATGTATGGTCTGACGGAAGCGTTCCGTTCCACCTATCTGCCGCCGGAACAGCTGGCGCGGCGTCCCGATTCCATCGGACTAGCCATCCCGAACGCGGAAGTGCTGGTGCTGCGCCCGGACGGCAGCGTCTGCGACGCCGGCGAGCCTGGCGAACTCGTGCACCGGGGCGCGCTGGTGGCGCTCGGTTACTGGAACGATGCGGCGCGCACGGCCGAGCGCTTCAAGCCCTTGCCGCCGCAGGCCAGCGGCCTGGTGCTGCCGGAACTGGCCGTCTGGTCGGGCGACACCGTGCGCCGCGATGCGGACGGCTATCTGTATTTCGTCGGCCGCAGCGACGACATGATCAAGACCTCGGGCTACCGGGTCAGCCCGGCCGAGATCGAGGAAGTCGCGCATGCGAGCGGGCTGGTGGGCGAGGCGGCCGCGCTGGGCGTGCCGCACGCCGTGCTGGGCCAGGCCATCGCCTTGCTCGTCACGCCCGCGCCGGGCGTGGAAGTGCTGCGCGACAGCGTGCTGGCCGCCTGCCGCGCCCGCCTGCCGGCGTATATGGTGCCGCTGTGGATCGAGGTGCGCGCGGACGCCTTGCCGCGCAATCCGAACGGCAAGATCGACCGCCCCTTGCTGGCGCGGGAACTGGCGCAAGCCCATGCTGTCCAACCAGGAGCATCGACATGAATGGCCCCGGCCTGACATCCCCTGCCATGCCGCCGCACGCGGCCTTGCGCCAATTCGCCGTCGCCGGCGACATGCTGGAAGTGGGCGGCATGCCCTTGCGCCGCCTGGCCCAGCGCGTGGGCCGCACGCCGTTCTATGCCTACGAGCGCGGCCACATCGCGCGCCGCGTGGCGGAACTGCGCGCCGCCTTGCCTTCCGGCGTGCACCTGCATTACGCCATGAAGGCCAATCCCATGCCGGCCGTCGTGCAGCTGCTGGCGGGCCTGGTGGACGGCATCGACGTGGCCTCGGGCGGCGAACTGGCGACGGCCCTCGACACGCCCATGCTCGCCGAACGCATCAGTTTTGCGGGGCCGGGCAAGAGCGAGGGGGAACTGGCGCGCGCCGTGGCGGCGGGCGTGCTGATCAATATCGAGTCCGGCGCCCAGCTGGAAAGGACGGCGCTGGCCAGCGAACGGCTGGGCGTGACGGCGCGCGTGGCCGTGCGCGTCAATCCCGATTTCGCCCTGCGCCGCACGGGCATGCGCATGGGCGGCGGCGCGCAGCCGTTCGGCGTCGACGCGGCCCTGGTGCCGGCCTTGCTGGGCCGCATCGGCCAGCTGGGCCTGGATTTTCACGGCTTTCACATTTATGCGGGGTCGCAAAGCCTGTCGGCGGCGGCCCTGGCCGAGGCGCAGGCCCACAGCGTGCACCTGGCGCTGGAGCTGGCCGACAGCGCGCCGTCCCCCTTGCGCGTGCTCAATATCGGCGGCGGCTTCGGCGTGCCGTATTTCCCCGGCGAGCAGGCGCTGGACCTGGCGCCCGTGGCCGCGGGCTTGCAGGCCCAGCTCGCCCTCTTGCAGGCGGCCGCGCCCGGCGCCCGCCTGAACCTGGAACTGGGCCGCTACCTGGTGGCCGAAGCGGGCATCTATGTGTGCACGGTGCTCGAACGCAAGGTGTCGCACGGGCAGGTGTTCCTCGTCACGGACGGCGGCTTGCACCATCACCTGGCCGCCTCGGGCAATTTCGGCCAGCTGATCCGCAAGAACTACCCGGTCGCCATCGGCAACCGCCTGCAGGAGGGGCCGCGCGAGGTGGCGTCCGTCGTGGGACCGCTGTGCACGCCGCTGGACTTGCTGGCCGACCAGATGGAGATGGCGCGCGCGCACGAGGGCGACCTGGTGGTGGTGTTCCAGTCGGGCGCCTACGGCTTGACGGCCAGCCCGACGGCCTTCCTCGGCCATCCCTTGCCGGCCGAGGTGCTCGTATGAGCGGCCTGTGCGGTTGGCTGGCCCGCTGCGGGGCGGCGCCCGAGCCCGCCGCCGCTCCCCCTGTCACGCCCGAGGCCGTGCTGGCGCGCATGGCCGCGCCCCTGTCGCGCTTTGACGGCGCGCCGTTGACCCTGGGCGCCGGCGACACGGGCGCCGTGGCCGTGGCCGCCATCGACGGCAGCCGCCACCTGTACCAGCAGGATGGCTTGCAGGTGGCCATCTGGGGCCGGCCCGCGCTGCACGGTTCGGCGGACGACGTGGCGGGCCGCCTCGCGTCGTTGTGGCTGAGCCGGGGCGTGGCCGCCTGCGCCTGCCTCTCGGGGCCTTTCTGCTTGGCCATCCTCGACGCCTTTTCCGGCTCGGCCGTGCTGGCCGTGGACCGGGCCGGCATCCACCCGCTCTGCTACGCCAGCAATGCGCAGGGCCTGTTCTTCGCCTCCTCGCTCGATGCCTTGCTGGCCCATCCGTCCGTGCGCGCCGCGCTCGACCCGCAAGCCCTGTACCATTATCTGTACCATCACATGGTGCCCGGACCGGGCACGGCCTATGTGGGCCAGCAGCGGCTGCTGCCCGGCGAATACCTGCATGTGCGCGCCGGGCGCCGCTACAGGGGCAGTTACTGGCAGCTGGAATTCCAGGAACGCGCATACGCGCGCTCGCGCGCGAGTTTTGCCGTCAAGCAGGAGGAATTCCTGCGCACCCTGCGGCTGTCCGTGGAAAGCAGCCTGGGCGGCGATAGCGCCGGCACGGGCGCCTTCCTCAGCGGCGGCACCGACAGTTCCACCCTGGCCGCCATCGTGGGCCAGGTGACGGGGCGCCCGGCGCGCACGTATTCGATCGGCTTCGACGCGCCCGGCTACGACGAGATGGCGTATGCGCGCCTGGCCGCCAGCCACGCGGGCAGCATCCACCACGAGCGCTACGTGACGCCAGGCGACGTGCTGGCCGCCATCCCCGCCATGGCGGCCGCCTTCGACCAGCCCTTCGGCAACGCCTCGGCCATTCCCGCCTTCTATTGCGCGCAGATGGCGCGCGAGGATGGCGTGATGCGCCTGCTGGGCGGCGACGGCGGCGACGAATTGTTTGGTGGCAATGAACGCTATGCGCGCCAGGCCCTGCTGTCGCAGTACGCGCGCCTGCCGGCCATGCTGCGCCAGGCCGTCATCGAGCCGCTGCTGTTCCGCGAACGCGCGGGCAAGCCGTGGCGCCTGGCCGGCAAGGCGCGCCGCTACATCGAACAGGCCAGCCTGCCGTTGCCGGCCCGCCTGGACAGCCACAACCTGCTGCTGTGCCATGGCTACCGCGCGGTGCTGGAAGACGGCTTCATCGACACCATCGATCCCGGCATGGCGGCCGGCTGCCTGAGCGGCGCGTACTGGGAGCGGCAAGGCCAGGGTTTGAGCCAGATCAATGAACTGCTGGCGCTGGACATGCGTTTTACCCTGGCCGACAACGACCTGGTCAAGGTGCGCACGGCGTGCGAGCTGGCCGGCGTGGAAGCGGCGTTTCCCTTCCTGCACGACGCGATGGTGGCGTTTGCCGCGCGCCTGGCGCCCCAGGACAAGCTCGACGGCATGCGCCTGCGGCCCTTCTTCAAGCGGGCGCTGGCGGACATCCTGCCGCCGGCCATCGTGCGCAAGAAAAAGCACGGCTTCGGCCTGCCGTTCGGCCTGTGGCTGCACAGCCATGCGCCGCTGCGCGACTTCGCCTTCGATAACCTGGCCCAGCTGCGCCGGCGCGGCATCGTGCGGCCCGCCTTCATCGACGACCTGCAGTGCCGGCTGCTGGCGCAGCACCCGGCCTACCACGGCACCATGGTGTGGCTGCTGATGATGCTGGAACAGTGGCTCAGCCACCACCCGGCGGCGCTGGGCGCGCTGGCTGGCGGTTTTGCCGCAAGCGCCACAGAAACGCCAGCCGTCCTCGATCCCACGGCGTAAAACGGGGCAGCTGCAGCAGGTCCAGCCCCGCGCCGGGGCGGGCCACGCCCCAGTCCGTCGCGACGGCCGCCGTGAAGCCGAGGCTGCGCACCATCGCCACATGGGATGCGCCGTAATCGCGGCCCGCCTTGCCGTTCGGATAGGCAAACAGGGTGACGGGCGCCTGTATCAGGCTTTCCAGCTGCCGCTTGCCGTGGGCGATGTCGCGCCGCGCGGCGTCGTCCGGCAAGGTGGCCAGGATAGGGTGGCTGGCCGTGTGCGCGCCCAGCCCCATGCCGGCCCCCTGCAGCTGGCGCAGCTGCGCCGTGCTGAGCATGGCGGGCGGTCCCGCCGCCGCGCCCGCCTGGCGTCCGATGTGCAGGGCCAGCTGCTGGCGCCGCTCGAACGGCAGGTATTTGAGCTGGCCCAGCAGGGTGGCGATGGCCGTTTGCCGCTGCGCCAGGCTGGCGACGGGCAGGCGGTCCAGGCCGAGTTCCCGCAAGTCCAGCTGGGGACCGGGCGCATGGCGCACGCCCTCGATCACCGCGTCGTTCCACATCCGGCCGCCATCGAGGTAGCCCGTGGCGATAAAAAACGTGGCGTGCAGGCCGTGTTTCAGCAGCAGCGGCAGGGCCACTTGCGCATTGTCCGCGTAGCCGTCGTCAAACGTGATGCAGGCGGCGCGCGGGGGCAGGCTGCCGTCCTGCAAGCGCTGCACGGCCTCGGCCAGGGGCAGCGGCGCATAAAAACGCTTTAGCAGGCGCAGCTGGCGCTCGAACAGGGCCGCATCGACTTCGCCGGGAAACAGGGCGTCGGGCCGCGCCAGCACGCGGTGGTAGATCAGGATGGACAGTGCCGCCGTCATGGCAGCTCCGCGACGGCGGCGCCGGGCTTGGCTTGGCGCGGCGTGGGCGCCGGCGCGCGCAATGCGCGCTCGACGACGATGCGCGTGGCGATCAGGGCCGCCATCAGGTAATACGGCATGTCGAAATACAACAGGCTGAGGAAGGCGCCGCCCACGGCAAAGCCGATCAGACTGGCCTGGCTCATGGTGGCCAGGCCGTGCGCCCAGCGCAGCTCGGCCTTGCCCCGCGTCAGGCGGATGATGGCCGATGCCGTGCGCCAGGTGGCGATGCCCAGCGCCAGGTAGATCAGCAACCCGACGAAGCCGTGTTCGCCCAGGGCCTGGAAATAGATGCTGTGCGCCGCATGCACGTCCATGGGGTTGGGCGCGTAGCGGGCAAAGATGGCGCCGTCGGACACATCGAAGCCGCCGCCGGGAAAGCGGTCGCGCGCCAGGTTCCACGCCATGCGCCACGCATTCAGGCGGCCCATGGCGGAACTGTCTTCCTCATAGGTATTGATGGTGTCCATGCGTTCGGCCCAGCGCTCGGGCATGAAGGCCAGCAGCAGCGGCGTGACCAGGCCCAGCAGCGCGCCCAGCACCAGCTTGCGCCCGCTTTTCAGCCACATGAACAGGACCATGGCGGCAATGGCCAGCAGCGCCCCGCGCGAATACGAGCCCAGCGCGGCCAGCGCCGACAGCAGCATGGCCGCCGACAAGCCGTGGCGCAGCCAGCGCCTGTCGCTGTTTTGCTGCAGATAATACATGAGGGGAATCGTGATGATCAGGGCCAGGGCCAGTGAATTGTTATCTCCAATAAACGTTTCTTCCGGCCCCCACACGCGCTCCGTGCCGCCGCTGCGGATGGTGAAGATGCCGCCCTTCACGCCGTAATAGCCGATCGAGCCCACCAGCACCCAGATCAGGCGCACGATGTCGCGCCGCGTGCGTATCACCATCATGATCACAAAGCTCATCAGCATGATCTTCATGACCTTGTTCCACTGCACCCAGGACGACTCGGGCAGCAGCGCAAACAGGGCCGTGACATTCATCCAGGCAACGAACAGCAGCAGCAGCACGCTGACGGGCGTGATGGGCAGGCTTTTCGGTTCGCGCGTCATCACGAGGCTGAGCATGGTGGCGATGGCGATGATGAAGGCGAACGGCAAATGCGTGGCAAAGCCCCACGCCTGCGTGTGCGGGTTCATCACGCTGACCCATACCCACATCAGGCCGCCGATGGCCGGCGACTTCAGGATGAAGGGCAGGGAACCCAGGATGATGATGGTAATCAAGATGTCGCGCATGAAAGGGGACGCTCCTGGTTGTGCCTGCATGGTATTGATGCCTGTCAACGGGCGGGCGGGCAGGCTGGGTACACTGGATCAACGCGGTTCAGTGCATAGTTTTGTCATGGTAAGACGAAGGAGGCATGTCCTTGTTGACCGTTCTCATGGCGACCTACAATGGCGCCGGCACCTTGCCCCAGGTCTTGCGCGCCTACACGGGCTTGCGCCCGCCCGCGGGCGGCTGGCGCCTCGTCATCGCCGACAACGGCAGCAGCGACGCCACGGACCGTATCATCGACGCCTTCCGCGGCCGCCTGCCCTTGAGTTGCGTCCATGTGGCGCGGCGCGGCCGCAGTCCCGCCCTGAACGGGGCCGTCGAGCACGCCTTGCGCTACAGCGGCGACGGCGCCGAGCTGTTCGTCTTCGGCGACGACGACGCCATGCCCGCGCCGGACTGGCTGTGCCGCCTGCAGGACTGCGCGCGCGATCACCCCGGTTATGGCCTGTTCGGCGGCGCCATCGTGCCCGCCTGGCGGGAACGGCCGGCCGACTGGCTGCTGCGCCTGACCCCCGTGGGCCTGACATGGGGCATCACCAGCCCCGATTTGCGCGACGGCCCCGTCTATCCGGGCCTCGCCTGGGGCGCCAACATGGCCATCCGCCGCCGCATCTTCGAGGCGGGCGCCCGCTATGACGAAAGCATCGGCCCGCAGGGCAACAGCTACGCCATGGGCAGCGAAACCAAGCTGAACCTGGAAATTTACCGCTCCGGCAACCCTTCCTGGTTCTGTCCGGCAGCCAGGGTGGCGCACATCATCCGCGTGCAGCAGGTGCGGCGCGCCTGGATACTGCGCCGCTCCTTCCTGTTTGGCCGGGGCCAGTGCCGCCTCGTCGCGCCGGCGCCCAGCGTGGAATGGCTGGGCGTGCCGCGCTGGATGCTGGGCCGCTACCTGCGCGACGGCGCGGCCCGCGCGCGCGCCTGGCTGCGGGGCGACCGTGAAACGCTGTTCCTGCGCAGCTGGGAAATGGCCGCGCTGCGCGGCTACTTCCATGAAGCGTGGCGCGGCCGCCGAAAGCGCCTGCCGCGCGTCGTCATCACCAGCTATTCCGGCGAGCTGGGCGGCATGGAGCTGCGCATGGCGCAAGAGGCGACAATACTGGGCGCAAACGGTTATGACAGCGTGCTGGGACTGCGGCGCTTTCCTGGTCTTGCCGCATGGATGCAAGGCTTGCGCGCGCAGCGGCTGCAGGTGCGCGTGTATGAACCGCCGCTGTTCGTCGAGCACTGGGCGTGGCGGCGCTGGAACCTGCTGCGCGCCAGGCTCACGGGCGCCTGGCGCCTGCGCCGGCTGCGGCCGGACCTGGTGCACGTGGCGTTCTGCTGGACGACGTATGGCGCCTCCATCCTGTGGCTGGCGCAGCAGTGCCGCCTGCCGGCCGTCATCAGCGTGCACAACGCGTTTCCCCCGGAACCGTTCAGCGCCTGGCAGCAGCCGCTGCTGCAGGAAGCGTTTCGCAGCGTGAAGGGCGTGTATGCCGTGTCGGCCTCGGCCATGAAGCATTTCCTCGACCTGTACCGTGGCATGCTGGCGCCGCAGACGCGGCTGGCCGTGATCCCGAACGGCGTCGATACGGACACGTTCACCGTCTCGCCCGAGCGCAAAGCGCTGGCGCGCAAGCAGCTGGGCTTGCCGCCGGACGCCCTGGTGATCGGTTCGGTGGCCAGGCTGTCGGCGCAAAAGCGTCCGCAGGCGCTGCTGGCCCTGTTCGCGCGGCTGGCGCCGCAGTTTCCCAACTTATATTTAGTGCTGGTGGGCACGGGACCGCTGGAAGCGCGGCTGCGGCAGCAGGTACAACAGACGGGCTTGCAGGACAGAATCGTGTTTGCCGGCTTCCGGCAGCGCGTCGAGCTGCTGATGCCGGCCTTCGACCTGCACCTGCTGCTGAGTAAAAACGAAGGTTTCGGCATCGCCACCATCGAGGCCATGGCGTGCGGCGTGCCGGCCGTGGGCACGGACGTGCCGGGCACCCATGACATCCTGCACGACAGCGAAGGGGGCCTGCTGCTGCCGCCCGGCGACGAGGACGCCGCCTGCCAGGCCTTGGCGGACCTGCTGCGCGACCCGGCGCGGCGGCAGCGCATGGGACGCCAGGCCCGCCTGGAAGCGCAACAGCATTATTCCATGCAGCGGCTGGAGCAGCAGCTGCGCCAGTTCTATGCCGGTCTCATGTAGCGCCTGGAGCTTGCCCGGATGAATGCCACGCGCCATTCCTTCTTCTTTTCCTTCGCCGAGAAGTACACGGTGCTGCTGCTGGGCATAGTCGCGACGATGATCCTGTCGCGCCTGCTGACGCCGGCCGAGGTGGGCGTGTATTCGCTGGGCGCCGTGCTCGTGGCCATGGCCCAGGTGGTGCGCGATTTTGGCGTGGGCCAGTATCTGATCCAGGAAAAGACCCTGACGACGGAAAAGTTGCGCGCCGCCCTGGCCACCAGCCTGGCGGTGGCCTGGCTGCTGGCGGCGCTGGTGCTGGGCGCCAGCGGGCCGCTCGCGCGCTTCTATGACGAGCCGCGCCTGCAGCAGGTGCTGCAATTGCTGTCGATAAACTTCCTGCTGATCCCGTTCAGCGCGCTGACCTTGCCCTTGCTGCGGCGGCAACTGCGCTTTCGCGCCATCTATGCGATCAACGCGGCCAACAGCGTCACCAACCTGCTGGTGGGCGTGAGCATGGCCCTGCTGGGACACAGTTACATGAGCCTGGTGGCGGCCGTGCTGGCCGGTTCCACGGCCTCGCTGCTGACCAGCCTCGTGGTGCGCCCGCGCGAACTGCCGTGGCTGCCGGGACGGCGCGGCATCAAGTCCATCATTGCCTTCGGCGCCTACGCGACGGGCGGCGGCCTGGTGGACGAGGCGGGCGTGGTGGCGCCGGACCTGGTGATCGGCAAGATGATCGATATCGAAAGCCTGGCCCTGTTCGGCAAGACGCAAAGCATGCTGAGCATTTTTAACCAGGCCATCACCAGCGCCATCTCGCCCGTCGTGTTTCCCCTGTTCGCGGCGCGCGACCGCGAGGCGGGCGGGGCGGGACCCGTGTATGTGCGCACGGTCAGCTATATGACGGCGCTGGCCTGGCCCTTTTTCCTGTTTCTCGCCTGTATGGCCTTGCCTTTGGTCAAAGTGTTGTATGGCCCGCAATGGAGCGCCTGTACGCCCTTGATACGCATCATGTGCCTGTCCTCGGCCGTGTATAGCATATTCAGCATGGCCCGCTACCTGTTCGTGGCGACGGGCCAGATGCGCGTGCAGGCCCGGCTCGACGCGTGGGCGGGCGGCCTGAAGGTGGCGGCGCTGCTGCTGGCGGCGCCGTTCGGGCTGGTGGCCGTGGCCTGGGCCGTCGTGTTCAGCACCCTCGTGCGCAGCTGGCTGATCTACGGCTGCCTGCGGCGCTTCAGCAATCTCGACTGGCGCGTGCTGCTGCCCGTCCTGCGCAAGAGCCTGGCCCTGTGCGCGATCAGCAGCCCGCCGCCGCTGTGCATGCTGCTGTGGATGCCGGCCGACATGCCGCATGCCATCCCGCTGCTGGCGCTGGCGGGCACGGCGCTGGCCACCTTGCTGTGCTGGATCGCCGGTATTTTTCTGTTGAAGCATGACATCGCGGCCGAGTTCCTGTTGTTGCAACGCAAGCTGGCAAGCCGCTGGCCGGCCGCCAAATCACCGCTGTGAGGCGCCGCCGCCGGCGCACGCCCGAAAGGAGCACCATGCGTGTCGGTATCTTGTCCTATCCCATGCTGTTCCAGCGCGACGGCGGCCTGCAGATCCAGGTGCGCGAAACCATCGCCGCCCTGAACCGCCTGCCGGCGAATCCGGCCAGGCCGCTCGAGGTGCAGCTGGTCGACGCCAACCATGAGCGGCTGGCCGATTTCGACCTGCTGCATGTGTTTTCGGCGAGCAATGGCACCTACCGCATCCTGGAGACGGCCGCCGAGCTGGGCGTGCCCGTGGTGCTGTCGCCGCTGCTGGCGCCCAGCTGGAACCGGCGCAGCGCCTGGCGCGCGCGGCTGGCCGACCGGCTGGCGGGGCGGCTGACGGACTGGATGGTGCAGACGAGCTATGCGCAGACGCGGCGCGCCCTGCAGCTGGCCAGGGTCGTCATTGCGCTGGGCGAGGCCGAGCGCGACGCCCTCGTGCAGGGGTTCGGCTTGCCGGCCCAGGCCATCCGCGTCTTGCCGAACGGCATCAACCCGCATTTTTTCTCGGCCAATGGCGACCTGTTCCTGCGCGAGACGGGCATCGCCGGACCCTTCGTGCTGATGGTGGGCAGCATTTCGCCGTATAAAAACCAACTGTGCCTGGCGCAGGCGCTGGCCGGCGCCGGCCTGCCCCTCGTGCTGATCGGCGCCGCGCCGCGCGAACAGCAGGCGTATCTGCAGCAATTGCTGGACGTGCCGCACGTCAGCTGGCTCGGCGCGCTCGACCACGCCGACCCGCTGCTGGCCAGCGCCTACCATGCGGCGGCCGTGGCGGCCTTGCCCAGCCAGGGCGAAGTGTTTCCGCTCTCGGTGCTCGAAGCGCTGGCGGCCGGCACGCCCGTCGTCATGACGTCGCAAAGCGCGCTCGACTTGCCCGATTCCGCGTTTGCGCTGCGCAAGGTGCGCTGGGATGACGGCCCCGCGCAGCGGCAAGCCATCGGCGCACTGCTGGCGCTGGCCCCCGAGCGCGCCCGCGTGCGGGCGCTGGTGGAGCGCTTTACGTGGGAACGGGTGGCGGCGCAGATCGCCGATTGCTATTGCCAGGTGCACGCGGGGACTGCCGCGCTGCCCGCGAGGAGACGCCATGCTGTTTAATTCCTTCGCCTTCCTGTTCGCCTATCTGCCCGTCGTGCTGGCCGGCTATTTCCTGCTGGACCGCTGGGCGTCCGGCGCCAGCGGCCGCCGCATGGCGCCCGCACTCTGGCTGGCGATGGCTTCGCTGTTCTTCTATGCGTGGTGGGATGTGCGCTACCTGCCGCTGCTGCTGGCCTCGATCTGCGTCAATTACGGCGCCGGACGTTTGCTGGGCGCCAGCACGGGCGCGGCCCGCAAGCGCGTGCTGGTCGCGGCCCTGGCCCTGAACCTGGCCTTGCTCGCCTACTACAAATATGCGAATTTCTTCATCGACAGCGTGAACGCCGTCGCCGTGGCCGCCGGGGCCGACGCCGCCAGCCTGCCGTGGCACGGTCTGGCCATTGTCCTGCCCATCGGCATCTCGTTCTTTACCTTCACGCAGATCGCCTTCCTCGTCGATTGCTACCGGGGCGAGGTGCGCGAATACCGCTTCATCCATTACGTGCTGTTCGTCAGTTACTTTCCCCATTTGATCGCCGGTCCCGTGCTGCACCACCGCGACATGATGCCGCAGTTCGCCGACCCCGCCAACGCCCACCCGCGCGCCGCCAACTTCGCCATCGGCCTGTCGATTTTTACGATAGGCCTGGCAAAGAAGGTGCTGATCGCCGACAACCTGTCGCCGCTGGCCATTCCCGTCTTCGCGGCCGGGGCCACGCCCACCCTGGTCGAGGCCTGGATCGGCGTGCTGGCCTACACCTTTCAGCTGTATTTCGACTTTTCCGGCTATTCGGACATGGCCATCGGCCTGTCGCGCCTGTTCGGCGTGAAATTGCCGCTGAACTTCAATTCGCCGTACAAGGCGGCCAATATCGCCGACTTCTGGCGCCGCTGGCACATGACCTTGTCGCGTTTCCTGCGCGACTATCTGTATATCCCGCTGGGCGGCAGCCGCCGCGGCGCGGCCATGCGCTGCCGCAACCTGATGCTGACCATGCTGCTGGGCGGCCTGTGGCACGGCGCCGGCTGGACCTTCGTCATCTGGGGCGGCTTGCACGGCCTGTACCTGGTGCTGCAGCAGGCGTGGCAGCGCGCGTTCGGCGCGGCGCCGGGATACTGCTGGCTGCGCTGGTGGCCCGCTTGGTGGTCCACCTTGCTGACCTTTCTTGCCGTGATGCTGGCCTGGGTCTTCTTCCGCGCGCCCGACGTGGCCACGGCCTGGGATATCGCCGGCGCGCTCGTGGGGGCGAACGGCGTGAGCCTGCCGCGCGGCCTGGCCAGCCACGCGTCCAGCCTGGCGCAATGGGGCTGGCAGCCCGCGTTCGACGGCATCCGCTGGATCGAACTGGCCGGTCCCGGCTTGCCCGTGCTGCTGGGGGCCATGCTGCTGGCCTTCAAGGCGCCGAATACGCAAGAAATATTCTTTCTCTATGAGCCAGTCATTGAAAGAATCTTTCAGCCCGCGGGGCGCTGGGCCGTCAGCTGGCGCCCCACGCGGCGCTGGAGCGTGGGCCTGGCCGCGCTGTTCGTCGCCTGCATCTTTGGCATGAACCGGGTCACCGAATTTCTCTACTTCCAGTTTTGAGCATGGACGCCGCCGCCCGCCGCTATCTTGTCTGTTTCCTCGCCTGCGTCGGCCTGGCGCTCGGCGCCGTCTCGCTGCTGAACTACCAGGTCGATCCCTACCTGCTGCACCAGTGGGACAGTCCCTTGCTGCAGCGTCCGCGCCAGATCAATGAAAAACTGGGCGCCTGGGCCAAGACCTACGCCGTGGCGCGCTACCGGCCGGCCATCATCTATATCGGCAATTCGCGCACGGAAATGGGCTTGCCGACGGGCGTGCGCGCGCTGTTCGACGGCAAGCGCGTGTTCAACAGCGCCGTGTCCGGCGCCTCGGTCGGCGACGCCATCCGCCTGGCCGAGCATGCGGCCAGGGTCAGCCCCGTCGAGACTATGGTGTGGGGCATCGACGCGCCCACCTTTTCCCTGGAGATGGGGGCGGCGCGCGTGGAGGACAGCCTGACGGGGGCAGGGCGCGGCTTTTTCGCCCGGCGCGCCCTGGTCAACCTGCAGCGCGGCCTGACCGTGGACATGACGCAGGACAGCCTGCGCATCCTCACCGGCCATGCCGGCGACACCTGCCGCTCCAGCCTGGCCGTGTACGGCCAGCGCGACGAGACGTGCACCCGCAAGGGCATCGCGCACTGGCTCGGCACCAGGGACGCCATTCCCGTGCGGCTGCAGGAATTCGGCGATGGAGCGGGGCCGACGCCGCCGTCGACACCGGCGCTCGACGCCAGCATCGGCAATCTGTGCCGGCCAGGCCTGCGCCTGCGCCTGTACATCAACCCCACGCACGCGCTGACCTTGTACGCGCTGCACTGGCGCGGCAAGTGGGATGCCATGCAGGCCTGGCAGCGTGCTCTGGTGCAGGTCGCCGAGCGCCACCGCCAGCGTGGCTGCGACGTGCGCCTGGTTGATTTTTCCGGCTTTAACAGCATCACCACGGAAGCGACCCCGCTCGTCAGCGGCAAGCCCGACATGCATTATTACTGGGAAGTGTCGCATTACCGGGACAATGTGGGCCGCTTGATCCTGGCGCGCCTGTTCGGCGGCGGCACGCCGGCGCCGGCCGATTTCGGCGTGGAGCTGACGCCAGCCAATGTCGCCGCCCACCAGGCGGCCATGCGCGCCGCGCGCGACCGCTACCGCGTGGAGCACGCGCGCGAAACGGCCTATGCGCAGCAGGTGCTGGACGGACCGCTGATCCGGCGTTGACGCCAGGCCCCCGCATACGCCATTTTTCCACTTCCTATGCCGACCATGGATACCACCGCCCGCCGCTACCTCGCCATCTTCTTTGCCTGCGCGCTGGCCGCGCTGGCCCTGATCTCGGCCGTGAACTACCGCGTCGACCCCTACCTGCTGCATCAGTGGGACACGCCGCTGGTGCAGCGCTTGCGTCCCACCTACGAAAAGCTGGCCGTGTGGGGCAAGACCTATGCCGTGGCGCGCTACCGGCCCGCCGTCGTCTACATCGGCAATTCGCGCACGGAAATGGGCTTGCCCACCAGGGTACGCGCCTTGTTCGACGGCAAAAGCATCTTCAACAGCGCCGTCTCGGGCGCCTCGATCGGCGACGCCATCCGCCTGGCCGAGCACGCGGCCAGGGTCAGCCATGTCGACACCATGGTGTGGGGCATCGACGCGCCCTCGTTTTCGCTGGAACTGGGCTCGGCCGGCGTGGAACCGGGCCTGACGGCCGGCGGCCCCGCGTTCTTTGCGCGGCGCGCCCTGCTCAACATCAAGCGCGGCCTGACCGTCGACATGACGCGCGACACCTGGCGCATTCTCAGCGGCACCTATGACGGCGTGTGCCTGTCCAGCCTGGCTCTGGACGGCCAGCGCGACCAGGGCTGCATCACGGCCCGCAAGCATGGCTGGGTGGGCACGGCGCGCGCGTTCACGCCGCGGCTGCAGGAATTCGGCGACGGCCAGGGACCGACGGCGCCCGCGCTGCGCGCCTTCGACGCCAGCGTCGGCAAGCTGTGCCGTGGCGGCACGCGCTTGCGCCTGTACATCAATCCCACGCACGCGCTCACGCTCGACGCCCTGTACTGGCGCGGCAAGTGGGACGCCATGGAACAGTGGCAGCGCGACCTGGCGCAACTGGCGCAGCGCCACCGCAGCGAGGGCTGCGACGTGCGTCTGTACGATTTTTCCGGCTTCAACAGCATCACCAGCGAGCCTATCCCGCAGGTGACGGGCGTGCGCGAGATGCGTTATTACTGGGAAGCGTCGCACTACCGCGACAACGTCGGCCATTTCATCCTGGCGCGCCTGTTCGGCGGCGAGGTGCCGGTACCGGCGGACTTTGGCGTCGAACTGACGGAAGGCAGCATCGCGGCCCACCAGGCGGCCATGCGCGCCGCGCGCGAGGGCTACCACGCCCGGCATGCGGCGGAAACGGCCTACCTGCGCCACGCGCTGACCTTGCCCCGCGAGCCCAAATAGGCCGATGCGGGGCTAGGCGGACGCCGCGGGGCAGGGCGCTTGCGCTATCATGCTGTTTTGCCATCCAGCAAGTTCCAGGACTCTCCATGAAAATCGCCTTCTTTGCCAGCCAGCCCTATGACCGCCGCTTCTTCGACGAAGCCCTGCCGGCCCAGCCCGACCCGGACGGCATTGAACTGGTCTACCACAGCGCCTTGCTGAGCCAGGAAACCGTGGTGCTGGCGCAAGGCGCGGACGCCGTCTGCGTCTTCGTCAACGACGTGCTCGACGCGCCCGTGCTGGAAGCCTTGCACGGCTACGGCGTGCGCGCCATCCTGCTGCGCTGCGCCGGCTACAACAACCTCGACCTGGAAGCGGCCAAACGCCTGGGCCTGTTCGTCGCGCGCGTGCCCGCCTACTCGCCGGAAGCCGTGGCCGAATACACCTTGGCCCTGGTGCAGACCCTGAACCGCCACACGCACCGCGCCTACGCCCGCGTGCGCGAAGGCAATTTCTCGCTGGACGGCTTGCTGGGTTCCACCTTGCACGGCAAGACGGTGGGCATTGTCGGCACGGGCAAGATCGGCCTGGCCACGGCGCGCATTTTCAAGGGCTTCGGCTGCACGGTGCTGGGCCACGACCCGTATCCGTCGCCCGCGTTTGCCGAGCTGGGCACGATGGTGGAACTGCCGCAGCTGCTGGCCGAATCCGACATCGTCTCCCTGCATTGCCCCCTGATGGAGAGCACGCGCCACATGATCAGCGAAGCGACCTTGCCGCTGATGAAGAAGGGCGCCATGCTGGTCAATACCTCGCGCGGCGGCCTGATCGACACGGGCGCCGTCATCGAGGCGCTCAAATCGCGCCAGCTCGGTTCGCTCGCCATTGACGTGTACGAGCAGGAAAGCAATCTGTTCTTCCAGGACCGCTCGTCCGACATCATCGACGACGACGTCTTCCAGCGATTGATGACCTTCCCCAATGTGCTGGTGACGGGCCACCAGGGCTTCTTCACCATCGAGGCGCTGCGCGAGATCGCCGCCATCACCTATCACAACCTAGCCTGCTTCCGTGAAGGCAAGGCGTGCGAGAACAGCGTATTAGCTGCTTGACGCCGGTTTCCTGGGCTTGGGCGGCGGCTTCGGTTTGGGCAGCGGCAAGGCGTCGGCCGTGCGCCGTGCCAGCTGGCTGAGCCAGTCGCGCTCGTCCCACAGCCCGCCATCGACGAGGAAATACGGCTTGGCTTGCGGATAGGGCGGCGCTTCCTGCAGCGTGCCCATGGTACTGATCCAGGCGCGGCCCGCCTCCGTCGGCTTGATGAAGAGCATGTCGTCGGCGACGATGGCGAACATCTTGCCGTCGCAATACAGGCCGTACTCGCCGAACATTTTTTTCGCGCTGATGCCGCCCGCGCCCGCCATCTGGTCGAGCAGGAAATCCACCGTGCCTTGTTGTGATGCCATATTGTTCTCCGTAGGAAGCAATAGTGTAGCGCACTGGCCAGGATGGGCCGGCGCGGCTACACTGTCGGCATTATTTATTTTGCATGAGCTGCCATGACGCCCCAGCATATTATTCACCATGGCATCACCATCGCCACCCTGAAGGCTGACCAGGCCGTCGAAACCCATTGCGCGCCGGGCCACACGGCCATCCGCGAGCAGGCTGACGGCTGGTGGCTGTATTTTGTCGACGAAGACGGCACCATCGACGGCTACGACAGCCCGTTCGCCAGCCACGCCGAGGCGCTGTGGGCGGCCAAGGCCGCGGCCGAGTTCAGCGCGCAATGAAGGCCAGTCCCTGGGCTTTCCTCGGCTTGCCGCAAGCGCCCGTGCCGGAAGCGGAGAGCGCGGAGTACGGCGCCTGCCGGGCCGACCTGCACGGCAAGCGCCTGGTCCTGCGCGTGGCGAAAACCACGCCGACGAAAACCGGCCAGTTCGTCACCGTCTGGAAGCGCCCCCATCCCGACGCCGACATCGCCCCGCTGGACGAAGCCGACCCCGTCGATGCCGCCATCATCGCCGTGGCCGACGACGATGGCGCGCGGCACGGCTTTTTCATCTTTCCGCGCAGCGTGCTGCTCGAACGGGGCGTGATGTCGCGCGCCGGCACTGGCGGCAAGCGCGCGCTGCGCGTGTATCCGCCGTGGTGCGCGCCGGAAGCGCCGCAGGCGCGGCGCACGCAGCGCTGGCAGGGGGAGTGGTTTGTGGCGGCGGGGGATCAGCTGCGGCTGGCCAGCATGCTCGATACCGTCGCCTGACGTTGCCGGCCCGAGGGCAGGCGCACCAACTGAACAGCTTGAGAAAGCGGGAATGAAATCTTTTTTTGATGGAAAAATATATCACGCGCTCTTTGCCGGCTTCGCGATATTCCTCTTTTACCAGCTTGGCCGCAATGACGCGCCCAGGCGCGGTCACGATGTCGTGCAGTTCATCGAGAGCGACATGGCGGCAGTGCTGCAGAACGGCGGCAATGTGATAGACCGGACGAGCCGGGTGCAGCTGCATAATGTGGTCTACTCGGTGCGCTTCAAGGACGAGGGCTGGAGCGCGGCGCTGCGGGACCGCAATATCGCCACCTTGCGCAGGCTCGACTGGGTGCAGCGCGCACCGGCCGTGCTGTGCAAGATGGGCGCGCAGGTGACCATCAGGGAAGGCCAGAGCATGTACCGCGGTCAGGGGACCAATAGCATCGCTTTTGACTATAGCGCGACGACCGTCAGGGCGTGCGCGGCGCCGGCGCAGTAGCCGGCCGTGACGCCGGGAGTCAGGAAAGGCATCGATCACGCAATGCCTCCGCGTTTCCGCCCCGGATGGCCATTTGCACATATTCCACATACACGCAGCTGTCATTGCCGGACAATCGGCGGCCGGTTTCTCCATAGGGGCAAATATGCAGGACCTGCCTGGAATTTGGCGCGCGAACGCCGTACTAGCGGGCGAACGCCATCCAGTCCGGGAATTCAGGGAAAACAAGGGTGAGCTATGTAGCCGGGGTTTCGGAAACGGCGCGTCCGTTTATTTCGGTCCGGATAGCGGTCGATTGGTCTTTAACGGTAATGGCGCACGGGGCTGCATCTATTTATTCCACGCCGATGTCGGAAAATATAACGGGGTATGAACATCGGTGACGCACTATCCGCAATGTCAACTCGTGAAGGGCTTGGATACGATACCGGCGAGTAGCGGGCCTGGCAAATGCTAAGATAGCCGGGATGTTGCCGAAGCTTCGCCTTTTAAAGGCTTTGATCCTCCCGCAAAAGGAAAATAGTGAGCTGCATGGATTCGAGGAATTCCTGCGTCAAGCGGGCACGCAAGTATTTTCAGGTGACAGCAGATCAGTTCAAAAAGGGTAAGGTTAATGTGGAAATTTTTTGGGCGTAAAGACACGCCTGAATTGCCTGCCGCGCATCAGGCAGCGGTAAAGGTCGAAGTTAAGATAATTCAGAATGAATGTTCCGAGGAAGACAAGGATGCCTTCCTGCGCGCTGAGAAAATTCTTGAGTTATTTGGAAACTCCCAGGAAGTTCTGGCAACTGGCGGCGTGGGGGAACTGGAGTCGCCGCGGGTGCGCCAGCAACTCTACAGGATTCTCCTGGAGCGCCCGATCGGGCCATACGCCTCGCTAATTCGGCAAGTCTTTGAGAGGGAAGTGCAGTATAGGAAAGCGCTTTGGCAAGGGGAAATTGAAGATGACGGTGATGCTTGCGAAGGAATTTATCGTTGCGCTTTCCTGCTTTATCGTGTCGGCAGCACGAGCGATATCCATGCCCTTTGGGCAGCAAAGCATATAAACATGGATGTCGGGACATCAATGGGCGCGGAGTTTTTTATCGGCGCGGGATTGCAAGCGACAATTTCATATCTGGCAGAATCAAACTTGCAGGATTCGAATGAAATATTATGCTACGTGGACGGCTGGTTCTCCCAGGATGATGCAGAAGAATGGCAAAAAGACTGGGAGTCTAGCATGAGACGGAATATTTCAGATACCGCAAATTCGTGAAGATCGGCGGCCGCAAGCGGACATTCTTGCTGACGTGACAATGTACGAATTTTTCACCTGGTGATTCTTGCACGCTCCTGGGCTGCGCTCGGCCACGCGTATTTGCGCGCCGGTTTGGCAACCATCGGACAGGTTTATGTGGCTATTCATGAAAGTTTTTAGGGAATATGATGAAAATTGCTTTACTGTGGCCGTTAGCGGCGTTGTTGGTGTCCGGCGCAGCCCGCTGTGCGACACCGGACAATGCCAGTTTGCTCTTCTGCGCGAGGGCGGCGTTGTTCGCCGAGAGTTTTACCGAAGGGACAGATGCGAATAAATCCCGACAGGAAAGTATTACGGGAGCAGTAGCGGTCTTGAACCTGACCTTCAAGGAAAAAGTTGACGACGAGACGTTAAAACTGCTATTCCCATGGATCGCCCTCGCCGAAAAGCTTCCCGGCTATAAACCCTATACCAAAGGCAGTTACGTTGCCGTATCCTGCATGGCGGCCCTTGGCCAGGCCGTATATGTTCCGCTCCAGCAGGACGAGGTTCTGCCCCAGGTCCGCAATTTTCTCGATGGCTGTGAAGCGAAGGGCTCCCGCGAAGCCGTGGGCCAGTGCATCAAGAGCGGATTTATGGCACTTCCGCTGGCAAAACTGAGCAAGTAAATTCGTGCCTGTCCAAACGCCGTGTTTGACGTACTGCGGTCATGGACGGAAAGCCCACGATCCGCGTCCTGGTCAATTCCCGCTCACCTGCCGCCACGATGACGGCAACTGGCTGCGGAGGCAATCGTGCAAAATTGTAATAAGGAGCGAGTGCTCGTGGGAAATGCCGTTCTAAGCCGCTTATCCATGTTGGGCGTGGTTTTCTTGGGCCTTTCGCTGCCGTCCTTGACCTATGCTTCCGAACAGCAAAGCGATATGGCATCGATCAAGCAGGAGCATTGTGAAGAAGGTAATAATATTGAGAATACTTTCTGCATGAGTCGAGAGCTAACAGACTCCGACGCGCGTTTACATGTTGTCTACAAGACATTGGTGTCTGCGCTTGCCAAGCCGCGCGGGCTGCAACGCGCGCAACGTGCATGGATTGTTTTCCGCGACGCGGAGTGCAAGTTCCAGAACGCGGCGATGCATGGCGGAAGTGCTTACACCTTTTCGATGGACCTGTGTTTGATGCAGCTGACTGAACAGCGCATATCGGCCTTAGAAACCGTTAGGCCCTGCAATGGATGCGTAGAATTCAAGAATGAGTTTTATGGAACGAGGAAAGGTTTCAGCTTGCCGGAGCGTCAACGCACGCCTGCTTCGGGCAAGCTCTGACAGGGGCTGGGTGGCTGCTAATGCTGTCTTGAAGCGCTTCGACTGCTACGTCCGCCAAGGGGTGCGGATGCAATATCACGCGACGATGAGGCCGCTGGAGCGGGATGCGTCTCGGTTGCTTCAGACTACTTGCTTGCATACGGATTTTCGTGGTGCGGCAACTCATTTGCGTACACAACGAGTAGCGATGTGACAATCTTTGCACGTTTCGGGTCAATTGCCGTAATCGGCCAGGAATAGGCGTTCCGATTCTGTATCGCCCTCCCCATTTCCAACAGTAAATCACCATTCATGGCTATATTCAGTCCCGACGATGAGTCTTAATATTTCAGCTTTCCTTGGCAAAAAAACCGATGGCTTGGAGGCGCGGTTCATTGAGGCATTCGCAAATCTTGGCTTTGATGTGCAACTGCATCCGGACCTTACGTTGACAAAGTCTTCGGCAGAGCAAGTCCTTTATCTACGCGTTACTAAGACGCCAGCTGAATTCCTGCGCATGGAACCGGCAACTCACTTGCTCATTGCGTTTGAATTTGGCGTGCAAAAAAGAGGAAAGAAAGAACCTCGCAGCATGCTGTGGCCGCCAAGAGGTGTCGCCAATTACAGCTATGCGACGATCTCCAGGACGGCCGCAGGAAGAAGCGATTCCACTGCTGCCATGCAAATACTCTCGATGGCAATACTGGCAAAGGAAAGCGAAGGCTATTTCTATGCAGACGGAGAGGAAGTCGCATCCCCGGGCGAGGTTGCCTTCAATCGAGCAGTTCAAGAACAGAAGCGGTTTAATAGAACGAACTTTGACGCTTACGCTTATCGTTTCGAATCCTGGCCGCCTGTCGATGGGGGGACTCCATTTGCCTGGCCGCCAAAAATCGTTCCGCCGGAATCGATGACGCAGAAAATGCCAAAATGCCGTTTCCGATTCAGATATAAATTTTCCTGGCTCCAGCTTCCGGGCATCCTGTTGGTTAGTTATTTTATCCTGGTCACATTGCTATATTCATAGCTTTCAGCATAGGATTTACTTTGGCGAAAATCCGGCGATCGCATTCTTGGAAGGAGATGCTGAAGCATTTCACGTCGTTTTCGGCGGTCTACGATCCAAGGGTGGTGCGCCTATTCCTGATTTGGGATTCTTTGTGTCGGACCTGGGTTTCATCGCCCTCGACTATAGGATGGGACCTGAGTGGGATGCGCCTGCAATAATCGGGCTATTCGAAATAATGCGGGACCTAAAGTCGCTCTCTGATGTTGTCCATATTTCCCACGACGGTAGCATCTTTGAGTCGGATGAATGCATTCTTCTCACTGAATTCAAGAATTGGTTGTACGATCACACTTCGCATACCGGGGCCGGGCAGTCCTCACCCCGATACTTTGATATCAATTATGATTGCTACGTTCACAGCGCGATACGGCTATTTAGCGGGCGTCCGCTTCGGGGCGAAATCGGGCCTACAAAGCCCAGGTGCGCGCAGCAGCGCGATTGCGCCGGCGCGGCGCTGCCGCCCGGCCCCCAGGACAGTGACAGGCTGCCTGCCTATGCCACCTCGCTCAGCACATAACGGTACTTGCCCGACGCCTCGGCCGCGATTTCCCCGACTTCCTCGATGATGACCTCCACCTGCGCGCCCAGCCTGGCCCGGAAGCCCCTGACGATGGCGCTGCGCGTGGCGTCGTCCAGGCGCGGCTGGCAGACGAGGAGCACGCGCGTGCGCAGCAGGCTTTCCTGGATGATCTTGAAACTGCGCACCTGCGGCAGTTCGCGCACGATGTAGACGAGGGCCAGGCCGTGCATGACGGTGCCGTCGGCGGCCGTGAGGAAATCCGTGCTGCGCCCTTCGATTTTCTGCAGCAGGGGCAGGCCGCGGCCGCAGGCGCAGGGCTGCGTGCCCAGGGCGCCCACGTCGCCCGTGGCGTAGCGGATGAAGGGGTAGTCCTGCGTGGCCAGGTGGGTGACGACGATGTCGCCCGTGGCGCCAGCGGGCAGCGGCCGGCCCTGGGCATCAACAATTTCCACGATGATGTCTTCGGCCGTGATGTGCATGCCGCCGTCCGGACATTCGTGGGCGATGAAGCCCGCGTCGCGTCCGCCGTAGCCGTTCGCGACGGGGCAGCCGAAGGCGGCGGCGATCTGCGCGCGCTGCTCGTCGTACAGGCGTTCGGCCGTGACGAACGCCACTTTCACGCCCAGGCCGTGGAGCGGCAGGTCGCGCGCTGCTGCATGGCTGGCGATGCGGCACAGGGCTGACGGATAGCCGAACAGCATGCGCGGACGCCAGCGGCGCAGCTGCTCGACGTAGCCGTCCAGGCGCGCGGGCGACATGGCAAACGCGGGCAGCAGGGTGGTGCGCAGCAGCGCGTCGCGCACGCGGCGCAGGCGGTCCTGCGCGTGCAGCTCGATGGGCGAGCCCCACAGCACGGCTTCGCGGTCGCCGATATCGACGCCCCACCAGCGCGTGGCGCGCCACTTGGCGGCGATGTCGTGGCTGACCCTGCGCCGCCCGAGGAAGAACTGCAGCGGCTCGCCGCTGGAGCCGCCCGTGGCGAACGGGCGCAAGCCCAGGGCGCGCGCGGATTTGAAGCTGTCGCGCGCGTTAGCGATGTCGGCCTTGCGCAGCAGCGGCAGGCGCGACAGGTCGGCCAGTTGCCTGACTTGGGCCGGATCGAAGCCGCTGCGGGCGAACAGGGCGCGGTAATGGGGCACGTGCCGGCCCGCATGGCGCAGCAAGTGGCGCAGGCGCGCCAGCTGCCAGTCGCGCAACTGCTCTTCGCTCCACCATTGCGAGCGTTCCATGCGCCGCAGCAGGCGCGTGCTGTGGTGGCCCTTGAGCCTTTCGTGCAGGGGAAACAGCCAGCGGGCGACGAGGCGCGTGTAGGCGCCGGGACGGGGCGTGGCGCGGATGCGCCGGTAGTGCGTGGCCAGCAGCGGCGCCACCGTGCGCCAGTCGTGGCGCGCCGCCAGCGCCAG
>NZ_NEGZ01000068.1 GCF_002127585.1 Janthinobacterium sp. GW458P
AGGCGCCGGCGCCGCGGGGGCGTCGGCCAGCGCCAGCAGGGTGAAGGCATTGCTGCCGCTGAAGCGCGCGCCCAGCTGCGTGCCTGCCAGCAGGCGCTGCAGCGCTTCGGCCGGCGTGTAGTCGCCGCGCACGGGCGCCGCCGTGCGCCCCGCCGCCAGTTGGCTGCTGACCAGCACGGAATAGCCGGTCACTTCGCCGAACGCCACCAGGGCCGCGTCGAGCGGCTGCGCGGGCAAGTCGAAGCGCACGGTGGCCGGCGTGCCGGCGTCATTGCCGGCCGCGCCCGCCGCCGGGCGCATGAATGTCATGAATGTCATCAACAAACAAGCGGACAGGGCCAGGGCGTTGCCTGTTGCGGTGCGGCGGTGAGTTCGTGTCATTTTCCAGGGAAATCAACGAGAGCCTGCGTATGAAGTGTCTTGACTGCAATGTTTCAAGCAGAATGGCAAGATGGTAGCTTCATAAAATGACAACTGCATGACATGGGTCACATAGTTGGCGGGCTGGCGTGTCATCACTGCGACATATGACTTTGCTATGCTGGCAGCCTGTCCACCCCATATCGGGAGCCGCCATGACGCGTCTGTTGCTGACTCTTTTTCTGACCTGTGCCGCCCTGCCCCTGCACGCGGCCGACAACACCGTCGTCGTGAAAGCGGCCGCGCCGGAGACGGGCTGCGTGGAAGTGGAGGTCGCGGGCAAGCGCGAGCAATCGATGTCTTGCCTCAGCGAAAAATTACTGCCGCCAGCCAGCGCCGCAGCCAGGCGTCCGCCCGCCCTGTCGGGCGCCGAAGCGACCGTGCTGCGGCCATCGAACCAGCTGGGCCTGTACAACCGCGCCGCCCTCGAACACCGCATGGGCAATGCCTTTGGCAAATCCGTCACGCCGCAGCGCCCGTCGGCGCCGCCGCCGGCCAGCCCGCTGCTGCCGCCCCGCTGACGCTGTTGTCAACGCACAGTCCATTTGCGCTGTCAAGATTGCGCAATCGCGCCGATTGCGTATCATTCCAGGCTTGATCGCTCTGGAAACAACCATGCTGCCCACTATCGAACAACGCCTTGCCCTTGAACTTGCCGCCAAACCGGTGCAGGTTGCCGCCGCCATCGAACTGCTCGACGAAGGCGCCACCGTGCCCTTCATCGCCCGTTACCGCAAGGAAGCGACCGGCGGCCTCGACGATATCCAGCTGCGCCTGCTCGAAGAGCGCTTGCGCTACCTGCGCGAGCTGGAAGAGCGGCGCGCCGCCATCGTCGCCTCGATCACGGAACAGAACAAGATGACGCCCGCGCTGCTGGACGCCGTCATGCACGCGGAAGACAAGACGCGGCTGGAAGACTTGTATCTGCCGTACAAGCAGAAGCGCCGCACGAAGGCGCAGATCGCCATCGAAGCGGGCCTGATGCCGCTGGCCGACGGCTTGCTGGAGAACCCGGAACTGACGCCGGAAACGGAAGCGGGCAAGTTCCTGCGCGAGGCGTTTACCAGTGCCGACGGGAATAATCCGGGCGTGGCCGACACCAAGGCGGCCCTCGACGGCGCGCGCCAGATCCTGATGGAGCGCTTCGCCGAAGACGCAACGCTGCTGCAAACCCTGCGCGAATACGTGCAGGAACACGGCATCGTCGAATCGAAAGTGGTGGAAGGCAAGCAGGACGAAGGCGAAAAATTCGCCGATTATTTCGATTACTCGGAAACCATTTCCACAGTGCCATCGCACCGCGCCCTGGCCCTGCTGCGCGGCCGCCGCGAGGGCATCCTCGACGTCACCCTGCGCCTGGACACGGAAGCGGAAAAACCGAAATGGGACGCGCCGCACAACCCGTGCGAAGGCCGCATCGCCGCCCGCTTCGGCATCAAGCAGCAAGGCCGCCCGGCCGACAAATGGCTGGCGGACACGGCGCGCTGGACCTGGCGCGTGAAAAGCTTCATGCACCTGGAAACGGAACTGATGGGCGCGCTGCGCGAACGCTCGGAACTTGATGCGATCAACGTCTTTGCCACCAATCTGAAAGCGCTGCTGCTGGCCGCGCCGGCCGGCCAGCGCGCCACCATGGGCCTCGATCCCGGCCTGCGCACGGGCGTCAAGGTCGCCGTCGTCGATGCCACCGGTAAAGTGGTCGACACGGCCGTGATCTACCCGCACCAGCCGAAGAACGACTGGGACGGCTCCCTGCACACCTTGGGCCGTCTTGCCGCCAAGCACAATGTGTCTCTGATCTCGATTGGCAACGGCACCGCCTCGCGCGAAACGGACAAGCTGGCGCAAGACCTGATCAAGCAGCATCCGGAAGCGAAGATGACGAAGATCGTCGTCTCGGAAGCGGGCGCGTCGGTATATTCGGCGTCCGAATTCGCCTCGAAGGAGTTGCCGGACATGGATGTGTCCTTGCGCGGCGCCGTGTCGATCGCGCGCCGCCTGCAAGACCCGCTGGCCGAACTGGTCAAGATTGACCCGAAATCGATCGGCGTGGGCCAGTACCAGCATGATGTCAGTCAAAGCCAGCTGGCCCGCTCGCTCGATGCCGTGGTGGAAGATTGCGTGAATGCCGTGGGCGTGGACGTCAACACGGCGTCCGCCCCCCTGCTGGCGCGCGTCTCCGGCCTGTCGGCCAGCGTGGCGCAAAGCATCGTCACCTACCGCGACATGAAGGGCGCGTTCACCTCGCGCGCGGCGTTAAAGGCCGTGCCGCGCCTGGGCGACAAGACCTATGAACAGGCGGCCGGCTTCCTGCGCGTGATGGGCGGCGAGAACCCGCTGGACGCCTCGGCCGTCCACCCGGAATCGTACCCGCTGGTGGAAAAGATTTTGGCCGACATCAAGAAGGACATCAAGGCCGTCATCGGTGAAACGGCGCTGCTGAAAACCCTGAGCCCCGCAAAATACGCGGATGACACCTTCGGCGTGCCGACCATCTCCGACATTCTGAAGGAACTGGAAAAGCCGGGCCGCGATCCGCGTCCGGAGTTCACCACCGCCACCTTCAAGGAAGGCGTGGAAGAAATCCGCGACTTGCGTCCGGACATGATTTTAGAAGGCGTGGTCACCAACGTGGCCGCCTTTGGCGCCTTCGTCGACATCGGCGTGCACCAGGATGGCCTCGTGCACATCTCGGCCCTGTCGAACACGTTTGTGAAAGACCCGCACACGGTGGTCAAGGCGGGGCAGGTCGTGCGCGTGAAAGTGCTGGAAGTCGACGAGAAGCGCAAGCGCATCGCGCTGACCATGCGCCTGACGGACAGCGCGCCGCAGGCCGGCAGCAAGCCCGAGCAGCGTGGCGACCGCAACGACCGCCGCAGCATGGCACAGCACCAGTCGCAGTCGCGCAACGCGCCCGAGCCGGCCGGCAGCATGGCCGCCGCCTTCGCCAAGCTGCGCGGCTAAGCCCATGGCCGCCAGGCATGACCTTGTCATCCTGGCGGTGGACGCCGCCGGCCCCGATGCGCAGTTGCTGCTCGACGAATTATCGGCAGCCTTGCTGCGTATCAATGGCGACAGCGGCCGCTCCTCCTTCGACGTGGAGGCGGCAACGCCGCGCGGCGGCTTTTATCTGGCCCGCGATGCCAGCGGCGCCCTGCTCGGCTGCGCCGCCCTGCGGCCGCTGGGCGAGCCGGACAGTTCCATAGGCGAACTCAAGCGCATGTATGCGCGCCCCGGCAGCACAGGCGTGGGCGCGGCCCTGCTGGCCCATGTGGAGGCGCAGGCGCGTACACATGGCTACCAGGCCCTGCATTTGTCCACGCGCGTGGCGAATACCCGCGCCGCGGCGTTTTATGCCCGGCACGGCTATGTGCCGGTCCTTGCCTGGGGCAAATACATGGGCGCGGCGCAATCGACCTGCCTGGGCAAGCAGTTATTCGTCACAACGAGCCTCAACGTGGCTGACTTGCCCGATTTATGACTTGAGCGCATACCCGTGCCGGCGTTTTCTTATAAAATGACGGCATCTATTTATTTACCCATCAGAGGCAGCTATGAGCGACGTACAAACCTGGATCAAAGAAACCGTGACGAACACGCCAGTCGTGCTGTTCATGAAGGGCACGGCCCAGTTCCCGCAGTGCGGCTTTTCCGGCCGCGCCATCCAGATCCTGAAAGCATGCGGCGTGGAAAACATCGCTACCGTCAACGTGCTGGATGACCCGGAAGTGCGCCAGGGCATCAAGGATTACTCGAACTGGCCAACCATTCCGCAGCTGTATGTCAAAGGCGAATTCATCGGTGGTTCCGATATCATGAATGAAATGTTTGAATCGGGCGAGCTGAAGTCCCTGCTCGATGCCTGATAGCCAAACGCAGCGGCCGCGCCGTATCGTCGTGGCCATCACGGGCGCCACGGGCGCCGTGTATGGCTTGCGGCTGCTGCAAGTGCTCGGCGCCACTCCCGGCGTCGAGACGCATCTGGTCCTGTCCGATGCCGCTGTTTTGACCCTGCACCAGGAAACGGGCGTGGGGCGCAAGGAAATCGAAGCGCAGGCGCACGTGGTGCACAAGCTGCGCGACATCGGCGCCTCGATCGCCAGCGGCTCGTTTCAATCGGATGGCATGGTCGTCGCGCCGTGCTCGATGAAGACCCTGGCGGCCGTCGCGCATGGCTTGTCCGACAATCTGATCACGCGGGCCGCCGACGTGGTGCTCAAGGAGCGCCGCCGCCTGATCCTGATGGTGCGCGAAACGCCGTTCAACCTGGCGCACCTGCGCAATATGACGGCCGTCACCGAAATGGGCGGCATCATCTTCCCGCCCTTGCCCAGCTTTTATCACCACCCACAGAGCATTGCGGAGATGGTCGACCATACGGTGGCGCGCGTCATCGACCTGCTCGGCATCGAGCATAGCCTGGCGCCACGGTGGAATGGTTTGAAGTCCGCTGGCGACACCCCTATCCTCTAGTTGGCGTCACGAATTAACTGGCATCACGATGCCTGACAAAAGCGTAGCGAGCGGAAGGAAGAGGTGGTCGAGAAGCGCAACCGTACTGTAGTACGGTGAGCACCGCAGACTACCTATGCCGACGCGCAGCAGCTTTGGTCAGGCATCCCTCACCTCTTGTCGAACTGGTGGGCACTGGCCTGCTTCAAATCCCTGGCCTCTTCCACCATCCGGCGGTGGGCGATCCGTTTGCGCATCACTTCCGCATGCTGCGCGGCAGTCATGGGGGGCACGGTCATCAAGTCCTTCAGCTGCGCGGTATTGCTGTAGTTACTTTTCATAAGACGGCTCAAATGCTCGGCTCCGTAGTGGATGAACTGGCTGCTTCTGCTGTGATTATGCGCTGGTATTGGCCGCTGCGCCGCTGCGGGCGGGATTATTGTCAAATAATTCCGCTGCAGCGCAACATGCGAGGTCTTATTGTGCGGCAAAATCATGTCTCCAGTATGACTCTGCGCAAATAAAAGAACATAAGATGCGCCGCCAGCGAAAAGCGGACGGCGCCGGCCTGAAGAGGCCAGAATGATTACTTTTGGTAGTTGACTCTGACCAGCATGCGAATAAATTCACGCGCGATTTGACGATGATGTTCATCTAATCTTTGCAAATCGGCAATTAATTTCACATCGGCGGACTCAAAACGCGACAAGGCGCTGCCCGCTTCGCCATTCGGCGTGGCGCTTTCCGGGCCGCCAAAGCGCAACCATTCCGCAGGCACGCCCAGCCATTGGGCAATCATGCGCAATTTCTCTTGCGTGGGAATTGCTTCACCTACCAACCATTTCCTAGCAGCATGCACGGTAATCGGGCGCCCGTCGAAACGGATATTGAATTCCCGGGCCAGTCTGGTCGGGCTGTCTGGAGAATAATGGGCGTTTTTGAGAGCCAACTGAAGTCGCTGGCTGAAGCTTTCGCGTTCGTTAGAAGAATTCATAGGTGTACTATTTCATGTTGTAACATGAAAGTCAGTTTCTTGAATGACCATACAGATTGTTACATTTGAAAAATGCATTAATTAACAATTAACACTCCGGCAGGGCTTTTCAGGTGAAAAACTGCGCCGAATTTTCTCTTGTGATCCTGCGTGGCTTCGGGTCAAATTCGCGGCTGGCCTTGATTTTCGCACTGCAGCACGATTCAAAGCCTCGGTTTGGCACTACAACGTACGGTATCGGATAATGCCCTCGTCTACCGATTCGCGCAATGCCCGTGTAATACAATTTCTCGTAGACAAAGTTTTCAGAAGGGCCATTTTGTTTTCAATATAGAAACATAAATGTCGGCGTTCCCATAGTGAAACGTTGTTTTTCGGTCGTTCTCATTGGCAAGTGTTGGCGCCAAAAAATTTTACTGCCATCGACGTGAAAAAAATGTCGCCATTACGCCAAGAAAGCTCTTTTTGGTGTCATGTTGGCCACCAACTCTCGATCTTAAGCGCGTTTGTGGGCGACGAATCAATTTATTTTCAGTAATTGTTGCCTTATTCACCAAATTGCCCCGTCTACGCCTTCTTTTGTTGCAGCACGGGCAGGGCACGCTACAATAGTATTGACGTTGACGTAAACGGCACCTTGCCCCCCTCTTACCGCGCAGCCCCCATCCAGCCACCGACCATCCATGCACCTGACACCGCCCGCAACAATGACAACCTATACCATCACCGAACTGGCGCGGGAATTCGACATCACGGCGCGCGCCATCCGTTTCTATGAAGACCAGGGCTTGCTCAGTCCGAAACGCGAAGGTGCGGGCGGACGCAACCGCGTCTACACGCCGCGCGACCGCACCCGCCTGAAGCTGACCCTGCGCGGCAAGCGCCTGGGCCTGGCCCTGTCGGAAATCAAGAGCCTGGTCGACATGTACGAGTCGCCGAAGGACACGCGCGCGCAGATGGACCGCTTCCTGGGCGTGCTGGCGCAGCACCGGCAGACGCTGGAGCAGCAGCGCATCGATATCGAAATGGCGCTGGCGGAAATCAGTTCGCACGAAGAAGCGTGCGCGCGCATGCTGGCGGACTTGAACCTTGATCAGGCGCAAACAAACTGAGTGGCCACGCGGCAGCCGCAGGCCGCACACGCATCACTTTACGTTTACGTAAACGTCACAACTGAGTATCATAGCTTCACTGACCCGGCACCCATGAGCGCCACACTTATAACGACGAGGACGACATGCTCCATCTCCCAGGCTTGACCTTTGACCACGGCGAAGACATCGCCTCCCTGCGCGAAGCGATCCAACAATTTGCCGCCGCCGAAATCGCGCCGCGCGCGGCCGAGATCGACCGCACCGACCAGTTCCCCATGGACCTGTGGCGCAAGATGGGCGACATGGGCTTGCTTGGCATCACCGTCAGCGAAGAATACGGCGGCGCCGGCATGGGCTACCTGGCGCACATCATCGCCATGGAAGAAATCTCGCGCGCCTCGGCCTCCGTCGGCCTGTCCTACGGCGCCCACTCGAACCTGTGCGTCAACCAGATCAAGCGCAACGGCACGGCCGAGCAAAAGGCCAAGTACCTGCCGAAACTGATCACGGGCGAGCACATCGGCGCCCTGGCCATGTCCGAGCCGAACGCCGGCTCGGACGTCGTCAGCATGAAGCTGCGCGCCGATTTCAAGGGCGACCGCTGGGTCTTGAACGGCACCAAGATGTGGATCACCAACGGCCCCGACGCGGACGTGCTGGTGGTGTACGCGAAGAACGACCTGGAAGCGGGCCCGCGCGGCATGACGGCTTTCCTGATCGAAAAGAATTTCAAGGGTTTTTCCATCGCGCAAAAACTCGACAAGCTGGGCATGCGCGGCTCGCACACGGGCGAACTGGTGTTCCAGGATTGCGAAGTGCCGGCCGAAAACGTGCTGGGCGGCCTGGGCAAGGGCGTCAACGTGCTGATGTCGGGCCTCGATTTCGAGCGCACCGTGCTGTCAGGCGGCCCGCTGGGCATCATGCAGGCCTGCATGGACCTGGTCGTGCCCTACGTGCATGACCGCAAGCAGTTCGGCCAGCCCATCGGCGAATTCCAGTTGATGCAAGGCAAACTGGCCGATATGTATTCGACCATGATGGCGTGCAAGGCCTATGTGTACGCCGTGGGCCAGGCTTGCGACCGCGCCACCACGCCGGAAGCCGTGCGCCAGCTGCGCAAGGACGCAGCCGGCGCTATTCTGTATAGTGCGGAGAAGGCGACCTGGATGGCCGGCGAGGCGATCCAGGCCCTGGGCGGCAACGGCTACATCAACGAGTTTCCCGCCGGCCGCCTGTGGCGCGACGCCAAGCTGTACGAAATCGGCGCCGGGACCAGCGAAATCCGCCGCATGCTGATCGGCCGAGAGTTGTTTGCCGAAACCAAGTAAGCGCGGCTGCGCGGATATCGACTGGGTGAGGGTGTCTTCATGCGAGCACACACATGACGCAAATTGCCTTCCCTAAACTGCTTTCTTCACAGATTGCATTCGATATCGCGCGCACCATCCGCGACGGCTTCGACAAGCATTACCGGCTGTTCCGCGCCAGCAGCCAGCAAGCCCGCCTGTATTTCGAGCAGGGCGCGTGGGCCGCGGCGCAAACGGCAGCCCGCGAGCGCATCGGCTTTTATGACAAGCGCGTGCAGGAATGCGTGCAGATGCTCGAAGATGAGTACGAAGAGTCGGAGTTAAGCGACGAAGTGTGGCGCGAACTCAAGCTGCACTACATTGGCATGCTGAGCGACCACAAGCAGCCGGAACTGGCGGAAACCTTCTTCAATTCCGTCTGCTGCAACATCCTGCACCGCACCTATTTCCACAACGATTATATTTTCGTGCGCCCCGTCGTGTCGACGGAATACATCGAGACGGAAGAGCTGGTGCCCACCTACCGCGTGTATTACCCAGGCAAGGACGGCTTGCGCTTCACCCTGAAGCGCATGGTGACGAATTTCCAGCTGAACTGCAAGTTTGCCGACCTGGACCGCGACGTGGCCCAGGTCGAAGCGCGCCTGTATCAGCTGTTCGGCGGCGACAGGGTGGAAGCGAACCACCAGATCCAGGTCCTGACCAGTTTGTTCTACCGCAACAAGGGCGCCTACCTGGTCGGCAAGGGCATCAACGGCAACCGCGAATACCCGTTCGTCGTGCCCATCCTGCACAACCGCCACGGCAAGCTGGTGCTCGACACGGTGCTGTTCGAACACGAGCAGATCGCCGTGCTGTTTTCGTTTACGCGCGCGTATTTCCTGGTCGATATGGAAGTGCCGTCCGCCTACGTCCAATTTCTCCGAAGTTTGCTCCCGCGCAAACCCCGCAGCGAGATTTATACGATACTGGGCTTGCAAAAACAGGGCAAGACGCTGTTTTACCGCGATTACCTGCAGCATTTAAAACATTCCTCGGACCATTTCGAGATCGCGCCCGGCATCCGCGGCATGGTGATGCTGGTGTTTGCGCTGCCGTCGTTTCCCTACGTCTTCAAGGTGATCAAGGATTTCTTTCCGCTGCCGAAGGAAACCACGCGCGCGCAAGTCAAGGAAAAGTATTTGCTGGTGAAGCACCACGACCGCGTGGGCCGCATGGCCGACACGCTCGAGTATTCCAACGTGGCCTTCCCGCGCGCCCGCTTTGCCGAGGAACTGCTGGCCGAACTCAGGCATTTCGCGCCGTCGCTGGTCGAGGAAGACCACGAGCAGATCATCATCCGCCACCTGTACATCGAGCGGCGCATGGTGCCGCTGAACATGTGGCTGAGCAATGCCGAGAAGGAGGGTCGTGATGACCTCGTCGAGCATGCCATTGTGGAATACGGCAACGCCATCAAGGAACTGGTGGCGGCGAATATTTTCCCTGGCGATATGCTGTACAAGAACTTTGGCGTGACACGTCATCAGCGTGTCGTATTTTATGATTACGATGAAATCGAGTACATCACCGATTGCCAGTTCCGCGCCATCCCCGAGGCGCGCACAGAGGAGGAGGAAATGTCGGCCGAACCGTGGTATCCCATCGGCAAGCACGATGTGTTTCCCGAACAATTCGGCAGTTTTCTGCTGGGCAATCCCCGTATCCGCAAGCATTTCATGCAGCACCATGCCGACCTGCTGACGGCCGCCTACTGGCAGGCGCGCAAGCAGCGCATCCTCGACGGCCATATCGAGGACGTTTTTCCCTATCCGCAACACCTTCGTTTCTGTAAGCAGCCGCAATCCCCACCCCCTACCGGAGATCCAAATGAATGATCCAGTCGTAATCGTCGGTGCCGCGCGCACCCCCATGGGCGCCTTCCAGGGCGACTTTGCCAACGTTACCGCCAGCGACCTGGGCGCTGTCGCCATCCGCGCCGCCGTCGAGCGCGCCGGTATCGCGCCGGACGCCGTCGAGCACGTCTTTTTCGGCAATTGCCTGATGGCCGGCCAGGGCCAGGCGCCCGCGCGCCAGGCCTTGCGCAAGGCCGGCTTGCCAGACTCCACCGGCGCCGTGACCCTGTCGAAAATGTGCGGCTCGGCCATGCAGACGACCATGTTCGCGCACGATACCTTGCTCGCCGGCAGCGCCGACGTGGTGGTGGCGGGCGGCATGGAATCGATGACCAACGCCCCCTACCTGGTGCCGAAGGCGCGCGGCGGCTACCGCATCGGCCACGGCATGATCTACGACCACATGATGATGGATGGCCTGGAAGACGCCTACAGCCGCGATGAAAAGGGCAATGCCCGCTCGATGGGCACGTTTGCCGAAGAGTGCGCCAGCCAGTACAGCTTCACGCGCGAAGCGCAGGATGCGTTTGCCATCGAATCCGTGAAACGCGCGCAAGCGGCCACCAAGGACGGCAGTTTTGCCTGGGAAATCGTGCCCGTGACTGTCGCCGGCCGCGGCGGCGACACCATCGTCAGCATCGACGAAGGCCCGCAAAAGGCCCGCCTGGAAAAAATCCCGACGTTAAAGGCCGCCTTCAAGAAGGATGGCACCATCACGGCCGCCTCGTCTTCGTCAATCAACGATGGCGCGGCAGCCCTGGTGCTGATGCGCGAATCGACGGCGAAAAAACTGGGCTGCACCATCCTCGCGACAATCCACGGCCACGCCACGCACGCGCAGGCGCCGAACGAGTTCACCACGGCCCCCATCGGCGCGGTGAAAAAACTCTACGCCAAGACGGGCTGGAGCAGCAGCAATGTGGACTTGTTCGAGATCAATGAAGCATTCGCCGCCGTGCCGATGGCCGCCATGCACGACCTCGACATCCCGCACAGCAAGATCAACATCCACGGCGGCGCGTGCGCGCTGGGCCACCCGATCGGCGCCTCGGGCGCGCGCATCATCGTCACCCTGCTGGGCGCCCTGAAGAAAACGGGCGGCAAGCGCGGCGTGGCGGCGCTGTGCATCGGCGGCGGCGAAGCGACGGCGATGGCGATCGAACTGGTATAAGCTCTTCCTGAGCACGGGCGCGCACGGCAGTTCACGGTGCGCGCCTTTTCATTTGACTACCAGGGAGAAAAAACATGCCTACCGCATTGATCATCGGCGCCTCGCGCGGCATCGGCCACGAGCTCGTCCGTCAATACCGCCACGATGGCTGGCGGGTCATCGCCACGGCGCGCACGCCGGACGCCTGCGAGGCCCTCAAGCAACTGGGCGCCGAAGCGCACCAGCTCGACGTGACGGACGTGGAAGGCTGTGCCGGCCTGGGCTGGAAGCTCGACGATGAAAAGCTCGACGTGGCCATCCTCAACGCGGGCGTGTACGGCCCGCGCCACGACGGTTTTCCCGCGCAGGCCGATTTCGACCTCGTCATGCACACCAACGTGCTGGCCGCCATGCGCCTGCTGCCGATATTGGCGCCGCTGGTGGCCAATGCCAGGGGCAAGCTGGCCGTGCTGTCTTCGCACATGGGTTCCCTGAGCGAGCGGGGCAACCCCAGCGGTTCGCTGTACCGCGCCAGCAAGGCCGCCCTGAATTCCGTGCTGATCGACACGTCCCTCGTGCATGGCCCGCAAGGCGTCAGCTGCGTGGCCTTCCACCCGGGCTGGGTGCGCACGGACATGGGCGGCGCCGGCGCCGATATTTCCCCGGAAGAAAGCGCCGCCGGCATCCGCGCCACCCTGGCCAGCCTGCCGGCCACGGACAAGGCCGTGTTCCGCAACTACGACGGCAAGCCCATCGCCTGGTAACTCCCCGAATCCACTATAAAAATATACGAGACGACGTCCCATGATACTCAATGAAGAACAATCGATGATCCAGGAAGCGCTGCGCAGTTTTTCGCGCGAGCGCCTGGCGCCCAACGCGGCCCGCTGGGACAAGGAACATCATTTCCCCAAGGAAGAATTGCAGGAACTGGCCGCGCTGGGCGCCTTTGGCGTGGCCGTGCCGGAAGCGCTCGGTGGCGCCGGCCTCGACTACGTGTCGCTGGCCCTGGTGCTGGAAGAAATCGCCGCAGGCGATGGCGGCACCTCGACCATCATTTCCGTGAATAATTGCCCCGTGTGCAGCATCGCCATGATGTATGCCAACGATGCGCAAAAGGAACAGTGGCTGCGTCCGCTGGCGCAAGGCGCGATGCTGGGAGCGTTTTGCCTGACGGAACCACACACGGGCAGCGACGCCTCCGCCCTGCGCACGACGGCCAGCCGCGATGGCAATGAATACGTGATCAACGGCACGAAGCAGTTCATTACCAGCGGCAAGTATGCGGACGTGGCCATCGTCATGGCCGTCACCGACAAGGCGGCCGGCAAGCGCGGCATCAGCGCCTTCTGGGTGCCGACGAACACGCCAGGCTACATCGTGGCGGGACTGGAGCAGAAGATGGGCCAGCATTCGTCGGACACGGCGCAAATCCTGTTCGAGAACTGCCGCATCCCGGCGGAAAATTTGATCGGCGAAGAAGGACAGGGCTACAAGATCGCCCTGTCCGGCCTGGAAGGCGGACGCATCGGCATCGCCTCGCAAGCCGTGGGCATGGCGCGCGCCGCGTATGAAGCGGCCCTGCAGTACGCACGCGAGCGGGAAAGCTTCGGCAAGCCCATCTATGAACACCAGGCCGTGCAATTCCGCCTGGCCGACATGGCCACGCAGATCGAGGCGGCGCGCCAGCTGATACGCCACGCGGCGGCCATGAAGGATGCGGGCCTGCCCTGCCTGAAGGAAGCGGCCATGGCCAAGCTGTTTGCGTCGGAAATGGCGGAAAAAGTCTGCTCGGACGCCATCCAGGTGCACGGCGGCTATGGTTATGTGTCCGACTTCCCCGTCGAGCGCATCTACCGCGACGTGCGCGTATGCCAGATTTACGAGGGCACGAGCGATATCCAGAAAATCCTGATCGCCAGGGCCTTGTAAAAGTATTTGGAAGTAACAGTCTCGGCGCTTTTAGAAACCGTAGCGAGCAAGCCCGATATCGGATTGAGTAACGCAGCCGTACTTCGGTACGGCGAGTAACGCCGATTCGAGAGCGGGCTGCGCAGTAGGTTTATAAACGCGCCCACCAGACGAAAAAAAAGCCTACTCAGGGTAGGCTTCGTTCCAATGTATTACCAATGCTTTAATCGTGTCATGGACGCCAGTGCTATCTGCAAAGTGCCTCCTGATTTTCGGACTCCCATGCTATCTGCATGGTGACTCCAAGTGTAAATCGACCAACGTATCCGGAATTACAAAATCCACGCTTTCGCACTGTCACGCCATCGACATTACACCTGTCGGTCGCCGCGCTGAGCCTGGATGGTGAGATGATTTGTTGCCAAATCTCAATCACTGAACGGAGTATAGCACAGCTTTTTGTGCGGTGCAACAACGAATTGAAGCCATACTTTAAATCAAGTCCTTAGCGCCAGCGGCTTGTCCTCTTCGCCGCCGCGGGCCACTCTTTCATATTCGGAAATCACTTGCGCGCCCAGCAGCAGCAGGGTGGCGCCGATTTCCAGGCTGAACATGACAACGATGGCCGTCGTCATCGAACCGTACACGATATTGACCTGCGACAAGGTCGAAAAATACCAGACCAGCACATGGCGGGCGATTTCCCACAGCAGGGCCGCCGTCACGCCGCCGATCAGCGCATGCGTGATCGACAAGCGTCCCACCGGCATGACCAGGTAGATCGAGCTGAGCACGAGGATTTCGCCTGCCAGCCCCAGCATATACAGCAGCACGCCGGACACGCCTTCCAGGCCCCAGTCGTGGCGCAGGAAACGCACGCTTTCCTCGCTCATCACCTGCAAACTGCCCGCCACCACGGTGATGAGCAAGATGCCCACGCCCAGGCACAAGATGTAGCAGTACGGCAAGACTGCGGAAATGAGGAAATGGCGGCGGCGGATGGCGACGCGGTGAATGAAGATCACGCTCATGGCGTTTTCCAGCACGGTAAACGCCAGCGAGCTGAAAAACAGCATGGTCAGCAGCAGCAGCCAGCCGATCACGCCCCGGTTGTCGAGAAAATGCGCGATCTCGGCCACGATGGCCTTCGACTGGCCCGGCACCAGCCATTCCAGGTAATGGCCGATTGTTTGCAGCAACTCATCCTGCGCGATCACGTGCGACAGGGCCACCACCACCAGCATCAGCAGGGGCACGATGGACAGCAGCGAGTAATACGCGACGGCGCCCGCCAGCAGCAAGCCCTGGTTGGCGCGGAAAGCCTTGAGCACCTGCAGCGCAAAGGCCAGCGGGTGGCTGAGGATGTAGGTACTGGCGTGGCGGTTGATCATGTCGGGTGCGGTGTAGAAGGCGGCGCGGCCTCGTGCCACGCCTTATCACACTAGCATACTGACAAGCGCCCCGCTGCACCGTACGCTAGCAGACGGCCGGCTCCAGCAAGGTCAGGGTTTGCCGGTCCGCATCCAGGGTCGCCAATATGCCCATTGGTAGCGTGAACTGGTGGCGGATGTGGCCAAACGAGTAGCCGCTGACGGCCGGCACGCGCAAGGGCTGCAAATGCTGGTCCAGGGTGGCGTCGAGGCTCAGCGCCGTGTCGCCCTCGGCCGCCTCGCAATGCTCGAAGATGCCCAGCATCAAGGCCGCCGCGTGCTTGAAACCGACGGACAGGTCGAGCTGGCACAGCATGCGGTCGATGCGGTACGGCACTTCATTGATTTCTTCGAGGAAAAGGATGTGCTCGCGGAAATCGGCCGCATACGGCGTGCCGGCCAGCGCGCTGACCATGCACAGGTTGCCACCCGTCAAGCGTCCCGTAGCCTGGCCGCCATGCACGGTGCGGATGGCGAAGTTCGGCTGCGTCTGCGCGCGGCGGTGGTTGTCCAGCGCCATAGGGATCGTGTAGCTGTCTTGCGGCGTCATCAGCACATTGCGCAGCTGCGTCACCGTGTAGTCGGAAAACGTCGATGAAGCCACGGGCCCGTGGAAAGTCACCAGGCCCGTCTGGCTGGCGATGGCCAGATGCAGGGCCGTGATGTCGGAGTAGCCGATCAGCACTTTCGGATTGCGCTGGATCAAGCCATAGTCGAGCAGCGCCAGCAGCGAAATGCAGCCGGAACCGCCACGGATGGCCCAGATCGCCTTGACCTCGGGATCGGCGAACGCCGCATGCAGATCGTCGAGGCGCTGCTGCACCGTGCCCGCATAGTTGCCGTGCACGGCGCGGATGTTGCTGCCCAGGCTGGCGCGCAGTCCCAGCGATTCGATATTGCGCTGGGCCTTGGCGATGGACTCCTCATCCGTAAAGCCGCCCGGTGCGATGATGGCCACCAGGTCGCCGTCGCGCAGGCGCGCCGGTTTGATCAATGCGTGTTGCTGTTGCATGCGTTTGCCCTTTCCTTGCGCGGCCGCCGCCCATGCCGGTGTGCCTGCCGCCCCGACGGTGGCGGCCAGCAAGCCGCCGAAGCGGCGCCGGCTGAGATTGGTCTGACTGGACATGCGGCCCTTTCCTGGAATAAAAACGGCGACGCCAGGCGCCGCCGCACGAGGTTAGCATGCCGACAGGATTGCCGCCGGCATGGCCGCCTTACATGAACTTGTACTTCAGCTGGAACGACAGCGAGCGGCCGCGCGGGTCGGCCACGCGCGGGTCCCAGCCGGCGCCCACCACTTCATCCACGTTGTGCGCGGTGAACGGCGGATCGCGGTCGAACAGGTTCTGGATGCCCACGGTAATGGTGGTATTCTTGAAGCCCGTGTAGGTGCCCGACAAGTTATACGTGGTGTAGCTGGACACGTCCGGCTTGAAGCCCGGCGGCGGCATACCCTTGCCGCCGTTCGGCAACTGGTCCTTGTAGCCCGACGAGAAACTCTGCACCAGCAAGCCGCTCCAGTCGCCGCGCGACACGCCGAGACTGGCGTTATGTTTCCAGCGCAAGTACAGGTCGCGCGTATAGAACTTGCCGACCAGTTCCTGGTATTCCTGGCCTTGATATTCCGCAAACTTGAAGCTGTCCATATACGTGCCATCCAGGGTCGCCGTCCATTTCGCGTCCCGGATCTTGCCTTCGCCGCGCAAGCCCACGTCGAGGCCGCGCACGCGGCTGCCTGCCGCATTGATCCAGCCCGCCTGCACGTACTCGATGGTGCCGTCCGGATTGCGGTGGATGTACTGGTTCAGCGCCTGGTAGTTGGCCAGCACGATTTGCGGCGTGCGGTTCAGGATGCGGTCCTGGGTGTTGATGGCCCAGTAGTCGAACGAGGCGGAATAGCCCTTCACCGGTTCAATGACAAAGCCGACGCTGCCCTGCTTCGACGTTTCCGGCTTCAGGTTCTTGTTGCCGCCCGTCCTGTAGTCGAGGCGGTCGATGGCGCAGTATTCGGGCACGCCCGGATGCTTGGCGCAACCTTCCTGGTCAACCACGCCGTTCGGCAATTCCTGGCTCAGCGAACCGGAATACAGCTGCTGGAAGCTTGGCGCGAGGAAACCCTTGCTGGCCGAACCACGGAACAGCAGGAAATCGGCCGGCTGGTAGCGGAAGGCCACTTTCGGATTCGTCGTCGCGCCCACCAGGCTGTAATCGTCGCGGCGGATGGCCAGCTGCATTTCCAGGTCTTTCATGACCGGCACCAGCAGCTCGGCATACACGGCCTTGACGGTGCGGCTGGCGTCGCTCAGTGCTGCATTGCCTGGCGCCAGCAGAATTTGCGTGGCATCGACGTCTTGCGCAAAGTTATAGCCTTCGCGGCGGAAATCAAAACCGGCCGCCACGGCCAGCGCGCCGGCCGGCAGCTGGAACAGCTCGCCCGAGACGGAACCGTCGATCTGCGTCAGGGTCGTCTTGCCGTGCTGGAAGGCGCCGCGGAACTTGGTCGATTCGATCAATTGCCTGGCCGCTTCCGTCTGGCTCTGGCCGGCGCCCACCCACGGGTTGATGATGCCCGTGGCCAGGGCCGCGTACAGCTTGTCCGTGTAGGAATAGCCATCGGTCAGCTTGGTCTTGGTACTGCTTTCCGCACGCGAAATGCCGGCCTTGTAATCCCACTTGCCGAAGTTGCCTTCAAAACCCAGCAGCACGCGCGCATTGTCGGTCGTGTTTTCCTGCGTGCGGTTGCCCACGTCATTGGCGCGCCATTTGTAGGAAATCGGTTTGCTCTTGTCGAACGTCGGGATATAGGCCGACAAGTCCTGGTAATACGCGCCGCCGACCGGATACAGATTCTTGTTGGCGACGGTCGCCTGAACCTGCATCGGCGTCAGGATCGCCGTGGCCTTGGTGCGCGAACCGAGCACTTCGACAAACATGCGGTGGTCGGGCGCCAGTTGGACAGTTCCACGCGACAGAAAATTGGCCCGCTCGACGGGAAATTGCAGCACATAGTCGGCGCCGTAGTCATACGCACACGAATGCGTGGTGCTGCGCGGTGAGGTCACGTCTTTCCACAGTGCCGTCTGATACTGCGACATGCCGGCGATGCTGTCGCACTTTCCCTGGAAGCTCAGGGGATTGGCTTGCAGATACACCGTCGGGTCGCCAGGCAAGGTGTAACCGCCAATAAACGTCCCTGGTTTTGTCGGATCAGGATTGGGGATTTGCAGTGCCGTGCCCGGCCCCGACATCTGGTTGGCGAATGGCGTGCCCGTGGTGTCGGGCGACAGGCCACGGCCCGGCTGGTAGCCGTTGACGAAGGAGCGGTCACGGCCATTGAGCTGTTGCGCTTTATCGACGGTCAGGCTGGCCATGATGTTGTAGCGGTCTTCTTCCAGCGAACCCGTGCCTGCCAGGAGCGAGGCGCGGCGCGTGGCGCCGCCGCCTGCCTGCGTATCGTTGGTGGAAACGGACGCTTCCACGCCGCTGTAATTGGTTTTCAGAATGAAATTGATCACGCCGCCGATGGCGTCCGTGCCGTAGATGGCCGAGGCGCCATCCTTGAGGATTTCCACACGAGAAATTGCGCCCAGCGGAATGGAATTCAAGTCGACGGCACGGCCACTGGCACCATGCGTGGCCACGCGGCGGCCATTCAGCAGTACCAAGGTCGCGCCCGGTCCCAGCCCGCGCAGCGAGGCGAACGAGGCGCCACCGGCAAGACGGTCGGCGTCGGCGCCAAATACGTTATTGCCCGAAGTCATGTTCTCGGCACCTGTGCCATTCGCCGACAAGGTGCGCACCAGTTGCTCGGCCGTCGTGATGCCCTGCTTTTCCATCTGGTCAAAGGTGATGACTTGCACCGGCAGCGCGCCTTCCTTGGCGACGCGCTTGATGCTGCTGCCCGTCACTTCGACCCTTTGCATTGCTGATGGAGCCGCTTCCTGTGCCATCACCGGCCCCACCACCCCCATCAATGCCACCAACTGCGCTAGTTTCTTCAATTTCACTGGTCTCTCCTTGTTGGGCAATCGAAGCTTGAGTTCTCAAGCTCAGGCTGTTTTGTAAGGTCGCGGCGTCTGTCTCGCAGTACATTTTTTTATGACGCCAGCGCTTTACTTTATTTGTTTTCATTTTCAGAGTAGCGCGATGCATCCGGGCCCAGCCAATGAAAAATGGTTTCCTAACCATAACTTTTTGGAATGAATGCCCTTTCCAGCGACGTGGTCACTTGCCTGCGGGGCGGCCCTTGGCGGGATCGACGTCCAGATAGCGCCAGGACGTGAATTCCACGGGGTGGCGCCTGTAGTTTTTTAGCCACGGTTGCTGCAGGTCGGCAGAGATGGGATGCGTCAGCAGCACCCACGGCGTGTAAGCGTGGATCAGCTGAAACAGGTCGAAGTACAGACTGCGTCGGCGCGGCGTATCGGATAGCAGGCGCGCCTCCTCATAGCGTTTATTGTAATCGGGCAAGTTGAAGCGGGCATAGTTGGCGCGGCCGACGTTGCCGCCATACAACAATTGCATAAAGTTATCACCATCGGGGAAGTCGGCGATCCAGTTGGTCTCGAACATCTGCACCTTGCCCAGGCGCGAAGCCTTGATGATTTCCGTCTTCTTGTCGCTTTTAAACTCCACGCGCAGGCCGATGGCGTTCAGGTTGCGCCGCCACAACTCATCGCGCAGCCGCCCCACCGTGCTCGGCTCCGTATGCATGGTCAACATCAAGGGCGTGCCGTCCGGCTGCGTGCGGAAGCCGTCCGGGCCCGCCTTGTAGCCGAAGCGCTCCAGCAGGGCGCGCGCCAGCGCCGGATCGTAGCCGACGGGGCTGCGGTAGTGCTTGTCGTAGCCGAGCACATTCGGCGGCAGCGGCGACTGCGCCGGCAAGGCCAGCCCCTTTTTTAATAGCGCGATGTCTTCGCGGCTGTTGTAGCTGAGGGCGATGGCACGCCGCAGGGCCAGCTTGTCCTTGCTCGTGCCGCCCAGCACGGGATCGTCCATATTCATCCACATGTAATACGTCTGCAGCACGGGAAAGCGCGTCAGCTGCAAGCCCTTGGCGGCCAGCGCCGGTTTCAGGGCGCCGTTTTCCAGCACCATGTCCGTCATCGATTCCGGCACTTGCTCCAGGTAATCGAATTCGCCTTTCAGGAATCCCAGCATGCGCGATTGATATTCCTCAACGATGCGCACCTCGATGCGCTCGACCAGCGGTAATTGCCTGCCTTCCAGCGCGGCGGCGATGGCGCGCGCATCGGCCGGCAAGGCGGCCAGCGCCTTGGTTTCCGTATGGAACACGGTGGGGCGGAAAGTCGGGTTGGCCTGCAGCACGATCTTGTCGCTGCGTTTCCACTCCTTCACCAGGAACGGTCCCGTGCCCACGGGGTGGTTGCCGACCTGCCCCGGCGCCGCATACGCTTCGGCCACTTCGCGCGCCACCACGGCAGTGGCCGGCATGGCCAGGTAAAACAGGAAATTCGGATCGATGGCGTTGAGGCGGATGCGCAGGGTGTATTTGTCCAGCGCCTGCAAGCCGGCGATCGGCGTGTCGTAGCTGAATTTGGCTTTCAGGGCCGCATCGCCCACCAGCTTGTCTTCCAGCAAGAACAGCCATGGCGACTTCAGGCCGGGGTCATACAGCCGCGTCAGGCTGTAGACGTAGTCCTGCGCTGTCACTTCGCGCGGCCGGCCCTTGAAGGCGGGATCGGGGGTAAAGAAAATACCGGGCTGCAAGTGAAAGGTATACGTGCGGCCGCCATCTTCCACGGTGGGCAAGCCGCGCGCCGTGTTGCCCTGCAACTGCACGGGGCGCGCCAGGTAGTCATAGCGCAGCAGCGGGTCAAAGATGTTTTCCATCAAATTTAAACTGGCCAGGTCCGACGCCACGGCCGGGTCCAGGCCCGTCTCGCTGGTGCTCAAAAACAAGTGCAAGGTCTTGTTCGCGCGGGCATCGGTGGCGGCATGGCCGGGCGCGGTAAATAGCGTCAACAGGGCCAGGCCGGCGGCGCAGGCGGTTTTGCGTAAAAACATCATCAGTGATCCATTGCAGACAAGGGTAAGGAACGGCGATAAGCGACGGGCATCCCCCACACTACGCGGGCAAGCGACGGGGCGCCAATGAAAACAGGCTGCCAGCTTATAACTTTTTGGCATGCGATTGCTGCATTCTTTCATCAACTCGTATCGGGCTGCCTCTATACTTTGCTTGCAGCACCTTTTCACCTCCCCGAAATACAGAACTGATCGCATATGGCACTTAATTACATCTGGTCCGGCTTTTTCCTCGTTGGCTTCCTGGCCGCAGTGCTGCAGTGGCTGTTTCTCGGCGATACCGATATCTTCAAGCGCATCATTGACGGCACCTTCGAAACGGCGCGCATGGGCGTGATGGATATCGCCCTGCCGCTGGCGGGCGTGATGACCTTATGGCTGGGCATCATGAACATCGGCGAAAAGGCGGGCATCATCGGCTGGCTGGCGAAAGTCATCGCGCCCTTCTTTTCGCGCATCTTCCCGGAAATTCCGAAAGACCATCCGGCCACCGGCCACATGGTGATGAATTTCTCGGCCAATCTGCTGGGCCTGGACAATGCGGCCACGCCGTTCGGCCTGAAGGCCATGGAAAGCCTGCAGACCTTGAATCCGAACAAGGAAGAGGCGACGAATGCGCAGATCATGTTTCTGGTGCTGCACACCTCGGGCCTGACCCTGATTCCTCTGGCCATCATGGCGCAGCGCTCGATTCTCGGCGCGGCCGACCCGTCCGACATCTTTATCCCGTGCATGATCGCCACCTACGTCGCCACCATGGTCGGCATCATCACGGTGTCCATCAAGCAGCGCATCAACCTGCTCAACAGGGTCGTGCTGGGCTGGATGGGCGGCATGACGAGCGCCATCGTCGCCATGATCTGGTACTTCACCCAATACCTGACGAAGCAGGAAATCGAGCTGGTCTCGAAGGTGGTCAGCAACCTGGTGTTGATCAGCGTCATCGCCATCTTCATCATCGGCGCGCTGCGCAAGAAGGTGAACGTGTACGACGCCTTCATTGAGGGGGCGAAGGGCGGCATCCAGACCTCGATCACCGTGATTCCCTACCTGGTCGGCATGCTGGTGGCCATCAGCGTGATCCGCAACGCGGGCGTGTTCAATTTCCTGATGAGCGGCATGAACTGGTTCTTCGCCAACCTGGGCATCAATACGGACTTCGTGCCGGCCCTGCCGACGGCCATGATGAAGCCGCTCAGCGGCTCCGGCTCGAAAGCCATGATGATCGACGCCATGAACACCTACGGCGTCGACTCGTTTGTCGGCCGCCTGGCCTGCGTCTTCCAGGGTTCGGCCGACACCACCTTCTATATCGTGGCCCTGTACTTCGGCTCCGTCGGCATCCGCAAGACGCGCTATGCCATCACGGCCGGCCTGATCGCCGATCTGGCTGGCGTGATCACGGCCGTCTTCGTTGCCTACGTCTTTTTCCACTAAGGAGCGCCATGTTTCGTCCCATCCTCATCGCCGCCTTGCTGGCTGGCATAGGCTTGTCCAATGCGCAGGCGCAACTGCCCGAATCCGTCAGCCTGCTGCTGCGCAGCGCGAATATTCCCGAAGACGCCATGGGCGCCATCGTCTTGCGCGGCAACGCCACCGTGCTGTCGCATGGAGCTGAGCGCAGCATGCAGCCCGCGTCCACCATGAAGCTGGTGACGACGGCCGTGGGCCTGGAGCAATTAGGTCCCATCTTCCGCGGCCGCACGGAACTGCGCACCAGCGCCGACGTCATCAATGGCGTACTGAAGGGCGACCTGATCCTGCGCGGCGGCGCCGACACGGATTTCAACGCGGACGTGCTGGCGCACATGCTGCAAACCCTGCGCAACCAGGGCATCGTGAAAATCAAGGGCGATCTGATCCTCGACCGCCAGCTGTTCCAGCCGGCCCGGCCCGACCTCGGTGCACCACCGTTCGACGAGTCGGCCGAGTTCCGCTACAACGTCATCCCCGATGCCTTGTTATTGAACACCAATCTGATCGATATCAACATGAACTCGACGGACCGGCAATTGAGCATCCTGATGCAGCCGGCGCTCGAGAACGTCAGCATCACGAGCGACATGAAACTGGTCAAGGGCAATTGCGCGCGATGGGAAGATGGCTGGCGCCCGCCCGAATACCGGCGCGATGCGGGCGGCAAGCTGCAGGTGATACTGCACGGCACCTTCCCGCAAAATTGCAGCAAGGCCACCAGCATCAATGTGCTCGACCGCAATGATTATGCGGACCGGCTGTTCCGCGCCACCTGGAAACGCCTGGGCGGCGCGATCACGGGCACGGTGCGCGAAGCGCCGTTGACGGGCTTGCCGCCGACGGCCGAACCGGTGGGCACGCGCATGCTGGCCGACCATGTGGCGCGCGCCTTGCCGGAAGTCTTGCGCGATATCAACAAGACCTCCGACAACACCCTGGCCCGCACCCTGTTCCTGAGCCTGGGCAGCTTGCAAAGCGATGGATGGCTGGGCAGCCGTCCCGTCGCCATGGCGGCGCCGGAAGACACGGCCACGCGGGCGCGGCAAGTGATCCAGGAATGGTTCCAGCGGCACCATATCGACACCCAGGGCATGCTGGTCGACAACGGTTCCGGCCTGTCGCGCACGGGACGCATTGCGCCAGCGCAAATGGCCGGCGTGCTGCAGGCGATGCAGCAAAGTCCGTGGGCGCCCGAGTTCCAGTCCAGTCTGCCCATCGTCGCGCTGGACGGCACCATGCGCAAGCGCCTGCTGAACAGCCCGGCCGCCGCGCGCGCCCGCATCAAGACGGGAACATTAAAGAATGTCGTGGCCATCGCTGGCTATGTACCTGACGCCAACAACCAGCTATGCGTGGTCGTCGCCATGATCAATAGCGACCTGGTGGGCAACGGCAATGGCCGCGCCGCCGTCGATGCGCTGATCGAGTGGGTGGCCAGGAGCGGCGCCACGCCGGCGGTGGCTGGCCAATAAGGACGGTGCAGCGGCCTAGCGTGGTGCGCCGGCAAAGGCCAGGCGCAGCACATAGGCGGCGACGGCGCCGATTAGCAGGATCGTCACCAGCGACGCTTCCACACCGAAGGCGCCGCCCGTCAGCATGACATTGCCGGCCAGTTCGCCGCGCAGCAGGCCATCCGTGGCCGCATGGCCCGATACCGTCGAGGAAAATACCTGGCTGACACAGTAATTCCAGCCGACATGTGTGCCGATGCAAACCCACAGGCGGCGCGTCCGCATGTACAGTGCGGCCTGCAGCACGCCATAGGTGACAATCGCGGCGATGGCCAGCAGCGAAAAACCGGCATTGGGCAAATGGGCCAGGGCGAACACCAGCGATGAAATCACGATGGCGGCCTTGCTGCCCAGCGCACGTGCCGTCACGCCGAACAGGATGCCGCGAAACATCATTTCCTCGGCCATGCCGACCAGCACCAGTTCGGCCAGCGGTAGCAACAACGCGGCATGCACGGCATTGACGCCGCTCAACTGATATACGCCCAGCGCTGCCAGCACGACAAAGGTGAGGCAGACCAGCCCGGCGCCAAGCAGCAGTCCACGCCCCAGTTCACGCGCCATGCCCGGCATTGCCAACTCGGTCGGCTGGCGCTTTTCGATGTGGCGCACATAGAAACGGTAGCCGCACCACACCAGTATTGCCGCCAGCAACTGCGGCCACAAGATGCGGTAGGGCTTTTCCACCAGTTGCGAAGCGATGCCCATCACCAGCGGTATCCCGGCAAAGGTGAGAACCATGCCCAGCACAATCTGCACCAGGGGATAGGCCATCAAGCGGGCCAGAGGGGATTTTTTTGTTGCCATGCTCAGGGTGCTGTCCATCGTCGCTTTCCTCAGATAGTTTTCAGGGCGTTGTTTTTACCTGCTTGCTTGTATCCCGGATGCGCTCGCCAAATGAGCGCTGTTCCAGCATCGTGATGGCTTGCGCCAGGCATGTGGATAAAGGAAATGCCAATTCCGCATCCAGGCTGTCGGCAGCACACTTGGTCGCCTGCCAGCAAGTTTGCAGGCGGGGCAGCAGTGCCTCGCCCTTGCTGCTCAGGCGTACCACGCGCTGGCGACCATCCTCGCCATCGGCAGCCACCAGCAGCAAGCCTTCCTTTTTCATCAGTGCCACCGTTTGGGTGACCGCTGGCTGCGTGATGCCTGCCAGCTCAGCCAGCTGGCCGATGGTCGCGCTCTGCTGTTGCGCCAGCACCCGCATCACGGGCGTGTAGCGTGGCCGATAATCGAGGCCAGCGTCCGCGTAGGCTTGCTGGACGGCGCCGTCCAGCAGTTCGATCAGGTGGCGTAGTTGTGTTCCGAGTCCTTGTTTCATGTAGCGATAGTAACAGCATTTATATAAGCACTTATATAAATGCTGAAAGTTGTTGTATTTTATGCACACCAGGTGGGTGCCTGAAAAGGAAAGGAGTGGCAAGGAAGCGCCAGACGAAAAAAAACCCGCTCATTGCTGAGCGGGTTTTTTTCTAGATGAAACAGCCGGCGGCTGTTTCAGCAAATAACAAGCCTGACGATAACCTACTTTCACACTGGTTGCAGCACTATCATCGGCGCAAAGTTGTTTCACGGTCCTGTTCGGGATGGGAAGGGGTGGGACCAACTTGCTAT
>NZ_NEGZ01000069.1 GCF_002127585.1 Janthinobacterium sp. GW458P
TGTACGTCATCTCGCCTTTTTCAACCTGCTCGACAACGCTCAATTTAAAAGCCAGGCTGTAATCTCGCTGACTGCGTCGAAACCCTTGTTCCATCGGACACTCCTTCTCTGTAACGAAAAAGTGTCAACTTATTCCAGGACGGGTCACTGGAATGAAAAAAGCCGCAAACTCGTGAAAGTTTGCGGCTTTTTTGCGAATTAGGTAATGGTGCCCACGAAGGGACTCGAACCCCTACACCCGAAGGCACATGGACCTGAACCATGCGCGTCTACCAATTCCGCCACGTGGGCACTGATGCTGCTTGTTGCTTACTGCTGTATCTCACTACTGTACTGCGGACTACAACGAAAACGACTCGTTGCTGGTGGTGCCCACGAAGGGACTCGAACCCCTACACCCGAAGGCACATGGACCTGAACCATGCGCGTCTACCAATTCCGCCACGTGGGCATTGTTGCTGCTGACTGCTGTGCTACCTTACTACTTTTTACTGCGGACCACAACGATGAACAACTCGTTGCTGGTGGTGCCCACGAAGGGACTCGAACCCCTACACCCGAAGGCACATGGACCTGAACCATGCGCGTCTACCAATTCCGCCACGTGGGCATTCTTGCTGCTTGCTGCTTGTCGCTGCGTGTTCTGCAGCGAGGACAAAATCATAAGGGCTGGCGCGCATTCGGTCAATCAACATTTTGCACTTTTCTTCAAGAAACATGGTTTTTCTTCCGAAAATGGCTTTTCCCTATGAAAACTGCCTGTTTTTTCAGCGTGTTTAGCGTCTTTGCCGCAGCGCCAGCAGCCCCAGCCCCAGGCATAGCAGCCATGCGGTGCACGGCGCCGGGATGGCGTTCGGGGCGATATCCCAGCCGATGGCGTCGAGGGCCATCAGGTCGTTCCGGCGCAGGCGCAGCAATTCACCGTACGCCACCGTCGGGTCCATGATGCCCAGGTGCAGGTTGTCGCGCCAGTGGCTGGCCTGGTCGCCGTCGCCGTGGTAAGCGCCGTTGGCGAACAGCGGTCCGCGCGTGGCGCCGCCGTCGAGCGAGAAATACTTGTCGCGCTTGTCGGCCGTCCAGTCGATCACGCCGGCCGCGGCGCTCTCGGCCGAGTAGCGGAACAGGTCCAGTCCGGAAACGTAGGTAAATTCCGAATCGTCGTAGGGGCCGCCCAGCGGCGGCGAGTTGAAGTCGAGAATGTCCACGCCGCTGAGAAAGCCCAGCGCGTGGCCGATTTCATGCATGGCCACGCCGATGAAGTCGATGCTGTTGGCGCCGATGCCATTGCCGGGATCGAAATCGAAATTGAAATCACTGTTGAACTGGATGAAGCCGTCGCAATTGCCGATGCAGCCGTCCAGCGATTGCGGCGGCGGCGCCAGGCCGACGGCCTTGGCTTGCGCATTGCTCAGCGACAGATATTGATTGTTGGCGTCGCCATTGTTGTCGACATAGGGCAGGGCGCTGCCGGGGCCGTTGGGATTGTTGGCCGTGCGGTTGATCAGCATGCCGAAGCTGTCGCCCGTGGGCAGGTGCGCCAGCGCCCGCTGGTCGATGGCGGAGCTGGCGTCGGCGGCGAGGGCGCCGCGAAAGTCGCTGTAGCGGTAAAACGCTTCCGACGAACCCGTTTGCCCCAGGATGTTGCCGCCCAGTGTATTGAAGCCCACCGTCAGGTCGATGGTGACATGGTCTTTCAGCACGCGCGACCAGCGCGCGGCCGCCGCCTGGAATCCCTGCTGCGCCTGCAGCGAGGTGCCGGGCACGTACTGCAGATGGAACAGGGGCGAGGCGAGGGTGCTGGCGGGCAATGCCAGTGCGAGGGCGGCGAGAACGATTTTCATGGCGGCACTCCGGAAGTGGGGATGCCAGCCAGCACGCAAGAAGCGTTCTCGGTTTTAAAATCAGGGACTTGGCGCTTGCGCGGTCGGCAACTGTCAAGAATGCCGACAGGCTTGATTGGCGCCGGAAATGAAAAGAGCCGCAAACTCGTGAAAGTTTGCGGCTCTTTTGCGAATTAGGTAATGGTGCCCACGAAGGGACTCGAACCCCTACACCCGAAGGCACATGGACCTGAACCATGCGCGTCTACCAATTCCGCCACGTGGGCACTGATGCTGCTTGTTGCTTTACTGCTCGAGTACTTGTTACAAAATAACTTCGCAACAATTCTGCTATTATAGCGGCTTGAAGAGTTTTGCGCCAGATGAGCTTGCGCTCCATACTGCACATCAACCCTGTACCGCTTTCCTGCAACTGCATTCCCGTGAAGGTTTGTCGCTGCAAGAGACCGAGATTATAGAGCAATATTTGCCGAAGTCAAATGCATTGCGCGGCTTTTCTCCTTTTTTTCATCGGCGGGGCGCTTGTACGGTTTCCGCTACGCTGTCCGTTAGGCAAACCAAGGCGTCCTCCGGTACACTACCGTCTATCACCGTGTCAATATTGACGGTGATGTCATCGGTCTTTGTATTCCGTTTGATCACTGTCAATAACAACTATAGAAATACTTTTGAGCCAAAATACCCACACCATCCCCAGCCGGGAGGACATTCTCGGCATATTCCGCAGCGTCAACGCGCCTCTCGATCCGCAGTCTCTCGGGAAAACGCTGCAAGTGCATGCCGATTCCATGGATGTCCTGGTCCGTCGCCTGAAGGCGATGGAGCGCGACGGCCAGCTCAAGTCTGACGCCAGCGGTGTTTTCAGCCTGGCCGACCAGAGCGCGCTCGTCGCCGGCCGCGTCATGAGCCATCGCGACGGCTTCGGTTTCGTCATTCCCGACGACGCCAGCGCCGACCTGTTCCTGCCTGAGAAAGAAATGCAGAAAGTCTTGCATGGCGACAAGGTCATGGCCCGCATCGTCGGCACGGACCGCCGCGGCCGCCCGGAAGGCACGATCGTCGAAGTCACGCAGCGCGCCAATACCCACGTCATCGGCCGTTTGATCCAGGAAAACGGCACCTGGGTGGTGGCGCCGGAAGACCAGCGCATCGGCCAGGACATTCTCGTCACCGGTTCGCTGGGCAAGGCCAAGGCCGGCCAGATCGTCAGCGTCGAGCTGACCGAGCAGCCGATGCGCTTCAAGCAGCCGGTCGGCAAGATCGTCGAAGTGCTCGGTGCGCTGGACGACCCCGGCATGGAAATCGAGATCGCCGTGCGTAAATTCAACGTGCCGCACATCTTTTCCGCCGCGGCTCTCAAGCAAGCTGAAAAGCTGCCGTTCGAAGTGCGCGCCGCCGACCTGAAAGACCGTGTCGACCTGCGCGACGTGCCATTGGTGACCATCGATGGCGAGGACGCGCGCGATTTCGACGATGCCGTGTATTGCGAACCCGTCAAGATCGGCCGCGCCAACTGCTTCCGCCTGATCGTGGCCATTGCCGACGTCAGCCATTACGTGAAACCGAACGACGCGCTCGATGTCGACGCGATCGAGCGCAGTACGTCCGTGTACTTCCCGCGCCGCGTGATCCCTATGTTGCCGGAAAAACTGTCGAACGGTTTGTGCTCGCTGAATCCGGCCGTCGACCGTTTGACCCTCGTCTGCGACGCCGTCGTCAGCGACAAGGGCGAGCTGAAGGCGTACCAGTTCTACCCGGCCGTGATCCATTCGGCCGCGCGCCTCACGTATGATGAAGTCGCCGCCGTGCTGGGCAATACCAAGGGCCCCGAGGCGGCGCGCCGCGCGGACATCCTGCCGCACCTGCAGAATCTGGAAGCCGTCTACCGCGCCTTGCTGAAAGCGCGCACGGAGCGGGGCGCCATCGATTTCGAGACGACGGAAACGTATATCGTCTGCAATAGCGCGGGCAAGATCGAAAAGATCATTCCCCGCACGCGCAACGAAGCGCACAAGATTATCGAAGAGTGCATGCTGGCGGCCAACGTCTGCGCCGCCGATTTGTTGCTGCGCAACAAGCATCCAGGCACTTACCGCATCCACGCCAGCCCGACCAAGGAAAAGCTCACGCAAGTGCGCACCTTCCTGAAACAGGTTGGCCTGAACCTGACGGGCGGCGACACGCCGTCGGCGTCCGATTACCAGACCCTGATGCAGCAGATCAAGCAGCGTCCCGACGCCGCGCTGCTGCAGACGATGCTGCTGCGCTCGATGCAGCAAGCCGTCTACAGCCCGGACAATATCGGCCACTTCGGCCTGGCGTACGAGGCGTATGCCCACTTCACCAGCCCGATCCGCCGCTATCCCGACCTGCTGACGCACCGCGCCATCAAGGCCATTCTGCAAGGCAAGAAATACGAACCGAAGCTGTCCGATAAGGTCGTGCTGAACACCAACGTGTCGAACGCCACGCGCAAGCAGCAGGCCAAGGACAAGGCCGACGGCAAGCCGAAGAAGACGGACCTGACCATCTGGGACGCGCTGGGCGTGCATTGCTCGGCCAACGAGCGCCGCGCCGACGAAGCGTCGCGCGACGTCGAGGCGTGGCTGAAGTGCTACTTCATGCAAGATAAATTGGGCGAAGAGTTCACGGGCACCATCACCGGCGTGACCACCTTCGGCGTGTTCGTGCAGCTCGACACCCTGTTTGTCGAAGGCCTGGTGCACGTGACCGAGCTCGGTACCGACTACTTCCAGTACGACGATGCGCGCCATGAATTGCGCGGCGAACGCACGGGCAAGCGTTATCAATTGACGGACCGTCTGACGGTGCAGGTGGCGCGAGTCGACCTGGAAACGCGCAAGATCGACCTGCGCCTGGTCACCGACGCGGAACTGGCGGGCGACGATGCGCCGGCCAAGCCGAACGGCGGCGGCAAGCGCAAGGGCGAGAAGAAATCCATGGTCAAGCCCGGTCCAGCGACCGAGCAGCGCCACGAGATCAAGGTCAGCGCCAACAACGGCGGCAAGTCCGGCAATGGTTCCGGCGGCCGTTCCAACGGCGCCAAGCCTGCCGCCAAGGCGCAAGCCAAGGCTGCCCCGAAGGAAGCCTCCAAGGCGGCGCCTAAGGCCGCGCCGAAGGGCGGCAAGAAACCAGCCGCGGCACCCGCTGCGGCGGCACCACGAGCAGCAAAAACTGTATCTGCATCAAAAACAAGCAAGAAGAAACGATAAATAATGAAGAATAAAATGATTTTCGGCTTCCACGCCGTCACCTCGCGTCTGCGTCATGAAGCGTCGTCCGTGGAAGAAATTTTCGTCGATGCCAGCCGCGTCGACGGCCGCATGAAGGACATGATCGCCGCCGCCAAGGCGGCCAACGTGCGCGTCATGCCCGTCGATTCGTCGCGTCTCGATAAAATCGTCGGCACGCGCCGCCACCAGGGCGTGATCGCGTTTGCCTCGCAATTGTCGCTGGCGCGCAACCTCGACGAGCTGCTGGACGCCATCGACGGCCCGCCGCTGCTGTTGATTCTCGACGGCATCACCGACCCGCACAACCTGGGCGCCTGCCTGCGCGTGGCCGACGGCGTCGGCGCGCATGCCGTCATCGTGCCGAAGGACCGCGCCGTGGGCCTCAATGCCACGGCCGCCAAGGTCGCCAGCGGCGCCGCCGAAACCGTGCCGTACATCACCGTGACGAACCTGGCGCGCACCATGCGCGAACTGAAGGACCGCGGCATCTGGCTGATCGGCACCTCGGACGACGGCGAAAAAGGCCTGTACGAGGCCGATTTCACGGGCCCGACGGCCCTCGTCATGGGTTCCGAAGGCGAAGGCATGCGCCGTTTGACGCGCGACACCTGCGACATTCTCGTCAGCATCCCGATGTTCGGCTCCGTCGAGAGCCTGAACGTGTCCGTGGCGTCGGGCGTGTGCCTGTACGAAGCCCGCCGCCAGCGCATCGCGAAAGAAGGCTAAAAAACGTCCAGGGCGGCGTTGCATTGCCTCGCCGTACTTGCGTACTGTCTTCGGCAATGCGCCTTGCCCTGAACGTTTTGTCGCGCTTCTTTGATAAGCCGCCGCCCTTGAGGCGGCGGTTGTTTATCTGCCTCTCCGGCAGCACGCCGCCGAATACGCTACCATTTGCGTTCCACCTTATCCATTTTCATTATGTTCCACCACCTGCGCGAAGATATCAACAGCATCATTGAACGTGACCCCGCCGCCCGCAATGGCTGGGAGGTGCTGACCTGTTATCCGGGCCTGCATGCCATCGTCATGCACGGCTGGGCGCACTGGTGCTGGACGCGGCGCATGAAGTGGGTGGGGCGCTTCATCTCGTATATCGGCCGCATCATCACCGGCATCGAGATCCATCCGGGCGCCGTCATCGGCCGCCGCGTCTTCATCGACCACGGTTTCGGCGTGGTGATCGGCGAGACGGCCGTCGTCGGCGACGACTGCACCATCTACCAGGGCGTGACTTTGGGCGGCACCTCGCTGCACAGCGGCGCCAAGCGCCATCCGACCCTGGAACGGGGCGTCATCGTCGGCGCCGGCGCGCAGGTGCTGGGCAGTTTTACCGTGGGCGAGTACGCCAAGGTGGGTTCGAACGCCGTGCTGCTGAAACCCGTGCCGTCCGGCGCCACGGCGGTGGGCAACCCCGCGCACATCGTGCAAAAGGATGTCAATGCCCTGCGTGAAGGCAGCACGGCGCACCTGTTCGCCGCGTACGGCGTCACGCCGAACGGCGACGATCCCCTGTCGAAAGCCCTGCAGGGCCTGATCACGCACGCCGTGGCGCAGGAGCAGCGCATCGAGACCATCCTCGCCACGCTGAAGGCGGCGGGCATCTGCTGCCAGGCCGTGCCTGAATGTGATAAATTGGATTCTGAGCAAATGAACAAGCTGGTTGATTAAGGATACAGGCATGAACACTGATGTGACGGCAGGCGAAAAAAGCAATGACAATCCGAATCTGCTCGACCCGTTCGAGATCCGCGTGCTGGCCGTGCTGGCCGAAAAGGAAGCGCTGACGCCGGACAGCTATCCGCTGTCGCTCAACGCGCTGACGAACGGCTGCAATCAATTGTCCAGCCGCGACCCCGTCATGGCCCTGTCCGAGGAAACCGTGTACGACGTGCTGCAGCGCTTGATGCAGCGCAAATTCGTCAACGGCATCACGCAGGCAGGCGCCCGGGTCGCCAAGTACGAGCACCGCATGCGCATCAAGTGGTCGCTGGAACAGGACAAGCTGGCCATCCTGACGATATTGATGCTGCGCGGCTTGCAGACGGCCGGTGAAATCCGCAGCCGCAGCGGCCGCGTGCATGAATTCAAGTCCGTGGCGGAAGTCGAATCCGGCCTGCAGTTTTTGATCGACAAATACCCGCCGCTGGTGGCGAAACTGGCTGTCGCCCCCGGCGCCAAGGAGCCGCGCTACGGCCACTTGCTGGGCGGCGAGGAAGCGCTGGCGCAGATCGAGACGGCGGCCGGTTTCGCGGGCGCCGTCAGCGCGCCGCAGCAGGGCAGCAGGGTGGTCCAGCTGGAACAGGAAGTGCTGCAATTGCGCAGCGACTTCGATGGTCTGGCGGCGCAGTTCGAGGCATTCCGCAAGCAGTTCGAATAGGCGGCCTTCAGGCATGCGTTTTTCCTTCCTGTGCCGCGCCTGCGGCGAGACCCACACGGGTATGCCCAGCTTCGGCGCCGATGCGCCGTGGCTGTACGAGCAGATGGCGCCCGCCGAGCGCGCGACGCGCTGCCAGATGGACAGCGACGCCTGCATCGTCGACGAAGAACACTGCTTCGTGCGCGCCACCATCGACATCCCCGTGCATGGCGCGGATGAGCCGTTCAGCTGGGGCGTGTGGGTGTCGCTCAGCGGCGACAGCTTCGATGCGTGGGATGCCTGTTTCCACGATGCGCAGCGTTCCCACATCGGCCCCTTCTCCGGCTGGCTCAGCACGCAGTTGCCCGTGTATCCGGCTACCCTGAACCTGAAAACCCGCGTGCACCTGCGCGACGACGGCGTGCGGCCATCTGTCGAGCTGGAGCCGACCGACCATCCGCTGGCCGTGGAGCAGCGCGAGGGCATCACGGTGGAACGGGTGGCCGAGCTGTATGCGCGGCTGGCGCATGGCGCCGCATAGGCGCCGCTTTCAGGCGTAGTTCCTGGCATGGCAACGGTTTGAACGTGCGCTGGTCCTTGGGACTGCCGCCGCACGGCGCCGGCGGTAGCGGCGCCGGCAACCTTCTGCAACGCGATCGCCTGGCCCTATCCTCGGCCATGCGGCAGATCCGCGCACGATCCGCATGAGCGGCAACATCCATTGCTTGCCGATATCTGTCCGGGGAGTGGCAGCGCCGCCATGGCGTGCATTTGCCGGCCGGGGACGAAAGCCCTGACCAGCGCCCAATGGACGGGGCGTTTGTCAGGGCGCAGGCAGCGCGCTCAGCCTTCTTCGCGCCAGCGGCGCAGGCGGATGGCGGCGTAAATCAGGGCCGCGCCCGCCGCCGCACCCAGCCAGGCTGCTGGCAGGCTCAGGCTGGACCAGGAATTGCCGAACACGTTTATGTTCTTTGACGCATGCAGTTGTTGCAACAGTGCCGGCTCGAACAGATACCAGCCGCCGGGGATGGTGCCGAGCAGGGCGCGCCCGATCACATTCATCTGTATCCAGCCAAGGTCGCTTTCCGTCTGCGTCAGCTTGCCGGCCCAGACCGTCAGGACCAGCAGCAGCAGCGGCACGCCGACGGCCCACAGGAATACTTTGGACCTGGCCCAGCTCGACACCATCAGCAGCCAGCCGACGGTCGGCAATGCCCACAGGAAATATACGGGCAGCAGGCCGAACACGCCCAGCGGCCCCAGGTACAGGCCGGGGGAGGCCAGCAGTTCGGCAAATACGTAGATGCCGTTGGCCGCCAGCACGCCGCCCAGTATCAGCACCAGCGCCAGCGAGGTGAGGCTGGCGGCGGCGGCCACGATCAGCGGCGCCACCAGCAGGGCGATGGCCACTTTCGACAGCACCGTCTGGGCGTCCGAAATGGGCAGTGACTTCCAGAACAGCACGCTGCGGTCGCGGCGGTCGTCATGCAGGGCGCTCAGGCAATAGAAAAAGACGAGGAAACCCAGCGCCAGGAACAGCGGCGCGGCCGTGACGATATAGTTGTTGGCGACGGCGTCGATGATTTCCATGCGGCGCGAACCGAAGCTGCGCGTATTGAAAATGGCGTTCCAGGATACTTCATCGCCATTGATGGTCAGCGCCGTGCGCATCTTGGCCTTGGTGATGGTGCCTATCGTCATCAGGGCGCCCAGCACGGTCATGACGATGCCGATCAGGGCGGGCGTCCACAGCAGCATGCCCTTGTGCTCCCACAGTTCGCGCCGGATCAGCCACTGCATCTTGTTCATGGGGGAAATGCTCATTGGTACGATCCTTTCATGGTCGCGACAAACAGGTCAGCCAGGCTGGGCGTGCGTACTTCGCCCAGGGCGGCCAGTTGGGTGCGGGCGACGCCGTCGAACAGCATTACCGACTTGCCGAACACGCTGCGTTCGCTGATCGGCTGCAGCGCGCGCGCCGGATTGACGTGCTGCGCGCCCACCATCACTTCGATATAGCGCTCGCCCACTTTTTCCATGCTCGAGGCCAGCACGATCTTGCCGTCGCGAATGAACATCAGGTCGCTCAGGATGTGCTCCACTTCCTCGATCTGGTGCGTGGTGATGACGATGGTCTTGTTTTCATCGAAATAGTCTTCCAGCAAGTTCTGGTAGAACTGCTTGCGGTACAGAATGTCCAGGCCCAGGGTCGGTTCGTCGAGCACCAGCAGTTTGGCGTCGATGGCCATCACCAGCGCCAGGTGCAGCTGCACCACCATGCCTTTCGACATGGCCTTGACCTTCATGTTCGGCGCCAGCTTGGTGTGCGCCAGGTAGCGTTCCGCCTTGCTGCGGTCGAAGCGCGGATGCACGCCGGCCACGAAATCGATGGCGTCGGCCACGCGCAGCCAGCCCGGCAGGATGGCCACGTCGGCGATGAAGCATACGTCGTCCATCAGCGCGTCGCGCTGCACGCGCGGGTCGCGCCCCAGCACGGCCAGTTCGCCCTCAAAGCCCGTCAGGCCGAGGATGGCTTTCAGGGTGGTGGTCTTGCCCGAGCCGTTAGGCCCGATCAGGCCGACGATGCGCCCCGGCGCGATATCGAAGCTGATGCCGTCGATGGCCACCTGCTTGCCATACTGCTTGCGCAGGCCGCGCGCGCTGATGACGCTGTCCTTGTTCAATGCATTCATGCGCTCTCCCCGTGTGCGCCACTGTCGCGGCTCGCTTGCAGCAGTTGCTCGAAGTTCAGGCCCAGCTGCGTGATGCGTTCCAGCAAGACCGGCCATTCTTCGCGCAGGAAACGTTCGCGTTCGCTGGCCAGCAATTTGTCGCGGGCGCCTTCCATGACATACATACCGAGTCCTCTCCGTTTTTCCACCAGGGCCTCGTCGACCAGTTCCTGGTAGGCGCGCGAAACCGTGATGGGATTTAATTGATAATCGGCCGCCACCTGGCGTACCGAAGGCAGGGCGTCGCCGGGCTGCAGCACGCCGTCGAGTATCATGCCCACCACCTTCGCCTTGAGCTGGCGGTAGATGGGGCTATTGTCGTTCCATGCGGCGCTCATGGGATGCGCTCCGACAAGGACAGGGCGGTGCGACGCGGAAAAAGTACTGTGTGCATCGAGGCTCCGTGTTGTATTGAGTTGGTGTTGTAGTTAACTATAACACTAAGACTGAAAGAATCAAGATTTCTTTTCAAGCCAGCCGCGCCTGCAGGTCCAGCGCATTGAACAGGGCGGCGCCGGCCGCCGTATTGTCGAAGATGCACCAGCTGCCCGCCTGCGCCGATGCGTGCAAGTCGGCGGCCAGGGCCGCCAGGTAGGCGGGCGGATAGTCCGAATAGTATATTGTCGGGCTGCCATGCAGGCGCAGGTAGGCCTGCTCCGTGGTCGGCACATGCGGACCTGGCTGGCCGGCGGGCGGGTCGGCGCGCACGCGCGTGATGCGATTGCCGCGTAGCACCTCCGTGGCGGCCTCGCCGAACCAGCTGGCATGGCGCGCCTCGCAGGCCAGCATGCCGTCAAGGTACTGGCGCAGCGCACGGAAGAATGTGGCGGCCACGTCCGCCTCGAAACGCAGGCTGGGCGGCAGCTGCACGAGGACGCAGCCCAGTTTATTTCCCAATTGCATGACTTCTCCCGCAAAGCGCTGCAGTTCGGCAGCACAGTCGCGCAAGCGCCGTTCGTGCGTGATGCTGCGCGGCAATTTCACGCTGAAACGGAACTGTTCGGGCACGCTGGCGGCCCAGCGCGCGTAGCTTGACGGCTGGTGCGGACGATAGAAGGAGCTGTTGATTTCCACGCTGGGCAATACGCGGGCGTAGCGCTGCAGATGGCTGCCATCGCGGGGAAAGCGGCTGGCGGCGGTGCTGGAAATGCTCCAGCCGGCCGTACCGATGTAAACAGTGTGCATGGCGCCATTACAGCAAGGCCAGGCGGGCGCGGCTATCGGACAAACGCCCGTGCGACGGTCGGCGCAAGCCTAGTCGATGATGTCGCCGTTCAGGTCGTGGCGCGTGATATTGCCGCGCGCATCGATGGCGATCCAGCCGCCGCGCTGCGGTTCCACGTCGCACTCCCAGTCCGGCAGGACATAGCGCAAGGTTGCGTCGACTTTATGCAGGGCAGGGCGGTGCGTATGGCCGTGGATCATGACGGTGCTCGCGTGTTCGGCAAATACTTGGGCCACGGCATCTGGCGTGACATCCATGATGTCCATGGATTTCTCGCCATTCTGTTCGCGGCTGCTCTGGCGCAAGCCGTCGATGATGGCCTTGCGCTGCGTCAAGGGCATGGCGAGAAACTGTTTTTGCCAGGCGGGCTGGCGCACCATGGCGCGAAATTCCATGTAGCTGACGTCTTTCGTGCATTCGGCGTCGCCGTGCAGCAGGACGATGCGGCGGCCGGCAATCGTGGCCACGTGCGGTTCGCTGAGCAGGGTGGCGCCGGCGGCGGCGGCAAAGCCGGAACCGACAAGAAAGTCGCGGTTGCCGGCGATCCAGTAGACGTGCACGCCGGCATCGCTGACGGCGCGGATGGCGGCCGTCATGCGCGCATTGAACGGGTCTTCCAGGTCATCGTCGCCGGCCCAGTATTCGAACAGGTCGCCCAATAGATACAGCGCCTGGGCATATTGCGCGTGGTGTTCCAGGAAAGAAAGAAACGCCGCGCTGGTGCGCGGGTGCGAACTCTGCAGGTGCAGGTCGGAAATGAAGAGTGCGGCAGGCATTGTCATCGTTCAACGCTCCCAAAAAGTGATGTACATGGAGAGGCGCAAACGCTGCAATGCCTGTTATGCATGGTACCCGAGCCGAATTAAGCGGCTTCTACCTTCTCGATGATGACATCGGTCACTGGCACATCGGCGAACATGCCGGCGCGCGAGGTTTTCACGGCGCGGATGGCGTCGACGACTTCCTTGCCTTCGGTAACTTTACCGAACACGGCGTAGCCCCAGCCGTCCTGGCCAGGGTAGTCGAGGAAGCTGTTGTTCTTGATGTTGATGAAGAACTGGGCCGAAGCCGAATGCGGATCCGAGGTGCGGGCCATGGCCAGGGTGTAGCTGTCGTTTTTCAGGCCGTTCTTGGCTTCGTTTTCCACGGTGGCGTCGGCAGGCTTCTGTTTCATGCCTGGCTCGAAACCGCCGCCCTGGATCATGAAGCCGTCGATGACGCGGTGGAAAATCGTGTTGTTGTAGTGGCCGGCGTTCATGTAGGCGAGGAAGTTGGCAACCGTTTTCGGCGCTTTCTCGGCGTCCAGTTCAGCGGTGATCTTGCCCAGATTGGTGGTGATGATGACGGAGGTCATGATGATCCTTAATAAATTGGATGAATAATTGATTCAGCGGCGCCAGGCAGGCCGGCGCCGCAAAAACGCTATTTTACAGTTTTGCGGGCGCGGACTTGAGTAAAGTCGCCGATTCGATCACGACGGGCGTGACGGGCACGTTCTGGTGCGGCCCCTTGTCGGCGACGGGCACGGCCTTGATCTTGTCGACCACGTCCATGCCTTTGACGACTTTGCCGAACACCGTGTAGCCGAAGCCGTCGCGGCCAGGATAGTCGAGTGCGCCGTTGTCGTTGACGTTGATGAAAAACTGCGCGGTGGCCGAATGCGGGTCGCCCGTGCGCGCCATGGCGATGCTGTAGGTGACGTTCTGCAAGCCGTTTTGCGCCTCGTTCCTGATCGGCGCCTTGGTGGCTTTCTGCTGCATGTTCTTGTCGAAGCCGCCGCCCTGTATCATGAAGCCGTCGATGACGCGGTGAAACACGGTGCCCTTGTAATAGCCGCTCTTGACGTACTGCAAGAAATTGGCCACGCTTTTCGGCGCCTTTTCCTGGTCCAGTTCCAGCACGATCTCGCCCATGCTGGTTTTCAGGGCCACGTGCGGCGTGGGATCGAGGGCGGCCGCAGGGCTTGCGGGGGCGGCGGCCACGACGGCGCTGCCCAGGGTCAGGCCGGCAAACAGGGTGCAAAAGCGGGCCAGGAAAGACAGGCGTTTCGACTTGATTTCTTGCATGGAGGCATCCTTAATCGTTATTTTTCTCTAAACTTGCTTTAATTGTAAAGAAGTGAAAATTCGGTTGAACATCGTAAAAACCTGATTCATATCGGGCCAGTATGGTTTTTATCAATGTTATACTTGACCGCTAACGCCCCAATTCTAACAAACAAGAACAACAATATAGCGGGTCGACCAGTCTTGGCGCACACGGCAGTTCAGTGGCGCGGCACCCCCGGTGTCCGCGCCTGTCTGTCGTTTTGCCAGGCGGGCGGCCGCTCCACTTGCAAAGTACGATGAGCAATCTAAAGATTTACAACACCCTGGCTCGCGAGAAGCAGGTATTCGTCCCGATGGAAGCGGGCAAGGTGCGCATGTACGTGTGCGGCATGACCATCTACGATTATTGCCATATCGGCCATGCGCGCATGATGATGGCCTTCGACGTCATCTACCGCTGGCTGAAAGCGTCCGGTTTCGACGTCACCTATGTGCGCAACATTACGGACATCGACGACAAGATCATCCGCCGCGCCGTGGAAAATGGCGAGACGATTTCCCAGCTGACGACGCGCTTCACCCAGTACATGGATGAAGACACGGCCGCGCTGGGCATCCTGACGCCCGACCACACGCCGCGCGCCACCGAATACGTGCCGCAAATGCTGCGCCTGATCGAGCAGCTCGAAGCGAAGGACCTGGCCTACCAGGGCGCGGATGGCGACGTGAACTATGCCGTGCGCAATTTCCCCCACTACGGCAAGCTGTCCGGCAAGTCGCTCGACGACCTGCGCGCGGGCGAGCGCGTCGACGTGAACACGGGCAAGCGCGATCCGCTCGACTTCGTGCTGTGGAAGTCGTCGAAGGAATCCGAGCCGGAAGAAGTCAAATGGGACTCGAAGTGGGGCAAGGGCCGCCCGGGCTGGCATATCGAGTGTTCGGCCATGTCCTGCGCCTTGCTCGGTGAACAATTCGACATCCATGGCGGCGGCGCGGACCTGCAATTCCCGCACCACGAAAACGAGATCGCCCAATCCGAAGGCGCGTTCGGCCACGCCAGCGTCAATTACTGGATCCATAACGGCTTCGTGCGCCTGGACAATGAAAAAATGTCCAAGTCGCTCGGCAACTTCTTCACCATCCGCGAAGTGCTGCAAAAGTTCGATGCCGAAGTGATCCGCTTCTTCATCCTGCGCGCGCACTACCGCAGCCCCCTGAATTATTCGGATGTGCACCTCGATGATGCGCGCCTGTCGCTGACGCGCCTGTACACGGCGCTGGCCGACGTGGCGGTGGAAGAGGGCGCCATCGACTGGAATGAAGCCCATGCCGTGCGCGTGCGCGAAGCGATGGACGACGATTTCAACACGCCGCTGGCCGTGGCCGCCCTGTTCGACCTGGCGACGGAAGTCAACAAGAGCAAGTCGCCCGCCCTGGCGCGTCAATTGAAGGGCCTGGCGGGCGTGTTCGGCTTGCTCGAGCGCACGCCGCAGCAATTCCTGCAAGCAACCGTGGGCGCCGCCGGCGGGCAGGACGAGGCGGCCGGCATCGAAGCGGCCATCGCGGCGCGCAGCGCGGCGAAAAAGGCGCGCGACTTTGCCGCATCGGACAAGATCCGCGCGGAATTGTTGGCTGCAGGCATCATTCTCGAAGACAAGCCTGACGGCTCGACCAACTGGCGCCGCGCATGATGGCTACGTCCAGGGAAAACGGGGAAGCGCCGGTAGCCGCTGCGCAGGTGATCCAGGTGCCGCACTACTGGGAAGAGGCGAAGATCGAGCTGATGAAGCGCGACCGCATCATGAAAAAGCTCATCCCGCAATTTGGCGACCTGCACCTGGTCGGCCATAGCGACCCGTTTACCACCCTGGCCCGTTCGCTGGTGGGCCAGCAGATCACGCCCAAGGCGGCTGATGCCGCCTGGAAAAAGCTGCTGGCCGCTTGCCCGAAATGCACGCCTACGCAAGTGTTGAAGGCGGGCGCCGAGCAACTGTCCGCCTGCGGTTTGTCCAAACGCAAGACCGAATACATCCTCGACCTGGCCGACCATTTCAAGGCCAAGCGCGTGCATGCGAGCCAGTGGGACCAGATGGATGACGAAGCCGTCATCGCCGAACTGGTGCAGATTCGCGGCATCGGCCGCTGGACAGCCGAGATGTTTCTGATATTTAATCTGCTCCGGCCGAATGTCTTGCCGCTCGACGACCCGGGTTTGATCCAGGGCATCAGCGTCAATTACTTCTCCGGCGAACCTGTTTCCCGCAGCGATGCGCGCGAAGTTTCCGCCAATTGGGAACCGTGGCGCACCGTGGCGACGTGGTATCTGTGGCGCAGTCTCGACCCTGCCGCCGCCCCTGCCGCACCCGATGCAGCCCCCGGCGCACCAGCCGGTACGGTAAAATAAACATAGATGACGCCGCGCGCCCTGGCGCCGTGGCCGGTAAAACCTGGAGGTACAATGACTAAAACGACTTTCCTCAATTTTGAACAGCCGATCGCGGAACTCGATTCCAAGATCGAAGAGTTGCGCTTCGTGCAAGACGATTCGGCCGTCGACATCTCGGAAGAGATCGACCGCCTGGCCAAGAAGAGCCAGCAGCTGACCAAGGATATCTACGCCAAGCTGACGCCTTGGCAAGTGGCGCAGATCGCGCGCCACCCGCAGCGCCCCTACACCATGGATTACGTGAATGAAATCTTTACCGATTTCCACGAATTGCATGGCGACCGCAGCTACGCTGACGATCTGTCCGTCGTCGGCGGCCTGGCCCGCTTCAACGGCCAGCCGTGCATGGTCATCGGCCACCAGAAGGGCCGCGACACGAAAGAGCGCGCCATGCGCAATTTCGGCATGCCGAAACCGGAAGGCTACCGCAAGGCCATGCGCCTGATGAAAGTGGCTGAAAAGTTCAACTTGCCCATCTTCACCTTCGTCGACACGCCAGGCGCCTTCCCCGGCATCGACGCGGAAGAGCGCGGCCAGTCGGAAGCCATCGGCCACAACCTGTACGTGATGGCCGAGTTGAAAGTGCCGCTGATCGCCACCATCATCGGTGAAGGCGGTTCCGGCGGCGCGCTGGCCATTGCCGTGGGCGACGCCGTGCTGATGCTGCAATACTCGACCTATGCCGTGATCTCGCCGGAAGGCTGCGCCTCCATCCTGTGGAAGAGCGCCGAGCGCGCCTCCGACGCGGCCGAAGCGCTGGGCCTGACGGCGCACCGCCTGAAAGCCATGGGCCTGATCGACAAGATCATCAACGAACCGCTGGGCGGCGCCCACCGCGATCCGAAACAGATGGCCACCTTGCTCAAACGCGCGCTGGCGGATACTTTGCGCCAGTTCCAGGGCATGAAAACCAAGGACCTGCTGGCCGCGCGCCATGAAAAACTGCTGAGCTACGGCAAGTTCAAGGAAACCACGCCGAGCGAGTAATCATCGCCGGCGCAGGCCGGCAGCAAGAACACCGGGGACAGGCAGCCAGACGACAGGAGTCGTTTGGTCACCTGTCCCTCTTTGCATTCCTGGAGTATTATGAAAAAGCAACAAACCGCCACCGTGCCCGACATCTTCGCCCGCGCGCTGGACGCCTGCGCACCTGCACCCGGCAGCACCGTCGGCATCGCCCTGAGCGGCGGCCTCGATTCCGCGGCCCTGCTGCACCTGGCGCATGCCTGGGCGCAGGAGCAGGGCGTGGCCCTGCACGCGTTTCACGTGCACCATGGCCTGAGCCCGAATGCTGATGCCTGGCTGGCCCACTGCGCGCAGGCGTGCGCCGGCCTGGGCATCGCCTTCGAGGCACGCCGCGTCACGCTGGAAAAGAATGCGAAGACGGGCACGGAAGAGGCGGCCCGCAAGCGCCGCTATGCGGCCCTGGGCGAACTGTGCGCCGCGCACGGCGTGCGCCTGCTGCTGACGGCCCACCACCAGGACGACCAGGCCGAAACGGTGCTGCTGCAGCTGCTGCGCGGCTCGGGCACGGCGGGGCTGTCCGGCATGGATGGCGCCAACAGCGCGCCCGAGCTGCTGGGCAACCCGGACCTCGTGATGGCGCGCCCCTTGCTTTCCGTGTCGCGAAGGCAACTCGAAGCCTACGTGGCGAAGCACGCGATCGCGCACATCCACGACGAGTCGAACGACGATCCCCGCTTTGCCCGCAATGCCTTGCGGCACCAGGTGATGCCCGTGCTGGCGCAGGCCTTTCCCGGTTTCCAGGAGCGCTTTGCCCGCAGCGCCCAGCATGCGCAGTCGGCGCAGCGCCTGCTGACGGAACTGGCGACGCAGGATCTGGCCGCCTGCCTCGATGGCGACTGCATCGAACTGGCGAAATTGCGCGCGCTGAGCGCGGACCGTTGCTACAACCTGCTGCGCCACTGGTTCGGCACGCGTGGCCTGCGCATGCCGTCGACGGCGTGGCTGGCGGAAATGCTGGCGCAACTGCTGGAAGCGCGGCCCGATGCGCAGTTGCTGGTCACGCATCCCGCATGCCACGTGCGGCGTCACCGCGACCGGCTGTACCTGACGCCCAAGCTGAATGACCTGGCCGGCATGCGCGAGCGTGACGATGCGGGCATTCCCGGCCTGGAAAAGGCCGGCCAGCAATTTGTCTGGCAGGGCGAGGCCAGCCTGGCGTTCCCCGCCTATGGCGGCGTGCTGCATTTCGATGCGGTGGCAGACGGCGGCCAGGGGATGGATGTTGCCTGGTTGCAATCACAAACTTTGACCATCGACTTCCGCCAGGGCGGCGAGCGCCTGAAACTGGCCCTGAACCGTCCCACCAAGAGCCTGAAATACCATTACCAGGCGTTCGACGTGCCCGCCTGGGAGCGCGAACGCCTGCCCCTTGTCTGTGCGGCGCAACAATTGCTGTATGCGGCGGGTATCGGCCTCGACTGCCATTGCCTGAGCCTGCTGGAACGTCCCCGCGTGACCCTGCGCTGGCAGTCCTGCTGAGCGCAGGGGTGGCTGCCACGGCCACTCTCGGAGTGGCCGGCAAGTGGCTGTCCATGCGCTCCCGACTGCATGGATTGGTTATTTCCATATGTGCAATCGGTATGAGCTAATGCGCTTTTTAGCTTGTTATTTTGCATTGCGGCATGTAGAGTAAAGCCCTCCTTTTTTATTCTTCTTGAGCGGAAACTTCACTCTTATGGCTTTAATCGTCCACAAATATGGCGGTACGTCGATGGGCTCGACTGACCGTATCAAGAATGTCGCCAAGCGCGTTGCCAAGTGGCACGACGCTGGGCATCAAATCGTGGTGGTGCCATCCGCCATGTCGGGCGAAACGAACCGCCTGATTGGACTGGCCAAGGAAATCATGGATCAACCCGATCCCCGCGAACTTGACATGATCGCCTCGACAGGCGAACAGGTGTCCGTCGGCCTATTGTCGATGGCACTGCTGGCGATCGGCAAACAAGCCGTATCCTATGCCGGCTGGCAAGTCGCGATCAAGACCGATTCCGCCTTTACCAAGGCACGCATCCAGTCGATCGATGACGAAAAAGTCAAACGCGACCTCGATGCGGGCAAGATTGTCATCATTACCGGTTTCCAGGGCGTCGACGAGCACGACAACATCGCGACTCTGGGCCGCGGCGGTTCCGACACCTCGGCCGTGGCGATCGCCGCCGCCATGAAGGCGTCGGAATGCCTGATCTTTACGGACGTCGACGGCGTCTACACGACCGACCCGCGCGTGGTCTCCGAGGCGCGCCGCCTGAAGACCATCACCTTTGAAGAAATGCTGGAACTGGCTTCGCTGGGCTCCAAGGTGCTGCAAACGCGTTCGGTGGAATTTGCCGGCAACTACCGCGTTCCCACGCGCGTGCTGTCGTCGCTGACCGACCCGATGTTGCCGCTGGAAATAGAAGCCAATTCAGGCACCCTGATTTCGTTTGAGGAAGATACAAACATGGAACAAGCAGTCATCTCCGGCATCGCCTTCAACCGCGATGAAGCCAAAATCACCGTGCTCGGCGTGCCCGACCGTCCAGGCGTGGCCTACCACATCCTGGGACCGGTGGCGGACGCGAATATCGAAGTCGACATGATCATACAGAATCAGTCGGTAGACGGTAAAACGGACTTCACCTTCACCGTCTCGCGCGGCGAATACACGCGCGCGCTGGCCGTGCTGGAAGCGAACCGCGAAGCGCTGGGCGCGGCCAGCATCACGGGCGACGCGAAAGTGTCGAAACTGTCCGTCGTCGGCGTGGGCATGCGCAGCCACGTGGGCGTCGCATCGCAGATGTTCCGCACCCTGTCGGAAGAGGGCATCAACATCATGATGATCTCCACTTCCGAGATCAAGATTTCCGTGCTGATCGATGAAAAGTACATGGAACTGGCCGTGCGCGCGCTGCATAAAGCGTTCGAGCTGGAAAAAGCTTAAAAATGTAAAAATATCGCCCCACGCCCTTGACCAAAGGGGGGGCAATCGATATTATGACGTTCGTCGCTGCAGCGCAGTTAGCTACAGAGACATAGTTGAGTAATCAGCTAGGAGACGTGGCCGAGTGGCCGAAGGCACATCCCTGCTAAGGATGCATACGGCTTATACCTGTATCGTGGGTTCGAATCCCACCGTCTCCGCCAGTATTTCTAAAAACCCGCTTCGGCGGGTTTTTTCATTTCCGCTCCTCATAGGAGAAACCACGTAAATCCATCCGCCAGCGTCTGCTGCCTGCCGCGTCAATCCTGCATCTGCTGGGGGGTAGGCTGGGGGGTAGCAATGGCTGTGTGCGCTGCCTTAAAGCGTACGTCACCGATCCTGTTATGTCCCGCCTGTTGCCGCAACTGACCTTGCGCGGGATCAAGTGTCGTTGCCAGCACGCGCTTGATCGCGCGCTAAAATTAGGACCGGTTCTCGCAATGCGGGAGTGGTGTCATGACAACCAGGATGAACAAGCTGTCGGCGCTGGTCGTCGGTCGCGCCAGGGAGCCAGGGTATTACGGGGATGGCGGCGGACTGGTGCTGCAAGTATCCGGCGCTGGCGCCAGGAGCTGGCTGTTTCGTTACAGCGTAGCTGGCAGGCGTCACGAAATGGGGCTGGGTTCTTGTCTGGCAGTCGATCTGGTCGAGGCGCGCAAAAAGGCGCGGCAATGCCGTTTGCTGCTGAGTGAAGGGCGCGATCCGCTGGCAATGCGCCGCCAGGAAAAACAGGCCGGGATGCTGGCGCGTGCCCGTCAAATGACCTTTGAACAGTGTGCGGCGTCGTATATCGCGGCGCACCGGCATGGCTGGAGAAATGCCAAACATGTGGCGCAGTGGGAAAACACCCTGGCCGCCTATGTGTTCCCATTGGCGGGGGCGCTGCCTGTCGCGGCGATCGACACCGATCTGGTCGTCAAGGTGCTCGATGCAATCTGGTTGTCAAAGACGGAGACGGCAACGCGCATACGCGGCAGAATCGAATGCATACTCGACTGGGCAACGGTCAGCGGCTTTCGTCAGGGAGAAAATCCGGCGCGCTGGAAAGGCCATCTGGAAAATCTGCTGGCCAATCCGAACAAGGTTTCTCCGGTGAAAAACAGGCCGGCCCTGCCGTGGCAAGAGATCGGCAGATTCATGGCTGCCTTATCGGGTCAGGAAGGGATTGCTGCCAGGGCGCTGGCGTTTGCGATCCTGACGGCTGCGCGCTCAGGAGAGGTCAGGGGTGCGCGGTGGCCGGAGATAGACCTGGAGGCGGCCCTGTGGACGATTCCAGCGCAGCGCATGAAGGCAGGCAAGGAGCATCGCGTGCCGCTCTCTGGTGGGGCGCTTGCGCTGCTGCGCGCAGTGCCGCGTCAGGGGGACATCATCTTTTCAGGCCGCAAGCGTGGCACGCAGTTGTCGGACATGAGTTTGACGGCAGTCTTGCGCCGCATGCAGTTTGACGACATCACCGTGCACGGTTTCCGTTCTTCCTTCCGTGACTGGTGCGCCGAGGCGGCGGCCAATGCCTTTTCACGTGAGGTATGCGAGCATGCGCTGGCGCACCGCTTGCCGGACAGGGTGGAAGCCGCCTATCGGCGCGGCGACTTGTTCGACAAGCGTATCGTGCTGATGCAGGCATGGTCTGACTTTTGCAGCAATCCCGCACCGTCTGTCGTGTGATGGCATATCCCATGGAGTATCCTTGCGCAGGCTGAGGACTGGCATGCGTGTTCAGGCGCCTTGCAGCCATTGTCCGCATCCCGTGCCGGCACGCGTTCCTGAACCAGGCCGGCAAGCGGCCCTGGAGTCTTACGGAGGCCAGGAAGGTGTCTTCCTTGGCGCTTGCTTAGATCCTGCTACCCCATTTTCCGCTGCTTGCCGACACTCCAGGCAGGCGGCTGAAGCGCGCCAAGGTACTGTGGCGGGAGGAAGGAGTCACTTGGGACGTGTTTCTCTTCAAGGGCGAGGCAGGATCGGTGCCAGCACGGCGGCACTGGTGCAGACCGGATCGCCGTCCTGGCGTCACCAGTTGATTGTTGCTGCGGGTATCGTCGCTGAAGGCCAAAAATGCGACGAAATTTTGGCCGCGCTTCGCTGGTGGTGGCGTTTGAGCCAGGCACGCAGTTGTTCTGCACAGGATTCTTCATGGTATTTAATCGCCATCATGTCGTGCGGAACATGCACGGTTAAACCACAAATCTGGCACGGTTGAACCACAAATCTGACACGGTTGAAGCCTGAAATGCCACGGTTGAAGCAGATATGGCACAAATAAGGCCTTATAAGGCCTTATTTGCTTTCAGCCGTGCCAAAAAAGGGGTTTGGTCGACGTTGCGTCCGACGATTTTAGTGGTTCAGTCGCTGCGCGAAGCGGGGCAGGATAGGTGAAGTTAGCTAACCGGCGGGCCGGTTAGCTAACTTCACACCTGCTTATTCGCACTTCGTGCTCAACGTGTTCTTTTAGCGCGCTCTAGAAATGGGGGGATTACCCTCAAGACATCAGGTCTGCTGATAGACGTAAGCGGTTTTCAGTGCATGTGCTTGATGTCGGTCAAAGGCCTCCACCTGAGAGCGCTAATTTTTGTTTATGTTCAAAGAGCTGAGTTCTCATTGCCGTAAATTCAAGACATTCCCAATTCTCAGGAGGGCGGAATGTCTTACGTTTATCCTAATGCGTCGTTGCTCAAAGGTCAGCCCGTGATAGGCAGCCACCAATGTGTCGCGCTCGTTCAAGAGTATGCCGGAGCACCCACAACACCACATTGGCGACAAGGTGAAGCCGTTGTAGGCAACACGACGTTGCGCGCCGGAACGGCCATCGCGACCTTCGTCAACGGCCGGTATCCTAACCATCGGCATGGTAATCACGCTGCCCTGTACATACGCCAAGGCGTCAACGGTATTTATGTCGCAGACCAATGGAAGGCGGCCGGAAAAACAAAAATCTCAGTGCGCCTCTTGCAGTCTTTGGGCAAAGATAAAAAAGGCAATTTCAACCATCCGAGTAACAACGCCGATGCTTTTTTCGTTATCGAGTAATGCCCATGAACCAACAGAGAAACCCAGATTTGGTCCGCCGCGTAGCATCGGCGGCCAGCTGCGCGCTAGCCCTTATGCTCGCGGTGGCGCCACCTGTATTCGCTTCGCCTCCAGTCCTGGAGTGCCCCACGTCGATTTCAGAGAAGTCGGTACAGCTGAGGGATACCCCGGCAGGCTGGCAAACCTTTGTAAGCGCACCGCTGTATTTGCACGGAGCCGCTCCGATGAGCGGTCCACCCGAAATGCTCGGTGAGCTCATAAGCGATACGGAACGACATGGCAAGAAGGGAACAGAGTCCACCTACAAAATCGATGGAAAATTCCCTAATGGGAAATGGTTGGCGTGCACCTACGGCGAGGCTGACCAAGTGACACTCGCTCGTCAATTACCGGATGCCACCAATGTCTGTGTTATCACTTCTCGCAAGGGAAAATTTGTCGGGCAGAACGACGTCAAAATCGATTGCAAATGACGACGTGAGAAATTTCTCGATCTGCTGAAATAGCCCCCTGATTCACCGGACACAGCCTATGCGCTAACCGGGTGCCCGCGCTGCGCTACTTGCTTGACCGCAGCAATTTTGAATTCCTCCGTGTACCGCTTTCCGCTCATACCTTCTCCTTGTGCCCATAATTATGGCTCAGGAGTGTCTACGATTGTCGTGGCGATTCAGTTCGCGGTTGTCTGGCAGACTCCTGGCGATTCACTTTGCCAGGGGGGTAGCGCCGAAGTATGCGCCGTTTTTCATAGGGATGTTCTACGGACACCGTCTCCGCCAGAATCAAATAAAAAAGCCTCCCCTGCGGGAGGCTTTTTTATTTGTCTGTGACCCGTCCTGGAATAAGTTGACACTTTTTCGTTACAGAGAAGGAGTGTCCGATGGAACAAGGGTTTCGACGCAGTCAGCGAGATTACAGCCTGGCTTTTAAATTGAGCGTTGTCGAGCAGGTTGAAAAAGGCGAGATGACGTACA
>NZ_NEGZ01000007.1 GCF_002127585.1 Janthinobacterium sp. GW458P
GGCGGCACGGCGGCCAGCGCCACGCGCGCCGCTTCCAGCGCGGCGCGCGCCTGCGAGCGGTAGCTGGCGCCATGCGCGGCAAAGCCGCCTTGCGCCGGATCATGTTCGAGAAAGCGCGCATTGTCGCGCGCGATGCCGGCCAGGCGCGAATACGCGGCGCGCAGCGCGCGCCGGGCCGGGCTGAAAGGGTGGATGCGCCACACAGTAAAGCTGAGCACGGTGGCGAACAGGCAGCCGAACATGTACAGGCCCAGGAAGGGCGCGCTCTGCGTCATCGATTCCAATGGATGCGTGACCATCACCACGCAGGCCGTGGCCGCCAGGATGGCCACCTGCGCCGTGGCCGCGCCCCAGATGCGCGCCAGCGCGCCGGCCCAGGAAAACAGCAGCACGGCGATGGCCGCCGTCGCCAGGCCATGGCCGGCCGCCAGCGCGGCCAGCCCGCCCACCACGGTCGACAGCAGGCCGAAACCCAGCATCGAGACGAAACGCATGCGCCGCGTGCCGGCCGCGTCGGCCAGACAGGTCCAGAAGGCGCCGATGGCGGCCCAGGAAAAATCGGGGTGGTCGAACAGCAAACCCAGCAGCAGCATGGCGCTTGAGGCGCAGGCGGCCCGCAGGCCTTCGGACAGGTTCGTTTCATCGATGGCCAGGGTGACCATCCACAGGGGGCGGCGCTGCGCCAGGGTGTCGGTGTAGGCGTGCATGCCCGTCAGCCAGCGGCCGGCCAAGCCGCGCGCGCGGCGATGGAGTTTCCTGAAATGCAAGATGAACTTTGAAGAGGTATCAAAGCGTCATCGTAGCATTCCCCGGCGAAAAATGTTGCAGTGCAATGTAAATCGGCCATGGACGAAGAAAAAGCGACACCGCTGTGTCGCTTTTCTGTCTACAGGCAAACTTAGCTGACGGCAGCCAGGCGCGGCTGGGAACCGCCAAAGCGCTGCTCGATCGAGGCGGCGATGCCGGCGGCGTCCAGGCCCACGCTTTTCAGCAATTGCACGGGGTCGCCATGGTCGATGAAGGTGTCGGGCAAGCCCAGCATCAAAATCGGCTTGACGATACCCTCGGCCGCCAGCGCTTCGGCCACGGCCGAACCGGCGCCGCCCATGATGCAGCCCTCTTCCACCGTCACCAGATAATCATGCTCGGCAGCAAGCTGCTTCACCAGCGCCACGTCGAGCGGCTTGATGAAGCGCATGTTGGCCACCGTCGCGTCGAGCTTGTCGCCCGCCGCCACGCCAGGTGCCACCATGGAACCGAAGGCCAGGATGGCGATGCGCTTGCCCTGGCGCTTGAGTTCGCCCTTGCCGATCTCGATGCTGGTCAGTTCCGGCACGATGGCCGCCCCCGTGCCGGCGCCGCGCGGATAGCGGATGGCGGCCGGGCCCGGGTAGTGGTAACCCGTCGTCAGCATTTGACGGCATTCGTTTTCGTCCGACGCGGCCATGACGACCATGTTCGGGATGCAGCGCAAAAACGCCATGTCGTAGTTGCCCGCGTGCGTGGCGCCGTCGGCGCCCACCAGGCCGGCGCGGTCCAGCGCGAACGTCACGTCCAGGTTTTGCAGGGCCACGTCGTGGATCAGCTGGTCATAGGCGCGCTGCAGGAAGGTGGAATAGATGGCCACGACGGGTTTCAGGCCTTCGCAGGCCAGGCCCGCGCCAAACGTCACGGAATGCTGCTCGGCAATACCGACGTCAAAGTAGCGGGTCGGGAATTGCTGTTCGAACTTGACCATGCCCGAGCCTTCGCGCATGGCCGGCGTGATGCCCACCAGGCGCTTGTCGTGGGCGGCCATGTCGCACAGCCAGTTGCCGAACACTTCCGTGTACGTCATCTTGGCCGGCGCCGTGGCCGGCTTGATGCCCTCGGCCGGATTGAACTTGCCCGTGCCGTGGTACAGGATAGGTTCCGCCTCGGCCAGCTTGTAGCCCTGGCCCTTCTTGGTGACGACGTGCAGGAATTGCGGACCCTTCAATTGCTTGATATTTTGCAAGGTCGGGATCAGCGAATCGAGGTCGTGGCCGTCGATGGGGCCGATATAGTTAAAACCGAATTCCTCGAACATGGTGGCGGGCACGACCATGCCCTTGGCATGCTCTTCAAAGCGCTTCGCCAGCTCCAGCACGGGGCCGGGCAAGACGGATTTGCCAACATTCTTGGCTGCCGCATAGAACTGGCCCGACATCAGCCGCGCCAGGTGGCGGTTCAGCGCGCCCACGGGCGGCGAAATCGACATGTCGTTGTCGTTCAGGATCACCAGCAGGTTGACGTCTTCCTGCACGCCCGCATTGTTCATCGCCTCGAAAGCCATGCCGGCCGTCATCGAGCCGTCGCCGATCACGGCGATCGCGTGCAGCGGGTCGCCCTTGATCTTGGCGGCCTGCGCCATGCCCAGCGCAGCGGAAATGGACGTCGACGAGTGCGCCGTGCCAAACGTGTCGTATTCGCTCTCGTCGCGTTTCGGGAAGCCGGAAATGCCGTCCTTCTGGCGCAAGGTATGCATGCGCTCGCGCCGGCCCGTCAAAATCTTGTGCGAATAGGTCTGGTGGCCCACGTCCCAGACGATGCGGTCGTGCGGCGTGTTGAACACGTAGTGCAGCGCGACGGTCAGCTCGACCGTGCCCAGATTGGACGACAAATGGCCGCCCGTCTTGGAGACGGAATCGAGCAGGAAGCTGCGCAATTCCTGCGCCAGCGGCACCAGTTGCGAGCGGGCCAGCTTGCGCACTTGCGCCGGTTCATTGATGGTTTCTAACAGTTTCATTTATGCCTTCCGCTGCACGACCAGGTCCGCCAGCTCGCGCAGGCGGCGTGCCTTGTCCCCGAATGGCGCCAGCGCCGCATGGGCGTCGCACCGCAATTGTTCTGCCAGGGCCCGCGATGGTTCCAGCCCCAGTATCGATACGTAAGTGGGCTTGTTGGCGGCCGCATCCTTGCCCGCCGTCTTGCCCAGGGTGGCCGAATCGGCCGTCGCGTCGAGCACGTCGTCGACCACCTGGAAGGCCAGGCCGACGGCGCGCGCATAGGCGTTCAGCGCCGTCATCTCGTCCGCCGTCAAGTCCTTGCCGGCCAGCGCGCCGAGGATCACGGCCGCGCGCAGCAAGGCGCCCGTCTTGAGTTGATGCATCTGTTCCAGCTGCGGCAGGGTCAAGGCCAGGCCGACGCTGTCGAGGTCGATCGCCTGGCCGCCGCACATGCCTGCCGAGCCCGACGCGTGCGCCAGCAGCCGGATCATGGCCATTTGCCGCGCGGGAGGAATCGCCGCGCCGTCGGCCAGCAGCATGAAGGCCTGCGATTGCAGCGCGTCGCCCACCAGCAGGGCCGTCGCTTCATCGTAGGCGATGTGCACGGTGGGCTTGCCACGGCGCAAGGCATCGTCATCCATGCACGGCATGTCGTCATGCACGAGCGAATACACGTGAATCATTTCCAGCGCGCAAGCGGCGCGCGCGAGCGTGTCTTGATCCGCATCAAACAGCTCACCGGCCGCCATCACCAGCAGCGGGCGCACGCGCTTGCCGCCGCCCAAGAGCGCATAGCGCATGGCCGCGTGCAGCTTGTGCGGCACGACGTCTGCCGCTGGCAGGAAGTGGTCGAGCCGGCCTTCCACGCCGGACTGGGTCGCCTGCATCCAGTCGCCGAAAGTGACGCCATCTTGTTGAATGCTGGCCATCATTGCGCGGCCTCGCCGGCATCGACGAACGGTTTGAGCATGTCGCCTTCCAGTACTTTCACCTGCGCTTCGACACTGTCGAGCTGGGTAGCGCAATACTTGACCAGTTCCGAGCCGCGCTGGTAGGCCGCGACCGATGCTTCCAGCGGCAACTGGCCCGCTTCCATTTGCGTTACCAGCTGCGCCAGTTCCGCCATCGCCTCTTCAAACGAGGCCGGCGCTGCGGCAGCGGCAGTTAATTTCTTCGACATAGACTCAGATCTCTTCGTGGCACGAGGGGCTTGTAGGGAGACGCCGGGGACTCCCGGCCAGCATAGAAGCGTTATTTTAGAACAAACCACACTATTAAGTGAAAACTAAAGCGCAATCGGCGCGCTCAAAGGAGGGGATGTTGCCAGTTGCTCCATGGATTTTAGCCCAATCGCCCCCGCCCACCGGAAATTCGACGGCAAATGACAATCTTTCTCATTAAAGTGGGCGAATTAGCGGCGGTGATGGCAATGCCGAGGCCGATCCGCGCTATAATCGCCGGTTCTGTCCGAAATACCGTTTCAACAATTTTGAATTCAGGTCTTTGCGGATTCTTTCTCTCTGTAGCGGTTGCCCAGGGAATGGCCTGGGGCACTGCTGACCGTTGTACATTTATGGGGGGTTGGGATGTCCGATCTGGCTACTCACGCCAAGCTGGCGCGCTCAAACGCGCAACTTCCGGTCCACGTCTATTTTGACGAAACGCTACTGCAGCGTGAAATGCAGCAACTGTTCCAGGCCGGCCCGCGCTATATCGGGCATGAGCTGATGGTGCCGGAAACCGGCGATTTTGCGACCCTGGCGTCTGAGAACGAAGGGCGCATGCTCGTGCGCAACGCCAACGGCATCGAAGTGCTGTCCAACGTGTGCCGCCACCGGCAGGCGCTGATGTTCAACGGCCGCGGCAACGCGAACAATATCGTCTGCCCGCTGCACCGCTGGACCTACGACCTCAAGGGCGAACTGATCGGCGCGCCGCATTTCCCCGAGACGCCGTGCCTGAACCTGTCGAAAACGCCGCTGCAAAGCTGGAATGGCTTGCTGTTCGAGCAAAATGGCTACAACGTGATGGAAAAATTGAAAGATTTGTCCGTCTCGAAAGACCTCGACTTCTCCGGCTATATGTTCGACCACGTGGAAATCCACGAGTGCGACTACAACTGGAAGACCTTCATCGAAGTCTACCTCGAGGATTATCACGTGGAACCGTTCCACCCGGGCCTGGGCAGCTTCGTCAGCTGCGACGACCTGCGCTGGGAATTCGGCAAGGATTACAGCGTGCAGACGGTGGGCGTGCACCGCGGCCTGCAGCAGGCCGGCTCGCCCGTCTACAAGAAGTGGCAGGAGCAGGTGCTGCAGTTTCGCGGCGGCGAAGCGCCGCCGTATGGCGCCATCTGGCTGACCCTGTATCCGAACATCATGGTCGAATGGTATCCGCACGTGCTGGTCGTCTCGACCCTGTGGCCCGATGGCCCGCAAAAAACGCGCAACGTGGTAGAGTTCTATTACCCTGAAGAAATCGTGCTGTTCGAGCGCGAGCTCGTTGAAGCGGAACGGGCTGCCTACATGGAAACCTGTGTCGAGGACGATGAAATTGCCCAGCGCATGGATGCGGGCCGCAAGGTCCTGATGCAGCGCGGCGTGAACGAAGTGGGCCCTTACCAATCGCCCATGGAAGACGGCATGCAGCACTTCCACGAATGGTACCGCAGCAATATCGAACTGTAATATTAGTAGAGGGGCCGCATAACGCGGCCCCTCATTCATTTAATTCTACACTTACAACACCTGACAAAACCGTAGCGAGCGGCAGCGCGGCGTGGATAAGAAGCGCAGCTGTACTGCAGTACAGCGAGCATCGCAGGCCGCGCCCCGCGACGCGCAGTAGGTTTGGTCAGGTGAAAGGCCAAAATGCAGTCACTTTGGATGTTATTCGCCAGTTTCATGTTTGCCATCATGGGCGTGTGCGTGAAACTGGCGTCGGATCTATATTCGACCTCGGAAATCGTCATGTACCGCGGCATCATCGGCATGCTCGTCATGAGCTGCACGATTCTGTACCAGGGCGGCAGCTTTAAAACGACGATGCCGGGCCAGCATCTGTGGCGCGGCGTGGTGGGCGTGATCGCCCTGTGGCTGTGGTTTTATGCCATCGCCATCCTGCCGCTGGCCACGGCCATGACCCTCAATTACATGGCGCCCATCTGGATCGCCGTGATTCTGCTGGCCGGCGGCTGGTGGAAAGGCATGCAACAGGTCGAGTGGCCGCTTGTGGCGGCCATCGCCATGAGCTTTGTCGGCGTGACATTGCTGCTGCAGCCCGTATTCGAGACGGACCAGCTGGGCGGCGCCATCACGGCCTTGATTTCCGGCATGCTGTCGGCCCTCGCCTACTTGCAGGTGCGCAAGCTGGGCCTGCTGGGCGAACCCGAATACCGGGTCGTGTTTTATTTCTCGGTCGTCAATTTCCTCGCCGGCGTGATCGGCCACGTGGCCAGCGCCGGCGGCGGCCCCGTCGTCTGGCATGCGCACACGAGCGCCTATGGCGTCGGCTTGCTGGCCGCCGTCGGCCTGTGCGCCACCATGGCGCAGATGGCCATGACGCGCGCCTACCGCCTGGGCAAGACCCTCGTGGTTGCCAATTTACAATACACAGGCATCGTCTTTTCCAGCTTCTGGGGCGTGGTGATCTTTGGCGACCTGTTCGACTGGCACGGCTGGACCGGCATCGCCATCATCCTCGCCTCGGGCATCGCGGCAACCTATTACAATACCCGCAACACGGCCCGTGGCGCCGCCATCGCGCGCACGGATCCCATCGCCAGCGAAGTGTAAAGGAGCCTTTACCTTGTATACGACCTTGATACAGGCCAGCGAACTGGCCAGCCACCTGCATGACAGCGGCTGGGTCATCCTCGATTGCCGCCACGACTTGCTCAACCCCACGGCCGGCAGCGACGCGTTTGCCGCCGGGCACATCCAGAACGCCCAGTTTGCCGACATCGACACGGCCCTGTCCGGCCCCAAGACGGCGCGCGGCCCGGCATTTACGGGCCGGCATCCATTGCCCGACCGCAACGCCCTGCTGGCCGCCCTGCGCGGCTGGGGCATCGATGACGACACGCAAGTGGTGGCCTACGATGGCCAGGGCGGCATGTTCGCCGCCCGTTTGTGGTGGCTGCTGCGCTGGCTCGGCCATCCGAACGTGGCCGTGCTCGACGGCGGCCTGGCCGCCTGGCAGGCGCAAGGTTTGCCGCTGGTCACGCCGGTAGCGCCGCGCCCTGTCGGCAAGCTGACGGAAAAAGCCAGCCTGGTGCGCACGGCCAGCGTGCAGGACATCATCGCCAACCTGGAAACGCAAGCCTTGACCGTGATCGACGCGCGCGCGCCCGACCGATATCGCGGCGAGAATGAAACCATCGACCCCGTGGGCGGCCATATCCCCGGCGCGAAGAACCGTTTCTTCAAGGATAACCTGCAGGCCGATGGCCGTTTCAAGAGTGCCGACGAACTGCGGCGCGATTTCAGCGCCCTGTTTGACGCACCACAAGCGGCCATCATGCAATGCGGCTCCGGCGTGACGGCGTGCCACAACCTGCTGGCCCTGGAAGTGGCGGGCTTGCCCGGCGCAGCCCTGTATCCGGGCTCGTGGAGCGAATGGTGCGCGGACCCGGCGCGGCCCGTGGCGACGGGTAACTAAAAAAAAGCGGACCTCGGTCCGCTTTTTCATGTCCGGTGGATAACTACGAGCTTATCCCCAGCGATTGATTCAACTGCGCCAGTTCCGCCCGCCACGCCTGCTGGCTGGCCGGCTTCTGGTGCCGCGGCTTGCGAGCCAGATCCTCGGCCAGCAATTGCTCCAGTTCGCACAAGCGTTCGAGCTGTTGATCTACATCAGTTTGCGCTGGCGCAAGCGGCGCGCTTTCCACGCGCGCCAGCGGCAACGGCGCCTGCCCATCTTCCACGCTCAAGCGTGCATACGCGCTGGCCGCGTCCGGCCACTCTTCCAGCTGGCCGTCGGCCACTACCCAAAAACGGTTGCACGCCGTTTCGATCAGGTCGCGGTCGTGCGACACCAGCAGACAGCCGCCTGCAAAGCCGCGCAAGGCTTGCCCCAGTTCCGCCTTGCCCTGCATGTCCAGGTGGTTGCTGGGTTCATCGAGCAACAATAAATGATAGCTGGCCAAGGACAGCCCCAGGAACAGCAGCCGCGCCCGCTCGCCGCCGCTCAGGGTGGCCACCGTCTGGCCATGGCGCGCATACGGAAAACCGGCCGAGATCAACGCTTGCCTGCGCGCCACCTGGCTGCGCGCCGCTTCGTTCTGCACGGCAAACGGGTACAGCGCGTCGGACAGGTCGGCCGTATCGGCCAGCTGCTGGAGCGACTGGTCGTAATAGCCGATGTTGGCCGCCTTGTGGTAGCGCAAGTCGGGCCGCTCGTCCTGCGCCAGGATCGCTTGCCAGCACAGGCGCAGCAAGGACGACTTGCCGCTGCCGTTGGCGCCCAGCAAGGCGACCCGGTCGCCCGGCTTCAGCCACAGCTGGCCGGCCTGGAACAGCACGGGAGAAGCCGGCACGGCGCGCACGTCGAGTCCATCGAGCGCCAGCAGCTGGTCGGCCGCCAGCGCCTTGCCGCGCAGGGTCAAACGCCAGGGCGCGCCGTCGCTGACGAACGCTTGCGCATCCTTCAACTTGTCGATGCGCCGCTGCATGGTCTTGGCCTTGCGCGCCAGGTCTTCATTGTCATAGGTGCGGCCCCACAGGGCCAGGCGGGCGCTGCTGGCCGACAGGCGGTCGATTTCCTTCTGTTCGGCCGCGTGGCGGGCGGCAGCGGCCACGTCCATCTCGGCCAGCGCCGCCAGCGCGGGGCCGCAGGGCAAGTCGAAATCGTAGAGGCGGCTATCGCGCAAGATCCAGCTGCGCGTGGCCACGTTGTCGAGCAGGCGCTGGTCGTGCGAGACGAGGATGAAGGCGCCGCGCCAGCGCAGCAGGAATTGCTCCAGCCATAGCAAGGATGGCAAGTCCAGGTGATTGCTCGGTTCATCGAGCAGCAGCACGTTCGGCTCCTGCAGCAGGGCGCGCCCCAGCAGCAAGCGCGTGTGCTGGCCGCCGGACAAGGAATGCACGGGCACTTGCGCCGTGTCGTGCTCGAAGCCCAGCTCGGCCAGCAGGCTGTCGACCCGCCAATGCAGCTCGGGCTGGTCCAGCACGGGCGCCAGCAAGGCGTCGTACAGGCTCAGGCTGGCTAGTTCGGCCGGCAAATGCTGTTCCACGTGCTGCAGGCGGCAGGCACGGGCGACCTGAATGGTGCCGGCCGTCGCTGCCCGCGTGCCGCTGAGCAATCCCAGCAAGGTGGATTTGCCGCAGCCATTGTGGCCGATCAGGCCGATGCGGTCGCCCTGGCGCAAGGTAAAGGCGAGTTCATTGAAGAGGAAACCGTCGTGGGTATCCAGCTGTAAAGCTTGTGTCGAGATAAGGGTAGTCATGGCTCTTGTCTTTGTTCGGGATGCAAGCATCCGCGTTAACAGGAGCGCTAACGACAACGGAGTACCAGGAAAGGACTCGTAAGGGAGGGTAACTTTGCTCTGGCCAGGTTATCGCAGCGCGATAGAACGTGGGCAAGAGCTGGCAAATGCGCTTAAAGAGCGTGCGCGCCACAAGGCGAGCAACAAGTTTTCTTCCATTATATTTTCCTCCTTTCTGTGCAAGTTAGTCAGAAAGGCAATATAGCATAGATGGTATTGCGCCGGCAGAACGGCGTATCAACCGCCGTGGCGCTTGTGCGTCAAAAACAGCACGATGCACACGCCCAGCGCGATCAAGAGCACTTGCGGGATGGTTTCGCGCAGGGTGGCGCGGCGCTGCATCTGCGGCATCAGGTCCGACAGGGCGATATAGATGAAGCCGGACGAGGCGAACACGAGCACGTAAGGGATCAGATTGCTGGCGCGGTCCAGGGTGAAATAGCCGAGCAGGCCGCCAGCCACCGCCATCATGCTGCACAACAAGTTGAACACATAGGCGCGCAGGCGCGAGAAGCCGGCGTTGAGCAGCACGATGAAGTCGCCGATTTCCTGCGGGATTTCATGCGCGATGATGGCCAGGCCCGTGACCAGGCCCAGCTTCGGGTCGGCCAGGAAGGCGGCCGCGATCAAAATGCCGTCCGTAAAGTTGTGCATGCCGTCGCCCACTAAAATCATCCAGCCGGCCTTGCCCGCTTCGTGCTTGTCGTGGCCGTGCGCGTGGTGGTGGCCGTCGCCTTCATGGTGGTGCGAATGGCGCAGGATGGCGAATTTTTCCAGCATGAAAAAGGCCAGCAAGCCCGCCAGCAGGGTGGCGAACAGGCTGCGCGGGTCCGCCTGCGATTCGAACGCCTCGGGCAAGGCGTGCAGCAAGGACGTCGACAGCATGATGCCGACGGACAAGCTGACCATGCGTTCGACCACCTTGGACAGGAATGCAAACGAAAAGATCGCCGCCGCGGTAATGCTCAACACGCCCGCGATCGTGGTCGCGAGCAAAATGGATAAAAGGACGGGATCGATGATTTTCTTACCTCAAAATGGCGCCGGGTCACGGGCGCCCGCTGTGCTGGCGTCTGGCCTGATGACTATTGCTTATTATTTAATTTTTTGCGCGCATGGCGGCGGCGTAGCGCTGCGAAGATGCAATTGTACTGCATTTACACGAAGCGGGCATTTTACAGCCCGGTGCGCTTCTCGCGGCAACTTCTGGAAAATGCAGCTATTTTCTGTTGCGGCTCACGCCACGCCGTGGCTCTTGAACCAGGCTAAACAACGCGCATAGCCGTCTTTCGCATCGGCCGCCACATAGCTGGGGCGGTAATCGGCGTTGAAGGCGTGACCCGCATCGGGATAGACGACGAATTCCGACTTGTTGCCGCCCTTGGCCAACGCGTCCTTCATTTTCGCGATCGATTCCTGCGTGATGCCCGTATCCTTGCCGCCGTACAAGCCCAGCACGGGTACTTTCAAGGTGGCGGCGATGTCGATAGGGTTGCTCGGCTGCAAGGCAGTCGCTTCGCCCACGAGGCGGCCATACCAGGCCACGCCCGCCTTGACGGCCGGATTGTGCGCCGCGTACAGCCAGGTGATGCGCCCGCCCCAGCAAAAACCCGTGATGCCCAGGCGGCTAGTGTCGCCACCGTTCTGTTTCGCCCACGCAACAACCGCGTCGAGGTCCGCCATCACCTGCGCGTCCGGCGTCTTGGCGATGATACCTTTCATCAGTTCCGGGATACTGGCCACCTTGGTCGGGTCGCCCTGGCGCACGAACAGATCGGGCGCCAGCGCCAGGTAGCCCTGCTTGGCGAAGCGGCGCGCCATGTCGGCGATATGTTCATGCACGCCAAAGATTTCCGAAATAACCAATACCACGGGCAAACCTGTCTTGCCTTCCGGCTGGGCCGCGTACACGGGCACAGCCTGGCCATCGACCATGACGGACACGGTAGCCGTGACGAGGCCGGCGGAATCCGTCTTGATGACGTCTTGCGCCGCCACGGGCAGCACGGCCACGGCAAAGCCCGCTCCCAGCGCCACCTTCAGGAAACCGCGCCGGCCGTCCGGCCCGGTCACGCTGCTCTGGCCCAGCAAACTTTCACAATCGGTGATCATGTCGCTCATGCGCTTCTCCTGAAAATGTTGCGTTTATAAATTAGTGCGCTTCGTCCCAGTTCTTGCCGACGCCGACCTCGGCCGTCAGCGGCACTTTCAGCGCGGCCACGCCCGCCATCAGTTCCGGCAACTTGCGCTTGACCAGTTCCAGCTCGGCCTCCGGCACTTCCAGCACCAGTTCATCGTGCACCTGCATGATCATCTTCGTTTGCAGGCCGTCCGTTTCCAGCCAGCCTTGCACGGCGATCATGGCCAACTTGATGAGGTCGGCGGCCGTGCCCTGCATCGGCGCGTTGATGGCCGCCCGTTCCGCGCCCTGGCGGCGCGGGCCGTTCGGCGAATTAATTTCCGGCAACCACAAACGGCGGCCGAACACGGTTTCCACATAGCCGCGCGCCTTCGCTTGCTGGCGCGTGTCTTCCATGTACTGTTTTACGCCCGAGAAACGGGCGAAATAGCGGTCGATATAGCTTTGCGCGGCCGCGCGGTCCACCCCCAGGTTACCGGCCAGGCCGAAGGCGCTCATGCCGTAGATCAAACCGAAGTTGATGACCTTGGCGTAGCGGCGCTGCTCGCTCTGCACTTCCGCGGCCGGCACGCCGAAGATTTCGGCGGCCGTGGCGCGGTGGATGTCGATGCCGTCGGCAAACGCGCGCAGCATGGCTTCGTCGCCCGAGATATGCGCCATGATGCGCAATTCGATCTGCGAATAGTCGGCCGAGACGATGTGGCTGCCCGGCGGCGCGAAGAATGCTTCGCGGATGCGGCGGCCTTCCGCGCTGCGGATAGGAATATTCTGCAAGTTCGGGTCGTTCGACGCCAGACGTCCCGTCACGGCCACGGCTTGCGCATAGTTCGTATGCACGCGGCCCGTGGTGACGTTGATCATCTTCGGCAACTTGTCCGTGTAGGTCGACTTCAGCTTGGCCATGCCGCGGTATTCGAGCAGCACTTTGGGCAGCGGATAATCCTCGGCCAGCTTTTGCAGCACTTCTTCATCCGTCGACGGCGCGCCCGTCGGGGTTTTCTTGACCACCGGCAACTTCAACTTTTCAAAGAAGATTTCGCCGATCTGCTTGGGCGAACCCAGGTTGAACGGCTGCTCGGCCAGTTCATACGCCTTCTTTTCCAGTTCCAGGATCTTCACGGCCAGCTCGGCCGACTGGATGTTGAGCAATGCATCGTCGATCAGCACGCCGTTGCGCTCGATCTTTTGCAAGACGACGGCTGTCGGCATCTCGATCTTTTCATAGATGAAGGTGAGTTTTTCATCATTGGCCACATTGCCCCACATGGCATTGTGCAAACGCAAGGTCACGTCGGCATCCTCGGCCGCGTATTTCGCCGCCTGTTCCACCTCGACCTGGTTGAAGGTGATCTGCTTGGCGCCCTTGCCGCACACGTCCTCGAACGGGATAGTCGTGTAGTTCAGGTGGCGCAGGGCCAGGCTGTCCATGTCGTGTTTCTTGTGCGACTCGAACACATACGATTCGAGCAAGGTGTCGTGGGCGATGCCGCGCAGGGTCACGCCATGGTTGGCGAAGACATGGCTGTCATATTTCAGGTTCTGCCCCAGCTTGGGCTTATTTTCATCTTCCAGCCACGGGCGCAGTTTCGCCAGCACGTGTTCGCGCGTCAATTGCTCGGGCGCGCCCGCGTAGTCGTGGGCCAGCGGGATGTAGCAGGCGGCGTGCTCCGCCACGGACAGGGAAATGCCGACCATTTGCGCCGTCATCGGTTCGAGCGAGGTGGTTTCCGTATCGACGGCGCTCAAAGGCGCCGCGTCGATCAGGGCGATCCATTTGTCCAGCTGTTCGTCCGTCAGCACGGTTTCATACTCGGCCTCGACGGCTGGCGCGGCATCGGCGAACATGTCGCCCGTGGTGTTCGCAACCGATGCGCCAGCCGTTGCAGGCGCGCCGACAGGCGACATCGGCGGCGGCGTGGCGCCCAGTTCGCGCAGCAGGGCCTTGAAGCCGTAGCGCTGGAAGAAGGCCAGCAGGGCTTCCTTGTCTTCGTGCTTCGCCACCAGCGAGTCGGCGATGGTCGTCATGTGGCCGGACAGATCGCAATCGGTCTTGACAGTGATCAAGGCGCGCGCCTGCGGCAGCCAAGGCAGGGCCGTGCGCAGGTTTTCACCGACGGCGCCGCCCACATTGGCCGCGTTTTCCATGATGCCTTCCAGGCTGTCGTATTGCGTCAGCCACTTGACGGCCGTCTTCGGGCCGCATTTCGATACGCCCGGCACGTTGTCCACGGTATCGCCGATCAGCGACAGATAATCGATGATGCGGTTCGGCGGCACGCCGAACTTGACCAGCACGGCCGCCTCGTCGAGCTTTTCGTTGCTCATGGTATTGATCAGGGTCACCTGGCTGTTGACCAGCTGCGCCAGGTCCTTGTCGCCCGTGGACACCACCACGTCCATGCCGGCGGCGGCCGCCTGCACGGCCAGGGTGCCGATCACGTCGTCCGCTTCCACGCCGTCGACCATCAAAATCGGCCAGCCCATGGCGCGCACGGCTTCGTGGATCGGTTCGATCTGCAGGCGCAGGTCGTCCGGCATCGAGGCGCGCGTGGCCTTGTACTCGGGATACATGTCATCGCGGAAAGTTTTACCCTTGGCATCGAAGACGCAGGCGATGTAGGCGGCCGGGTAGTCGGCGCGCAGGCGGCGCAGCATGTTGACCATGCCGTGCATGGCGCCCGTGGGGTAGCCGTCCGGGCTGCGCAGGTCGGGCAGCGCATGGAAGGCGCGATAAAGGTAACTGGAACCGTCGACTAACAGCAGGGTGTTTTGCATAATGCCAATAAAATAAGGTGAGCCGCGCCGGCCTGGAAGAAAAAGCGGCGGGCGGGTGAAAGTTCGCCCAATTATCGCAGAGTTTAGGGCCGCGCCACCGGCCGCCACGCGTGCCGTTGCTGGCATTTTTGCCACCCTGGCAGCCCCGTGCGGGCGTGCGGGCTGGCGCCTGAGCCCGTTGCGGCGCAATTAATCGACCGTATCAAGCAGCATTGCCTAGCAGTTTGTTACAATGCCTTATAGATAAATTGACGGCATGACCACTGCATTTTCTGCAGTCCACCACATGGAAGCGAACCCCATCATGATGCGTACATCGACACTCTGGACATTCCTCGCCCTGCCCCTGCTGGCATGCTCGGCCATCGCCAGCGCCCAGACGCCGGCCAAACCGGGCGATGCGCCGCCACAACTGGAACGTATCGAGGAAATGGGCGAAGCGCCCATCACCGTCGCGCCAGCAGCGCCAAAACAACAGATTACGGAAAAACGCGAAGCGGGCGTGACGTCCGAAGTGAAAGTCACCAGCGGCGGCAGCACGTATTACATGAAGCCGGCCGCCGGCGCCGACCAGGCCAACGGCAACGCCCTGCGCGGCCCGCAGTGGAAAGTGCTGGAATTTGACCTGGGCAAGAAGAAACAGAAGCAGCGCGATGAAGAGGCCGCGGACGCGCCGACGCCGCCCGCCCCCGCGAAGTAAGCAGCCACGATCTGACGCCCTGCCCCGGCCATGCGCCGGGGGCAGCCGGCTTTTTTTGACCCTTTAGACCATCCCCCTCTTTCCCATGGCAGTTTTTACCGCGCTACACCTGGACGATATCGGCCAGTGGATCACGCAATTTCCACTTGGCAAGCCTTTGGCCCTCAAAGGCATCGCTTCCGGCATCGAAAACAGCAATTTTTTCCTGAGCACGGAGCGCGGCGAGTATGTGCTGACGATCTTTGAAAACCTCAGCTTCGAGCAATTGCCGTTCTATCTGCAGCTGATGCGCCACCTGGCGGACCGGGGCGTGCTGGTGCCCGCGCCGATCGCCAATGCAGATGGCGAACTGGTGACGGCCCTGCAAGGCAAGCCGGCCGCCATCGTCAGCAAGCTCGACGGCACCTCGCAGATGGCGCCGCAAGCCGTGCATTGCGCCGCCGTGGGCGCCATGCTGGCGAAAATGCACCTGGCGGCCCGGGATTTCCCCCTGCAGCAGCCGAATTTGCGGGGCCTGGAGTGGTGGAACGCCACCACGCCGCTGGTGCTGCACCACCTCGATGACGCCAAAGCCCACTTGCTGCGCGCGGAAATCCACTTCCAGGACGCCTTTGCTGCCTGCGATACGTATAAGGCCATCCCGCGCGGTCCCGTGCATGCCGACTTGTTCCGCAACAATGTCATGTTTGACGGCGAACAACTGACGGGCTTTTTCGACTTTTACTTTGCCGGCTGCGACACCTGGCTGTACGACGTGGCCGTCACCGTCAACGACTGGTGCGTGGACCTGGACACAGGCGTGCTCGACACGGCAAGAGTGCGCGCCCTGCTCGACGCCTACCGGGCCGTGCGTCCGTTCACGCGCGAAGAACAGACGGCATGGCAGCCGATGCTGCGCGCCGCCGCCCTGCGTTTCTGGCTGTCGCGCCTGTATGACTATTACCAGCCGCGCGAGGCGGAAATGCTGACCCCGCACGACCCCACGCATTTCGAACGCATTCTGCGCGAACGCATCGCCACACCTGCCCCGGAACTGTTTTAAACATGGAAAAATTACCTGCAAGTACGGGCTGGCAATGGGTGAAACAGGGTTTCGCCCTGTTTCGCAAGCAACCCGGCGGCCTGTCGATGCTGTTTCTCGGCTATATGTTCTGCATGCTGGCCATCAGCATCGTCCCCCTGCTCGGCCAGTTGCTGCCCGTCATCCTCGTTCCCGTGTTTTCCGTCGCTTTCGTGCAAGGCTGCCTGTACATCGACCAGGGCAAGCGCGTCCTGCCCAGCCTGCTGCTCTCGGGCTTCCGCAAGCCGGCCCTCCCCGTCCTGCTGGGCCTGGGCGTGCTGTACATCCTGATGGCCATCGTGGCCATCGGCGCCTCGTCCCTCGTCGACGACGGCTTGCTGTGGCAACTGGTCACGGGCCAGCTGTCGGAAGAAGCGGCGCGCGCCGCCATCCCCGAATCGCGCCTGGGCCTGGGCATCTTGCTGGCCATCGCGATCTACGTGCCGGCCGCCATGGCCTTCTGCTTTGCCGCACCGCTGATCTACTGGAAACAAGTCAGCCTGGGCAAGGCGCTGTTCTTCAGCTTTTTCGCCGTCTGGCGCTCGCTGTCGGCCTTCATCGTCTTCGCCAGCACATGGTTTGCCATCAGCATCGTCACCAGCCAGCTGCTGGCCATGCTCTTCGGCCGCACCCCGCTGATGATGCAGATGATGATGCCGCTGTCGATGATATTGACCATCATCATGCATTGCTCGTTCTATGCCGCCTACCGCCAGATCTTCGGCTTGCCCGTCGATGAGGGCAAGACGGTGTCGCTGGACAAGCCGAACGACTGATTTCGACTCCGCATAAAAAAAGGGCAGCCTGCGCAGGCTGCCCTTCTTTATTGCTGCTCAGCAAACTAGCGGCCCAGGCGTTCCAATTTGGCGATCCCCAGGTCCAGCACCTTCATGCCGTGCTGGCCGAAGTTGATCTGCGCGCGCGCATTGCCGCCGCCGCCTTCGATATTGACGATCACGCCTTCACCGAACTTGGCGTGCGCGACCGATTCGCCGATGCGCCAGCCGCCGCCCGTGGCTTTTTGCGCGATCTTTTGCGCAATCGCATTGTCCGAGCCGAGACTGGCCACGCGCGGCGCCTCGTCCCAGGCCGACTTGCGGTTGCCGAACCAGTTCGCCTGCACCTTCGGCGACAGCCATTTCAGCGACTCTTCCGGCAATTCGTCGAAAAAGCGCGACTTCATGTTGTAGCGCGTCTGGCCGTGCAGCATGCGCGTCTGCGAAAAGCTCATGTACAGCCGCTTGCGCGCGCGCGTGATGGCCACGTACATCAGCCGGCGTTCCTCTTCCACGCCATTGTCTTCCTTCGAGCTGCTTTCGTGCGGGAACAGGCCCTCTTCCAGGCCCGTAATGAAGACGTTGTCGAATTCCAGGCCCTTGGCCGAGTGCACCGTCATCATCTGCAGCGCATCCTGGCCCGCCTGCGCCTGGTTGTCGCCCGCTTCCAGCGACGCGTGCGATAAAAACGCGGACAGCGGCGACATCACGGCCGGCAGCGGCGCGTCCGCGTCGAGTATCTCGATGCCGTCCTGGTTGACGACGGGCGCGCCCGACTGCGCCTGGGCGGCTGGGCCCAGGTGGGCCGGTGCGCCCTGTCCAAAACCTTCCTCGGAAATGAACTGGCTGGCCGCGCTGACCATCTGCTCCAGGTTTTCGATGCGGTCGGCGCCTTCCTTTTCATTCTGATAATGCTGGAGCAAGGTACTCGCTTCCAGCACGACTCTGACCATTTCCGGCAGGGACAATTGCTGCGTTTCAAAACGCACGCCTTCGACCAGTTTCACGAAGCCGGCCAGCACGCTGCCCGCCTTGCCCGCCACGTAGGGCACGGCCGCGTACAGCGAGATGCCGTACTGCTCGGAGGCGGCCTGCAGCTGCTCGATCGAACGCATGCCGATGCCGCGCGTGGGGAAGTTGACCACGCGCAAGAAAGCGGAGTCATTGTGCGGATTGTCCATCAATTGCAAATAGGCAATTGCGTGCTTGACCTCGGCGCGCTGGAAGTAGCGCTGGCCGCCATACACGTGGTACGGAATCGCGGCCGAGAACAGCGCGTGTTCGATCACGCGCGACTGCGCGTTCGAGCGGTACAGAATCGCGATTTCGCTGCGCGAGGCGCCGTCGGCGATCAGGCTTTTCGCCTCGTCGATGATCCACTGCGCTTCCTGCAGGTCGGAACTGGCTTCGTACACGCGCACCTGCTCGCCATGGCCCGCGTCCGTGCGCAAATTCTTGCCCAGGCGCTTGCTATTGTTCGCGATCAACACGTTGGCGCTGTCGAGGATGTGGCCGTGCGAGCGGTAGTTCTGCTCCAGCTTGATCAAGTTCTTGACCTGGAACTCGTGCTCGAAGGCGCTCATATTGCCCACGTTGGCGCCGCGGAAGGCATAGATGCTCTGGTCATCGTCGCCGACGGCAAACAGGGCGCCGCCATCGCGGCTGCCGTGGCCGGCCAGCAATTTCAACCAGTTGTATTGCAGGTTGTTCGTATCCTGGAACTCGTCCACCAAAATGTGGCGGAAACGGGCCTGGTAATGCTCGCGCAGGGGCTGGTTGCGGCTCAGCAACTCGTACGTGCGCAGCAGCAATTCGGCAAAATCGACGACGCCTTCGCGCTGGCACTGGTCGTCGTACAGCTGGTACAGCTCGACCATCTTGCGCTCGTGGGCGTCATACGCTTCCACGTCCGTGGCGCGCAAGCCCTGGTCCTTGGCGTTGTTGATGAAATACATCACCGTCTTCGGCGGGAATTTCTCATCATCAATATTGTTCGCCTTCAACAAGCGCTTGATCACGGACAACTGATCCTGGGAATCGAGGATCTGGAAGGTCTGCGGCAAGGCCGCGTCGCGGTAATGCGTGCGCAGCAAGCGGTTGCACAGGCCGTGGAAGGTACCGATCCACATGCCGCGCGTATTGATCGGCAGCATGGCCGACAGGCGCGTGAGCATTTCCTTGGCGGCTTTATTGGTAAACGTCACGGCCAGGATGCCGGGCGGCGATACCTGCTGGGTCTGGATCAGCCACGCGATGCGGGTGGTCAGCACGCGGGTCTTGCCCGAACCGGCGCCGGCCAGGATCAGCGCATGCTGGGCCGGCAGGGTGACGGCAGCCAATTGTTCGGGATTGAGGTTGTGAAGAAGATTTTGCATCCCGTGATTATACCGGCATGGCTAAAAATACTGTGCATTTGTCCAGCGGTCGCGCCGGATTCGCCGCGTGCGCGCTACAATCGGCGTCCCGACACTGCGGCCTGTATCCCATGACACCACCCACCCACCTCGACGGCGCCCGCGTACTGGCCTGGGCCTGGTCCGACCTGCCCTTCGGCCACGTAGCCAGCGACACCGGCGCCGCCCCCATCGCCATCCATGGCCTGGCCGTGTGCCGCTACGACGGCGAGGCGCGCGTGTACCGTTTCAGCTGCGATGCGCAATGGGAAACGCTGCAGGATGAGGCATATGCGAGCGAAGACGAGGCCAGGGCGCAGCTGCCGGCGCAATACCGCGCCGTCGCCGCCGCGTGGCATGCGCCATGAGCCATGCGATACGCGCGGCCAGCGGCGCCGACCTGCCCCTGCTGGCCCAGGTCGAGCGCAGCGCCGCGGCCCTGTTTGCCCAGGCCGGGCCGGCGCTGGCGTGGCTGGCGCAAGGAGAAACCTTGCCATTGAGCACTTTGCAGGCGCTGCAGCAGCAGGGCGGCGTGTGGGTGGCCGCCGATGGATGCAATATGCCCGTGGGTTTCCTGGGCGCCGAGCTGCTGGACGGCCAGTTGTTCATCGTGGAATTGTCCGTCGCCCTGCCGCAGCAACGGCAGGGACTGGGCGCGCGCCTGCTCGATGCGGCCGCGGCCCATGCCCGGTCCCTGGGGTGCGCCTGGCTGACACTGAGCACCTACCGCCACCTGCCGTGGAACGGCCCCTACTATGCGCGCCACGGTTTCAGCGAAATCGACGCCGCGGCGCTGGGCGCGGGACATGCGCGCAAGCTGGCGCGCGAAGCGCGGGACGGGCATGAGCCGGCGCTGCGCTGCCTGATGCGCATGCCGCTGGCGCGCTGATGCGGCACAACACTCAGCGCACCAGTCTTGCCTTGCCCTCGCTGAGGGCCTGGGCGATCACCTGGCGCGTGGCCTTGTCGGCCGCCTTGGTGGCCTTTTCCTGCTGGCGTCCCAGCGCTTCCATCTGCTTGCCCAGGGTTTCCATCGGCTTGCCCCGCTGATCCATCTGGCGCGACAACGCATCCACCTTGTCCGCCTCGCGTTCTTGCGCGGCGGCAATGCGGTCGTTGACCTCTTCCGTCGCGTCCTGCGCATCTTCCATTTGCTGCTGCAGGCGTTCCACCTCGCGTCCGGCCGCGCGGCGCGCCGTCTCCGTGGTCGCCTGCGCCTGGCGGCGTGCCGCCTCGCCCGTCTTGCGGCCCAGTTCCTGCTGCTGGCGGCCCAGTGCCTGCAGTTGCGCCACATCGCGCGCGCCGACGTTCGCCTGCGCCGCGCCATGCGCGCCCATCTTGCTGCCCAGTTCGCCCATCGCCTTGCCGTGTTCGCTCATCTGCTTGCCCAGGCCGCTCATCTGAAAACCCAGATCCTGCGACGGCTTCCAGGCCTCGCGCACGCGGGCCAGCAGCGCGGCATCCTGCGTCACATAGCCCTTGCCCTGGTCGCGGAACCACAGGAATTGCCCCTTGAGCGAGCGCTGCAGCTGCTTGATCTGCTGGCCGTCGACATCGGTGCCGGCCATGGTGACGCTGTCCTCGCTGCTGTCGACGAGCGCATAGCCATCGCCGCTGCCCATGGAAATATTGATGTGCTTGCTGGGCGGCGCGGGCGGGGCCGGCGGCGCGGGCGGCTGCGGCGGCTGCACGGCCAGCACGCTGCCGCCAAGCAAGATACCGGCCAGGCTGAGGATCAAACGGTGGGAAGTGGACATGGCTGCCTCGTCGCAAAAGTAGGGGAGCGTTGACTGTAGCGGCAACCGAACCTGTCCTCCAGCGCGGTGCGACAGGCGGCAAAAAGACCCGCCTGGGCGGCAGATAAACGCGATGAATGGCAAAGCGGCAAGCAAAAAAAACGGAGGCCTAAGCCTCCGCAAAAACGCCGTGGTACGGCGTATGCCTATCAGTACAGCACGACGGAGCGGATCGATTCACCGCTCTTCATCAAGTCGAAACCCTGGTTGATATCTTCCAGTTTCAAACGATGCGTAATCAAATCGTCAATATTGAGCTTGCCTTCCATATACCAGTCGACAATCTTCGGCACATCCGTGCGGCCGCGCGCGCCGCCGAAGGCGGAACCCTTCCACACGCGTCCCGTCACGAGCTGGAATGGACGCGTGGAAATTTCCTGGCCGGCCGCCGCCACGCCGATGATGATGGACTGGCCCCAGCCCTTGTGGCAGCACTCGAGCGACTGGCGCATGGTGGTGGTGTTGCCTATGCATTCAAACGAATAATCGGCGCCGCCGTCCGTCAGCTGCACGATGGTATCAACAACGTTTTCCACTTCATTGGCGTTGACAAAATGCGTCATGCCGAACTTGCGCGCGATGGCCTGGCGCGCCGGGTTGATGTCGACGCCGATGATTTTATCGGCGCCGACCATCTTCGCCGCCTGGATCACGTTCAGGCCGATGCCGCCCAGGCCGAACACGACCACGTTGGCTCCCGCCTCGACCTTGGCCGTGAACAGCACGGCGCCCACGCCCGTCGTCACGCCGCAGCCGATGTAGCAGACCTTGTCGAACGGTGCGTCTGCGCGGATCTTTGCCAGCGCGATTTCCGGCACGACGATGTAATTGGAAAAGGTGGACGTGCCCATGTAGTGGAAGATGGGCTTGCCGTCGATGGAAAAGCGCGAGGTGGCGTCCGGCATCAGGCCGCGGCCCTGGGTCGAGCGGATCGACTGGCACAGGTTCGTCTTTTGCGACAGGCAGAATTTGCACTGGCGGCATTCCGGCGTGTACAGGGGAATGACGTGGTCATCCTTTTTCAGGCTTTTCACGCCCGGCCCCACATCGACGACGATGCCGGCGCCTTCATGGCCGAGGATGGACGGGAAGATGCCTTCGGGATCGGCGCCGGACAGGGTGTAGTAATCGGTGTGGCAAATGCCCGTGGCCTTGATCTCGACCAGTACCTCGCCCTCGCGCGGGCCGGCCAGGTCGACTTCTTCGATGGTCAGCGGGGCGCCCGCCTTCCAGGCAATCGCTGCTTTGGTTTTCATGTGTGTCCTGTGTATGGTTGAACCAGGCGCGCCAGCGCGCCGTATCGTCACATCATAACAAGGCAGGCGCCGACGTGCCACGCCGGCGCCGGCGCAACGCTTACTTGAAACACTTACTTGGTTTTCGCCCGGTTCAAAAACGCGCCGTGCAGGCCGTTCAGGGTTTCCTCGGCCAGCAGCAGCTGGCTGGCGATTTCATTGATCTTGCGGCGGCTGGAACGGGCGTGGTCGCGCAGCACTTCGAACGCCGTGTTGCGGTCCGTCTGGAACTTGCCCATCAGCAAGCCAACGGCCAGACTCGTTTCGCGCCCGGCGGCCAGGGCCGCGTTCAGGTTCAGCTCGGTACGCCGCAGCTGGCGGATCTCGTCGGCACGGGCCAGGCCCGCTTCGAAGGCAGGCATCAAGCGGCCTTCATCGACGGGTTTGACCACGTAGCCGACGGCGCCATAGGCGGCCGCCTGCTTGCCCGATTCGCTGTCGCCGCTGCCGGACAGGAACATGAAGGGCACGCCCGTCTCGCCATGCAGACGCTTGGCCAGTTCCAGGCCGGACATGCCGGGCATGTGGATGTCGAGCAAGGCCAGGTCCGGCTCGCGCTGGGCGACCAGCTGCAGCGCCACTTCGGCCGAATTGGCCAGGGCCGTCTCGTAGCCGGCATGGCGCAGGACTTCGCCGAGGAATTCCAACAGGAGCTGGTCATCGTCAACGATCAGGATAAGGCGTTTCGCGGCGGCTGGCTGACTCATGGGTGGGGAACCTCGGTAATGAATGATGTTCTTATTATATGCCGATTATTGCCCCAAATCAGCCTTGCGCCCCCATGCTCATGCAGCAAATAATTGATTGAATTGCTGCACCGCAATATCCACATCGTCCGCCTGGTATGCATCGTTAAAGACGCTGCTGATGGCCGCCACCATGTCGGCGCCGCGCGCCACCAGCGGTGCGGCGTTCTCCGGCGTCATGCCGCCGATGACCACGCACGGCAAGGCGATCTCGCGTTTCGCCTGCAGCACGATGTCCAGGGGCGTGGTCACCGGATACTTTTTCACCAGCGAAGGATAAAAGCCGCCGAAAGCCACATAGCTGGCGCCGCCGGCCTCGGCCGTCCTGGCCAGCGCCATGTCGCCATAACAGGATGCACCGACGATCTTGTCCTTGCCCAGCCTGGCGCGCACCTGCGCGACGGACGCATCCATGCCGCCCACGTGCACGCCGTCCGCGTCGAGCTCTTCGCACAGCTCAAGAAAATCGTTGATGATGAACGGTACGCCAAACTTGCGGGCCAGGGCCAGCAGGGCGCCCGCCTGCTCGCGCCGCTGCTGCGCGTCGGCGCTCTTGTGACGGTATTGCAGCAGGGCCACGCCGCCGTGCAAGGCCTGCTCCGTGATGTCGAGCAGGCGGTCGGTGTCGTCCCAGTTCGGGGTAACCAGATACAGTCCACGCATGATGTTTTCCTTATTGAATGAATCGTTGCGGCATGAGTTGACCGGGCGCAATCGCATACGCATCGGACAAGGCCGCATGGCAATAGCTTTGCGCCAGGTCAAGCGCTTCCGCCAGCGTATGCCCCAAGGCCAGCCGCGCCGCGATGGCGGAGGCCAAAGTACAGCCGCTGCCGTGAAATGCGCCGGGCAAACGGGGCCAGCGCCACTCGCGCTCGCCGCCGACGCTATCGAAGCAGCGGTTGACAACCATCTCCCCCGCGCCATGGCCGCCCGTCACCAGCACGTGCCGGCAACCTTGCGCAAGCAAGCGGCTTGCGCCACCGAGGGCTTGCGCTTCCGGCCCGTTCGGCACGATCACGCTCGTCACCGGCAGCAAGGGCGCCAGCGCCAGCAAGGCGTCGTCACGGCTGAGCACGTCGCCATGGCCGCTGGCCAGCACGGGATCGAGCACGACGGGCAAGTCCGGCCGGGTTTGCCGCAATTGCCCGACCAGCTGCGCGATGACGGCCGCGTTCGCGGCGCTGCCGGGAATGCCGATTTTCACGGCGTGAATCGCCATCTTGTCGATCAGCGCCTGCGCCTGCCGGCGCAGCAGCTCCGGCGCCACCGGCTGCACGCCAAAGACCCTGTCGTTGTCCTGCACCGTCAGCGCCGTCACGACGGGCAGCGCATGCGCGCCCTGCGCCGCAATGGCGACAATATCGGCGGCGATGCCGGCGCCGCCCGACGGGTCGACGCCGGCAAACACCAGCACCGTCGGCAACGTTGGCACCATCACGCCAGGCGGCCCGCCATCGGCGACGATGGCGACGCGGCGAATTTACGCGGCATGCGCCCCGCCAGAAACGCTTCGCGCCCGGCCCGCACGGCCAGCTTCATGGCACGCGCCATGCGCACGGGGTCGCCCGCGCCGGCGATGGCCGTGTTCATCAGCACGCCATCGCAGCCGAGTTCCATGGCGATGGCCGCATCCGACGCCGTGCCCACGCCCGCGTCCACCAGCACGGGCACTTTCGCCTGGTCGATGATCAAGGACAAGTTCCACGGATTCAGGATGCCCATGCCCGAGCCGATCAGGGAGGCCAGCGGCATGACGGCCACGCAGCCGATGTCTTCCAGTATCTTCGCCTGGATGGGGTCATCGCTGCAGTAGACCATCACGTCAAAACCATCCTTGACCAGCGCTTCGGCCGCGATCAGGGTTTCCGGCATGTGCGGAAACAGGGTCTTTTCATCGCCCAGCACCTCCAGTTTCACCAGGTTGCGCCCGCCCAGCAGTTCGCGCGCCAGCTGCAGGGTGTAGACGGCGTCTTTCGCGTTGTAGCAGCCGGCCGTGTTCGGGAGTATCGTGTACTGGTCCGGCGGCACGAAGTCCAGCAGGCTGGGCGCGTTCGGGTCTTGCCCGATATTCACGCGCCGTATCGCCACCGTGATGATCTGCGCCTCGGCCGCGTCCGTCGCTTCGCGCGTCTGCGGCAAGTCCTTGTACTTGCCGCTGCCCACCAGCAAGCGCGATTGATATTGCTTGCCTGCGATGGTCAGCAGGTCGTCCTGTGTTGCGGTATTCATGTGCTTTTCCTTGTCTATTCTCAACTCAGCCGCCGCCGATGGCGCGTACGATCTCTACCTGGTCTTGCACCTGCAAGACCTGTCCTGGCCACGCCTTGCGCGGCACGACGTTGCGGTTGACGGCCAGCGCCAGCGCCTGGTTTTCCAGCGACAGCGCGGCGATCAGTTGATCGAGGGTTTGCCCCGGCGGCACCTGGTGCGGCGCGCCGTTGAGCGTGATGGATATCAATGCAGGCATCACGCTCTCCTTCAGACCTTGCGGTACAGCTCGGCGCCGTTCTTGATGAACTCGATGGCCTTGATTTCCATGCCCTGCTGGAGCGCCTTGTCTTCCGCGATACCCATGCCGGCCGCGTATTCGCGCACTTCCTGCGTGATCTTCATCGAGCAAAAATGGGGGCCGCACATGGAGCAGAAATGCGCCACCTTGGCCGAATCCTTGGGCAGGGTTTCATCGTGGAATTCGCGCGCCTTGTCCGGGTCCAGGCCGATGTTGAACTGGTCGTCCCAGCGGAATTCGAAGCGGGCTTTCGATAGCGCATTGTCGCGGATCTGCGCGCCCGGATGGCCTTTCGCCAGGTCGGCCGCATGCGCCGCGATCTTGTAGGTGATGATGCCGTCCTTGACGTCCGCCTTGTTGGGCAAGCCCAGGTGTTCCTTCGGCGTCACGTAGCACAGCATGGCCGTGCCGTACCAGCCTATCATGGCCGCGCCGATGCCCGAGGTGATGTGGTCGTAGCCGGGCGCGATATCGGTGGTCAATGGTCCCAGGGTGTAGAACGGCGCTTCGCCGCACTGCTCCAGCTGCAAGTCCATGTTTTCTTTAATGAGTTGCATGGGCACGTGGCCCGGGCCTTCGATCATCACCTGTACATCGTGCTTCCAGGCAACCTGTGTCAGCTCGCCCAGGGTTTTCAGTTCGCCCAGCTGCGCTTCGTCGTTGGCGTCATAGATGGAGCCGGGGCGCAAGCCGTCGCCCAGCGAGAACGATACGTCATACGCCTTCATGATTTCGCAAATCTCTTCGAAATGCGTGTACAGGAACGATTCCTGGTGGTGCGCCAGACACCATTTCGCCATGATGGAGCCGCCGCGCGAGACGATGCCCGTCAGGCGCTTGGCCGTCATCGGCACGTAGCGCAGCAGCACGCCCGCGTGGATGGTGAAGTAGTCGACGCCCTGCTCGGCCTGCTCGATGAGGGTGTCGCGGAAGATTTCCCAAGTCAGATCTTCGGCCTTGCCGTTGACCTTTTCCAGCGCCTGGTAAATCGGCACGGTGCCGATGGGCACGGGGCTGTTGCGCACGATCCATTCGCGCGTTTCGTGGATATGCTTGCCGGTGGACAAGTCCATCACGTTGTCGCCACCCCAGCGGATGGCCCAGGTCATCTTTTCCACTTCCTCGCCGATCGACGAAGTAACGGCGGAATTGCCGATGTTCGCGTTGATTTTCACGAGGAAATTACGGCCGATGATCATCGGTTCGACTTCCGGGTGGTTGATGTTGGCGGGAATGATGGCGCGGCCGCGGGCGATTTCCTCGCGCACGAATTCCGGCGTGATTTCCGCCGGGATGCTGGCACCGAACGACTGGCCCGGATGCTGGCGGCCCATCAGGTCGGCCAGACGCTCGCCCATGGGCCCGGAAGCTTTCAGTTCACGCAGATATTCCTGGCGACGCATGTTTTCGCGGATGGCGACGAATTCCATTTCCGGCGTGATGATGCCCTGACGGGCGTAATGCATTTGCGTCACATTCTTGCCGGCAATGGCGCGGCGCGGCTTGCGGTGCAGATTGAAACGCAGCTCGGCCAGTTTCGGGTCCGCCAGGCGGGCGATGCCGTAGTCGGAGGTGGGGCCGGGCAGCTCTTCCGTGTCGGCCCGTTCCATGATCCACGGCAGGCGCGGCGTATCGAGGCCCGAGCGGATGTCGATCTGCACGTCCGGGTCCGTGTACGGGCCGGAGGTGTCGTAGACGTAGATCGGCGGATTCTTTTCGCCGCCGAACGACGCTTCCGTGTCGGACTGGCTGATTTCGCGCATGGGCACGCGGATGTCGGGGCGGCTGCCCTGCACGTAGATCTTGCGCGAATTGGGCAGCGGCGCGATGGCGGCTTCGTCGACCGTGGCGGTGGCGGAGAGGAATTTCGGGTTGGCGTTCATTTTGGCTCCTTGGCTAGCTATTTTTAAGCCTGGAGCCAGCTAAGGAGGTTCGGCTGTGCGCACGCGGAAAGGCGGGGTGCGTTCATCCTAAAGCTTCCCTTCGCTGGCATTATCCAGATCAGGTTCGGAGGGTATTTCTCACCCGCGCTTGCACTGTGTTTCCACAGCGAAAGGCAGGACCCCTAGCGTTTGCCGCCTTGCGGCAGCGAGCCAATTATACGCGCTTCGCGCCGCGTGGCCAGATGATTTCTTGCCGGTGTCGTGTTTGCGCATCTGCTGCAATGCAGCAGACGGCGTCACGATTATTTCTTCTTGCCCCAGCGCCAGCTGGTCGGTTCGCCCTTGCGCTGACAGATGAAAATCAGCGCGGCCACGATGGCCACCTCATAGACGATGTAGCCCACCAGCATGGTTTGCGGCGGGAACAGGAAGGCGCCGCAGGCGAACAGGGCCAGCGCGGCCAGAAACACCAGCCAGCCCTGCCAGGTGATGGGCAAGCCCCAGCCCCAGCCATAGGTCTTGGCAGGGAACCAGTAGGAGGGAGATTTGTCAGTCATGATTTTTCCTGGTCAATATCAATAACACCAAGTATAAATCACGCTCCCCGCTGGCGCTCCGTGACATCGAGGCCGATGCCGCGGTAGCCGATGAAGCGGCTGCCATTGTCGAACATCGGTTCGCCGCTGACCTGCAGATACTGCGTGCTGCCGTCCAGGTTGGCGCGGCTGTAGATGAAATCGAGAAACGGTTCGCGCGCGGCGATCTTGGCGTCGAGCAAGGCACGCTCGGCGGCGTTCCAGCGCTGCGGTTCTTCCTCTCTGCCGATGCCCAGCATTTCAGCCACGGGGCCGGAAAAGCGCGTCAGGTTGCCCTGCGCATCCTGTTCCCAGTACCAGTCGGACGACAGTTCCGTGAAGCGCTGGAAGCGCGCTTCGCTTTCGCGCAGCTCCGCCGTGCGCTCTTCCACCATCTGTTCCAGCGACTTGTTGTATTCGGCCAGCTTCTGGTACAGCAGGCGCACTTCCAGCATGTTGTGGATGCGCGTCTTGACTTCCACCAGGTCGAAGGGCTTGCTGACGAAATCCTTGGCGCCCGCCTGCAGGGCGCGCAGCTTGTGGCCGGGCTGGGCCGTGATCACCAGCACGGGCAGGTAGCTGCCCGCCTCGAGGTCGCGCAAGCCTTCCATGACTTCAAAACCATCCATTTCCGGCATCTGCAAGTCGAGCAGGATCAGGTCGTAGCGGTGCTGCTGGTGCAGCGCGCGCACGGCCTGCGGGTCCATGGTGGACGTGATGCGCGTGTAGCCGGCATTGCGCAGCACCTGTTCCAGCAGCATGACGTTCGCCTCCTGGTCATCGACGATGAGGATGCTGGCGTTCAGGATCTCGGTGGCTTGAAGCATGGCGGTATTCCTAAAATTGAGTGCTGAATTAGCGTATTGCGTGAGTGTCGTCGGCCAGGCCGTGCGCGGCTGCATGGTGCAGGGCCACGTCGAGCGCATCCATGAACTCGACAACCTTGATCGGCTTGGTCAGGTAGCGGAAGAAGCCCGCCTGCAAGCCTTTTTCAATGTCGCGCGGCACGGCGTTGGCCGACAGGGCCATGACGGGAATGTGGCTGGTGAGGGGATCATCATGCAGGATGTGCAGGGCGCCGTAGCCGCTGATGCCGGGCAGGTTGATATCCATCAAGATCACGTCCGGCTGGTAGGTGCGCGCCAGGTCGATGCCCAGGTGCGCATCGATGGCCGTCAGCAGTTTCAAGTCGCTGCGGCGGGCGATCAATTGCTCGACCAGCGCCAGGTTGGCGGGATTGTCTTCCACGTACAGCAAGGTGCGCAGGCTTTCCTGCGGTTCCTGCACCTGCGGCAGCGCGTCGCCGTCGCCCAGCACCAGTTCCGGCGCGCTGCTGGCGGCCAGCTCGAACCAGAACGTGGTGCCCACGCCGACGGCGCTGTCGACGCCGATGGTGCCGCCCATCAATTCGACCAGTTGCTTGGTGACGACCAGGCCGATGCCCGTGCCCTCTTCCGTGCTGTTTTCCTGTCCCAGGCGGTTGAAGGGCTGGAACAGCTGTGCCACCTGGGCCGCGTCGAGGCCGGCGCCGCTGTCGCGCACGCTCACGCGCACCTTGTCGCCATGCCCGCTGCATTCGACGGTGACGGCGCCGCCGCCCTGGTTGTACTTGATGGCGTTCGACAGCAGGTTGATCATCACCTGTTTCACGCGCGTGCGGTCCGCATGCACATAAAAGGCCTTGCCGCAGCGGGGGAAATGCATGCGGATGCCGCGCTTTTCCGCCTGCGGCGCAATCATGGCCTGGCAATCCTGCAGCACGTCGAGCAGCGACATCGCTTCCTGCGACAGGGTGACCTTGCCCGATTCGATCATGGCCAGGTCGAGGATTTCATTGATCAAACGCAAAAGATACCAGCCGCCCTTGAGGATTTGCTCGATCGAGCGCTGCTGCGGCGGGCTGGGCGGCGGCACGTCGGACGCCATCAGCTGGGCGAAACCCAGCACGGCGTTGAGCGGCGTGCGCAATTCATGGCTCATGCTCGACAGGAATTCGGACTTGGCGCGGTTGGCCTTTTCCGCCACCAGGCGCGCCTTCTTCAGCTCGGCATTATTGGTCTCGACCAGCGAGCGCGTGTAGGCCTGCTGTTCGCGCAGGCGCTGGTCCAGCAGCGCCTGTTCCGCCTCGACCTGCTTGCGCACCGTGTTGTCGGTGCCGATCAGCAAATAGCCGATGACCTTGCTCTGCGCGTCGCGCAGGGCCGTCACGGAGACGATGGCGGGAAAACGGCTGCCATCGTTGCGGATGTACGTCAGCTCATAGATGTCTTCGATGCCGCGCGTGGCCTTGAACACGAGCGCTTCCACGCCCGGCGTGATGGGCGTGTCGAGTTCGGCGCTGAGGGCGGCCGCGCGGGCGACGATTTCTTGCGCGTCGGAAATACCTGCCGGCGTCAGCTTGTCGACCACGTCGCTGGCCGCGTAGCCGAGCATGCGTTCGGCGCCCACGTTGAAAATCTGGATCACGCCCTGCGCATCGGTGGCGATGCACGAAAAATTGGCGCTGTTGAAAATCGCATCCTGCAGGGCGCCCGCCTTGAGCAGCTGGCGCGGCAGGCTGGCCGCCACCGTGCGCCGGTACAGCGCCACGAGCAGCATCAGCAGCAGGAAGACCAGTGCGTCGATGACGCAGGCCGTTTCCAACGGCGCGCGCCAGGCCAGCGCGCCGACGGCCAGCAGGGCGACGGCGCTGAACGCGAACGCCAACGCCATGGGCCAGCGCGACGGGGCGCGGTTAGGGTTATTTTCAACTGAGTGCATGGGCAGCCTGGGCGATGACAACAATATAGGGAAGGGAAATGCGGCGCCTAGCGGCCTTGGCGCTGGCGCACGTCCGACAGCAGGCGCGTGAATTCCTTCTTGACGACGCCATAGCATTCGCACACCTGGCCTTCGAGGCCGGCGCGGTCCTGCACGGTGATATGGCCGCGCCGGTAGCTGATGAGGCCGCGCTGCTGCAGGCGCCCCGCCGCTTCCGTCACGCCTTCGCGGCGCACGCCCAGCATATTGGCGATCAGCTCCTGCGTCATGGTCAGCTCGCGGTTCGGCAGGCGGTCCATGGTCAGCAGCAGCCAGCGGCACAATTGCTGCTCCACCGTATGGTGGCGGTTGCATACGGCCGTCTGCGACATTTGCGTGATCAGCGCTTGCGTATAGCGCAGCAGCAAACGCATGACGGGCCCGGCGCGGTCGAACTCTTCCATCAGCAGGTGGGCCTTCAGCCGGTAGCCGACGCCGCCCGTCTGCACGACGGCGCGGCTCGGCGTCGAGTTGCCGCCCATAAACAGCGACACGCCCACGATGCCCTCGTTGCCCACGCCGGCAATCTCGGACGAACCGCCGTTTTCCAGCAGGTAATGGATGGAAACGATGGCCGTGGTGGGGAAGTACACATGCTGCAGCTTGTCGCCCGAGTCGTAGATCACGTCGCCGAGCAACATGGAGACTTGCTCCAGATGGGGGGCCAGGCGCGCGAAATCGGCGTCGAGCATGGCGGCGAGCAAATGGTTTTGATTCGGGTTGTGCAGCTGGGCATGCGGACTCGACATGGGCAGGTTTCCTGGTTTCCAGTCGTCAGCTAGGGGGTAGATGAAAGGCGTCCGAACGAGGGTCGCCATGGTGTGCAGCGTAACACACTGCTTGCACGGTGGACCGACTATATTTCTTGCTGGCATGAATGTCCGTTCGGTAGCGAACGGACGCTGAATCGCCGCCCATCCTACAGTCGGTCACTGCCAGGGCTGCCCGATCATGGGTCGGCGCCGGCGCTGCTCACCGGACGCCATCATGCAATCATTCTTCAAGCGCATCTCCATTTCCGTCTCCACCTCGGCCCTGATCACCCTGGCGGTCGGGCTGTGCCTGACGGCGCTGTGCTACGCCTCGGCGCGGCAAATCGAAACGGAAACCGCCCGGCTGCTGCTGCAGGACCACGCCGGCAGCCATGCGCTGCGTGCTGCCATGCTGCCGGCCCACGGCCTGAGCCTGGACGCCAACCGCCGCGGCTCGCTGTACGTGTTGCTCGGTGGAATGTTATCGAGCCTGCTGGCCACGGCCTATGTGTACCAGCTGGTGTCGCGCAACTCCGTGATTGCCCGCATCACGGGCGAACGCACGGCAGCCTTGCAGTTCGCCAATTTGCGCCTGTCCGAGGATATCGCCGCGCGCATGCGCAATGAAAAGTCGCTGCGTTTGCGCGAACGCATCATCGAAGTGTCGGCCAATGCCATCATCCTGTGCAGCGCCGACGCGCCCGGCTACCTGATCGAATACGTCAATCCCGCCTTCGAGCGCATCACCGGCTATGCGGCCGGCGAAGTCATCGGCCAGCGCCTGGAAGACTTGCAGGGGCCGGAACATGTGCGCCAGGACATGCACGCCATTACCGCGGCCCTGCGCGAACAGCGCGAAGGCAAGGCCATCGTGCGCAATTTCCGCAAGGATGGCAGCACGTACTGGAGCGAGCTGTTCGTCGCGCCCGTGCGCGACGATGGCGATGGCGCCGTCAGCCACTTTGTCGTAGCGCAATACGACATCAGCACCGTCATGCGCTTCGAGCAGGAACTGGAATTCCAGTCGCGCCACGATATCCTCACGGGCCTGGCCAACCGTCTATTGCTGCGCGAGCGGCTGGAACAGGCGATGGCCGTGGCGCGCCGCAGCACCCTGCCCCTGTGGGTGGTGTTCATCGACCTCGACCGCTTTAAATTCGTCAACGACACCCTGGGCCACGACGCGGGCGATACCCTGCTGAAACTGATCGCCGACCGCCTGCGCGCCGCCACGCGCGAAGTCGATACGGTGGCGCGCCTGGGCGGCGACGAATTCGTCCTGCTGCTGCCGCAACATGCCAACAGCGACCCGGGCCAGCTCATCCTGCAGCGCGTGCTGGACGCCGTGGCGCAGCCGCTGCTGGTGGGCGGCCATGAATTCTTTCTCACGTGCAGCATGGGCGTGGCCACCTATCCGCTGGACGGCGACAGCGCGGAAACCCTGATCAAGCATGCCGACATCGCCATGTACCGCGCCAAGGAACAGGGCCGCAACCACTGGCAAAGCTACGCGCCGGCCATGAATGCCAGCATGCTGGCCCGGCTGAACCTGGAAAGCGAGTTGCGCCATGCGCTCGAGCGTGGCCAGTTCCACCTCGTGTACCAGCCGCAGGTGGAACTCGACAGCGGCAAGATCGTCGGCATGGAAGCGCTGCTGCGCTGGCGCCACCCCACCCTGGGCGCCATTGCGCCCGGTGAATTCATCCACCTGGCCGAGGAAATGGGCTTGATCGTGCCCATCGGCGCCTGGGTGCTGCACACGGCGTGCGCGCAAGCGCGGGCGTGGCAACGGGAGGGACTGGGCGGCTTGCGCCTGGCCGTCAATTTGTCTGCGCGGCAATTCCGGCAAAGCAGCTTGCTGCAATCGGTGCGGGAAATATTGGCCGTGACAGGCCTGGAAGCGCGTTTCCTGGAGCTGGAGTTGACGGAAAGCATGATGATGCAGGACGTGGAACAGGCGATCGCCACCATGGGCAAGCTCAAGGCATTGGGCTTGCTGCTGTCGATCGACGACTTCGGCACCGGCTATTCCAGCCTGGCGCACCTGCGCCGCTTCCCCATCGACGTATTAAAAATCGACAAATCCTTCGTCTGTGACCTCACGCACAGCGACGACGACGCGGCCATCGTGCAAGCCGTCATCGCGCTGGCGCACAGCCTGCGCCTGAAAGTGATTGCCGAAGGCGTGGAAACGGCACAGCAACTGGCCTTCCTGCGCCGGCACGGCTGCGACCAGATGCAGGGCTATCTGTTCAGCCGTCCGCTGGCCGCGCCCGCCTTCGAACAATTACTACGCCAGGGCAGCACCTTGCCTGCCCTGGCGATGGTTTGACCAGGCGTTAAAACGCGTGGCGCAAGCCGATGTTCAGCGCGCGGTTGCCCGTGCCCACTTCCGTGGCGTTGCCCACCATGTAGGCGGCGTCGTTGCGGTTGCGGATATGCGCGTAGGCAGCATATACCTTGCTGCGCTTGGACAAGGCATACGTGGCGCCGATGGCCAGCTGCTGCGCGTCGCGGTTGGCCGCGTTGCGGTCATCCTTGCGCACATACGAGGCCAGCAAGGTCGTTGCGCCCAGCGGCACGGACACGCCGACGATGGCGTCGCGGCTGTCGGTCGAAGCGGCGGGCGCCTGCGCCGCGCCATACGGGTTTTCCGCGAAGAACATCGAGCTGCCCTCGCCCGTGTTACGGCCATAGCCGGCGAACGCCGTGGCCACGCCGAAGTTGTAATTACCGGCCAGAATGGTGTTGTTCGCGTCAGCCTTGCCCGGCTCGCCGGCACGGCTCTGGCGCGCCAGGCGCAGGGTCAAAGGACCGTTGACATAGCCCAGGGCCAGGCCCAGCGAACGTTGATCTGCCGCAATACCCGTGTGTTCGCCAAAGCCGTACATGACGGTGGCCGTCACGCCGCGCAGCTCGGGCGAGGTGTAGCGCACGGTATTGTCGATGCGCGTGGCCGAAAAGCCGGCCAGGTTGGTCGCCGCGCCGGCAAAGCCGCCTTCGAAGGGGTCGGCCACGTCCGTCAGCGCCTGGCTTTGCAGGTTGTACTGGCGGCCCACGGTCAGCATGCCCAGCGGGCTGTCGATGCCGACAAAGGCCTGGCGGCCGAACAGCTGGCCCGCCTGGTCGGAGCGGCCCGTGTCGCCCTGCACGCCCGCTTCCAGGGTGAACACGGCTTGCCAGCCATTGCCCAGCGCTTCCGTGCCGCGCAAGCCCAGGCGCGAACCGGCCGAGATGCCGCTGGTGAGCTTGCTGACGCCGCCTTCCTGCACCAGGCCCGCATCCATCAAACCATACATGGTGACGGAAGACGGATCGACGGACGACTGGGCTTGGGCGGCAGGCAAGGCGCCCACGGTGGTGGCAAGAGCGGCAACGATGGCGATTTTTTTCATGCTGATTTCCTTGTAAAAGCGACACCAGGAAAGCGGCGGCCACGGCAAGGCCACAGGCGGCAAGGCGCCATGCGGGGGATGCCGTATCAAAAGACGACGCGCCGGACAACAGATCCTGGCTAAGCTGTGGCGGCAGCGGCGTGCAATGACGAGCCGCTTTGATTCCGCCGTGAATGGTGCACCGCTGGCGGTGCGCGTGGCTCAGGCGCCCGGCCCGAAGGGGACGCACTGAAGGTGGCTGGCATCGCTGATGCGCTGGCCTTGAGACGCGGACGAGTGCTGGATATGAAACGTTATACAACCGCGTCTGCTGGCGCCGTCCGCAAGGATGGGGCAGGAGGCGCCGAGGCCGGCATTATAGCATCGGCAGCGCCCCTCTCCCCGTTCTGTTGCGTGAAAACGACTCGCCAGGCCGCCAAAACACGGCCATGCGGCCGCGTTCACTTCAGCTTGTCGTACAACAACATTTGCCCGTCGCGATCCCAGGCCAGTTTGCCATCCTCGATGCCGATGACGGCGTGGAAATCGCGCATGCCCGGGCGCGGCGGATACAGCGCAAAACGCAACAGGCCTTGCCGGGCCGGCAGTTTCACCGTGGTAAAGCCCGTTTCCGGATGGGACAGCACCAGGTGGCGCAGCGGCCCCGCAATCGGCACCTGCCACGGCTGCGTGCCGCTGATGCCATTGGCAAACGCGGGCGCATCGCCCAGCGCCGCCAGAGCGATATCGGGCACGGCCTCGCCCCGATATTCGACGATGATGCGGGCCGGGCCCGTGGTGGCGTCGCCGGAGCGCGGCGGCAACAGCGCAAAGGACGCATCGGGCGAGGCCCCATCGCCCTGCAGCAGCAATTCGCCGTCCAGCACCGACCAGCGCCCCTGCGCCGCTTGCTCATCGGCGCCGTACAGCATCCGGTAACTGAAACGCCCGTCGGCGCGCAGCACGATGTGCGACGCGACCTCGGCCCTGTGCCCCAGCGCATAGCGTCCCGGCAAGCGCCGTTGCAGCGCCAGGTCGGCAGCCTTGTCCTTGTGCGCGGGTGCAGCGGCAACCTCGGCGGGCGGCACCCGCCAGCCGCCCGCCGCCAGGATGGCCAGCATGTCATCGCGCCCCGCGGCGCGCAGCGCGCTCCAGTCCTGCGGCGCGAGTTGGCGCAGGCTGCCGGCCAGGCGCGGCAGGCGCGCAGCGAAGCGCTGGCCCAGCCAGCCGGCAAGCATGTGCTTCGGTTCGTCGGCAAAGGCGGCGATCAGGCGCGGCGCCATGGCGGGGTCGCACTGTTGCGGCGCGGCGGCAAAGCCATGCTTGAGCAACAAGTTCCAATACGCATCGGACGCGTGCAAGGCAATGTTGACCAGGTTCGACGTGTCCGGCAGGCATACCTTGTCCAGCGACAGCGTCGAGTCGCGCGTGACGAGGGCCAGCATATCGGGATTGAGGCTGGCGGCGGCCAGGTCCAGCGCGCCACCCCATGGGTGATCCATGCTTACCTCGATCCGCGCGCCGCGCGCGAGGAACAGGCGCGCGGCCTCGGTGTTGCCATTGAGAATGGCCTGTTCCAGCGCGCTCTTCTGATTGGCACCGCGCCAGTTCGGGTCCAGCCCCAGGTCCAGCAGGCGCGGCAGCAGGTCGTCGCGCCGCGCGCGCAGCGCCTGCCGCAGCACCACCGCATCGCCCGGCGCGCGCCGCACACTGTCGGCACGCCGCAACATGCCGTGCTCCAGCAACAGCGGCGCCAGTGCGCGCTGCGGCGACTGCACGGCGAGCAGGGCCGCGTTCAAGCCCAACTGGCTGGCCGGCAAGCCGGCTGCCAGCATCAGGCGCACCCGCTCGACGCCGGCCGCATCGCGCACGGCACGCAGCGCCTCGTCCAATGGCGACCACTTGATGTCTGCCAGCGGCTGGCGCGCCGCCACGGCCGCCAGCAGCAATGTCAGCACGGCATTATTGTCCGCCGTCGGCGGCAGTTTCAGCGCCAGCCGCAATACGGGGAACTCGCCGCCCAGCGGATCGGCGCCCAGGCCCAGCAACAGCTTGACCATCGCCGCGTCGCTATTTTCAACGGCCGCCAGCAAGGGCGGACGATAACCGTCGCTGACGACGGGCGCGCCCATCGCGGCCAGGCGCACGACCCAGTCCGGTCGCTGGCTGCGCACCGCATGCCACAGCAGCGTCTCCGTTTCCAGGTGCAGCGCATCGAGCGTCGCCAGCGCTCTCCTGTGCGACTCTTCGGCTGCGGGGCCGACTTGCTGCCATGGCATGCCGGGCACCACCAGCTGGCGCAGCACGTCTTCGGACGCCGGCTGATGGTTGTACATGGCGCGCATCGCCGCGTCGAGCCAGCGATCCTCTCCCTTTGCATCATGGCGGGGCACGCGCTGCTTGAGCCAGTCCAGCACGCCGGCGTTGCCCGCTTCGGCGGCGTAGGCGTACAGCGACTTGCCCTGGTCGTCGATAGACGGCGTGGTGCCGGTGGCCAGCATTTTATCGAGCACTTCGGTGCCGCGCGTCTGGCCCAGCAAGCGGCTCCAGAGCATGTCATCGGCCAGCGGCCGCTCGGCTGGCCGCGCCGCGCCGTCTTTCTCCGTCCTTTTCTGTGAATGGCGCAGCTCCGCCATGCGCTGGTCGCCCACCAGATAGGGCAGGCCCGAACCGGCGTCCAGCAAGGCGATCATGTTCGCCGTGCGCTCATCCGCGTCGAGCAATTCCGGCAGCGTGCCCGCGGCTTCCTGCTGCAGCGCGTATTCCAGCGGCGCCAGCGTGTCATTTCCGGCGCCGTAGTGCCGGACATCGGCGCCATGGGCCAGCAACAGGCGCACCATCGCGGCGTTGCCATACATGGCCGCCAGGTGCAGGGGCGCGACGCTACTGCCCCCGGTGCCTTCGCCGACCGGCACGCCGCGCTGCAACAGCAGCGTCATCATGCGCAGCCTGGCCGGCAGCAGCGCGGCGTGCCGCCCGCGTTGCGCCTGGCGGTGCGCCCGCCGCTGCACCTGTTGCAACAGAGCGTCGTCCAGACGCGGTTGCGCCTTCTGCCATGCCGATTCGGCTTCGACCAGGCTGTACGCGGGCAAGATCAAGGCGTGCAGCAAGGTGCGCTCGCCGATCCGGTAAGCGCCCGGCTCGGCGACGCCGGCCAGCAGTTTGCCGAAGGCCGCTTCATCGCCCTCGCTGGCAGCGTCGAACAGCGCCGTCACCTCTGGCGTCGGCGGCAGCTTGTCGCGCGCCTCGCGCACATAGTGGATCACGCGTTCCATGCCGTGCACCGAGACCTGCGGCAGCGGCATGCCCACCTTCCACGCCCGCGCCAGCTGATCCGCTTCGGCGTTTTGCGCCGCATTCATCGCCTTTGCCCAGCCGGCCACGCTGGCGGCGGCCCCCTGCTCTCCGCCCGCCGCCGCCAGCTGGCTCAGCATGGAAGCGAGCACATAGTCCTGCGGCACGCCCCGATCCATGCCGTACATCACGGCCAGCTGCAGCTGGGCCTTGGCGTGGCCGCTTTCGGCGGCCTTGCGCAGCCAGCGGGCGGCCTGCTTTTCATCCAGACCGCCCGTGCCTTTCCAGCACAGCAAGCCCAGCTGGTAGGCGGCTTCCATGTTGCCGGCCTCGGCGGCGCGGCGGTACCAGTCCTGCGGCGAACGCTGTCCCGTCAGCGACGTCGCCGGCAGGGGCGCGCCCCGCTTCCAGCTGGCAGCCAGGCGCACGGCTTCATCGACCTGGTCCGGCGACATCCTGCCACGCTGCGCCGGCAGGGACTTCTCCATCGCGGCCGCGCCGCTCCACTCCCTGTCTTGCTGCGCCAGCAGGTTGAGTGCATATGACAGCACCCGGTCGGCCGGCACGCCTTCGCCCCGTTCATACATTTGCGCCAGTTGCGCCATCGGTTTGCCGGCGCCCTGCGACGCCAGGCGGCGCAACCAGGGCAGCGCGCGCGCAGGATCCTTCATGCTGCCCGACCAGCTCGTATATAAGGAAACCAGTTTCTCCTGTGCAAGGCGATCGCCCCCCTTGGCCGCCAGCAGATACCAGCGCCCGGCATCGGCATCGCTGCGCGCCACGTCCGAACATCGCTCCTCGCCCATGTAGATATCGCCGAGAACCTTTTGCGCCTTGATATTGCCGCCCAGTGCCGGTCCGTGCAATTGGGCCACGGCGTCAACGCAGCGCCCGCGCTGGAAAGAAGCCATCCCCTCCGGAACGCCGGCGCACGCGCCTCCGGCAGCCAATCCTGCGCCGAACACGGCCAATTGCCACAATTTTTTCATGATCGCCTGAGCTTTCAAATAATATTGCAAAGATGATAGCTTGAAAAAAATACAATGCGGCAATATTGCGCAATCGTGCGCGGCTTTTCGGGCCATCCAGGCCCGCTATTTGCTGCGCATGCTTTATGCACCCCTTATAATGGTTCCTTTTGCCAATCACACGCCAAATCATGGAATTAGCCAAGTCTTTCGAGCCCGCCGACATTGAACAATTCTGGCGCACCGAGTGGGAACAGCGCGGTTACTTTACCGCCACCCTCGATGCGGGAAAACCTTCCTTCAGCATCCAGTTGCCGCCGCCGAACGTCACCGGCACCCTGCACATGGGCCATGCGTTCAACCAGACCATCATGGATGGCCTGACCCGCTACCACCGCATGCTGGGCCACAACACGGCCTGGATACCCGGCACCGACCATGCGGGCATCGCCACGCAAATCGTCGTGCAGCGCCAGCTGGACGCGCAAAAGATTTCGCGCCATGACCTGGGCCGCGAGAAATTCGTGGAAAAAGTGTGGGAATGGAAAGAAAAATCCGGTTCCATCATCACCGGCCAGATGCGCCGCCTGGGCGCCTCGGCCGACTGGCAGCGCGAATACTTCACGATGGATGAACCGCGCTCGAAAGTCGTCACCGACGTCTTCGTGCGCCTGTTCGAGCAGGGCCTGATCTACCGCGGCAAGCGCCTGGTCAACTGGGACCCCGTGCTGGGCACGGCCGTGTCCGACCTGGAAGTGGTGTCCGAGGAGGAAGACGGTTCCATGTGGTACATCAAGTACCCGCTGGCCGACGGCAGCGGCTTCCTGACGGTGGCGACGACCCGTCCTGAAACCATGCTGGGCGACGTGGCCGTGGCCGTCGATCCGACGGACGAGCGCTACACGGCGCTGGTGGGCAAGATGCTCAAACTGCCGCTGACGGACCGCGAAATCCCCATCATCGCCGACGAATACGTCGACAAGGAATTCGGCACCGGCTGCGTGAAGATCACCCCGGCGCACGACATGAACGATTACGCTGTCGGCCAGCGCCACAAACTGGCGCAGATCGTCATCCTGACCCTGGACGCGAAGATCACGGACGACGCGCCGGCCGCCTACCGCGGCATGGACCGCTTCGCCGCGCGCAAGCAGATCGTCGCCGACCTCGACGCGCAAGGCTTGCTGGAACAGGTCAAGCCCCATAAATTGATGGTGCCGCGCGGCGACCGCACGGGCGTCGTCATCGAGCCGATGCTGACGGACCAGTGGTTCGTCGCCATGAGCAAACCGGCCCCGGAAGGCACCTTCTTCCCAGGCAAGTCGATCGCCGAAACGGCGCTGGACAAGGTCGCCAATGGCGAAATCAAGTTCGTGCCGGAAAACTGGAGCACCACCTACAACCAGTGGCTCAACAACATCCAGGACTGGTGCATCTCGCGCCAGCTGTGGTGGGGCCATCAAATCCCGGCCTGGTACGACGACAAGGGCAATATCTTTGTTGCCAAGACGGAAGCCGAGGCGCAAGCCAAGGCCCTGGCCGCCGGCAGCACGGGCCCGTTGAAGCGCGACGACGACGTGCTCGACACGTGGTTCTCGTCGGCCCTGGTGCCGTTCTCGACCATGGGTTGGCCGGAAGAAACACCGGACATGAAGGCCTTCCTGCCCTCGTCCGTGCTGGTCACGGGTTTCGACATCATCTTCTTCTGGGTCGCGCGCATGGTCATGATGACGGCGCACTTCACGGGCAAGGTGCCGTTTGAAACCGTCTACGTGCACGGCCTGGTGCGCGATTCGACGGGGCAGAAGATGTCCAAGTCGAAGGGCAACACCCTGGACCCGATCGACCTGATCGACGGCATCGACCTGGAAGGCCTGATCGTCAAGCGCACCACGGGCCTGATGAACCCGCGCGACGCGGAAAAGATCACCAAGGCGACGCGCAAGGAATTCCCGGAAGGCATTTCGGCCTACGGCACGGACGCCGTGCGCTTCACCATGGCCAGCTACGCCTCGCTGGGCCGCAACATCAATTTCGACCTGGGCCGCTGCGAAGGCTACCGCAACTTCTGCAACAAGATGTGGAACGCCACCCGTTTCGTCATGATGAATACGGAAGGCAAGGATTGCACGGCCAACGATGTTGATCTGTCGCAAGCGGACAAGTGGATTATCTCGCTGCTGCAAAAGGCGGAACTGGACGTGGCCAAGGGCTTCGAAGACTTCCGTTTCGACAACATCGCCGCATCGATCTACAAATTCGTGTGGGACGAGTATTGCGACTGGTACCTGGAAGTAGCCAAGGTGCAAGTGCAGCAGGGCACGGAAGGCCAGCAGCGCGCCACCCGCCACACCCTGCTGCGCGTGCTGGAAGTGGTGCTGCGCCTGGCCCATCCGGTCATCCCGTTTGTCACGGAAGCGCTGTGGCAGAGCGTTGCGCCGCTGGCCGGCAAGCTGCCGAAGGCCGACGGTGAGCCCAAGGGCGTGTCCATCATGATGCAGCCGTATCCGATCGCCAACACCGACAAGATCGATGAGTCGGCCGAAGCGTGGATGCAGCAGCTGAAGGCCTTGACGGATGCGACGCGCAACCTGCGCGGCGAAATGCAGATTTCGCCTTCCGTGCGCGTGCCGCTGATCGTCGAAGCGGGCAATGCAACGGAAAAGGCCGCGCTGGCGTCTTACGCGCCGTACATCCAGTCGCTGGGCAAGCTGGCCGACGTGCAGATCGTCGATGCGCTGCCGGACTCGCCCGCCGCCGTCGCCATCGTCGGCACCACCAAGCTGATGCTGAAAGTGGAAATCGACGTGGCGGCCGAACGCGAGCGCCTGGGCAAGGAAATCGCCCGCATCGAAGCGGAAATTGCCAAAGTCAATAGCAAATTAGGCAATGAAAGCTTCGTCGCGCGCGCCCCGGCCGCCATCGTTGCGCAAGAAAACGAGCGTTTGCTCAGTTTTTCGGCGACAATTGAAAAACTGCGCGAACAGTTTGCTAAACTAGCCAGCGCATAAGGCAAGTTTGGAAGGATTGCGCGGCGTTTCCGTGACGCCGCGCAGTACCGCTGGTCTTGCCTTGGTATATAACTGTTCGTGACCCGATCAAAAAAAACCATTGGAGACTGGCAATGCATAAAATATTCAAAGCAAGCATCACAGCAAGCATCATGATGGCCGCCCTGGCCATCGCCGGCAGCGCCGCCGCGCGCGACGGCAACTTCACCCCCGTGGGCACATGGAAAACCATCGACGACGCCAGCGGCAAGCCGAAATCCCTGATCGTCATCACGGAAAGCAACGGCGTCTTGCAAGGCAAGATCGACAAGCTGTTCCGCGGGCCTGACGAAGATCAAAACCCCAAGTGCGACAAGTGCACGGGCGCCAAGAAAGACCAGCCCATCATCGGCATGGTGATCCTGTCTGGCCTGAAATATGATGGCAAGGAATGGACGGGCGGCGAAATCATGGACCCTGCCAATGGCAAGACCTACAAGAGCAAGGCCGAGCTGACGGAAGGCGGCACCAAGCTGCAAGTGCGCGGCTATGTGGGCGTGCCGATGTTTGGCCGCTCGCAGACGTGGGTGCGCGAAGAGTAAGCAAGCCCCTGCCCTGTCGAAGCCGGCCTCGCGCCGGCTTTTTTACGTCTGCGGCGCTGCCGGCTTGCGGTGATGCTTGCTCAGATGCCGGTCCAGGCTGTTGGCGAACTGCTGCCGGTCGGACTGGCTGAAGGCGGCCGGGCCGCCCGTGTCGACGCCGCCGCTGCGCAATTCTTCCATGAAGGCGCGCATCGTCAGTTGCTGGGCGATATTGTCTTTCGTATAAAACTCGCCGCGCGGGTTCAGCGCAAAGCCGCCCTTGGCCAGCACGTCGGCCGCCAGCGGGATGTCGCCCGTGATGACGAGGTCGCCGGGATTGAGCAAGCGCACGATTTCCTGGTCGGCCACGTCGGCACCGGACGGCACTTGCACGGTGCGGATGAAACGCGACGGCGGCACGCGCAAGCCCTGGTTCGCCACCAGGGTGAGCGGCAACTCCAGGCGGTCGGCCACGCGGTACAAGATTTCCTTGATGACGACGGGGCAGGCATCGGCGTCGATCCAGATCTGCATGTCCGGCACGGCCTGCTGGATGCCTTCCGCCATCACAGTTCCCACGCTTCGCCGCCCGGGCCCATGCGCGGCGCGCTGACGCCGAAGTGCAGGTAGGCGGCCGGCGTGGCGACACGCCCGCGCGGCGTGCGCTGCAAAAAGCCTTGCTGGATCAGATACGGTTCCAGCACGTCTTCGATGGTGTCGGCCGCCTCGCCGATGGCGGCGGCCAGATTGCCGATGCCGACGGGGCCGCCGCCGAACTTGAACAGCACGGCTTCGAGCAATTTACGATCCATCACGTCGAAACCGGCGGAATCGACGTCGAGCATGGCCAGCGCGCGGTCGGCCACCACCTTGGTGATGTCGCCATTGCTTTTGACTTCGGCGAAATCGCGCACGCGGCGCAGCAGGCGGTTGGCGATGCGGGGCGTGCCGCGCGCGCGCTGGGCGATCTCAATCGCGCCTTCCGGATCGATCGGGGCCTTCAGCAAGGCGGCGCTGCGCGTGACGATCTTCGTCAGTTCGCCCGTGTTGTAGAACTCCAGCCGCGCGACGATGCCGAAGCGGTCGCGCAGCGGGTTGGTCAGCATGCCGGCGCGCGTGGTGGCCCCCACTAATGTAAACGGCTGCAGATCGAGTTTGACGGAACGGGCGGCTGGGCCTTCGCCGATCATGATATCGATTTGATAATCCTCAAGGGCCGGATACAAAATCTCTTCCACGACAGGCGACAGGCGGTGGATTTCATCGATGAACAGGACGTCGTTCGCTTCCAGGTTCGTCAAAATCGCCGCCAGATCGCCCGGTCGCTCCAGCACGGGGCCGGAAGTCTGGCGCAGATTGACGCCCATTTCGCGCGCGATGATGTGCGCCAGGGTCGTCTTGCCCAGGCCCGGCGGGCCGAACAGCAAAGTGTGGTCGAGCGCTTCCTTGCGCTGGCGCGCGGCCGTGATGAAGATCTCCAGCTGGTCGCGGATCTTTTCCTGCCCCACGTACTCGTCGAGCTGCTTCGGGCGCAAGGCCCGTTCGATCGCCTCTTCATTGTGCGAGATGGGCGCCGCGTCGATGATGCGCTGTTCCGTGAAGCTGTCGGTCTGGATGCTCATGCCCTATCAGCCTTTCGACAGCGCTTTCAGCGCCAGTTTGATGCCGTCCGACACGCCGCTGCCAGCCGGCACGTTTTTCACGGCCGCCAGCGCTTCCTTGTCCGAATAGCCGAGCGCGACCAGCGCGTTCAAGATGTCCGATTGCGCGTCCGGCGCCGCGTGCGCGCCCAGCGGACCGAGATCCGCACCGATCTTGCCCTTCAATTCCAGCAGCAGCCGTTCCGCCGTCTTCTTGCCGATGCCCGGCACTTTCACGAGGCGGCCCGAATCCTGCAGCGTGATGGCCTGCGCCAGGTCGGCGATCGTCATGCCGGAAAGAATCGACAGCGCCATGCGCGCGCCCACGCCCGTGATCTTGATCAACTGGCGGAACACGGCCCGCTCGGCCGCATTGCCGAAGCCAAACAGCAGATGCGCATCTTCGCGGATGGCCTGGTGCGTGAACAGCACGACTTTTTCGCCCACGTGGGGCAAGTTGTAAAAGGTACTCATCGGCACGTCGACTTCATAGCCGACGCCCTGGCAATCGACCAGCAATTGTGGCGGATTTTTTTCGAGCAAAATACCGGAGAGACGGCCTATCATCGCGTGTTCCTAATGTTGTGTATCGTAGTTTTTATTGATTATGAGGGCCATGCCGCAGTTAACCTACTAAACGGCCGCGCTTCATGCGCAAGCCTTGCAGCTGGGGTGCCAGCGCACCGATCATGGCCAGCGCATCGACGCTGTTGGCGTGGCAAATGGCCACGCCCAGGGCATCGGCCGCATCCGTGCCGGGCAAGCCGGGCAAGGACAACAGCCGGGAAACCATCTCCTGCACCTGCTCCTTGGCCGCCTTGCCGTGGCCCGTGACGGCCTGTTTTACTTGCAGGGCCGTGTATTCGGCTACCGACAGGTCAGAATTGACGAGTGCGCAAATGGCCGCGCCCCGTGCCTGGCCCAGCAGCAAGGTCGATTGGGGGTTGACGTTGACAAACACTTTTTCGATGGCCGCGCAATCGGGCCGGTAGGTGCCGACGATTTCGCTCACGCCCTGCAGGATGATCTTCAGGCGCGGCGGCAATTCCCCTTCGGAACCCGTCTTGACGGTCCCCGACGCAATATAGCGCAGCTTGTTGCCGTGTTTTTCAATGACCCCAAAGCCGGTCGTGCGCAGGCCAGGATCGATGCCAAGAATAATCATCGCCAGATTCTATAATGAATACGGCAGGCACCGGTGAATAACCGGTGCCTGCCGTTTTGTCACATTCAAAGAAGGTAGAATAAACCGTGGCGAGCGGCGATGCGGCGTGGCCGAGAAGCGCAACTGTGCTGGAGCACAGTGAGCATCGCAGGCCGCGCCCCGCGCCGCGCAGTAGGTTTAGACCGCCTTCTTAATGACGGAAGTGACGCGTGCCCGTGTACAACATCACGACGCCGCGCTCGTCCGCCGCATCGATCACTTCCTGGTCGCGCATGGAGCCGCCCGGGTGAATGACGCAGGTCGCGCCCGCGTCGACGACGACGTCGAGGCCGTCGCGGAAGGGGAAGAAGGCGTCCGACGCCACCACGGAACCCGTCAGCGACAGGCCCGCGTTCTGCGCCTTGATCGAGGCGATGCGGGCCGAATCGATACGGCTCATCTGGCCGGCGCCCACGCCCAGGGTCATGTTATTGCCGCAGAAGACGATGGCGTTCGACTTGACGAATTTCGCCACTTTCCAGGCGAACATCAGGTCGGACAATTGCTGCGGCGTCGGCTGCAGCTTGCTGACGACGCGCAAGTCGCCGATGCCGACGTTTTTCGCGTCCGGCGATTGCACCAGCAGACCGCCGCCGACGCGCTTAAAGTCCATGGCGTTGACGCCGGCGCCCAGCGCAATTTCCAGCATGCGCACGTTTTGCTTGCTCGACAGAATCTGTTTCGCTTCGGCGGAGAACGACGGGGCGATCAGCACTTCCACGAACAGCTTGGCGATTTCGCCGGCGGTGGCGCCGTCGAGCTCCGTGTTGAAGGCGATGATGCCGCCAAATGCCGAGGTCGGGTCCGTCTGCAGGGCGCGCGCATAGGCTTCGGCCGCGTTCTTGCCCAGGGCGACGCCGCACGGGTTCGCATGCTTGACGATGACGCAGGCCGCGCTTTGCTCGAAGCCGCCCAGGCTCTTCACGCATTCCCAGGCCGCATCGGCGTCGGCGATGTTGTTGTACGACAATTCCTTGCCCTGCAGCTGGCGGTAGTTGGCCAGTGCGCCGTCGGTGGTGACGAGGTCGCGGTAGAAGGCGGCGCTCTGGTGCGGGTTTTCACCGTAGCGCATGTCTTGCACCTTCTCAAATGCAACGTTCAGGATTTGCGGATAGGCGCCGCGCTCGGCGTGCACTTTCGTCGGGCCCAGGCTGGTCAGGTAATTGGTGATGGCGCCATCGTATTGCGCCGTATGCGCAAAGACTTTTTTCGCCAGCATGAACTTGGTGTCGTAGCTCACGTCGCCCGCCTTGCCGTCGGCCGAGCGCAGCTCCGCCAGCACCGCGTCGTAGTCGGTCGGATCACAGATGACGACCACGTCCTTGTGGTTCTTGGCTGCCGAACGCAGCATGGTCGGGCCGCCGATATCGATGTTTTCGATCGCGTCTTCCAGGGTGCAATCGGCCTTGGCCACCGTGCCCTGGAACGGGTACAGGTTGACCACCACCATGTCGATGGTCGGCATGTCGTGCTCGACCAGTTTCGACATGTGCTCAGGGAAATCGCGGCGCGCCAGGATACCGCCATGCACTTTCGGGTGCAGGGTCTTCACACGGCCATCGAGCATCTCCGGGAAACCCGTGTAGTCGGCAACTTCCGTGACGGGAACACCGTTGTCTGCCAGCAACTTTGCGGTGCCGCCGGTGGACAGGAGGTTGACGCCGAGGGCAGACAGGGCGCGGGCGAATTCGAGAACGCCGGTCTTGTCGGAAACGGAGAGGAGAGCTTGTTTGATCATGGCTGTGGCTAGGTGGTTAAGTGTTCTTGGCGAATGGCGCAGCGCTCAGCTATCGGGCTGGCCCGCTGCGGCGGATTCAAATCTTGGCGTCACTTGCATGCCGGCATTACAGCAAACCGTGCTCCTGCAATTTCTTGCGCAGGGTATTGCGGTTGATGCCCAGCATCTGCGCGGCGTGCGACTGATTGCCATCGGCGCGTGTCATCACGACTTCCAGGATGGGCTTTTCCACGGTCAGCACGACCATGTCGTAGATATTCGATGCTTGCTGTTCGCCCAGGTCATTGAAGTAATCTTCTAGACTTTTCTGTACGACTTCCTGAATGCTTTCTTTGCTCATTTTTATGCTTCAACCGGCTGAACACCTGGCCATCCGGCGCCGCGCCGCTCATGCGGTCCGCGTGCTGCCCTCTGGCCTCGGTGTTGTAATTAATATTGCATGACGCTCTGTATAGGCGCTCGCCCTTGTATTACTTATAACTTATTACCTGACTTCCCTGCTATCTGCTCATGCTGCCGTGGCCATAGGTTGGATCACATCGATCAGGCCACTTTCACTGGATTCGGCGAGGCGGTATTGTAACCGTTCGCCAAATTTCCATTGCGACTCAAAAAATTGATCGACAGCCAGCAATTGCGCTTCCGTCGACTCCAGCAAGTTCATTTGCTGGCGGAACGCCTCGCCGCCTTCCAGATCCTTGACATACCAGCCGATGTGCTTGCGCGCCGTGCGCACGCCGAGGAATTCGCCGTAAAACGCGTAATGGGCGCGCAAATGCTCGTCCATCAGGTTGCGCACTTCATCCACATAGGGCGCCGGCAACAAGGTGCCGGTACGCAAGAAATGGTCGATCTCACGGCAAATCCACGGCCGGCCCTGCGCCGCGCGGCCGATCATGACGGCATCGGCGCCCGTTTGATCGAGCACAAAGCGGGCCTTCTCCGGACTGGTAATGTCGCCATTGGCCACCACGGGGATGCCTACCGATGCTTTCACAGCGGCAATAGTTTCATATTCGGCATCGCCCTTGTAGCCATCGGCGCGCGTGCGGCCGTGCAGGGTCAGCATCTGGATGCCGGCTTGCTCGGCGACGCGGGCGATTTTCAGGGCGTTCTTGTTTTCGCGGTTCCAGCCCGTGCGAAATTTCAGGGTGACGGGCACGTCAACGGCGTTGACGACGGCGTGCAGGATCTTTTCGACCAGGCTTTCGTTTTGCAGCAGGGCCGATCCGCACCAGCTGTTGCACACCTTTTTGACGGGGCAGCCCATGTTGATGTCGATGATCTGCGCGCCCCGGTCCACATTGAACTTGGCGCAATCGGCCAGGTCTTGCGGATCGGCGCCGGCGATCTGCACGGCTTTCGGCTCCATTTCGCCTGCGTGGTCCGTGCGGCGCGAACTTTTTTCCGTCGCCCACAGGCGCGGATTCGACGCCGCCATCTCCGACACGGCGTAACCGGCACCGAGCTGCTTGCACAACTGGCGGAAAGGCCGGTCCGTCACGCCCGCCATGGGAGCGACGAAAACGTTGTTGCGCAGAATGTGAGGGCCGATTTGCACTGAAGAACCTGGAATGGACGGAGGAACCTGCTATTTTAACCGATTCCCTGCCTATTTAATAAGCACTATTTTTTTGCTTCAGTGCGCCAGAGTGGGCGCCGCGCTTGTGCAGCACAGCAAAACTGGCCGCCCGGGGAATGAAGTAAGGACTTAGCCCAGTTCGTCCATCGCGGGCGCGCTCAGGTGTTCGATATTTCCCCAGTGCACTAAATGCAGCTTGCCATCCGCATACGAAAAACGGTTGACGCTGGCATTCCTGACCTGGAAGTCGCGCGGACTGTCGAGCGCCATGCCGACCGCCTCGCGGTAGGCGCACTCAAGCACGCCGCCGTGGGCCACGATGGCGATCGTCTGGCCGTCATAGCGTTCGGCCCAGCGGGCGATGGCGCCATTCGCGCGCGCATAGAACTGGCGGAAGCTCTCCGCGTCGCGCTCGCCCGACGGCATCACGGCGTCGATCTGGCGCGATTGCCATTGCGCATACTCGTGCGGATAGCGCGCGGCAATATCGGCATACAGCAAGCCTTCGAAGGCGCCATAGCAGCGCTCGCGCAGCAGAGGGTCCGTCTGCACGGGCAGATTTTTCAATTGAGCAATGGCTTGCGCCGTCTGCTGCGCCCGTTGCAGATCGCTGGCGATGATGGCGGCCAGCGGCTCATCCGCCAGCGCCTGCCCCAGCGCGCAAGCCTGCGCCAGGCCCGCCTCGTTCAGGGCGATGTCGATATGGCCCTGCAGGCGGCGGCCCGCATTCCAGGCCGTCTCGCCATGGCGTATCAGTAAAATCGTGGTGCTCATGCTTTATTTCTTCAGGGTAAGTGCCAACTCGGGGTTGAGCGAGTAGGCGACGACGAGCTGGGCTTCGTCGAGGATGTGGCCGTACATGGCGGCATGGGCTTGCTGTCCCGTAAAACGCTCAGGCAGCGTCAGGCGCGGCACGTCGAGCGCATACAGGCGGAAGATGTAGTTGTGGATGCGTTCGTCATTCCACGGCGGGCACGGGCCATCGTAGCCGTAATAGTCGCCGGCCATGGCGGCATCGCCGGCAAACCAGCCCGTGTAGTCGTTGAGGCCCTGGCGCAGCCCATTAGCTGCAGCCTTGCCGCGCGGCGTGATGCCGCTGGAAAATTCCCCGGCGGCAATGGAGCGCAGAGCGGGCGGCAAATCGAGCAAGCTCCAGTGATAAAAATCGCCGCGCGGCGCCGCCAGCGGCACGACCAGGCCTTCAACATTGACGCGGCTGGCATCCTGCGGCGCATCGGGGTCGATGCAGAACAGCACCAGCGACTCGGTGCCGTTGGGCACCTCGTCCCAGGCCAGGTGGGGATTGCGGTTGCCGGCAAGGCGCACGCGGCTGGCCGGATCGATCTCGGCAAAGGCATAGTCGGCCGGCATCAGGCCGCCGTCACGAAACGTCTCGCTCCACAATTTCATCTGCTGTCCCCTTGTTATTAGTTACTTGTCAGTTAGTGATGCAGCTACCGGCACTATTTGGCGTTAACCTGCAGCCAGAAAGTCACCGGCCCGTCATTCGTCAGCGACACCTGCATGTCGGCGCCGAACTGCCCCGTTTGCACGCTCGCGTGGCGGCTGCGCGCCTGCTCCACGAAATGCGTGAACAGGCGCAAGCCGTCCTGCGGCGCGGCCGCCGGCGTGAACGACGGGCGCGTGCCGGACTTGGTATCGGCCGCCAGCGTGAACTGCGGCACCAGCAGCAAGCCGCCGGCCACGTCCGTCACGCTGCGGTTCATCTTGCCCGCCGCATCGGCAAACACGCGGTAGCCGAGCAGCTTGGTCAACAGGGCGTCCGCTTCCTTCTCCGTATCGCCGCGCTCGGCGCACACGAGCACCATCAGGCCGGCGTCGATGGCGCCGACGGTGGCGCCGCCGACGTCGACCTTGGCCTGCGTGACTCTTTGCAGCAGCGCGATCATGCCGTCAAGGTGACGCGCGCGAAACTGCGCTTGCCAACTTGCAACACGAACTGACCGGCTTCCACTTGCAAGCCCTTGTCGCTGATGACGGTGCCGTCAATGCGCACGCCGCCCTGGTCGATCTTGCGCATGGCTTCCGACGTGGACGGGCACAGGCCAGCCTGTTTCAGCAATTGCGGGATGCCCAGCGGCGCGCCGGCCAGGGTCACTGCCGGGATATCGTCGGGAATGCCGCCCTTCGAGCGGTTGACGAAGTCGGCCAGCGCATCTTCGGCTGCCTGCTGCGAGTGGAAGCGGGCGACGATTTCTTGCGCCAGCGCAACCTTGGCGTCGCGCGGATTGCGGCCTTCCTCGACTTCGCGCTTCAGCTGTGCCAGTTCGGCGATCGAGCGCCACGACAGCAGCTCGTAGTAGCGCCACATCATGACGTCGGAAATGCTCATCAGCTTGGCGAACATGGTGTTGCCCGGTTCCGTGATGCCGATGTAGTTATTCTTCGACTTGGACATTTTTTCCACGCCGTCCAAACCTTCCAGCAGCGGCATGGTCAAAATACACTGCTGTTCCTGTCCGTACTGCTTTTGCAGTTCGCGGCCCACCAGCAGGTTGAACTTCTGGTCCGTGCCGCCCAGTTCCAGGTCCGATTTCAGGGCCACCGAGTCGTAGCCCTGCATCAGCGGGTACAGGAATTCGTGGACGGAAATAGGAATGCCGCCCTGGAAGCGTTTGGTGAAGTCGTCGCGCTCGATCATGCGCGCCACCGTGTAGTGGGAGGCGAGCTGGATGATGCCGCGCGCGCCCAGCGGATCGCACCACTCGGAGTTATAGCGGATTTCAGTCTTGCTGGCGTCCAACACTAAAGATGCTTGCGCGAAATACGTCATCGCGTTAATCTCGATCTGTTCCTTCGTCAGCGGCGGACGCGTGACATTACGGCCCGAAGGGTCGCCGATCATGGAAGTGAAGTCGCCGATCAGGAAAATGACTTGATGGCCGAGGTTTTGCAGCTGGCGCATCTTGTTCAGTACCACGGTATGACCCAGATGCAAGTCTGGTGCAGTCGGGTCCAGGCCCAGTTTGATGCGCAGCGGAACGCCCGTCTTCTCGGAGCGGGCTAATTTTTGCGCAAATTCGCTTTCGATCAAGAGTTCGTCGACGCCACGCTTGGTAATCGCGAGGGCTTCTTGTACTCTGTCCGACAGCACAAGCGCGGTCTGAGCGGCGTTAGCCTTTGTAGGCGATGCGGTGGTGTTGATTTCCATAAAATTTGACTATAAATCTCAAAATGGTGGTAGGTTTGCGGAGTTTGCTATAATGCTCGATCCCATCAATCTTGCCGTATGAAAACGAACCAAAATAACAATAACAAAGAGCACTAGTTCAGGTCACGTTCAAGGGCAAATTTTAACTGATTGCATGAACCCTATACATAAAATCACAGGCTCGCGCTTGTACACACAGCTGACGACGACACGCAAGGCACGCATTATCGGCGCGTCCGCAGTGCTGCTCGCCGTGGCCGCGTTCGGCGCGGTCGCTGTGTCGCCCATGGCGCCCGACGCATCGGACTTGCCGGTCACGTCCATCGCCCAGAACCTGGAAATGCCGGATATCACCTCGCAAATTTCCGCGATGGAACAGGTAGACCAGAATTTCACCCACGAAGAAAAAGTCCGCGCCGGCGATACCCTCGCCACCCTGCTGACCCGTCTTGGCGTGGATGATGCGGCGGCCGTCAATTTCATCAAGACCGACAAGATTGCGCGCGGCGTGATGTTGCTCAAATCGGGCAAGCGCGTGCAAGCGCAAACGTCCGAAACTGGCGAACTCAACTGGATGCGCGCCACCCTCGTCGACAGCAACGACAAGTCGGTCAAGAACATCCTGATCACCCGCAAGGGCGACAAGTTCGTGGCCACGGAAGTGGCAGCCCAGCTGGAACGCCGCGTTGAAATGCACGCGCGCAAGATTACTTCCACCCTGTTCGCCGCCACCGACTCCAGCCTGGACGGCACCCGCCTGCCAGACTCGATTTCCGCGCAAATCGTGGAAATGTTCTCCACCAATATCGACTTCCGCTCCGACCTGAAACGTGGCGACTCGTTTAATGTTGTCTATGAAACATTCTGGCAAGATGGCGAATTCGTCCGAGCGGGCCGCATCCTGGCCGGTGAATTCACCAACCGCGGCACGACTTACCAGTCCGTTTGGTTCGAAGACCCAGCCAGCAAGCAAGGCGGCGGTTACTACAGTTTCGACGGCAAGTCCCTCAAAAAAGCCTTCCTGAAATCCCCCCTCGAATTCTCCCGCATCTCGTCCGGCTTCTCCATGCGCGTGCACCCGATTTCCGGCAACTGGAAAGCACACAAAGGCATCGATTTCGCTGCAGCAACTGGCACGCCTATCCGCGCTTCCGGCGACGGCGTGGTCGATTCCGTCGGCAGCCAGAACGGCTACGGTAATGTTGTTGTGCTGAAACACTGGGCCAACTACACCACCGCCTATGCCCACATGAGCCGCTTCGCTTCGGGCCTGAAAAAAGGCCAGAAAGTGAGCCAGGGCGATGTGATCGGCTATGTCGGCACGACGGGCTGGTCCACGGGCGCCCATTTGCACTATGAATTCCGCGTCGGCGGCGTGGCACAAGACCCAAGCAAGCTGAACGTACAAGCCCAGGCGCCGCTGACGGCCGCCGAGCTGAGCCGCTTCCGCATGGTGTCGGCTGACATGATGCACCGCTTCACCCTGCTGCGTCCGAACGACACGGCACTGGCGTCGCGCTAAGCAATACTGCCTTCGGGCAACATACAAAGGCACCGCCCATGCATTGGCCGGTGCCTTTGTTTTTTCCCGCGTGCGTACGGCGCAAATGCGGCACAATGCCATCCATCACTGACGCATTCAAGGAACACCCATGCTTTATATCGGTCTGATGTCCGGCACCAGCCTGGACGGCGTTGACGGCGCGCTGGTCGACTTTGCCGACGATGGCGGCGTACGCAGCCTGGGCGACGCCTATATTGCCTTTCCCGCCAGCCTGCGCGCCGACCTGATGGCGCTGCAAAGTGCTGGCCAGAATGAAATCGAACGCGAGGCGCTGGCGGCCAATGCGCTGGTGCGCCATTATGCCGACTGCGTCGCCACGCTGTTGCGCGACGCGGGCATCGGCCCGGACGCCATCGCCGCCATCGGCGCGCATGGCCAGACCATCCGCCACCGCCCCGAACTGGGTTTTACGCGCCAGCTGAACAACCCGGCCCTGCTGGCCGAACTGGCGGACATCGACGTCATCGCCGACTTGCGCAGCCGCGACGTGGCGGCCGGCGGCCAGGGCGCGCCGCTGGTGCCCGCTTTTCATCAAGCCATCTTCAACGAGCCCGGCCATACGCGCGTGGTGGCCAATATCGGCGGCATCAGCAATATCAGCGTGCTGCACGGGGACGGCAGCGTAACGGGCTACGACACGGGCCCCGGCAATGCCCTGATGGACGGCTGGACCCTGCTGCACCAGGGCCAGCCCTACGACGCCGACGGCGCCTGGGCCGCCACGGGCAAAGTCTTGCCTGCCCTGCTGGCGGATTTGCTCAATGACCCGTACTTTGACTTGCCGGCGCCGAAAAGCACGGGCCGCGACCTGTTTCACGCCGACTGGCTGCAAGGCAAGCTGGCCAATTATCCGGCCGCCCTGCCCGCCGACGTGCAGGCAACCTTGACGCAATTGACGGCCGCCAGCCTGGCGCAGGCCATCGCGCGCGACGGGGCGCAGGCGGAAAACGTGTATGTGTGCGGCGGCGGCGCGCAGAACGCCACGCTGATGGCGGCGCTGGCGCGCAAATTGCCGGGCATGGCCGTGGCATCGACGGCAGCGCTGGGCGTGGCGCCCAGCCAGGTCGAGGCGCTGGCGTTTGCCTGGCTGGCCTGGCGTTTTACACAGCGCAAGCCGGGCAATTTGCCGGCCGTGACGGGTGCGCAGGGCTTACGGGTACTGGGCGCGCTGTATCCACGTTGATATGAAACAATTGCTCCAGAAACACAAATAGCGGATCGATGATCCGCTATTGTTATGCTGCGCGTGGAAACCGGCGCGCGTGAAAAACGTTCAGGGCAAGGCGCATTGCCGAAGACAGTACGAATAGTACGGTAAGGCAATGCAACGCCGCCATGGACGTTTTCTCAGGTGTGCCAGCTTAGACGGAGAACGACGAACCGCAACCGCAGGTAGACGTAGCCGTTGGGTTTTTAATCACGAACTGCGCGCCTTCCAGGTCATCCTTGTAGTCGATTTCCGCGCCGACCAGGTACTGGTAGCTCATGGAATCGATCAACAGCTGGACGCCGTTCTTGACCATGGTGGTGTCATCTTCGTTGACGATTTCGTCGAAGGTGAAGCCGTACTGGAAGCCGGAACAGCCGCCGCCCTGCACGAACACGCGCAATTTCAGGTCGGGATTGCCTTCTTCCTCGATCAGCTGCGCGACTTTTTCGGCGGCGCTATCGGTAAAGATGATAGGCGAAGGGATCACATCTTGCATTTCAGCGACTGCATTCATTTCAGACTCCTCAGAAAACATAGCCTCATTATAGACTGTTGGCACAACTCGCGCTGCGGCGGCCGCAGAGGCGGCTGGCCGGTGTTGTTCCTGCTCACATTTCCGACACGGCCAGGTGCAGCACGGGGTCGGCGCTGTCGTGGCGACTGAGCTTGCCTTGCACCAATGCGCCGCTGTGCATTTCCAGCACTTTGTAATACACCTCTCCCACAATGCGGGCTTTGGGCTGGATTTCAAGCATTTCGGACACGTACACGGGGCCGTTGATCTCGCCGCTGACGACCAGGCTCGAGCAGCGCACCTCGCCGTCGATGCGGCCCGCCTCGCCCAGCACCACATACGTGGGCTCGCCCGGCTCGCCCGTGACGTTGCCGCGCACATGGCCGTCGATGCGCAGGCCGCCGCAAAACAGCAAATCGCCCTCGATCCGCGTCGAGGCGCCGATCAGGGTGTCGATGGGGTTTTTCGCGTTGCGCTCGAACATGAACGTCATCCTGTTGGTGTACGTGGCAGTCCAATCTATCACAGGTCCGGCAAAAAGGCGCCGGACCTGCGCAAGCACGGCTGCCTATTTTTATGGCAGCAAGGCGATGTGTTGCAAACCGGCAGTTTCTTTCAAGCCAAACATCAAGTTCATGCATTGCACGGCCTGGCCCGAAGCGCCCTTGACCAGGTTGTCCTGCACCACCAGCACGATGACGGTATTGCCGCCTTCGGGACGGTGCAAGGCCAGGCGCAGCATGTTCGAGCCGCGCGTGGAGCGGGTTTCCGGGTGCGAGCCGAACGGCATCACGTCGACGAAAGGCTCGTCCTTGTATTGCTCTTCAAACAATGCCTGCAATTCTTCATTGCTGACATCCTTGTTCAGCTGCGCGTACAGGGTCGAATGCATGCCGCGGATCATCGGCACCAGGTGCGGCGTAAAGGTCAGCGCCACTTTTTCTTCGGTGAAACGCTGCAGTTGCGCCGTCGTTTCCGGCAGGTGGCGGTGGCCGGCCACGCCATAGGCCTTGAAGCTGTCGCTGCTTTCCGAGAACAGGATGCCGATTTCCGCCTTGCGGCCGGCGCCGGACACGCCCGACTTGCAGTCGGCGATCAGGCCGCCCGCGTTGACGAGCCCCGCCTTGAGCAGCGGATAAAAACCCAGCTGCATGGTGGTCGGGTAGCAGCCGGGGTTGGCGATCAGGCTGGCCTTTTTAATATCTTCACGGTTCAGTTCCGGCAAGCCGTACACGGCTTGGGCTATCAGCTCGGGGGCCGTGTGGGGAATCTTGTACCATTGCTCGAACTTGGCCTGGTCTTTCAGGCGGAAGTCGGCGGCCAGGTCGATGACTTTCACGCCGGCGGCCAGCAGGGCTGGTGCTTGCGCCATCGCAACACCGTGTGGCGTGGCAAAGAAGACCACGTCGCACTGTTCCAGATTCGCCTTGTCCGGCGAGGAAAACGCCAGTTTCACGTGGCCACGCAGGGAAGGATACATGTCAGCAACGGGCAAGCCATCTTCCTTGCGCGACGTAATCGCCGTCAACTCGACATCTGGATGGGTTGCCAGCAAGCGCAGCAATTCCACGCCCGTGTATCCAGTGCCGCCGACGATGCCAACTTTGATCATTTTCTTTCCTTGTGTGTAGGGTACAGATGCAATATGGGGAAGTACGCAGGCTGCCCCGCAGGGGCAATGCGCGTATTTTACAGCGCAACGCCGAGTCACGCTGAAATGCAAAAAAGCCGCGGAACCGAAGTCCAGCGGCTTTTCGACCAGCGCCCCGAAAGGCGCTGTAGCGTAGAAATTAACGCTTCGAGAATTGCTTTGCGCGACGTGCTTTGCGCAGACCAACTTTTTTACGCTCGACTTCACGTGCATCGCGGGTCACGAAGCCGGCTTTCGCCAGTTCCGGTTTCAGCGCTGCATCGTAGTCGATCAGAGCGCGGGTGATGCCGTGACGAACTGCACCAGCCTGGCCCGACTCACCGCCGCCATGGACGTTGACTTTGATGTCGAAACGCTCGACATTGCCGGTCAGTTCCAGAGGTTGACGGATGACCATCAGACCCGTTTCGCGCGAAAAGTATTCGTTTGCTGGTTTGCCGTTAACAACGATCAAGCCTGTGCCAACTTTGATAAAAACCCGAGCCACTGCACTTTTGCGACGGCCGGTTCCATAATTGTAATTACCGATCATGTCAGTTCCTTAGAGAACAAGTGCTTTAGGTTGCTGAGCAGCGTGCGGATGGGAACCTTCCGCGTACACTTTCAGCTTCTTGATCATTGCGTAGCCGAGTGGGCCTTTAGGCAGCATGCCCTTGACCGCTTTCTCAAGCGCGCGACCTGGAAAACGCTGTTGCATTTTCTGGAAGTTGGTTTCGTAGATGCCGCCTGGATAGCCAGAGTGACGGTAGTAAATTTTCTCAGTAGCTTTGGTACCGGTCACACGCAGTTTGCCTGCGTTGATGACGACGATGAAGTCGCCGGTATCGACGTGAGGAGTAAATTCTGGTTTGTGTTTGCCGCGCAGTCGGAGTGCCACTTCGCTGGCAACACGTCCGAGGACTTTGTCCGTCGCGTCAACCACGAACCAATCGCGCTGGACTTCATGTCCTTTAGCGGAAAATGTTTTCATGTTGACTTCCTAATAGATTACACGCTCAAATGGTGGTTCCGACTATGCTGCTGTGCGGACTCTGCCTTATTTACTTTTCCTGAGCGAACGGAAAGCCGACAAGTATAAGCGGCTTTGCCGTGCTGAGTCAAGCCGCGATGCAGAGCGGCTGCGGGCTGGCGGGCGGCACATGGACAGGCGTTCCTCTATTACAATACAAAACGCTTACAATTTTCGGAGAGTACGATGGAATGCAAAGTCAGCTGGAATGGCCCGTCGGGCATGAGTTTTCGGGCAGAAACCGGTTCCGGCCACATGGTGACCATGGATGGCGCGCCAGATGGCGGCGGCCACAACCTGGCGCCACGCCCCATGGAAATGGTCTTGCTGGGCACGGGCGGCTGCACCGCCTATGACGTGGTGCTGATCCTGAAGCGGGGCCGCGAAGCCGTCAACGGCTGCGAAGTGACCCTGAAGGCCGAGCGCGCCGACACCGATCCGAAAGTATTTACCAAGATCCACTTCCACTTCACCGTGCGGGGCAAGGCATTGAAACCGGCGGCCGTGGAACGGGCCGTGACTTTGTCGCATGACAAATATTGCTCGGCGTCCATCATGCTGGCAAAAACGGCGGAAATTACGCATTCCTTCGAGATCATCGAAGAAAGCGCCTGAGCCAACCTCCTGCGCGCCGGCGTAGGCGGCCTGCGATGCTCACCGTGCTCCAGCACGGTTGCGCCTCTACCACCTCTCCCTTCCGCTCGCTACGGTTTTGCCAGGCGTTTCACGTCTCAGGCATGCATAGGCGCTCTTCGGAGCGCCTTTGTTTTAAATATAATACGCCGTCTTTGTCATCACTTTCCCCATGATGCCCATCAACGCCTTCACAGGCGCCGGGGTGTCGATGGCGCCCAATCGCTGGGCCGCGGCGCCGTGTTCCACCTCGTCGATGGCCATCTGCTTGACGATGGCGCGCGATTTCGCATCCTGCGGCGGCAATTCCTGCAAGTGGCTGGCCAGGTGCGCTTCCACCTGGCGCTCCGTTTCCACGACAAAACCCAGGCTGCGGCCGTCGCCCATGCGCGCGGCGATGGTGCCCAGCGCAAACGACCCCGCATACCACAGGGGATTGAGCAGGCTCAAACGCGAGCCCAGCTCCGTCAGGCGCTGCGCCGTCCAGGCCAGGTGGTCTTCCTCTTCGCGTCCCGCCTCGTCGAACTGGGCGCGGATGGCCGGGCTGTGCGCATAGCGGGCCTGCGAGTTGTACAGCGCCTGCGCGCACACTTCGCCGACATGGTTGACGCGCATCAAGCCGGCGCTGTGGCGCTGTTCGGCCGGGCTCAGCTCCGCATCGGGCGCATGCGCGGCCGGCGTGGGGCGCGAGGCCGAGGCCACGCCCGCCATGACGCGCAAGGCCTTGTCGGCGCCGACAATCAAACGATCCAGGGGGTGAAAATGGCGGTTCGCGGTCATCGTGGGCTATTCATGTAAGGGAAAACATGAATTATAGGACGATCAGGGCCAGCCGTACCCGCGCGGCGCGCAGGGCGAACGGGGCTTTATTGACCTGTGCGCGCTTTTTCCTGCTCGATCCAGTCCACCACGGGGCCGACTGCATCGAGGCCGGACAGGCTTTTCCCCACGCCCAGGTTCAGCGAAATCAGGAAGGAAATGCTGTCGACGGGGATATCCGGGCAATGCTCGGCAAACGCGGTACGAAAACGCTCCGATTGCAATACGCGCAAGACTTTCTCGCCGCTCATGAATTGCAGCACGCTGGCAATGCTGTGCCCGCCTCCTATCGAGTGGTAGATAAAGCGGTTGTAGCGCGCATCGATCTGCTTGAAATCGAGCGTTTCCTCCGTCATCAGGCCCGCCAGGTAGTACAGGCCCAGGCTGACGCGGAAAAAACCGATGGCTTCGGCGCTGGTCATGCCGGCGCGCGCCACCGCCAGTACCTTGTCCTGCATCGCCTGATCGATCGTTCGCATTGCACTCTCCCGCGCCGTCCGCCGGCGCCTACCGGGCCAGCTTGCATGAAGATGCTGTTTTTTTCAATAGACCAAACGATATTTCCATCTTGCAAGTTACATTTTTTGCATGCTACCCTAGCTCCTCCCTATCGAATGGATGAACTACATGATTGAGGTCAAGCACCTGGCAAAACGTTTTCGCATGCCGCCCCACAAGGGCAAGGCCGTGCGGGTCAGCGATCCGCGCGAACACGATGGCTGGTTCCACGCCGTGCGCGACGTCAGTTTCAGCTGCGCCCCCGGCGAAGTGCTGGGCTTGCTTGGGCCTAACGGCGCCGGCAAGACCACCACCCTGCGCCTGCTGTCGACGGCACTGCAAGCGGATGCGGGCAGCGCCCTCGTCAACGGCGTCGACGTGCTGCAGCAGCCGCTGGCGGCGCGCCAAAGCATCGGCTTTTTGTCCGGCTCGACGGGCTTGTACGGCCGCCTGACGGCGCGCGAGAACGTGGAGTATTTCGGCCGCCTGCACGGCATGCCGGCCGACAAGCTGAAACGCCGCTGCGACGAGCTGTTTGCGCTGCTGCACATGGAGGAATACGGCGGCAAGCGGGCCGATCAGTTGTCGACGGGCATGAAACAGAAATGCGCGATCGCCCGCACCGTCGTGCACGAGCCGCAGGTGGTGATCCTCGACGAGCCGACGACGGGCCTGGACGTGATGTCGGCCAAGATCCTGCTCGACTTCATCGCCAGCTACAAGGCGCTGCGCGTGCCGCTGATCTTTTCCACGCACCACCTGCACGAGGTGGAAAAGCTGTGCGACCGGGTCTGCATCATCAACCGCGGCACCACTGCCTTCAACGGCACCATCGACGAGCTGCGCCATCTGGGCGGCAGTACCGATCTGTACGACGCCTTTGTCAGCGTCATCAACCAGGAAGCCTGAGACCATGTGGACCATCTACCTGAAAGAATTGCTGGAACTCACGCGCGACCGCAAGACGCTGATCTTCACCATCCTCATCCCGATCTTTGCCATGCCGCTGATCTTTGGCGGCTTCGCCTATGTTTCGAACAATATGTTCAAGAATGCGAAGACGGCGGAAATGCGCTACACCCTGTTCGGCAAGGACCATTCGCCTGGCCTGAGCGCGCGTTTTGCCCAGCAACACAACTTGCGCGAAGTACCGCTGGCCAGCGAGGGCGACATCCGCCGCGCCATCGGCGACGACACCATCAAGTTCGCCGTCGTCATCCCGCCCCGGTTTGAAGAGGCGCTGCGGCAGCACCGGCAAGCCAAGGTGACCCTGCATTACAACAGCGCCAGCACGGTCGATGTGACCCAGCAGCGGGTGCGCGACATCGTCGACGCTTACAACGCCAGCCTGCGCGAAGGGGCGCTGTCGGCCCTGAACCTGAGTCCGGCCCAGCTGGCCTTCGCCCTGCACCCCATCGTGCTCGACAAGCAATCGACGGCCAACGAGCGCGAGCAGATGGGCGCCATCATCGGCGGCATGGTGCCCTATCTGCTGCTGATGGTGTGCCTGACGGCGGCCATGTACCCGGCCATCGACCTGGGCGCCGGCGAAAAGGAGCGGGGCACGCTGGAAACCCTGCTGCTGGCGCCCGTGCCGCGCAGCGCCATCGTGCTGGCCAAGTTTCTCGTGCTGTTTACGGTGGGCATGACCTCGGCCGTGCTGATGGTGGGCAGCATGGGCGCCCTGCTGGCCATCTTCGGCAGCTCGCTCGAAGGCCACATGGCCGTCATGGTGCACAGCATCGGCTTGCCCGACCTGGCCATGGTGACCCTGATGCTGGTGCCGACGGCCGCCATCTTCGCCTCGCTGCTGCTGTCAATCTCGATCTACGCGAAAAGCTACAAGGAAGCGGCGGGCATGATCACGCCGCTGATGCTGTTCGTCATCCTGCCCACCGTGGCGGCCATGCTGCCCGGCGTCGAGCTGAACTGGATCTGGGCCATGGTGCCGCTGACGAATGTCTCGCTGGCCATGAAGGAACTGGTGAAAGGCACCATGGATTACCGCATGTTCGGCGTGATCCTGGCCTCGACCACGGTCATCGCGGGCGCCCTGCTGATGCTGTGCCGCTGGTGGTTTAACCGGGAATCGGTACTGTTCCGTAACTGATACTTACGTGGCGCGGCCGGAAGGCGCACATCCGGCGCGCCGTCCACCCCATCGAACTGCGCTCTGGGCACGCGAAAATGCCGTGCATCGCATGCAACTGCCCAGTACGTCCTAAATTCAATACAATGCCAGCATAGATTAGCCCTGCAGCACGGGGCTGCAACAGCATGAGCAAGGAGTTGTATGGAATTGCAGATTCGCAAATTGTCGAAAACCTACGCGAATGGCGTGGTGGCGCTGGACAACGTTTCGCTGACGATACCGCCCGGGATGTTTGGCTTGCTGGGTCCGAACGGCGCCGGCAAGTCGACCCTGATGCGCACCCTGGCCACCCTGCAGGAATGCGATTCCGGCTCCATCTTCTTCGGCGACTACGACGTGCTCGACGACAAGGACGACATCCGCCGCATGCTGGGCTACCTGCCGCAGGACTTCGGCCTGTACCCGAAAGTGACGGCCTATGAACTGCTCGACCACTTCGCCACGTTGAAAGGGCTGTCGCAGCGGGCGCGCCGGCGCGAAGTCGTCGACGGCCTGCTGCAGCAAACCAATCTGTTCGACGTGCGCCACCAGCGCCTGGGCAGCTTTTCCGGCGGCATGCGCCAGCGCTTCGGCATCGCCCAGGCCCTGCTGGGCGACCCCAAGCTGATCATCGTCGACGAACCGACGGCCGGACTCGACCCGCAGGAGCGCGTGCGCTTCCACAACCTGCTGTCCGACATCGGCGAAGACAAGACGGTGATCCTGTCGACCCACATCGTGTCCGACGTGGCCGACCTGTGTGCCAACATGGCCATCATCAACAAGGGCCATTTGCTGCTGTGCGGCAAGACCCAGGAACTGATCGATGAAGTCAGCAGCAAGATCTGGGCGCGCTTCGTTGAAAAAAAGGAGCTGGCCAGCTTCCAGCAGCGCCACGCCGTCATTTCCACGCGCCTGCTGTCGGGCCGTACCCTGATCCACGTCTACAGCGACGAGGACCCGGGCGACGGCTTCGAGGAAGCCATCGGCGACCTGGAAGACCTGTATTTCGCCACCATTGCCGGGCGCCACCGCGTCGCCCCGCAGTGCGACTGAGGGGGCGGCCATGTTTGCCATCGCCCGCTTTGAAGCGTGGCAGCGCCTCAAGCTGCTGTCGACCTGGGTGTACTTCGCCATGTTCCTGGCCCTGGCCATGCTGTGGATGGCGGCCGCCGGCGGCGTCTTCAAGGAAGCGAGCATCAGTTTCGGCGGCAAGTTCCTGATCAACGCGCCCCGTTCGCTGGCGTTCAGCTGCAGCCTGCTGGGCTGTTTCGGCGCCGTGGTGGTGGCCGCCATGATGGGCCGCTCGGTGCAGCAGGACTTCGAATACGGCATGCAGCATTTCTTCTTCAGCGCGCCGATCAAGAAATACCAGTACGTTTTCGGCCGCTTCCTCGGCGCCTGGCTGGTGCTGGCCGTCGTGTTCTCCAGCATCGTGATCGGCGCCTGGCTGGGCGCCTGGCTGCCCGGCATCGATCCAGAACGGCTGGGGCCGCAACGCGCGCTGGCCTACCTGATGCCGTATGTATTTACCCTGCTGCCGAATCTGTTCATCTTCGGCGCCATCTTCTTCATCATCGCCGCCCTGACGCGGCGCATGCTGCCCGTGTACATCAGCTCGGTAGTCATGCTGATCGGCTACCTGGTGGCGCCCTCGCTGGCGCGCGACCTCGACTACAAGACGCTGGCCGCCCTGATCGACCCCTTCGGCACGACGGCGCTGATACGCCTGACGGAATACTGGCCGAATGCGGAGCGCAACACGCGCCTGGTGAGCCTGGAAGGCGTGTACCTGCTGAACCGCGCCATCTGGTCCGGCTTCGCCCTCGTGACCTTGCTGCTTGGCTACTGGCGCTTCCAGTTCCACGCCACGATGGACGCGGGCGCGACCAAGCGCCGCAGCGACGGCGACGCCCCCCTGCGCCTGTCGAACGCCTCGCTGGACACGCAGCAAGCGCCCGACTTCGCGCAGCGCAGCCTGGCCGTCCTGCTCGTCAAGATCAGCTGGCTGAACCTGCGCGAAACCGTCAAGAACATTTATTTTGTCGTCATCGTGCTGGCCGGCGTGCTGACCATGTATGCGGGCGCGCTCGACATGGGTTCCATCTACGGCACGAATACCTATCCGGTGACGGAAAAAGTGCTGGAGATGGTCAGCGCCTCGTTTGCCCTGTTCATGCTGGTCATTACCACCTTCTATGCGGGCGAACTGGTATGGCGCGAACGCGAGACCAGCATCCACCTGATGCTCGACGCCCTGCCCGTGCCGAACTGGCTGCCGCTGCTGTCGAAGCTGTTCGCGCTGATCGGCCTGCAAGCCTTGCTGAGCCTGGTCATCATGCTGTGCGGCATGTCGATCCAGGTCTTCAAGGGCTATTACCGCCTCGATCCGGGCCTGTACCTGGAATCGCTGTTCCTGTCGCACCTGCCCTACTACGCGCTGGTCGCCGTGCTGGCCATCTTCTTGCAGGTATTGATCAATCACAAGTACCTGGCGTATTTCGCCATGATCCTATACTACATCGCCAGCGTCAGCTTTGCCTCGCTGGGCCTGGGCGACCCGCTGCTGCTGTACGCCAGCACGCCGGACTTCGCGTATTCGGCCATGAACGGCGCCGGCCACTATGTGTTGCGCGAACGCTGGTACCTGCTGTACTGGAGCGGCGCGGCCGTGATGCTGACGGTGCTGTCGCTGCTGTTCTGGCCCCGCGGCGCGCAGGACAGCTGGCGCATCCGCCTGCGCCTGGCGCGCCACGGCCTCACGCAAGGCGTGCTGGGCAGCTTTGCCATCGGCGCCGTGATCTTCCTCGGCGCCGGCGCCGTGCTGTTCTACGTCTTCCATGTGGCCAACGACTACAAGTCCGACTATGCGCGCGACGCGGACCGGGCCAGCTTCGAGCGCCAGTACCGCAAGTTTGCCGCCACGCCGCAGCCGAGAATCACCGACGTGAAACTCGATGTGGCCATCTACCCGGCGCAGCGCCGCCTGGCCGTCACGGGCCGCTACATGCTGCAAAACAAGACCAGCTTGCCGATCAGCCACATTTTTGTGCAGCAAGACCCGACGGCCACCATGCGGCTGCGTTTCGATACGCGCGTGCATCCCGGCCTCGATGACGGCAAGCTGGGCTTCTACAGCTACCGGCTGGCCGCGCCGCTGGCGCCGGGCGCCACCCTGGGCCTCGATTTCGACATTGCGTATGCGCCGCGCGGCATCTTCGGCCTGGGCCAGGACACGCCCGTGGTGGCCAACGGCACCTTCTTCACGAATGCCGTGCTGCCGCATGTCGGCTACCAGGCGCAACTGGAACTGACGGACCCGCGCGACCGCAAGAAACACGGCTTGCCGCCCCGCGAACGGGCCTTGCCGCGCGACGACGCGCGCGGGCTGGCCGACAATTACGTCAGCAGCGACGCCGACCGCATCAATTTCGACGCCACCGTCAGCACCGTCGACGGCCAGACGGCCATCGCGCCGGGCACGCTGGACAACGACTGGATCGCGCATGGCCGCCATTACTTCCATTACACGATGGACCAGCCCATCCTGAACTTCTACGCGTTCCAGTCGGCCCGCTACGCCGTCAAGCACGAGCGCTGGCAGGACGTGGCCATCGACGTGTATTACCACCCGGGGCATGAATACAACCTTGAGCGTTTCGTGCGCGGCAGCAAGGAAGCGCTCGATTACTACACGAAGCACTTCGGCCCCTACCAGCACAAGATCCTGCGCATCGTCGAATTCCCCCGCTACGCCACGTTTGCGCAATCGTTCCCGAACACGATACCGTACTCGGAAGGCCTGGGCTTTATCGCCAGGGTCGACGACAAGAACCCGAAGGACCTCGACTATCCGTTCTACGTCACGGCGCATGAAGTGGCGCACCAGTGGTGGGCGCATCAATTGGTGGGCGGCAACACGCGGGGCGCCACCGTGCTCAGCGAAACCCTGGCCGAGTATTCGGCCCTGATGGTGATGAAGAAAACCATGGGGCCGGCCAAGATGCGCCGCTTCCTGCGCTATGACCTGAATCAATACCTGATGGGACGCAGCGAAGAGCGCAAGAAGGAGTTGCCGCTGGCCGAGAATGAAAACCAGGCCTACATCCATTACCACAAGGGCAGCCTGGCCATGTATTTGCTGCAAGACATCATCGGCGAGGACAAGGTCAACGGCGTGCTGCGCGATCTGCTGAAGACTTACGGCCAGAAAGGCCCGCCGTATGCAAGCGTGACGGCGCTGATAGCCGGCTTGCGCCAGGTCACGCCGCCCGAGCAGGCTTACCTGATCGACGACCTGTTCGAGAAAATCGTGCTGTTCGACAATCGCGCCCTGTCGGCCACGGCCACGAAACGCAGCGATGGCAAGTACGCCGTCACCATCAAGGTGCAGGCGGGCAAGTTGACGGCCGGCGAACAGGGAGACGAACACGACGCCCCGCTGCACGACTGGATCGAGATCGGCGTCGACGATGCGAATGGCCATCCGCTGCTGCGCGAACGGCTGCGCATGACGGCGCGACAAGCGAGCTACACTGTCATCGTCGGCAGCCGGCCCGGCAAGGCGGGCATCGATCCCGACAACAAGTTGATCGACCGCAAGCCGGACGACAATATGGTCACCGTCGAGCTCGACGAACCGTGACGAAAAATGGCCGCCTGATCAGGCGGCCATTTTTCTATGCATCAATGCATCAGGCGGCGACGGGACGCGTGATCAGGCTCAGGCTGATACCCATTTCCGTCAGGTGCTGCATGTCGGCCAGGCTCAGGTCCAGGGGCGCGTCGACCGTGTCGTCACCGTTCAGTTCCAGTTGCAACTCGGCCACGATGCGCGGCATGGTGAAGGTCACGCCGCGCGAACGGCATTCGGCCAGGTAGCTGCGTATGCGCGAGGGCAAGACTTGCGACTTGGGCGCTTGCGCGATCAGCACTTCGAAGCCCGAATCGAGATGCACGCGACCCGCCGTTCCCTTCGGCTCGCCCTTGCGCCAGGCACGCTCTGGATCCGTGGGCAAGACTTCCAGGATGGTTTTGAGCGTGGGGTCATCCCCATGCACCGACAGCTTCGCCATATTCATATTGCAGGACTTTCTAGTCAGGACGCCGCCAGGACGGCGGCGCAATCATCAGACCGACAAGTCTACGCATGGAAGGCAAATATGTCCATACGGCAATATTTGGCATCAAGCACTAATAAGCTCTAGTTTGTGCTGCATCAAACAGGCGGAACAAACTTGTTCCACCTGCAACATGTCATTACACGCTCACGCCGCGTGCCCGCAAGGCGGCCCGCACGCCCGCGCCGTAGGCGGCATCGGCACGGTCGAAATGGCCCAGCTGGCGCTGCAAGGTTTCCGCGCGCACCTGGCTCAACGGTCCAGCCAGATTGTCGAACAGGTTTTGCTGCGCCTGGGCCGGCATCAGGCGGAACAGGTTGCCGGCCTGCGTGTAATCGTCTTCCACGCCGCGCCCGTCGTAGCGCGCCGCGCCGCCCGACAGCGCCAGCGCCGGCTCGCCGTGGCCCAGCCCCTGCGGCGCGCTGCCCGCCGCCGCCACGTTCGCGTAGTTCTGCGCCGAACTGCCATTGTGGATGGCCATGCCGCCGTCGCGCTGCTGGTTATGGAAGGGGCAGCGCGCCGCATTCACGGGCAGATGCTGGTGGTTCGTGCCGACCCGGTACAGCTGGGCGTCATGGTAGGCAAACAGCCGGCCTTGCAGCATCTTGTCCGGCGAATACCCCATGCCGGGCACGGCATTGGCTGGCGAAAACGCGGCCTGCTCGACTTCCGCGTGGTAATTGTCCGGGTTGCGGTTCAGCTCGAAAATACCGACCGGCAGCAGCGGGAAGTCCGCGTGCGGCCATACCTTCGTCAGGTCGAACGGGTTCCAGCCAGTGCGCTGCTCCCAGGCATCGAGCTGCTCCTGCGTCGCCACCTGCAGCTTGACTTCCCACTGGGGGAAATCGCCGCGCGCGATGGCGCCGAACAGGTCGCGCTGGGCGTAGTCGGGATCGGCACCGGCCAGGCGGCCCGCTTCCGCCGCAGGCAGGTTCTTGATGCCCTGGCGCGTCTTGAAGTGCCATTTCACATACACGCGCTGGCCGTCCGCATTGATCAGGCTATACGTATGGCTGCCGAAGCCATCCATGTGGCGGTAGCCGTCCGGCGTGCCGCGGTCCGAGAACAGCATCGTGACCTGGTGCAGGCTTTCCGGCGCATGGCTCCAGAAGTCGAACATCATTTCCGCCGATTTTAGATTGCTTTGCGGATCGCGCTTTTGCGTGTGGACAAAATCGGGGAACTTGATCGGGTCCTTGATGAAGAACATGGGCGTGTTGTTGCCAACGAGATCCCAGTTGCCCTCTTCCGTATAGAAGCGCACGGCGAAGCCGCGCGGGTCGCGTTCCGTGTCGGCGCTGCCGCGTTCGCCGCCGACGGTGGAAAAACGGGCGAACGTGGCCGTCTGCTTGCCCACTTCGGCAAATAATTTAGCCTTGGTGTAGCGGGAAATATCATGCGTGACGGTAAAGGTGCCGTAGGCGCCCGAACCTTTCGCGTGCACGACGCGCTCGGGAATGCGCTCGCGGTTGAAATGCTGGAGTTTTTCGATCAGGTGGAAGTCTTGCAGCAGCAGGGGACCGCGGGGGCCGGCGCTGAGGGAATTCTGGTTGTCGGCGACGGGAATGCCCGACGCGGTGCTGAATGGTGGCTGTTGACTATTCATGGCTGCTTTTCCTTCGTTGTTGACTGATGGAATCAGTGTAACGAGTGCAACAACAAAGGAAAAGCTAATTGATTTTATCGAACTGATAGATATTTACAATGAACAGCCATGGGCGTCGCATACGCCACCGAGTTGCGCCTGCAACTGCGCCGGCTGGCCCAGGAAGCCGCCGATGTCGATGACGGACAGCTTGCCGCTGCCATCGTCGAGGACGAAGGTGGGAAAGCCCTGGCCGCCCACCTGCGCCAGCAGGGCGCGGCTGGCGTCGATATGCCGCTGCGTGGCCGCGCCCGCCTGCTGCGCATGCGCGGCTTCGAAGGCGCCGGCGTCCATGCCCAGCTCTTGCGCCAAAGTTAGCAGCACGGGCAGGTCGGCGATGCGCAAGCCGTCCACGTAATGGGCGCGCTGCACGCGCTGCAGCATGTCCAGGCCCTTGCCGGCCAGCGCCTCGGCCGCCAGGATGGCCGTGATCGGCGGCTCGGAATCCATCATGGCCGTGGTGTCGTTCAGCAAGCCGTTCAGGTAGGCATCGCCGAAGGGCTGGCCCGACAATTGCTCGATGCGCCGGTCATGCGGCAGGACGTAGCCGCGCCATTCGGGCGTGATCCGGCGGCGATTGCTGCCCGTCATCATGCCGCCGCCGTGGAAGGCCACCGTCAGGCCGGGCACGGCGCGCGCCGCCTCGACCAGCGGCGCGGCGCCGTAGCACCAGCCGCACAGGGGATCGAAAATGTAATGCAGTACAGGGTTGGCCATGCTGGCTCCTTTGATTCTTGCGTGCGTTTCAACTTGGGCCGCGCGGCCCGTGCAGGCGCCGCGCGGCAGGCTTGTTACCACTTCATCTCGCCCTTGGCCACTTTCGCGCTCGTTTCCAGCGCGCCATCGAGGCCCAGGCTCGGGTAATGGCGCTTCATCGCGTCGATCAGCGCGGCCGAGTTGGCGGCCTTCGCCGTTTCCCCTTCAAACGTCACCAGGTAGTCGCGCGTAAAGCCGATGCTGTCGGGCGTCAGTGGCGAACCGACCTTGAAGTGCCCGGGCACGACGGTGACAGGTTTCAATGCTGCAATGCCGTCCAGGGTCTTGAGCCAGTCCTGGCGCGATTGCACGCTTTGCGTGTCGGCCGTCCATACGTGCAAGTTGCCAAACAGCACCACGCCGCCGACGACGGCCTTGATCGATGGAATCCACACATAGGTGCGCGACGGCGTCGGGCCCGAAATCGTCAGCGACTGGCCTTCCAGGCTGATGCGCTGGCCCTTCAAGGCTTCGGGAATGACGATGGCCTGCGGCGCATTGTCCTTCAAAATCGGACCCCAGTAGGCGACCTTGGCGTCCACCTTGCGGCGGATTTCCGCGACCGTTTCCGGCGTGGCGACGATTTTTGCCTGCGGGAAAGCTGCCTTGATCACATCGAGGCCAAAGTAGAAATCGGGGTCGCTGTGGCTGATGTACACGGTCGTCAGTTTCTTGCCGCTGGCACGGATCTTTTCCACCAGTTTTTGCGCTTCGGCGCGCGAGAACTGCGCATCGATCAGCACGGCGTCATGCTTGCCTGCCACCAGGACGGAAGCGACGGGGAAGATGGCCGCTTCGCCCGGATTGAACACCTCCAGTGTCAGCGGAGCGGCGGCCGAGGCGGCGCCGGCGGCGAAGACGGTGGCAACGAGAATGCTGGTAATGGATTTGGAGAACATGATGCGCCTTCACAAGATGATTGGGATGCACGCATCTTACGTTGCTTGATTCGGTAGAAAAACCCGATAAAACGCAATGGTTTATTTCTTATTTCGATGCAATCAAATACTGACATGCACGCTGCCATCCACATCGTCGTATCCAAATGTGTCACAGCGTCATGATGTTGTCACATTGAATTGTTATCTTGCCAGCTCTTTCAAACCTAGCCGGATGAACCACATGACTCGCAGAAAAATTTCCGTCGCTGGCTGCAGCGTCGCAATCTCCCTGATGCTGGCCGCCTGCGGCAGCGACGCCAAAAAAGACGAGGTGTTGGTCGAAGCCCCGCCGAAAAACGTCATTTTCTTCCTCGGCGATGGCATGGGCCTGACCACCATGACGGCCGCGCGCATCTACTCGGTGGGCGAAGACGGTGCGCTGACCATGGACACGCTGCCGGAAACGGCCTTCGTCAAGACGTTCTCGAACGATGCGCAAGTCACCGACAGCGCGCCGTCGATGGCCGCCTACATGACCGGCGTCAAGATGAACAATGAAGTCATTTCCATGTCGGCCAACACGGTCGCCATCGATCCGGGCAAGGATGCCAACGGCAACAAGCTGGTCAACAAATGTGGCACCGGCAACGGCACGCCCGCCACCACCCTGCTGGAACTGGCCAAGGCCAAGGGCTTTGCCGCCGGCGTCGTCAGCACGGCGCGCGTGACGCACGCCACGCCGGCGGCCACCTACGCGCACATCTGCCACCGCGACCTGGAAAACGATATCGCCGCGGCCCTGGTGCCGGGCGGCACCGGCTACAACAGCGCCCTTGGCACCACCGGCCTGGAAGTGGTCCTGGGCGGCGGCGCGCAATTCTTTACGCCATTCAAGAACGGCGGCAAGCGTTCGGACGACCGCGACCTGGTGGCCGAACTGAAAGCGAAAAGCTACACCATTGCCAACAACGCCACCGACTTCAAGGCCGTCGACGGTACCAAGACGGACCGCCTGTTCGGCGTGTTCACGTCCAGCCACATGAGCTACGACCTGGACCGCGATGCGGCCAAGGAACCTAGCCTGGCGGAAATGACCACCAAGGCCATGGACGTGCTGGCCAAGAACAAGAAGGGTTACTTCCTGATGGTCGAAGGCGGCCGCATCGACCATGCGCTGCACGAAACGACGGCCAAGAAGGCCCTGCAGGACACGGTCGCCTTTGACAACGCCATCAAGGCCGCCATCGAAAAAGCCAAGCTGACCGACCCGACCCTGGCCAATACCCTGATCGTCGTCACGGCCGACCACGACCACACCCTGGTGCTGAACGGCTACGCCAAGCGCACGGGCAAGACGGCCGCCGGCAACCCAGGCGTGCTGGGCCTGGTGAAGAACTACGTCACCGGCGCGGTCGAGAAAGACCTGGACGGCGCACCGTACTCGATCATCGGCTTCGGCAATGGCGAAAACCGCACGCAAGCCAGCCGCGCCGCCATGGCCAGCCTCGACGAAACCGTCACCAGCGCCAACACCTACCATCAGGAAGCGGTGATCCGCACGTCGGCCGGCAATGAAACGCACGGCGGCACCGACGTCTTCCTGGGCGCCATCGGCAAGGGTTCGGAAACCTTCCTGGGCACCATCGACAACACCACAGTATTCGGCCTGGTCAAGACCGCCGGCGGTCTGTAATCCCCAAGACACAAGAATTGGACACGCATATGAAACTTGCACTGAAATCCACCCTGAAACTGTCGCTGCTGACCACGCTCGTGGCAGCCAGTGTTGCCAACGGCGCCTACGCCGCCGACGCCAAGAACGTCATCTTCTTCCTCGGCGACGGCATGGGTCCTTCCGTCGTGACGGCGGCGCGCATCTACAAGTACAAGGAAGAAGGCAGCTTGAACATGGACAAGCTGGAACGCACGGCGCGCATCAAGACGTTCTCGAACGATGCGCAAACGACGGACAGCGCCCCATCGATGGCCGCCTACATGACCGGCGTCAAGATGAACAATGAAGTCATCTCGATGGCGCAGGACACCATCGCCAAAGAACCCGGCCGCGACGCCAACGGCAACCTGGGCGTGGATAACTGCCCGGCCGGCGGCAAGAGCGTGCCGACCATCCTGGAACTGGCGAAAGCCAAGGGCAAGGCCGTGGGCGCCATCACCACCACGGAACTGACGCACGCCACGCCGGCGACGACCTTCTCGCACATCTGCAACCGCAATGCGCAATACGCGATCGCCGCGCAGACGGCGCCGGGCGGCGCCGGCTACAACACGGCCCTGGGCGACGGCGTGGACGTGCTGATGGGTGGCGGACGCAACCACTTTACGCCATGGTCCGCCAGCAACAAGGGCGGCCGCGCCGACGGCCGCGACCTGCTGGCCGAATTCGCGGCCAAGGGCTACACCGTGGCCGCCAACAAGACGGAAATGGTGGCAGCACCGAGCGGCAAGAAATTCATCGGCCTGTACAGTGCGAAGAGCCACCTCGACTATGAACTGGACCGCACCTCGTCCAAGCCATCGGCCGACGGCGCCAACCAGCCTAGCCTGTCGGAAATGACGCTGAAAGCCATCGACTTGCTGTCGAAAAATACCAATGGCTACTTCCTGATGGTCGAAGGCGGCCGCATCGACCACGCCTTGCACGGCATCAATGCCAAGCGCGCGCTGGTCGACACCATCGCCTTCGACGACGCCATCAAGGCCGCCATCGACAAGGTCAGGGAAACCGATCCGAAGCTGGAAAACACCCTGATCGTCGTCACGGCCGACCATGACCATACGCTGGCGTTCAACGGCTACGGCAAGCGCGGCAATCCTATCCTCGACATCAACCGCGGCTACAAGGATAACCAGCCAAGCAAGGATGAAGACGGCAATACCTACACCACCCTGGTGTTCGGCAACGGCCCGAACCGTCCTGACCTGCGCGCCAATGTCGACAGCGCCACGGCCCTGTCCGACAACTACCTGCAAGAAACAGGCGTGCGCCTGGCCAGCGAAACCCACGGCGGCGGCGACGTCAAGCTGCTGGCCACGGGCGCCGGCGCCAAGGCCTTCAAGGGCACCCTGGACAACACCAAGGTGTTTGACCTGCTGAAGGCGGCCTTCGGCTTTTGATGTAGCACAACAAGCGTAACCCCAAGGGGCGGAAGGCAATCTTGCCCTCCGCCCCCTTTGCACATAAAGGCAACACATGAAATCGACCCTGATCGCCGTCCTCCTCGCCGCCGGCTTCGCTGGCACCGCGCAGGCGGCCGCCGCTGCCGCTCCCGCCGACCTGGACCTGGGCATCACCTATTACAGCCGCGTGCTGACGCCGGAAGGCGTGACGCGCGAGAGCCGCTACGAGGAAAAAATGCTGCGCCGTCCCGGCCACGTGTGGGTCGAACGCGTGCTGGCGCCGGCGACCGACGCGCACGCGGGCCACAAGCATGGCGAAAACACCAAGGTGGCGCTGAAAACGTCGACTGCGGCCACGCAGCATGAACACAAGCACTTCAATCCCGTGCTGATACCGCGCCATGTGATGCTGGAAAAGAACACCGTGCGCATCGAATACATCGACGCCCACGACAAGGTCGTCGTCGCCATTCCCAAGGCCGAGTACGAAAACGTCAATTTCGACGGTTCCTGGGAAAACAGTTTTTACCTGCTGGACCCGAAACTGGTGACCGCCATGCCGCTGTCGAAACAGGCATCGAACGTGCCGGGCGCGCGCTGGCGCGAAGTGGAAAAGAATGGCGTGTTCCAGCGCATCCTGTGGGATGAGCAAAAACAGATTCCGCTGGTCATCGAAAGCGGCGACCGCGCCAACACTTTCTACCGCCGCGTCGACGTCAAGCTGCAGCCGACCGTCAGCAAGGTCCAGCCATGGGCCAACCTGCAGCATTACGCGCAGCGCGAATACTCGGACTACCTGGACTAAACTTGACCGCCCCATGCCCGCTCGCTAGTATCGAAAGCATACAGCAACGGGAGCGCGGCATGGATGAACAATTCGAGAACGGTTTGCGCATGCGCAAACAAGTGATGGGCGACGCCTTTGTCGAGCGCGCCTTTGCCCAGGTGGACGCCTTCACGGCGCCCTTGCAGGACTTCGTCACGCGCAACGCCTGGGGCACGACCTGGTGCCGCGACGGCCTGGATTTAAAGACGCGCAGCCTGGCGACGATCGCCATGCTGACAGCCCTCGGCCGCGCCCAGGAGCTGCGCGGCCATGTGCGCGGCGCCGTCAACAATGGCGCGAGCATGCAGGAAATCCAGGAAGTGCTGCTGCATTCGGCCGTGTATTGCGGCATGCCGCTGGCCATCGACGCGTTTCGCTCGGCGCATGACGTGCTGCGGGAAATGGGCCTGGTGGCGCCGGCCGCGCCGCCAGCCTGACCATTGCCCCATCAAATCGGGACGTAAAAAAAAGCCAGGGACATCCCTGGCTTTTGTCTGGCTGATGCAGGATTACTCCGCCGCTGCCGCCTTCTTCGCCGGCGCCTTTTTGGCGGCCGGCTTTTTCACGGCCGCAGCCTTCTTCGCCGGTGCCTTTTTGACGGCTGCCGCTTTCTTGACGGCTGTTTTCTTCGCTGGCGCCGCGCCTTCTTCGCCTTCGACCTCGGCGGCTGCTGCCTTGGTTTTCGCACCCGGCTTGGCCTTGCGCTCTTCAAACTCGAAGCTCACCTTGCCATCCTTGCCGCGCACGAGGAAAGCCTTGAACGGACGGCGCGTGCGCTGGGAAACAAAGCCCGGCAGCAAGTCGGTCTTGCCATCGTTGAGCAGTTTTGCCATTTGTTCCGGCAAGATTTCCTGCTGCAAGATGATGCGGCCGCTGCGGAAGTCGCACGTCTTCGGCTTGGCCACGCTGTGTTCGCACACATAGGCCAGGCCCATTTCGTACACGCCGGCATGGCACTTGGGGCAAGGTCCCACGGGCGTCTGGCCCGTGAAATCGACACCTTCGCCATCTTCGCTCTCGTCGTTCTGACCGAAATCAAATTCCAGCTTGAAATTCTTGATCTCTTCATCGCGCACGATGCGCAGGATGGCGGCGAACGGACGGCCCATCTTCGAGCGGAAGCCTTGCAGCGGGCCGATGGTGCGGTCCTTCAGCAATTGTTCCACTTCGGCGATTTCGAACTGGCGCGAACCCGGCGTCTTGCTCATCGAGAATTCGCACTTGGTGCAGGCGAAACGGCGGTAGTTTTCCTTCACCACGCCGCCGCAGTTCGGGCATGGCGTTACCAACGTCGCATAGTCGCCGGGAATCGTGTCGTTGTCATATTCCTTGGCGCGCTTGACGATGATTTGCGTCATCTGCGCGATTTCGCGCATGAATTCTTCGCGCGAAATCTTGCCTTTTTCCATCTGCGACAGCTTGTATTCCCACTCGCCCGTCAGCTCCGGCGCCGTCAATTCATTGACGCCCAGGCCTTTGAGCAAAGTCATCAGCTGTGACGCCTTGGCCGTCGGAATCAGTTCGCGGCCTTCGCGGATCAGGTAGCGCTCCGTCAGCAAGCCCTCGATGGTGGCCGCGCGCGTGGCCGGGGTGCCAAGACCCTTGCCGGCCATCGCATCGCGCAGCTCGTCGTCGTCGATCAGCTTGCCGGCGCCTTCCATGGCCGACAGCAAGGTCGCTTCCGTGAAGCGCGCGGGCGGCTTCGTCACCAGGCCGTTGGCGCTGACGCTTTCCGTCTGCACTTTCTCGCCCTTGGCGACGGGCACCAGGTTGCCGTTGCCATTGCTTTCCTTGTCGGCGTCCGTCGACGCTTCCTTGCCGTAGATGGCCAGCCAGCCCGGATTGGTCATGACCTTGCCTTCGGTCTTGAACTGATGGCCGGACACTTCCGTGTAGCGCGTGGTGACCTGGAATTCCGCAGGCGGGAAGAACACGGCCATGAAGCGGCGCGTGACGAGGTCGTACAGCTTCTGCTCCGGCTCGGACAGGTTCTTCGGCGCGATCGTCGTCGGGATGATCGCGAAGTGATCCGAGATCTTGGCGTTGTCGAAGATGCGCTTGTTCGGCTTGACCCAGCCCTTGTCGATGATCTGCTTGGCAAACTGGTGGTAGTTGCTGTTGTCCTTGACCGTTTCCAGCGCCTGCAGCACGGTCGGCATGTAGTCTTCCGGCAGGTGGCGCGAATCGGTACGCGGATACGTCAGTACCTTGTGCTTTTCATACAGGGCCTGGGCCAGGCCCAGCGTGTTCTTGGCGGAGAAGCCGAAACGCGAGTTCGCTTCGCGCTGCAGGCTGGTCAGGTCGAACAGGCCCGGCGCCATCGAGGTGGTCGGCTTCGATTCTTCCGTGACGATGCCTTGGCGGCCGCGGCAGGCGGTGGCGATCGAGTCGGCAGCCGTCTTGCTCCACAGGCGCTCGGCGCGCTTCTCGGGGTCGTTCTCGTCCTTCTTGAACTTCGTGTCGAGCCAGCGGCCTTCATAGATGCCGGCCGCGCAGACGAATTCGGCGCGCACTTCCCAGAAGTCGCGCGGCACGAATTTTTTGATCTTGTCTTCGCGTTCGACGACGATGGACAAGGTCGGCGTCTGCACGCGGCCCACGGTGGTCAGGTAAAAACCGCCTTCTTTCGAATTAAACGCCGTCATGGCGCGCGTGCCATTGATGCCGATCAACCAATCGGCTTCCGAACGGCAGCGGGCCGCGTCGGCCAGCGGCAGCATTTCCTCGTCGCTGCGCAAGTGCGAGAAACCGTCGCGGATGGCGCCCGGCGTCATCGACTGCAGCCACAGGCGCTTGACCGGTTGCTTGGCCTTGGCGTTTTGCGCGATCAGGCGGAAAATCAGCTCGCCTTCTCGCCCCGCATCGCATGCGTTGATGAGGGTGGTCACGTCTTTGCGTTTGATCAGCTTGTTTAATACTTTGAGGCGCGCTTCCGTCTTGGCGATCGGGTTCAGCGCGAAATACGGTGGAATCATCGGCAAGTGCGCGAAACTCCATTTGCCGCGCTTCACGTCGAATTCTTCCGGTACGGCGATCTCCAGCAGGTGGCCGACCGCCGACGACAGGACGTATTCATCCGATTCAAAGTACTCATCGTGCTTGGTAAAGCCGCCAAGCGTCTTCGCGATATCGTTCGCGACAGAAGGCTTCTCGGCGATGATGAGGGTTTTTGTCATATTTTTTAGTCTCGAAAAATGCTCTAGGATAGTTTCAGCATGCGCATCATACAGTGCATTGCCAGGCGCCGACGCTTTTGTCTGCGCAAGGCCTTGTGACTTGTGGTCTTGTCAAGCGGCCAATGATAAGCGCCTATTGAAGAATTCGGCAAGTTATCTGCAAGCAAGAATGCGCAAGCGCAAACACAATGCTCAAGCGTGTGCCGCTGAGGCGGCGCTCAGGCGCCAAAGCTGGATAAACATGGTCAGGGCAAGGCGCTGCCACGCCGCCATGACCGTTTTATCAGTGTAGCAGGCGGGGAGAAAGATCTTCGTCGTCGACGAACAGGTCATCGAACATCAGCGCGTCCGGTTCCTTGCCCTGGCTCCACAGCAGCATCAGCACGATGACCTTCAGCTTGCCCAGCGAGACGGGCGCCTCGTCGAGCGCCAGCGCCCGTTCGATGACGATTTCGCGCTGCAGCGGCGACAGCACCTTGGCGCTTTCGAGGAACTGGATGAAACCGATGGCGGCCGTGCCCAGCACGTCGCTTTCCTGCTGCACATAGAAACGCGTGCCCGTGGATGCGGCCGTCAGGGTTTGCTCGACGCCGGCCATGGCGTTCAGGTCCGTCAGCCAGACGAGGGCTTCGGAAATCTCCACGTCGTCGAAACCGACGGCCGACAGTTTGCGCGCCAGGACTGCCGGCTCGGGGCAGGCATCGGGGCGATAGTAAGTCTCGTAGAGGTACACCAGGATATCGAACATGGCTCTACTCTAGCAGTTAAGTTCGCTGGGGCACAAGGGCGCACGCCGACAAAGCCACCCCGTGCGGCGTGGCCGCCACATAAGTGGCAAGCTGTCATTTGCAGCGTTGAAACAGTCCTCCCGGCAAGCGTTCCACCCGCCCTTCCAGTTCCAGCGCCAGCAATTCGGCCATCAGCGCGCCCATGGCCAGGCCGCAGCGCGCGGCCAGGGTGTCGGCGTCGAGGGGATCGTGGCCCAGCGCCGCCAGCAGCGGCGTTTCCCCGTCCTGCCGCGCCGCTGGCGCCGGTGCGCCGTGGGCCACGCCCAGCCACTGCAATTCCTGCAGCACGTCATCGGCCGACTCGACCAGCTTGGCGCCCTGCCGGATCAGCGCATGGCAGCCCTTGGCCAGGGTGGAGTGGATGGAGCCGGGCACGGCATACACGTCGCGTCCCTGCTCGCCGGCCAGCCGCGCCGTGATCAACGACCCCGATTGCGCTGCCGCCTCGACCACCAGCACGCCGCGCGCCAGGCCGCTGATCAGGCGATTGCGGCGCGGAAAGTTCCCCGGCATGGCAGGCAAGCCCAGAGCGTATTCGCTGACGATGCAGCCTTGTTTGGCAATTCTTTGCGCCAGATCAAGGTTGCGTCGCGGATACACGAGATCGGCGCCCGTGCCGATCACGGCCACCGTGGCGCCCTCGCCGCGCAAGCCGCCCTCGTGCGCGTGCGTGTCGATGCCCAGCGCCAGGCCGGAAATGATGGTCAAGCCCGCCGCGCTGAGCGCGTGGGCAAAGGCGGCCGCATTCTGCATGCCTTGCGCGCTGGCATTGCGGCTGCCGATGATGGCCACGCCGGGCCGCGACAGCAGTTCCGCCCGTCCCCGCACATATAACAACAGCGGCGGATCGGCAATTTCCAGCAGCAGCGGCGGATACGCGGCGTCGGCCAGGGTCAGCACGGCGTTGCCGGGCCGCTGCAGCCACCGCAGGGTCAGTTCCAGCTGGCTGTTGGCCAGCCGCCTGGGCGGCTGCGCGATGGCGCGCGCCACGCCGGCCGGCACCACCTCGCGCAAGGCCTCGAATGGGGCGGCGAAGATTTGCGGCGGCAAGCCGAAGCGGGCCAGCAAGGCGCGCGCCGCCACCGGCCCCACGCCCGGCGCATGCTGGAGACGCAGCCAGCCCGCCAGTTCCGTGACCGTGTCTGCCAACCCAACCATTGCATGCATGACAACCTCGCTGAGTAGTGTGCCCCTCCCATGCTAGCGCCATGGCGCGTACGCGATGCCGACGCGCGCAAGGATGCGTGCAATGGCGGCGCGAAACGGCCCACATCCACAGGGCCATGGGCGTCTGTGATAAAATTTCCCTTTGCAGCAGACGAATAGCGCACTGGCAAACGCATCTGCCGCGCCGTTGCGCCCTACGCGCCCAAGCTTGGCGTACTCACAATAGAAATAGCCCTGCCATCGTCCGCATGGCCCTGGCATGAATAATCAGGCGCACCGGCGCCCACCTTAACCAGTCGAATCCGTATGTCCATATTAAATATCCTGCGTTACCCCGATCCTCGCCTGCACACGGTCGCCAAGCCCGTCACCGAATTTGACGCGCGCCTGCAAACCCTGATCGACGACATGGCAGAAACCATGTACGACGCCCCCGGCGTCGGCCTGGCCGCGTCGCAAGTGGACGAGCATATCCAGATGATGGTGATCGACATCACCGAAGAAAAAAACCAGCTGCAAGTGTTCATCAACCCGGAAATCACCTGGGCCAGCGAGGAAAAGCAGGTCTACGACGAAGGCTGTCTGTCCGTGCCTGGCGTCTACGACGGCGTCGAGCGCCCGGCCCGCATCAAGGTGCGCGCCCTGGACCGCCACGGCAAGCAGTTCGAACTGGAAGCCGATGGCTTGCTGGCCGTCTGCATCCAGCATGAGATGGATCATCTGCTGGGCAAGGTATTCGTCGAGTACTTGTCGCCGCTCAAGCGCAACCGCATCAAGACCAAGATGATCAAGGAAATCCGCGGTCTCGAGCGCGAAGCGAGCTTGCGCGCACAAAATCGCCGTTTCTGATAACACCTGACCAAACCTACTGCGCGTCGCGACTTGCGGCCTGCGATGCTCACTGCCTCGGCGGCCCCGTGCCCAGCACAGTTCCGCTTCTCAGCCACAATTCGCTTCCGCTCGCTACGGTTTTGTAAGGTGTTAAAGGAGTTTTTGCAGTACTGCTGATAGACTAAGCAACAACAGTAGTCGTAATACCACGCCAGCCTGGCGCCTCCGGCGCGGGCCTGCGCACCTCACGTCAAGGAACCATATGAAAGTGATCTTCGCAGGCACGCCTGAATTCGCCGCCACGGCCCTGAAAGACCTGCATGAAGCGGGTTTCGAGATTCCCCTCGTGCTGACCCAGCCCGACCGCCCTGCCGGACGCGGCATGCAGCTGCACGCCTCGGCCGTCAAGCAATATGCATTGCAGCACGGCATCGAGGTGCTGCAGCCGCTGTCCTTGCGCATGGACAGCAAGGACCCGCAGCGCGCCGCCGAGGCGAAAGCGGCCCACGAACGCCTGCTGGCCACCGATTACGACGTGATGGTGGTGGCGGCCTACGGCTTGATCTTGCCGCGCAGCACGCTCGACATCAAACCCTGCATCAATATCCACGGTTCATTGCTGCCGCGCTGGCGCGGCGCCGCGCCGATCCACCGCGCCATCGAGGCCGGCGACGATGAAACGGGCGTGACCATCATGCAGATGGAAGAAGGCCTCGATACGGGCCCCATGCTGGCCATCGAGCGCACGCCCATCGAAGCGGGCGACTCCACCGCCACCCTGCACGACAAACTGGCCAGACTGGGCGGCAAGATGATCGTCGAGACCCTGCGCAAGATGCAGCAGCAGCCGCTCGAAGCCGTGCCGCAGCCGGAGGCGGGCGTGACCTACGCGGCTAAGATCGCCAAGGAAGAAGCGGCGCTCGATTTCAGCTTGCCGGCGCTGGAACTGGGCCTGAAAATCCGCGCCTTCAACCCGTTTCCCGGCGCCTGCGGCCAGGTCGACGGCGTCACCATCAAGATCTGGGCCGCCGACGTGCTGGAAGCGGACAGCAAGGAAGCGCCTGGCCAGGTGCTGGCGGCCGACGCCCAGCACGGCATCGTCGTGGCCTGCGGCAATGGCTCGCTGCGCCTGACGGAGCTGCAAAAACCGGGCGGCAAGCGCCTGCCCGCGGCTGAATTCATCAAGGGTTTCGCCCTCGAAGGCAAGCATTTCGTGTAAGGGCGCAACGCTGGCGCATCGGCGGCCATAAAAAAAGGGCTTGCCGCGGCAAGCCCTTTTTACGTCCGGCCACGGCGCTTAGCGGCGCATGACCTTCATCAGGCGTCCGCCCACGGACGACGACAGGCTGACCTCGAAGCGGCCGCCGGCCGGCAAGACGCTCACGTCGACGCTGGCGTTGCCACCGGTCAAGCCGCTGGCGACCAGCGTCTTGCGGCCATCGGCGGCCACGTGCAGCACGGCCGCATACGGCTCCGCCTGCGCATCCCAGACCAGCGCCAGCTTGCCATCGCTTTGCGTGGCGTCAAAACTGGCGTCGTTGGCGGCCGCCTTGCTGCGGCGCGCCGGGCGTGCCGTCTGGGCCAAAGGCTTGCCTTTTGACAATACTTGCACGTCGCTGATATCGCCGGGATTGGCGAAACTGACGCGGAAATGGCTGATGGCGCTGCCGCCGTGATCGGCCAGGGCGGCGGCATCGAAAGGTAAGTCGATAGTCTGTCCGGACGCCGTCAACACGCGCAGCGTATAGGCATGGCTGCTGCCGCTGGCCGGAGCGCCCATGCGCGCGGACGAGGCGACGGCCGGATGCAGGGCCACGCCGGCCGGCGTGATGCGGCCGGAAATGGTCAGATAGCCATTCTCGGCAACGGCCATGCTGGCAGCCAGGACATTGCTGCCCGTCACTTGCGTGCTGCGTTTTTCCAGGAATTGCTGCACCCGCGTATAGCTGTAGTCGGAGAACCAGGCGCCGCTGCAATAGCTCATCACATCCTTCATCGGCGTAGCGCCGTAGACGGCCTTGCTCAACTGGCCGATGCTGCCCGCATAGTTGCTGTTGTACAGGGGTTGCGGTCCCAGGTTGCCGTCCGCATACGGATAATCGGTCACCGCATTGGCCGGTCCGCCGCAGGCGATGTGCTGCAGCGAGTGATTGTGGCCCAGTTCATGTACAAGCGTGGTCAGCCATTGAGGCCAGCTATTGCCGAACGGATCGATCGCCGCGCTGGTGTTGAACTTGGCGTCCAGGCCGATGGCCGACGTGAAGTCGTCGCTGCCGGTGCGCTGGTTGATGTAGGCCAGGCCGGCTGCATTGGTGACGGACATCTTCGGCACCAGGCCGTAATAATAGGCCCCGCTGTCTTCCAGCGCGCGCCTGTTTTCCAGCTTGCCCAGGGCATCGCTCCACCAGCTGTCGGCCGTGCTGCTGCCCGGCATGCTCAGTGCGGCGCGCGTCGTGATGCTGATATTTTCCGCCGCATACGGATACACGCGCAGCAGCGCGGCACGGATCGCCTCGACGTCAGGCACTTGCGCCAGGCCATCGTCGGTGCTCAAGGGCACCAGCACCAGGCGGATCCTGGCCAGGCTGGCCACCACGGGCGCCGCCTCCTGGCTTACCTGCACGCCGTCGCTGCCGACGGCCGTCACGCGCACGCGCACGCCAGGCAAGATCCAGCTCGCCGGCAGGATGGCGCTGAAATTGCCGCTGAAACTGTATTCGCTCGTGGCCGTCGGCAAGACCGACGGCCCGCTCATGGTGATGCTGCCCAGAGCGCTGCCATTGGCGGCCGTGGCGTTCAAGGTCACGACCGGGCTGGCCTGCCCCGCTTGCGGGGCCAGCACGGGCACGCGCACGGCGGCCGGCTTGCCGCGCGTCAGGCGCAGGGCCGTGTTGCTGGCGTTCAAGTTGAGAACTTGCGCAAAATCAATGCTGCCCAGGGTAAAGGCCGCCACCGTGCCCGCATTGACGGCAATGCGCGAGGCTGCCGACAGCATCACATTGCCTGTCGCCTCTACCGGCGCGGACAAGATCAGCTGGCTGCTGCTGACGCTGACGATGCTGGCCGGCGTGCTGCCCACCGAGGCGGCACTGACCTGGTCGAGATTGCTGCCCTGCACGGTCACGGACAAGGTCGCGCCATTGACCAGCGAGCTGATCGAGGTCACCGTCACGCTGGGCAGGACGGTATAACTGTCGCTGCTGATGACGTCGTTGTACGGGCCACGCAGGGTCAGCGGTCCTGTCGCCGCGCCCACGGGCACCACCACGGTGACGCTGGCCGCGCCCTGGCTCTGCGGAACGGCCGACGCGCCGCTGCCGAACTGCACCGCCGTGACGGTGCCCATGCCCTTGCCCGTGACCGTGACGCTGGAACCGGCGCCGCCCAGGGCCGGCGTGACGCTGGCAACCGTCAATGGCTGGTACACGTTGATGCTGTACGCCGTGGTGGCCGTGCCGGCCGCGCTGACGAGGCTCAGGACGCCCGCAACGGGCGCGCCCGGCATGGCCAGGGTGACGCTGGTGTCGCTGGCGGCGCTGGCGGCGACGGTCACGGCGCCCACCTGGAACGCCGTCGCGCGGCTCAAATTGGTGCCCGTGAGCACCAGGCTGGCGCCGACGGCAACATTCGTCGCCGACACGGCCGTCACGGCAGGCGCGAGGACGGCCGTGCCCGACGACGCCCCMCCCGCGGCATCACCACCGCCACCGCCGCAGGCGGACAGGCCCAGCACGAGAAACAACGCTACAAGCAAATGATTTTTCATGGCTTGCAACCATGGTCGAACAGCGCGCAGCCGGGAGCGCGACGGGGGATCTGGGACATATTGGTGACTTTTGGTGAGAATATAATTTCTAGGAACCAATATTATCGGTGAGTTTAATTCTAAGTAACAACTATTAATGCTTTTGATCTAATGAATTTTGATGGCAATGACAAGGCAACTCGCACGAATTTGATTTCAAGCATGACTCGCCGCGCTCTGCATTGCTTGACATCAAGGTTGTTTCCCGCCACGGCGACAGCCCCGCCATCCATGCCAACATCGTCGCCCGGCACATGTGGATATTTCCCCACAGCACAAAACAAATGTCATTGATGCAATTTTCCGGAGAAATCAACTTTTTCGGCAAGATTTCCAGGCATGTCATTTCACCGCATGGCCGCGAGCGGGCCAAAGTGTTGCGCGGGTCACCACGGACGGGCCTGGCACCGCTTTTGCCCAAAACCAAAGCAGCCTGATGCCGTATAATTTTAGACCCGGTGATTCAGGCGATTGCCACCTTCTGCCTGCCCTACCGGGCCGGCTCTCCCCGCCAGCTGACCCCGCTGGCCTGCAACCGCCCCGTCGCCGCGCCGCCGCCCGTTTGCCTATTGAAAGCATGAAATGAACGATACCGTGATCCCCGCCATGTCCCCGACCGAAGCCACCTTGCGCGCCATCCTCGCGCAGCGGATCATGATCCTCGACGGCGCCATGGGCACGATCATCCAGCAATACAAGCTCGACGAAGTAGCGTACCGTGGCGGCCCCGCCGGCCGCTTCATCGACTTCGCCGCGCCGGCCGACAGCGGCGCGCGCGAACTGTTCGTCAAAGGCAACAATGAGCTGCTGACCCTGACGCAGCCGCACATCATCCAGGAAATCCACGAGCGCTACCTGGCGGCCGGCGCCGACCTGATCGAAACGAATACCTTCGGCGCCACGACGATTGCGCAAGACGATTACCACATGGCCCACCTGGCCTATGAAATGAACGTGCAGGCGGCCAGGCTGGCGCGCGCCGCCTGCGACAAGTATTCCACCCCGGACAAGCCGCGCTTCGTCGCCGGCGCCCTGGGCCCCACGCCGAAGACGGCGTCGATCTCGCCCGACGTGAACGACCCGGCCGCGCGCAACGTCAGTTTCGACCAGCTGGTGGCCGCCTACCTGCAGCAGACGCAGGGCCTGGTGGAAGGCGGCGCCGACGTGCTGCTGGTGGAAACCATCTTCGATACCTTGAACTGCAAGGCGGCCCTGTTCGCCATCGACCTGTTCTACGAGCAAAATCCGACCGTCGTGCGCCTGCCGCTGATGATTTCCGGCACCGTCACGGACGCCTCGGGCCGCATCCTGTCGGGCCAGACCGTGCCCGCCTTCTGGAATTCCGTGCGCCACGCGAAACCGCTGACCATCGGCCTGAACTGCGCGCTGGGCGCCGCCCTGATGCGCCCGTATGCGGAAGAACTGGCCAAGATCGCCGACACTTTTGTTTGCATCTACCCGAACGCGGGCTTGCCCAATCCCATGAGCGACACGGGCTTCGACGAGTTGCCAGCCGACACATCCGCCCTGCTGCGCGAATTTGCCGACGCGGGCTTTTTGAACATGGCGGGCGGCTGCTGCGGCACCACGCCCGAGCACATCGCCGCCATCGGCGCGTTGCTGTCGAAAAACACGCCGCGCACCGTGCCGGCGCCGTCGCGCGACCTGCGCCTGGCGGGCCTGGAACCGTTCGTCGTCAACGACGAATCGCTGTTCGTCAACGTGGGCGAGCGCACCAACGTCACGGGCTCGAAGGCGTTTGCGCGCATGATTCTCAACGAGCAATACGACGAAGCCCTGTCCGTGGCGCGCCAGCAAGTGGAAAACGGCGCGCAAGTGATCGATATCAACATGGACGAGGCCATGCTCGACTCGCTGGCCGCCATGACGCGCTTTTTGAACCTGATCGCCTCGGAACCCGATATTTCGCGCGTGCCCATCATGGTCGACTCGTCGAAATGGTCGGTCATCGAAGCGGGCCTGAAATGCGTGCAGGGCAAGGCCATCGTCAACTCGATTTCCATGAAGGAAGGCGAAGAGGAATTCCTGCGCCAGGCAAAACTGTGCCGCCGCTACGGCGCCGCCGTCATCGTCATGGCCTTCGATGAAAAAGGGCAAGCCGACACCTTCGAGCGCAAGATCGAGATTTGCGCCCGCGCATATCACTTGTTGATCGATGCGCTGGACTTCCCGCCGGAAGACATCATTTTCGACCCGAACATCTTTGCCGTCGCCACCGGCATCGAAGAGCACAACAACTACGCCGTCGACTTCATCAACGCCACGCGCTGGATCAAGGAAAACTTGCCATACGCGAAAATTTCGGGCGGCGTGTCGAACGTGTCGTTCAGTTTCCGCGGCAACGATCCAGCCCGCGAAGCCATCCATACCGTCTTCCTGTACCACGCCATCAAGGCCGGCATGACCATGGGCATCGTCAACGCCGGCATGGTGGGCGTGTATGACAACCTGGACCCGGAATTGCGCGAGCGCGTGGAAGACGTGGTGCTGAACCGCCGCGAAGACTCGACCGAGCGCATGATCGAATTTGCCGGCACCCTGAAGGCGGGCGGCAAGGCCGAAGCGCAAACCCTGGCCTGGCGCGAAGGCACGGTGCAGGAACGCCTGTCGCACGCGCTGGTGCACGGCATCACGCAATTCATCGTGGAAGACACGGAAGAAGCGCGCCAGCAACTGCTGCACAATGGCGGGCGCCCCATCCACGTGATCGAGGGCCCCTTGATGGCCGGCATGGACGTGGTCGGCGACCTGTTTGGCCAGGGCAAGATGTTCCTGCCGCAAGTGGTGAAATCGGCGCGCGTGATGAAGCAGGCCGTGGCCCACCTGATTCCGTTCATCGAGGAAGAAAAGCTGCTGGAAGAGCAGCGCACGGGCATCGTGGCCAAGCCGAAAGGCAAGATCATCATGGCGACCGTGAAAGGCGACGTGCATGACATCGGCAAGAATATCGTCACGGTAGTCTTGCAATGCAATAACTTCGAAGTGGTGAACATGGGCGTGATGGTGCCCTGCTCGGAAATCCTCGCCCGCGCCAAGGTGGAAAACGCCGACATCATCGGCCTTTCCGGCCTGATCACGCCGTCGCTGGAAGAAATGGCGTATGTCGCCAAGGAAATGCAGCGCGACGAACACTTCCGCATGCTCAAGATTCCCCTGCTGATCGGCGGCGCCACGACCAGCCGCGCCCACACGGCCGTGAAAATCGCGCACAACTACGACGGCCCCGTCATCTACGTGCCGGACGCCTCGCGTTCCGTGTCCGTGGCGCAATCGCTGCTGACGCCGGAACAGCGCGACAAGTACGTGGAAGACATCGAACTCGACTACGCGCGCATCCGCGAACAGCACGCCAACAAGAAGGCCCTGCCCATCCTGCCGCTGGCGCAGGCGCGCGCCAACCGGATGGTGGTGCCCTTCGACGGCCCGTGCACGCCCGTGAAACCGAAGTTCATCGGCCGCCGCGTGTTTAAAAATGTCGACCTGGCCAGCCTGGCCAACTACATCGACTGGGGCCCGTTCTTCCAGACCTGGGACCTGGCCGGCCCCTTCCCCGCCATCTTGACGGATGAAGTGGTGGGCGACGCGGCCACCAAGGTGTATGCGGAAGGCCAGGCCTTGCTGAAAAAGCTCATCGACGGGCGCTGGCTGACGGCCAACGGTGTCGTGTCCCTGCTGCCGGCCAATAGCGTCAATGACGACGATATCGAGGTGTACACCGACGATACGCGCAGTACGGTGGCGTTCACGTATTACGGCATGCGCCAGCAAGGCGTCAAGCCCGTGGTCGACGGCGTGCAGCGGCCGAACCAGTGCCTGGCCGACTTCATCGCGCCGAAGGCTTCGGGCGTGAAGGATTACATCGGCATGTTCGCCGTGACGTCCGGCCTGGGCATCGAAAAGTACGAAAAGCGCTTCGAGGATGCGCACGACGATTACTCGTCCATCATGCTCAAATCGCTGGCGGACCGCCTGGCCGAGGCGTTTGCCGAATACCTGCATGAGCGCGTGCGCAAGGATTTGTGGGGCTATGTGCCCGATGAGCACCTGAGCAACGACGACATGATCGCCGAGAAATATGTCGGCATCCGCCCGGCGCCCGGCTACCCGGCCTGCCCCGAGCACACGGTCAAGAAAGAGATGTTCGAAGTCATGCAGGCCGGGGAAATCGGCATGCAGCTGACGGAATCGTATGCCATGTTCCCCGGCGCGGCCGTCTCCGGCTTCTATTTCGCCCACCCGGAGTCGAAATACTTCGTCGTCGGCAAGGTCGGCATGGACCAGGTGGAAGACATGGCCAGGCGCCGCGGCGCCAGGGTCGAGGACGTGGAACGCTGGCTGGCGCCGAATCTGTCATAATATAAGCACAAGGCGCGCGGAACTTATCGCGCGCCGCAGCGCACTAACGCAGTATGCCGGCCGGCATGCTGCATGCCCGCTCCGGCCCGTTCCCTAACCGGCAAGGAGGTATTATGGCAACCACTTTCAAACTGAAACGCTGGCAGGATCAGGTGATCCTGTTGCTGGGCCTGTGGCTGATCGTTTCGCCCTGGGCCTTTTCCTATCCCGAAGGCTCGCCGCAGATGCTCAACGCCTTTATCTCGGGCCTGGTGATCGCCGTGCTGGCCGCCTTCGACCTGTACAAGACCTATTTCTGGGCCGTCGTCGTCAATTTGCTGGTAGGCGTCTGGGTCGCCGTTTCGCCGTGGGTATTGCGGCTGGCCGATCAGCGCGTCGTCATGTGGAATGAGCTGCTCGTCGGCATCGCCGTCGTCGTGCTGGCCCTGTGGGAACTGCGCACCGACCCCGAGCTGCACAAGCACTGGCCCGGCGCCGCCGCGTAGCGGCGCAAAAAAGCCCTGCCACGGCTAAGCCGTGCAGGGCTTTTCAAAATACGAACAGCACCGCAGATACGCGACGTCTCAGCGCCTGACAAAACCGTAGCGAGCGGAAGGAAGAGGTGGCCGAGAAGCGGAGCCGTACTCAGTACGGGGAAGCCGAGCCGGTGAGCATCGCAAGCCGCCTATGCCGACGCGCAGTAGGTTTGGTCAGGTGCCAACTACAGAGCGTAGCGGACGACGTTGTCGCTCCATTCGTAGGCCGCCATTTCCAGCTCCACCAGGTCGTCCGGCGACATGGCCAGGTCGCGCAGGGTCGGCACGATCTCGCCTTCCATGTCTTCGATGCGCTCGATGCATTCGGCCAGGCGCAGCAGGTCGCCGTAAAAACCCTCGCGCGACAGCAGCGCTTCGGACACTTCGTCGATCACTTCGATTTGTTTCAGGATTTCCGCCATCGGCACGCCGAACAGGGTGTCCATCAGGGACATGATGCCGACCGTAAAGGCGATATCGGCCGAGTGGGCGTGGTTCGGGCGCAGTTTATGGGCCAGCAATTCCAGCAGGCGGCCGCGCGTGGTCGCCAGCATCAGCAGCGGCGTCATGCTATGGCCGCGCTTGCTTGGTTCCGCGTACAGCATGATTTGCAGCCAGCGCTGCAGCTGGCGGCGGCCCAGCACGGTGACGGCCTGGCTCAGCGAATCGATGCGCTGGCGGGCGCCCACGGCTGGTGTATTGACCAAACGCAACAGGTTCAGGGCCAGCGAGACGTCGCGCTTGATGGCGCGCTCGATATCCATGTTGTCGGCGTCCGAGGTGACCAAAGTCATCAGTTCCATGACGGCCAGTTGCGACGGCGACAGCTTCTTGCCCGTCATGATGGCGGGCTTGGCAAAGTAATAACCCTGGAAGTAATCGAAGCCCAGGTCCAGGCCCGACTTGAATTCTTCGCGCGTCTCGACCTTTTCCGCCACCAGTTTCTTGTTTTCCTGCTTGAAACGGGGCGCCAGCGCTGCCAGCACCTTCGGGTCGACGGTGCTCATGTCCATTTTGACGTATTGCACCAACGGCAACAATTCCTGCACCTGCGACGTATCGGACACCACGTTTTCCAGCGCGAAGGTGAAGCCATGGCCCACCAGTTCGCTGATGCGCGCGCGCAAGGCAGGCGTGACCTGCATCGATTCGACGATTTCCAGCACGACTTTCTCGCGCGGCAGGAAAACGAAGATATCGCTCATGATCACGTCGGCATCGACGTTGACGAAACCGAGCGCGTCACCGATGACTTTTTCCATGCCCAGCTGGGAAGCGTGGGCGATGACGGAAGCCGTGGCGGACAGGTCGCTGGTAATGTTGGCGGGCCCGACCGGGGCGTTGCGAAATAGCAACTCATAGCCAAACAAGGCTTGATTGCGGTCAAGGATAGGTTGTCGCCCCAGATAGAACTCGCGCACGCGCAAGGGTTTCGGGGTGATGTCGTTGCTGGAAATATCGATCATTAACTCTTCATCAATCACGTCGAGTGACACCGGCCGCGCAGCGCCCGCATCAAGGTTCACTATTGACAATACTTTAGCTGAATTCCGCCCGCGCTGTGGGTATTTTGGCAGCAATCAAGGCGATTGTCGTCAAAAATCAGGCGGCGGGGGCCACTTGCACCATCCCGTCGACAAATAATTTCAATTCGCCTGGCGCAAACGCCGTCCATTGCTCGTTGGTCGTCAGCGGCTGCGTGACAATCACGGCCACCCGGTCCAGCGGCGTGGTCACCTGGGAAAAGTCCACGCTCAAGTCGTCATCGGAGAGTGTAGCAGTTGGAAATGGATGTTGTCGCACCAGATAGTGCAAGCTGGTGGAGCAATGGGCAAACAGGGCTTCGCCGCTGGACAGCATCATGTTGAAGGTGCCGTGGGCGGCAATTCCCGGCAGCAGCTCGGCCAGCGCCGCATGCAGCGCCGGCAAGGCCGGCGGGGCGTCGCCAAAGCGCGCGTGCAGCTCCTGCAGCAGGTAGCAAAAGGCCAGCTCGCTGTCGGTGCAGCCGACGGGGCGGTAACTGCCCGTCAACACGGGGTGGAACGCTTTCAGGTCGCCATTGTGGGCGAATACCCAGTAGCGGCCCCACAGCTCGCGCACGAACGGGTGGCAGTTTTCCAGTGCCACCTGGCCTTGCGTGGCCTTGCGGATATGCGCGATGACATTGCGCGACTTGATCGGATAGCGTTTGATCAGTTCGGCCACGGGCGAGGCGATGGCCGCCTGGTGGTCGACGAAATGGCGCACGCCGGCGCCCTCGAAAAAGGCGATGCCCCAGCCGTCATGGTGGGTATCGGTCTGGCCGCCGCGCATGGCGAAGCCGGTAAAACTAAAGACAATGTCCGTGGGGACATTGCAATTCATTCCGAGAAGTTGGCACATGGTCTGTTTGCAGCTCAATAACACGGCCACCATACCATGCCGCGCGGCGGTTGGGTATGGTGCCGATGGCCATCAGAGAGCCAGCATCAGTGCAACAGGACCGGTTGACTCATGAGGGAATCATAGCTGCCCAAAAATTCATCGATTTCTTCCATGCTCGGTTCGCTGGCGATCAGTTCCGTGACGTCGCGGCGAAAATGCTGGGCCAGGACGCCGGCAATGAAAGTCTCGCGCTTGCCGCCCTTGTCGACGATTTCATAGCCGCCAAAGCGCAGGGCTTCCAGGTCGACGTCGGCGCCGAATTCCACGACGCTATATTGTTCGCTGTTATAGATCAGGTTCATTTTGCATCCTTCGCTCAGGCAGGAGACGCTCCTGCGGTTTCAGGACAGAGGTGGGGTTCCCACCCGCCATTTCAAGCGGCCGGGCCACCCTGCGGGGCTACAGAGTTGTAACGAGATGCAAACTGCGACTGCGGTAATTCGATCAGGAAAGCGTCGATCAGGAAACCAGTATGTCCGCTTGCAGCGCCAGCAGGGCATCGTAGGGACTGGCGGTGAGCCAGGTGCGCAGCTGTTCGATGTGCGAGGCGTCGGCCAGGCTGATGAACAGGCGCGCGGGTGGATGGCGCAGCAGACGATTTAATGTTACACGCAATACGAGATTGCCGCTGCAGCACAGGCAACCGGGCGCGATGCGCAACAGTTGCAATGGAAACGATGGAGAGGTGTGCTCGGCCAGGTCGGCCAGGATGGAGTTGCCGTCAGCCAACCCTTCCAGGATCACGGCCGACGGCTGGTGCGGCAGCAAGACTTGCGCAATGCTAGCCTCGCGCTCACCGGCACGCCCGCCGCTGACCAGGGTCAGCGGCGTAGCGTGCCGCGCGGCTGCCGTCACAGGCTTTTCTTGGCCAGCTTGCCCGGTTCGACGCCCAGCTGTTTCAGCTTGCGGTACAAATGGGTGCGTTCCAGCCCCGTTTTTTCCGCCACGCGCGTCATGCTGCCGCCTTCGCGGCCCAGGTGGTGTTCGAAGTACATGCGCTCGAAGGCATCGCGCGCCTCGCGCAGCGGCAGGTCGAACGACAGGTTGTAGCCATGGCCTTCGGCCACCGCCGGCACGGCGATGCCCGGGCGCACCATCAGCTGTTGCGGCGCGCTGCCGCCAAAGCTGGGCACGGGATGGCTGCTTTCCTCGGCCACGACGGCCGCCGCGGGACGCGGCGCCACGCTCGGCGAGCGCACGGTTTCCTGCGCCCGCGTCAAGCCTTGCTGGACCGCTTTCAGCAGTTTCTGCAGGGCAATCGGCTTTTCCAGGAAATTCAACGCACCGATACGCGTCGCCTCGACGGCCGTATCGATGGTGGCATGACCCGACATCATGATCACCGGCATGGTCAGCAAGCCATCGCGCTGCCACTCCTTGAGCAGGGTCACGCCATCGGTGTCCGGCATCCAGATATCGAGCAATACCAGATCCGGCGCACCGGCGGCACGCGCTTCACGCGCCTGCTGCGCATTTTCGGCCAGCTGGATAGCATGCCCTTCGTCGCCCAGAATTTCCGAGAGCAACTCACGGATACCCATTTCATCATCCACTACGAGTATGTTTGCCATTCGTGTCTTGCCTTCCTCATTTCGCCGGCCGTCGCGTACAAGAGGCACGCGCGGACAACTATGATTTTATTAGTGTTTTAAATACTAAACCAGACTCTCAAGCCAGGAATTCCTGGGCCGGAGCGTCGGGAGCTAACTTTAACAGCAAAATGACCACCGAAGCGCCATTGCCGTCGACCCGGTTCTCGATATCGATGCGTCCACCATGTTCATCGATAATTTTCTTCACCATCGCCAGGCCCAGCCCCGTGCCGCGCGCCTTCGACGTGACGTAGGGCTCGAAGGCCCGCGCCAGGATCTTCGGCGCAAAACCGGGGCCATTGTCGGTGATGGCCAGCCGCACGGCGATATTCACGCCGCCGTCCGCACTGCGATAATGAATTGCTTCCGTCCTCACGTCAATCCGCGGATGCGGTGATTCCGGCGGCAGGTCCGCCATGGCGTCCTGCGCGTTCTGCAACAGGTTATGTATGACCTGGCGCAATTGCGTGGGGTCGCCCATCACCATCGGCAAATTCGGCGCCAGCTGCGGGTGGATGATGTCGCCGTCGTCGCCGCGCAAATACAGGTTCAGGATCTCTTCGATCAGCTCGTTCAAGCGCAGCGGGGTCAGCACGGCCGGCGGCGTGCGCGCATAGTCGCGGAAGTCGTCGACCATGCGCTTCATGGCGTCCACCTGCTTGACGATGGTGGTGGTGGCGCGGCTGAGCAGTTCGGCGTCACGCGGCTCCAGCTTGCCTTCGAGCTTCATCTGCAGGCGCTCGGCCGACAGCTGGATCGGCGTCAGCGGGTTCTTGATCTCATGCGCGAGGCGGCGCGCCACTTCGCCCCAGGCGATCGAGCGCTGCGCGGAAATGACGTCGGAAATATCATCAAACACCACGATGTAGCCGTTGCCGGATTCCAACGGCAGGCGCGAGCCGCGCGCCAGCAGGGTGATGTCGTGTTCGTCGGCACTGCTGCCCAGGCGGCGCGGGATCTCGATCTGGCGTTGCCAGTGCAGGCGCTGCAGGTTGCGGCCCGACGCCGACTGCGCACTCTGCGCCGTGAAGGCGCTGATGATGGCGGAACCAAACTCTTCCATCCCGGCAATATTTGCCAGCGGCTGGCCCACCATGCTGGCGCCCGAATGCTGGAGGATGCGTTCCACCGATTCATTGCAGGTCACCAGTTTGAAATCGCCATCGAGCACCATCACGCCGGCCGACATGTTCGCCAGCACCGATTCGAGGTGGGCCTTGGCATTCTGCAGCGCGGCGCGGTTGCTTTCCACGGCCGTGCGCGCATCGAGCAGCTGGCGCGTCATGATGTTGAACGATTGCGTCAGGGTGCCCAATTCATCCTTGCTAGCGACGATGGGGCGCGGCGACAAATCGCCCTCGGCCACGGCGCGCGTGCCCTCGGCCAGCAGCAGCAGGGGCTGGGCCAGGTTGCCCGCGATCAGGAAGGCGCTGCCGATGGCGCCAAAGATGGCCAGCAGCAAGGTCAAGGTGAGGATTTCCATGTACATCTTGCGCAAGCCCACGCGCGCGACGAAACGTTCCTTGTATTCGCTGTAGGCGGCGCGCAGCATCTCGCCGTTGGTGGCCAGCTTGGGTGGCACCGATTGCAGCAATTGCAGGTAGCGGGGCGACACGGACGGCCCCGGCACGGACACCAGCACGCGCAGGCGCAGGCTGGCGGCCGCATCGAGCGCCGCCGGCGGCCCGGCGCGGATGCCGCCGCCGCCCGATTCCGTGCCATCGTCATGCAGTTCCAGTCCGCCCTCGGCCGAAGCGTAGCCGGCCGGCAAGGCCGCCTGCGCCAGCATGGCCGGCGTAGGCAGGTCGGCCGCGCTGTGCGGGCCGGCGCTGGCCAGCAGGACGCCGTCGCCGCTGACGATCATGACATTTTGCATGCCCTCTTCGCGCAGCAGGCTGGTCAGCACTGCCGGGCCGGCCACGGGATCGGCGCGCAGCTCGTCGACGGCCTTGTGGCCGCGGCGGTCGAGTTCGACCAGGGCCGCATCGAGACCCGCGCGGCCCAGTTCCAGGCCCGATTCCAGCGCCGCCTCGATCTTGACGTTGAACCACGATTCGATGGAATGGGAAACGAATTGCACGGAGACAAGAAAAATCACCAGGCCGGGCAGGATGCCGACGGCGGCGAACAGCATCACCAGGCGCGTCATCAGCTTGGAACCGAACTTGCCGCTCTTGTAGCGCGCGTACAGGCGGCCCAGCGAAATGCCGACCAGCGCCAGCAGCGACACGGCCACGGCCGCGTTGAGCCCCAGCAGCCAGGAATAATAACGGTCGAAGAAGCCGGAATTGTCGGAAGCCGACGCCAGCAGGAAGAGCAGGATACTGACAATGCCGCCGCCCACCACCAGCAAATAGCGCAATGCTTGACTCACTACTCCGCCGTATACAAGAAGGTTTTTTTATTCGAAGCCAGGCGCCAGTCGCTGTTATTGAAGGCATTGACCTGTATCGGCTTGGGCAGATAGTCGCGGTCCATGCCCATACGCAAGGTCACGTTATACGTCTGCCCCACTTTCAGCTCGCCGCGCCGCGCCACCAGCCAGCGGCTGGGACGGCGGATCAGCAGCAGGGCGTCGTCGAGGCTGGCAAAGCTTTGCTGCAGGCCGCCGCCCGACACATGGTACTGGCGCGTCAGCACGTTGTACGACAGGCGGCTGGTCTGGCGCGCGACGATGGCTTTTTCATCGAACCAGTACCAGCGGGGCCGGGTCAGTTCAATTTCCGTCGTGAAAAACAGGGGGACGCCGTGCTGCACGGCGTCATCGAGGTCGTGATTGAGCTCGAACGAATAGGCGGCGGCCAGCTTGTAGCCCTCTTCGCTAGCCTCGATGTAGGCACGCGTGATCTCGACCATATCGGCGGCATGCGCGCGTGGCATGGTACATGCCAGCATCAGCAGCAGGGCCAGGAGTCGGAAGAGTCGTGTTGTCACAAGTGTGCCGATAGTGTCCGTAGGAAAAGTATGAACGAATCGCTCAAGCCGCATTTTTTTGGAACAGCGCATAGAACAAACCGTCATGGTCCTGCTCCGCGCTGCCAGTTGGCAACAGCTGACCGGGCGCCGTCAAACGGGTCGCATTATTGCGCACCGCAAATGCAGCCGCCTGTGCCTCGGACTCCTGCGGCCACAATGAACAAGTCACGAACAGCAATTTACCATCGGGGCGCAGCATCTGCCACAGGTTGTCCAGAATTTTGGAGGAAAGTGTTGCAAGTTGGAACGCGTCGCCCTTGCGGCGCAACCAGCGGATATCGGGATGGCGGCGCACGATGCCCGACGCCGTGCACGGCACGTCGGCCAGGATGCGGTCGTACTGCTGGCCGTCCCACCACGCGCCCGATTGCGCATCCTGCGCCTTCAGGGTCGCCTCCAGGCCCAGGCGCTCGAGGTTTTCCGCGATGCGCGGCAGGCGCTTGGCGTCCGCATCGATGGCCGTCACCTGCACGTCGGCCAGCTCCAGGATATGACAGGTCTTGCCGCCCGGCGCCGCGCAGGCGTCAAGCACGCGCATGCCGTCGTGCAAGTCCAGCAACGGCGCGGCCAGTTGCGCGCCAGCATCCTGCACGGAGACGACACCGTGCTCGAAGCCGGGGATCAGGGCCACGCCGATCGGCTTGTCCAGGCGCACGGCGAACGGCCCCACCTGGCGCGCGGCGATGCCCGCCCCGGCCAGCACGGCCAGATAGGCTTCCACCGTGCTCTTGCGGCGGTTCACGCGCAGGGTCAGCGGCGGCACGGCATTGCCTGCCGTCAAAATGGCTTGCCAGTCGCGGGGATAGGCCAGGCGCAGCGAATCGATCCACCACTGCGGATAATTCCATTGCGCCAATGGCTGTTGCAGTGCCGCTTCCAGCAAGGATTTGCGCTCGCGCAAGAAACGCCGCAAAACGGCGTTGACCATGCCCTTGGCATGCGCCAGGTCAGGGTGCGATGTCGCCACCGTGACAGCCTGGTCGACGACGGTGAATTCTTCGTAGGGCTGTTCGCCCGGCTCGGCCGACATCAACGACAGCGCGCAGCACAGCAGCGCGGCCAGCATCGGCGGCTCCGGCGCCTTCGACGTCATCAGGCCGACCAGGGTTTCGCTGCGGCCCAGCTGGCGCATGGTGCGGTAGGAAATATCCTGGATGGCGCCGCGCGCCTGCGGGCTGGCGTTCGATTGCGCAAATACCTTGGCCAGCGCCTGCGGCAGGGCCGTGCCCGTGCGCACTTGCGCCACGGCATTGGCAGCGCCCAGCAGGCAAAACGCCAGCGAGTCGGCCCGCAAATCGGGTTGGAAGCCCGGCTGCAAGACCGGTTTCAGGTCGGGATGGTAGCTGGGACGCAATTTCGGTGCGGCAGGCGCCTGGCCTGGCGCCGGCTTGGTTTTCAATTTCAGCGTGGGGCGCTTGTTCATAGTTATCCGGTGTAGCTGCGCGCAGCTGGTGGCACTCGCGGCCGCGCGTCATCAATAAAGGGTCGATTGTAGCGTTTGTAGCGCCCTCTGGCCCAAGCGATTGCAGTGATAAATGTAAATTGCGGCAAAAAACCGCATATATACAAGCAGAATGCGCCATGCTGATGTTTTCATGCACCAACATGGACATGCCTTCCTGATAATATCGTGAAAAGCGGCGCGACGGCGCGCCCGCCGGCAAGCGTATTGTTCCCGGCAGCAAACCAGTATAATTAACGCAGTCTGGGCGGCTTGGGTACTTGCCGTCCGTTTTGCTTTTTGATTCATTCTATTCATTCTTAACGCGGTTTCGCCGCCATCCTGCTCATGCTCGCCCAACAGAAACAAGAAATCATCGCCCTGTTCCAGGCCGCCCTCGCTCCCGTCCTGGCCGGCACCTCGCTGACCCCTATCGTGGTGCTCGAGCGACCACGCGATGCATCGCATGGCGACGTCGCCTGCAATATCGCCATGCAACTGGCCAAGCAGCTGAAACAGAATCCGCGCGAACTGGCGCAAACCATCGTCACCGCCGTGCTGGCCAATCCGGCCGGCAAGGGCCTGGTCGAAGCGGTGGAAATCGCCGGTCCCGGCTTCATCAACGTGCGCGTGTCCGCTGCCGCCAAGCAAGCCGTGGTGAAGACCATCCTGGCCGAAGGCGCCAGCTATGGCCGCAGCACGGCCGGCGCCGGCAAGCAGGTCATCCTGGAGTTCGTCTCGGCCAACCCGACCGGTCCGCTGCACGTGGGCCACGGCCGCCAGGCGGCCCTGGGCGACGCCCTGTCGTCGCTGTTCGACGCGCAAGGCTATCAAGTGACGCGCGAGTTTTACTATAACGACGCGGGCGTGCAGATCCAGACCCTGGCCAGTTCCGTGCAGGCGCGCGCGCGCGGCTTCAAGCCGGGCGACGCCGAATGGCCGGAGTCGGCCTACAACGGCGACTACATCGCCGACATCGCCGACGACTTCAAGGCCGGCAAGACGGTGTCGGCCAGCGATGGCTTGCCCGCCACGGCCAATGGCAACGTCGACGACATCGATTCGATCCGCCCGTTCGCCGTCACCTACCTGCGCAACGAGCAGGATATCGACCTGCAGGCGTTCGGCGTGAAGTTCGACAATTACTACCTGGAGTCGTCGCTGTACGCCGACGGCAAGGTCAACAGCGCAGTGGAAACCTTGATCAAGGCCGGCCACACGTATGAACAGGATGGCGCGCTGTGGCTGCGCACCACCGACTTCGGCGATGACAAGGACCGCGTCATGCGCAAGACGGACGGCACCTACACGTATTTCGTGCCGGACGTGGCGTATCACCTGGTGAAATGGCAGCGCGGCTTCGTGCAGGCCATCAATATCCAGGGCAGCGACCACCACGGCACCATCGCGCGCGTGCGCGCCGGCCTGCAGGCCGTAGACATGGGCATCCCGCAAGGCTACCCAGACTATGTGCTGCACAAGATGGTCACCGTCATGAAGGACGGCGAAGAAGTCAAGATTTCCAAGCGCGCCGGCTCCTACGTGACCGTGCGCGACCTGATCGAATGGTCGGGCGGCGGCGACATCGCCAAGGGCCGCGACGCCGTGCGCTTCTTCCTGATCTCGCGCAAAGCCGACACGGAATTCGTCTTCGACGTCGACGTGGCGCTGAAAACCACCGATGAAAACCCGGTCTATTACGTGCAGTACGCGCATGCGCGCATCTGCCGCATCCTGGAAAACTGGGGCGGCGACGAAAGCAGCATCGCCGGCGTCGACCTGGCCGCCCTGACGGCGCCGACCGAGGCGACCCTGCTGGCGACCCTGGCCGCCTACCCGGAAATACTGGCGCGCGCGCAAGCTGAACTGGGGCCGCACCAGGTCGCCTTCTACCTGCGCGAACTGGCCGCCAACCTGCACAGCTTCTACTTCGCTGAAAAAGTGCTGGTCGAAGACGAAGCCGTCAAGATGGCCCGCCTGGCGCTGGTGATCGCCGCGCGCCAGGTGCTGCGCAACGGCCTGGCACTGATCGGCGTATCCGCGCCAAACAAAATGTAATCGCGAAGGTCTAACCGTCAATGAATCACGCTTCCCGCTTTACTTCGACCCGGCGCCAGCAGGGCAACACCCTGGTCGGCATCATCATCGGCCTGGTCATCGGCCTGGGCATCGCCGTAGTGGTCGCCCTGGTGATCACCAAGGGTTCATCGCCATTCACCGACAAGTCGCCCAAGGCCGGCAAATCGGCCGAACCGACGGCCGGCCAGATCGCCGACCCGAACAAGCCGATGTACGGCAACAAGGAAGCGGCCAAGGAAGCGGCGCGCGACTTCTCCCGTGAGCCGCGCGAAATCACCACGCCGGCGCAGCCGGCCGCACCGGCACCCGCACCGGCACCGGCACCAGTACCGGCGCAGCAGCCGAAGGCGCCGCCACCGGACGCGCTGCAGGAATTGATCGGCACCCTGAAGGACAAGCCGGCGCCGAAAACGCCTGCCGCCGCACCGGCGCCGCAGGCCAAGGCCGAAACGAAGACCGAGGCCAAGGCCGATGCAGCCGGCGATAAATGGATTTATTATCTGCAGGCCGGCGCCTTCCATGACATGGCGGACGCCGAAAGCACGCGCGGCAAACTGGCGCTGCTCGGCTTCGAAGCGGCCATCAGCGACCGCAGCACCGACGCCGGCGTGCTGCACCGCGTGCGCGTCGGTCCGTTCAACCAGCTCGAAGCGATGAACCGCGCGCGCACCAAGCTGTCTGAAAACGGCATCGATGTCGCCGTCGTCCGCAACCAAAAATAAGGAACCAGCATGCGTTTTCTGAAGAAGCTGTTGTTTGCCGCCGCCCTGTGCAGCGCCGCCATGGGCGCATCGGCCTCGCCGTCCGAGCCGAAGAACGGCGTCGAATACGAAACCCTGCCCGCGCCGCAGGCGACGGAATCGGGCAAGAAGATCGAAGTGACGGAATTCTTCGCCTATTACTGCCCGCATTGCAATGTGCTCGAACCGCAGCTGGCCGCCTGGGTCAAGAAACAGGGCGACAACATCGTCTTCAAGCGCGTGCACGTGTCGCGCGACGAAAGCGTGGCGCCGCAACAGCGTTTGTTCTTCACCCTGCAAGCCATGGGCCTGCTCGACAAGCTGCACACCACGGTCTTCCACGCCATGCACGTCGAGCGCAACCGCCTGGCCACCGATGAAGCCGTGTTCGACTTCGCCGCCCGGCAAGGCGTGGACCGCCAGAAATTCATCGACACCTACCGCTCGATGGGTATCTCGGCACGCGTGCGCAAGGCCGATGCCATGATGCAGGCCTATAACGTCACGTTCTGGCCCATGATCGCCATCGACGGCCGCTACATCACCTCGCCATCGCAGGCCGATCAAGGCAGCAAGTCGGCCAGGAACGAAGAACAGCTGAACGCCCAGGCGCTCACCGTGATGGACGTGCTGGTCGCGAAAGCCAAAGCGGAAAAGAAATAAGCATGTCGACTTCCCTGGCGCAGCCCCGGCACGCGCGCATCGCCTGATGCACGGCGTTTTCATCACGGGGGCGTCGAGCGGACTGGGCGCCGCCCTGGCGCTGCAGTACGCGCGCCAGGGCGCCCATTTGGGCTTGCTGGCGCGCCGCGGCGACGCGCTGCAGCAGCTGATCGCCTCCCTGCCCCACCCTGAACGCCACCGCGCCTACGCCGTCGATGTGTGCGACCACGCCGCCCTGAAAAGCGCGGCGCAGGACTTCATCGCCTGCGCCGGCCGCATCGACGCCGTCATCGCCAGCGCCGGCGTGTCGTACGGCACCCTGACGGAACACGCGGAAGACCTAGACGCCTTCGAACGCCTCATCGCCATCAACGTCACGGCCACCGTGGCCACCTTCGCCCCATTCATCGCCGCCATGAAGGCCCAGGGCAGCGGACGCCTGGTGGGCATCGGCAGCGTGGCCGGCATCCGCGGCCTGCCCGGCGCCGAAGCCTACAGCGCCTCGAAAGCGGCCGTCATCAGCTACTGCGAATCGCTGCGCCTGGAATTGAAACCTGCCGGCATCAAGGTCGTCACCATCACGCCAGGCTACATCGACACGCCAATGACGCGCCACAATGCCTACCGCATGCCCTTCCTCATGCCGGCCGACAAATTCGCCGCACGCGCCGCGCGCGCCATCGCCGACGGCGACAGCTACCGCGTGATTCCATGGCAGATGGGCGTCGTCGCCAAGCTGCTGCGCGTGCTGCCCAATGCCGTGTACGACCTGGCGTTCGCCCATGCGCCGCACAAGGCGCGCAACTGACCCCATCACCATGACGAAGCACTCAGACCTGAACAGCGCGGCCATCGCCGCCCATTGCGCCACGGGCGCCGCCCACGTGGCCATCGAAGTGGTCGACGAAACCGGATCGACCAACGCCGACCTGCTGGCACGCTGCGCCACCCTGGCCGGCCCAACCCTGCGCGTCGCCGGCCAGCAGACGGCCGGACGCGGACGCGCCGGACGGCCGTGGCTGTCGCAGCCGGACGCCAGTCTGATGTTCTCGCTGGCCTGGCGCTTCAAGGGACCGCTGCACCAGCTGGTGGGATTGCCGCTGGCCGTCGGCGTGGCGCTGGCCGAAAGCATGACGGCGCTGGGCGTGCCGGTGCAACTGAAATGGCCGAATGACCTGCTCAAGGATGGCCACAAGCTGGCCGGCATCCTCGTCGAGACGCAGCAGGCGGCGGACGGCGGCGTGTGGGCCGTCATCGGCTGCGGCATCAATCTGCTGATGCCCGATGCGCTGGAACAGCGGATCGGCCGCAGCGTCTCGGCCGTGCCCTGGCTGGCGCAGATGGAGCGCAACACCCTGGTGGCGGCGCTCCTGAGCCGCCTGGCCGGCGTGCTGGCCGAATTCGACGACACGGGCTTTGCGCCATTTACGGAGCGCTGGAACGCCCTGCACGCGTGGCAGGGCCAACACGTGAAAATCGTCGACAATGGCCAGTTGCTGCAGCAAGGCGTGGCGGCCGGCGTCGATCAGCTGGGCCGGCTGCTGCTGCGTACCGACGACGGCCTGCAGGAAATCATGTCCGGCGACGTCTCGCTGCGCCTGGCGCAGGAGTAGGCGCATGCTGCTCCTCATCGACGCCGGCAACACGCGCATCAAATGGGCCTTGAGCGACTCCGTCGGCGCGGCAGGCGCCTGGCTGGCCAGCGGCGCAGTGGCCCACGCCCAGCTCGACACCTTGCAGGCGGCATGGTCCGGCCTGGATATTTCCCATGTCCTGCTGTCGAACGTGGCCGGAGCGGCCATCGGCGCGCGCCTGCGGGCGCAGCTTCCGGCCCTGCCGGCGCCCGCCATCACCACCTTCGCTTCGTTGCCGCAGCAGGCGGGTGTGAGTAATCACTATCGCGATCCTGCCCAACTGGGATGCGACCGCTTTGCTGCCGCCATCGGCGCGCATGCGCTGGCGCCAGGCCAGGCCGTCATCGTCGCCAATTGCGGCACCGCCACGACCATCGACGCCATCACGGCCGACGGCGTCTTCCTGGGCGGGATGATCCTGCCGGGCCTGGGACTGATGGCCAGTTCGCTGGCGCGCAACACGGCGCAGCTGCCGCAAATCGCCAGCGACGCCGGGCTGCCGGACGGCTTTGCCGACAATACGGACGACGCCATCCTTTCCGGCTGCCTGGCGGCGCAGGCGGGCGCCATCGAACGGGCCGTGCGCATGCATGGCGCCAGCGTCTGCCTGCTGTCGGGCGGCGCCGCACAACGCATCGCGCCGGCCCTGGCGCTGCCGATTCCGCTGCACCTGGTCGACAACATCGTCATGATCGGCCTGCAGGCCGCCGCGCGCGCCGCGGGCGACACGCAAGGAGAACACGCATGCTGAAATTCGTCTTCTGGCTGCTGGCCGGGGTGAACCTGCTGGTGCTGGCCATCGGCCAGGGTTACCTGGGCAGTTTTCGCAGCGAGACGCGCGAACCGGCGCGCCTGAAGAACCAGCTGCACACCGGACAAATCAAGCTGCTGACCCAGGAACAGGCGACCGCACCGGCCATGCCGGCAACGCCAGCGCCGGCGGCCGCGGAAACGCCGGCACCGACGCCGCTGCCGCAATCGTATGCCTGCACGGAAGTGGGCAATTTCGTGCTGGCCGATGGCCGCCGTTTCGAGGCGCAAGTGGCCGCGCTGGACCTGGGCGACCGCCAGTCGCGCCGCAACGTGGCCGGCCAGGAAATATCGAGCTACATGGTGTATATCCCGCCGCAGGGCAGCAAGGAAGGCGCCGAGCGCAAGGCTGGCGAGTTGAAGCAGCTGGGGGTGACGAATTACTTCATCATGGGCGACGGCAGCCCGATGCGCTGGGGCATCTCACTGGGCGTATTCAAGTCGGAAAGCGGTGCGCAAAGCCAGCTGGCGTCGCTCAACAAACAGGGGGTGCACAGCGCGCGCATCGGCCCCCGCTACAGCTCCAGCAAGCAGCTGGCCTACCAGTTCCGCGACCTCGACGCCGCCACGCGCGCGCGCCTGGAAAAGATCAAGGCGCAGTTCCCGGAGCAGGAACTGCGCAACTGCAAATAAACCCCAGGCGCGCGCCTAGCGTTGGATGACGATAGGCTTGATCCCCGTCGATTCCGGCAGATTTGCCGCCGCACGCGCAGCCTCGGCGCGGCTGGAAAAAGGCCCGCCGTACAGGCGGAACAGGTTACCTGCCTGCACCACGCCCAAAGTGCCCAGGGCCGCCGCATATGGCGCCAGGCGCGAGCGCCCCGTTTCCGCATTGTCGGCGCGCGAGTAGGCGCCCAGTTGCAAATAAAAGCCGCTGGCCAGGGCCGCCGGCGCGGGTGCGGCCACCGTCGCGTCAACCGGCAGCATCTGCGTCGTCACTTCCGGCTGTACCACGGCGCCCGTCTCCACCGGCGTGTCGATGGAGATGGCTACCACGGATGGCGTCAATGGCGCCGGCTTCGGCGCCGCGCGGGCGGCCAGGATGGCATCGATATCGGCCGGCAGCAGCCGTTCGACCACCACCTGGTGGCTGCCCTTGCCCAGGAAGCCCAGTTTCAGCGCCGCCGTGTACGACACATCGATCACGCGCGTGGCGTGGAACGGCCCGCGGTCGTTGATGCGCACGATCACCTGCTCACCGCTGTCGATGCTCGTCACGCGCGCGTAAGACGGAATCGGCAAGGTCGGATGGGCGGCCGTCATCTTGTACATATCGTAGATTTCACCGGACGAGGTGCGCTGGCCATGGAATTTCTTGCCATACCAGGTGCCGGTGCCCTTCTGCGTAAACGGTTCGTTGCCGGTGATCGGCGTGTAGGTCTTGCCGAAGACGACGTAGGGCCGGTTCGAGCGCGTGGAATACGGCTCGTTGCGCACTTCCGCATCGGGCACGTCGCGCAGGTTCGGCGGCGGATTGTCGCCCGGACCGTCGTCCTTGTAGTAGCCGCCGCGTCCGGAACCTGCCGCCGGCAAGGCCGGCAAGGTGGGGTCCTGGCGCACAGGCGCCTTGACCTTGCCTCCAGATGGCATGGGCACGTTGCTCGAAGCGGGCTTTTGCGGCGTGGTGCCGCAGGCGGCCAGGGTCAGCAAGGCCGCAAGGCCCAGGCCACGCAGGGCGAAGGTATCGACTGGCGCGCGCATCAGGTCTGCACCAGCTTGCGGTGGCGCTGAATACTCATCAGGATGCCGGAGGCGACGCCGAGGGTCAGCAGCGCAGTGCCGCCGTAGCTGAGGAAAGGCAGGGGAACACCGACCACCGGCACAATGCCGCTGACCATGCCCATGTTTACAAACGCATACGTAAAGAAAATCATTGTTATCGCTCCTGCCAGCAGGCGAGTGAAAAAACTGGGGGCGTTGGCGGCGATCATCATCCCCCGTCCCACCAGCAGCAAATACATCAGCATCAGGATCAGATTCCCCACCAGGCCGAACTCCTCCGAATACACGGCGAAGATGAAGTCGGTCGTGCGCTCCGGGACGAACTCCAGGTGGGCCTGTGTGCCGTGCGTCCAGCCCTTGCCCGTCATGCCGCCGGAACCGATGGCGATGATGGACTGGATGATATGGAAGCCCTTGCCCAGCGGGTCCTTGGTCGGGTCGATCAGCATCATCACGCGGTCGCGCTGGTAATCATGCAGGTGCGACCAGGCGATCGGCAGGCAAGAGACAAAGGTGATCAGCAAGCCAGCCAGCACCTTCCACGACAGGCCGGCCAGGAAGATGACCGTAAAGCCGGCCGCCACCACCAGCAGCGCCGTGCCCAGGTCGGGCTGGCGCGCAATCAGGTAGACGGGCACCAGCAGCAGCACGGCCGCCATCAGGAACGACTTCCAGCGCAAGGCGCCCGCATTATGCTGGAAGAACCAGGCCAGCATCAGCGGCGTGGCGATCTTCAGGAATTCGGAAGGCTGGATGTCGATTACGCCAATATGCAGCCAGCGCCGCGCGCCCAGTTTGATGGTGCCGAACAGGGCCACGGCCACCAGCAGTATGACCGACACCGTATACGCGGGCACGGCGATGCGCATCATCATCTGCGGCGTGACGTTGGCCGCCACCCACATGACGAAAAAGCACAGCAGGATGTTGCGCAGGTGATCCTCGATCTTGCCGGGGATGCCGATGCTGGCCGAATACAGGGTCAGCAGGCTGGTGCACAGCAGCATCAGGATGATGATCATCAGCGGCGGATCAAACACCGCCAGGTAGGGTTTGGCGCGCCGCCACAGCGAACGCCTCTCGTTAATGGGCATGTGCTTCCTTATTGCCTGGCAGGCGGCGCCGGGGCAGCCTGCTCGTCCGTGATTTCTTCCAGGGTGCGCACTTCGTCGACATCTTCCTTCGGCACCTTGGTGGTGTCCTTTTCCTTGTCGCTCGGGCGCTTGCCCAACAGGTAGTAGTCGAGCGCCTTGCGCGCGATCGGCGCGGCCACGCCGGCGCCGAAGCCCGCGTTTTCCACCACGATGGCGATCGCGATGCGCGGCTTGTCGGCCGGCGCGAAAGCCGTAAACAGGGCATTGTCGCGCAGGCGCTCGGCCAGCAGCTTGGCGTTGTACTTCTCGTTTTTCTTGATCCCCACCACCTGCGCCGTGCCTGTCTTGCCGCCCACCGTATACTGCACGCCGGTGAAGATGCGCGCGGCCGTACCGCCCTGTTCGCTCGTCACGCCCACCATGGCGCGCTTGATGATGTCGATATTTTCCTGCTTGAGCGCGATGCGGTAGCTTTCCTTAGGTACCGTCAGGGTGCGCGCGCGCGTGCTGGCGTCCTCGATGATTTTCACCAGATGCGGCTTCATCACGACACCGTTATTGGCCAGGTTGGCCGTCGCATGGGCGATCTGCAGCGGCGTGTAGGAATTGTAGCCGGAGCCGTTACTCACCGAAATCGTGTCGCCGCCCACCCATTTTTTCTGCTGCGGGGTCTTGAAGCGGTTGCGCTTCCATTCTGTCGACGGCAGCACGCCCGTCTTTTCATTATTCAGGTCGATCCCCGTCAGCTGGCCGAAGCCGAACGGCTTCATGAAGTCGTGGATGGCGTCGATGCCCATGTCGCGACCCAGCTGGTAATAATAGGTATTGCACGAGACGACGATGGACTTGTGCATGTCGACCGTACCGTGGCCACCCACCTTGTCGTCGCGGAAGGTGTGCCCGCCGAGGATGAAAAAGCCGGGGTCGGAAATCGACTGGCTCGGCGTGCGCTTGCCCAACTCGAGTGCGGCCAGCGCCATGAAGGGCTTGAAGGTCGAGCCGGGCGCGTACGTGCCGGACAGGGGCCGGTTGACCATCGGCCGGTCCAGCGAGGTATTGAGTTCATTCCAGCTTTGCTGGTCGATGCCGTCGACGAACAGGTTCGGATCGTAGCCTGGCTTGGACACGTAGGCCAGGATGTCGCCCGTGGCCGGGTCGATCGCCACGGCGGCGCCGCGCCACTCGCCGAACGCTTCCTCGACCACCTTTTGCAGCTCGATGTCGATCGACAGGATCAGGTTGTTGCCAGGAGTCGCGGCGGTGCGCGACAGCGTGCGCATGGCGCGCCCGCCGGCCGACACTTCCACCTCCTCATAGCCGGTGGTGCCGTGCAGCTGCTTCTCGTAGCTTTTTTCCAGGCCCTCCTTGCCGATATGATCGGTACCGTTGTAATTGGCCGCGTCCTCGCCCTCTTCCAGTGCCTTGGCTTCATTACGGTTGATGCGGCCGATGAAGCCCACCACATGCGATGCCACTTCGCCCATCGGATACTGGCGGAACAGGCGCGCCTGCACTTCCACCCCTGGGAAGCGGAAACGCTGCGCCGTGAAGCGCGCCACCTCCTCATCCGTCAGGCGCGTGCGCAACGGCACGCTGACGAAGTTCTTGGATTCTTCCAGCAGCTTTTTGAAGCGGCGGCGGTCCTTGACGTCGATCTGCACCAGGGTCGACAGCTCGTCGATCACGGAATCGAGGCTGGCACTGAGCTTCGATGGCGTCACTTCCAGCGTATAGGCCGAGTAATTGCGCGCCAGGACCACGCCATTACGGTCGAGGATCAAGCCGCGCGTGGGTACGATGGGCACCACCGCGATGCGGTTGTCCTCGGCCTTGGTGGCATAGTCTTCATGCTTGATCACCTGCAGCCAGATGAAGCGCGCCAGCAGCAGCGAAAAGCAGATAAACACGAGCGCGCCCAGGACGGTCAGGCGCATCCGGAAGAAATGCAGTTCGCGCTCGTTATTCTTAAGTTCAGTCATTGCAGGCGCCCGTCAAATCGGCCGGTTGTGATCCCGGTCCACGGCACGGCGTTGCGGCGCCAGGAGGATCCAGGTAACGAAGGGCCATAGGGCGACGGCGACGAAGCTCTCGATGAAATTGAGCCAGCCAGGAAAGCGGCCCGAGACGATCAGGCGCGTCAGCAATTGCAGCGCCTGCGTCAGCAGCAGCAGCGGCAGCACATGCAGCGCCTGGGTCATGATGGGGAACCACAGTACGCGGCGGTGCATCATGATGGCGAAATACGACAGCAGGGTGTAGGCCAGCGCATTTTCGCCCAGCAGGGTCGAGTCGTGCACGTCCATCATCAAACCCATGAAGAAAGCCACGCCGATGCCAACCTTGCGTGGCTGATGGACGCCCCAGAAGACCAGTACCAGCGCGACGAAATCGGGTACGCCGACGAACTGCCCCCAGGGCAGCAAATTCAACAGGAACGCGCACAGCAGGGAAAAGCCGATGAACAGGGGGCTGACAGGCAGCAGGATGTAATGCGGGCGGTTCATCGTGTCGCCTCCTTCGGTGGCACGGCGACAGGTGTTGTTGCGGCAGCCGGCGCTGCCGGTTTCGCTACCGGGCTGGCAGGCGGTTTCGCGGCCGTTGCGGCGGCCGCGTTGGCCGGCGCGCCCGCCGGGACGGCAGCAGGCTCCTTGGCAGGGTCCTTGATCGGCGCCATCTTGCCGGCGATCTTGCGGCCCGTCTTGATATCTTCGGCGGGCGGGCGCGGAGCAATCTCGGGCGATGTCATCAAGATGAGCAGCTGTGTGTTGCGTTCGATGCCGGCCAGCGGCTGGCACACGACGCGGCCGAACGGACCGTGTGCATTGCGTTCGACCAGGGTCACGCGGGCCACGGCCAGGCCGGCCGGGTACAGGCCATCGAGGCCCGAGGTAATGACAATGTCGCCGATCTGGATATCGGCACTGGGGGCCGTGAAGCGCAATTCCATGGTGCCGGACTTGCCGCGGCCGATGGCCACGCTGCGCACGCCATTGCGCAGCAGTTGCACGGGGATCGCCTGCTCTTCGTCCGTCAGCAAGGTCACTTCGGAGGTGAACGGGAACACGCGCGTGACCTGCCCCACCACGCCGAGGTTATCGATCACTGGACGGCCCAGTTCGACGCCGTTCTGAATGCCCCGGTCCAGCACGATCTTGCGCGAGGCCGAGTCGCGCGTGTCATACAGGACTTCGGCCATCATGGTCTTGACAGGGACTCTTTCGCGCGCTTCCATCAGCTTGCGCAAATGGTTGTTTTCAACGATGTTGAGTTGCGCCTGTTGCAGGATCTGCGCCGAGGCGATCTGTTCGTGTTTCAGGTCGCGCACCTGCTTTTCCAGCGCGGACAACGAAGAAAAGTAATTGCCGACGCCGAGCGCCACATCGCGCGGCACCAGGGCCGCCATCTGCACCGGATACAGCACGGTGCCGACGGCCTGGCGCACGGCCGTCAGCGCGTGCATGCGCGAATCGACCAGCAGCAGGGCGATAGAAATGCCGGCGAACACCATCATCTTGACGCGGGCGGAGGCGCCTTGTTTGAAAAGTGGCGGAGGACTGTATTCCATGACATCCAGTAATCAGGCGCAGTGCGCCAACGTGCGGGCCCCGGGCAAACGCCGGCGCCAAAACCAAAAAAAGGCCGGAAACTGAAGTTCCGGCCCTTCTGTCAGATTATTCGTAGGAGAAGATCGAGCCGAGCTTGTCCATACGTTCCAGTGCCATCCCGGAACCGCGCACCACGCAGGTGAGCGGGTCCTCGGCCACCAGCACCGGCAGGCCGGTTTCCTCCATCAGCAGGCGGTCCAGGTCACGCAGCAGCGCGCCGCCGCCCGTCAGCATCATGCCTTTTTCGGCGATGTCGGCACCCAGTTCCGGTGGCGTCTGTTCCAGCGCGTTCTTCACGGCCGAGACGATGTTGTTCAGCGGGTCGGTCAGCGCTTCGAGAATCTCGTTGCTCGAGATGGTGAACGAACGCGGGATGCCTTCGGACAGGTTGCGGCCCTTGACTTCCATTTCCTTCACTTCCGAACCAGGGAAGGCCGAACCGATGGCCTTCTTGATGGCTTCGGCCGTCTGTTCGCCGATCAGCATGCCGTAGTTGCGGCGGATGTAGTTGACGATGGCTTCATCGAACTTGTCGCCGCCCACGCGCACGGAACCCTTGTAGACCATGCCGCCCAGCGAGATAATGCCCACTTCGGTGGTACCGCCACCGATGTCGACCACCATCGAACCGGTCGCTTCCGACACGGGCAGGCCCGCGCCGATGGCTGCCGCCATCGGTTCTTCGATCAGGTACACCTGCGAGGCGCCGGCGCCCAGTGCCGATTCGCGGATCGCACGGCGCTCGACCTGGGTCGAACCGCAAGGCACGCAAATGATGATGCGCGGCGATGGACGGAAGAATTTCGAGTCATGCACCATGCGGATGAATTGCTTGAGCATCTGCTCGGTCACGGTGAAGTCGGCGATCACGCCATCTTTCATCGGACGGATCGCTTCGATATTGCCCGGCACCTTGCCCAGCATCTGCTTGGCTTCCTTGCCGACTGCCTGAATGGTCTTCTTGCCATTCGGACCGCCTTCCTGGCGGATGGCGACGACGGATGGCTCGTCCAGGACGATACCGAGGCCGCGTACATAAATTAGGGTGTTGGCCGTGCCCAAGTCAATGGCCAGATCGGTGGAGATATACCTGCGTAAAAAACCAAACATGAGTGTCCTGTAGCGCATCGAGCTGCGCAAAAGCTGTTTATGGGGAGTTTCAAAGCGGGCGCTTTCAGGCACCCTGAAAATCCAAAAGGCGATTTTTCCGGGTTTCGCTTGGCGCTTGCGCAATCTTTTCTATGCTGCGGCAGCAGTCCATCAGCGCCGGCAACGCATTAACCCGCCATTCTACCTTATAATTTGAATGCGATTTGCTCAAAAACCATGGAAAAGTGCGACTCTTGCAGCCGCGAGTTACGCGGCATTCCTCGATTTTTGTGAGCAAAATAGCAGTAAATACCCGCGTTTTATCAAAACGCCAACTTAATACTAATGCGCGGCACTCCGCGCCCTTCGCCATGTCCCTGACACTCTCCGACGTAAAACGCATCGCCCATCTGGCACAACTTGACATGGCCGACGACCAGGCCGTCACCTCGCTGGAACAATTAAACAAGATTTTTGCCCTGGCGGAACAAATGCAAGCCGTCAATACCGATGGCGTGGCTCCCCTGAGCCACCCGCTGGCGGCCCACATGGACAATATCGCCCTGCGCCTGCGCGAGGACGTCGCCACGGAACAGAATCGCCGCGACGCCTACCAAGCCGTGGCGCCGAAAGTCCAGGATGGCCTGTATCTCGTCCCCAAGGTTATCGAATAAACTCGCCGCTGCGCCGTTCCCGCCTTCTTGCTGAATATCAAAATAGAAACGCCATGCATACAAAATCCATCAAACAGCTGTCCACGCTTTTGCAGAACAAGGAAATTTCCGCCGTTGCACTGGCGACGCATTTCCTCGACCGCATCGAGGCGGACAACTCGAACGCCTTCCTGCACGTCGACCGTGCCCTGACCCTGGCGCAAGCTGCCGCAGCGGATGCGCGCATCGCCGCCGGCACGGCCACGCCGTTGACGGGCGTGCCGATCGCCCACAAGGACTTGTTCGTGACGAAAGGCTGGCGCACGACGGCCGGCTCGAAAATGCTGGCCAACTACGCCAGCCCGTTTGACGCCACCGTGGTGGAAAAATTCCAGGCGGCCGGCATGGTCACTTTGGGCAAGGTCAATTGCGATGAATTCGCCATGGGTTCCGGCAACGAGAACTCGGCCTTCGGCGCCGTACAGAACCCATGGGACAAGACGGCCGTGCCGGGCGGCTCGTCCGGCGGCTCGGCCGCCGCCGTGGCGGCCGGCCTGACGCCGGCGGCCACCGGCACCGATACGGGCGGCTCGATCCGCCAGCCGGCCGCTTTTTGCGGCATCTCCGGCATCAAGCCGACCTACGGACGCGTGTCGCGCTTCGGCATGATCGCCTTTGCCTCGTCGCTGGACCAGGGCGGCCCGATGGCCCGCTCGGCGGAAGACTGCGCCCTGCTGCTCACCGCCATGGCCGGCTTCGACGAGCGTGATTCGACCAGCCTGTCGCCGGAACAGGGCGGCGTGGCGGAAGATTTTTCGCGCGACCTGGATCACCCCCTGACGGGCTTGCGCATCGGCGTGCCGCGCGAGTACTTCGGCGAGGGTCTGGCCAAGGACGTGGAAGCGGCCGTGCGCGACGCGCTGGCGCAGTATGAAAAGCTGGGCGCCACCCTGGTCGATATCTCGCTGCCGAATACGGCCCTGTCGATTCCCGCCTATTACATGATCGCGCCGGCCGAGGCGTCGTCGAACCTGTCGCGCTACGACGGCGTGCGCTACGGCCACCGCGCCGCCGAGTACAAGGACTTGCAGGACATGTACAAGAAGTCGCGCGCCCAGGGCTTCGGTCCGGAAGTGCAGCGCCGCATCATGGTCGGCACCTACGTGCTGTGCCACGGCTACTACGACGCCTACTACCTGAAGGCGCAGAAGATCCGCCGCCTGATCGCGCAGGATTTCGACGCCGTCCTGAATGGCCCGAACGCCGTCTGCGACGTCATCATGGGCCCCGTCGCGCCAACCGTCGCCTGGAACCTGGGCGACAAGACGGACGACCCGGTGGCAAACTACCTGGCCGACATCTACACCCTGTCGACCAGCCTGGCCGGCCTGCCCGGCATGTCGATCCCTTGCGGTTTCGGCGCAGGCGAGAAAAACGGCAAGCGCCCCGTCGGCCTGCAAATCATCGGCAATTATTTTGGCGAAGCGAAGCTGCTGAACGTGGCCCACCAGTTCCAGCAAGTGACGGACTGGCATACGCGCAGCCCTGCCGGCATCTAAGAAAAAATTTGCGCCGCCCAGGCGGCGCCACCAAAAAATAAGCGAGAACACTATGCAATGGGAAGTCGTCATCGGTCTTGAGAACCACGTGCAGCTCACGACCGAATCCAAAATTTTCAGCGGTTCGCCGATCAAGTACGGCGCCGACGCCAACACGCAGGCCAGCCCCGTCGATCTGGCGCTGCCCGGCGTGCTGCCCGTGATGAACAAGCAAGCCGTCGACCGCGCCATCCGCTTCGGCCTGGCCGTGGGCGCCACCGTGGCGCCGCACTCGGTCTTCGCGCGTAAAAACTATTTTTATCCGGATTCGCCCAAGGGCTACCAGATCAGCCAGTTCGAGGACCCCGTCGTCATCGGCGGCGCCCTGACCTTCGGCTATGAAAAGGATGGCGAATTCGTCACCAAGACGGTGAACCTGACACGCGCCCACCTGGAGGAAGACGCCGGCAAATCCCTGCACGAAGACTACGCGGGCATGAGCGGCATCGACTTGAACCGCGCCGGCACGCCGCTGCTGGAAATCGTCTCGGAGCCGGAAATCCGCAGCGCCGCCGAAGCCGTGGCCTACGCCAAGGCCCTGCACTCGCTGGTCATGTGGCTGGGCGTTTGCGACGGCAACATGCAGGAAGGCTCGTTCCGCTGCGACGTCAACGTCTCCGTGCGCCCCGTCGGCCAGAAGGAATTCGGCACGCGCTGCGAGATCAAGAACCTGAACTCCTTCCGCTTCATCGAGGAAGCCGTGCACGTCGAAGTGCGCCGCCAGATCGAGCTGATCGAAGACGGCGGCAAGGTCGTGCAGGCCACGCGCCTGTACGATCCGGAGCGCAAGGAAACGCGCGAAATGCGCAGCAAGGAAGACGCACAGGATTACCGCTACTTCCCGGACCCGGACCTGCCGCCGCTGGTCATCTCGCCCGAGTGGATCGCCACGGTCAAGGCCTCGATGCCGGAACTGCCGGCCGCCATGCGCGCCCGTTTCATCAGCGAATACGCGCTGCCGGACTACGACGCGCTGGTGCTGACGCAGTCGAAAGCCATGGCCACCTATTTCGTCGCCGTGGTCGACAAGGCCGGCAAGGAAAACGCCAAGGCCGCCGCCAACTGGCTGATGGGCGACGTATCGTCGACCCTGAACCGCGAAGGCGTGGACCTGGACGAGGCGCCTGTCTCTGCCGCGCAGCTGGCCGCCATGCTCAAACGCATCGCCGATGGCACGATCTCGAACAAGGCGGCAAAAGAAGTCTTCGTTGGCATGTGGGAAGCGAAGTCAAACGACGAGCACCTGGTCGATACCATCATCGATGCCAAGGATCTGAGACAAATCTCGGACTCGGGCGCCCTGGAAGCCATCGTCGACGCAGTGCTGGCGGCCAACGCCAAGTCGGTGGAGCAGTATCGCGCCGGCAAGGAAGCGGCGATCAACGCGCTGATCGGCCAGTCCATGAAGGCCTCCAAAGGCAAGGCCGACCCGGCCCAGCTGACGGAACTGCTGAAAGCCAAGCTGGCGGGATAATTTTCACTCGCCCCAAAAAAAGACGCTGCGGCGTCTTTTTTTTCGTCTGAACGATCCGCGCATAAACAAGTTTGTCTAGCTTTTATCCCTTGCCTGAAAGGCGTTTATACGCCACTGAAAATTAAAGTATACATTTTTGTCTACAAGGTTTAATCTAGCCCTATTGAATTTCAGGCAAGAGGAAAACCGCATGACCAAGACGCACGACATCCCGAAACCGACGGCAGCCGAACTCGATCTGCTGCAGGCGCTGTGGCCGCTGGGCGCCGCCACGGCCAAGCAGGTGCACGAGGCGATGGCGCTGGCCAAGCCGGCCATCACGTATGGCACGGTGCTGCGCCTGATGCAGATCATGCACGGCAAGGGCTTGCTGATCCGCGACGAAAGCCAGCGCTCACACGTGTATGCGCCGGCGCAGGCGCAGGACAGCCTGCAGACGAATTTGCTCAAGGAATTGATGCAGAAGGCTTTTGCCGGTTCGGCCAAGGCGCTGGTGCTGGCGGCGCTGCGCACGGGCGTGTCGCGCGCCGAACGCGAGGAAATCGAAAAAATGCTCAAGGACGATCTGTCATGAGCGGCTTCGTGCCGGCACTGGGCTGGACCCTGCTGCACTTCCTGTGGCAAGGGCTGCTGATCGGCTGCGCCACGGCGCTGGCGTGGGGGGCCTTGCGCAATGCGCGTCCCGAGGCGCGCTACGCCGTCGGTTGCGGCGCCCTGCTGGCCTGCCTGGCGTGGCCGGCGGCGGGCTTGTATCTGCGCCTGGCCGGGGCCGATGCCACGGGCGCGCTGTACTCCAGCGCCTTGCTGCCTGCCGCCCTGCTGGCGCCCGACAGCCTGCCCGACCTGGACTTGCTGCTGCGCGCCGTCGTCGGCGTGTGGGCCTTGTGCGCCGCCGTGCTGGCGGTGCGCATGGCGCTGGGCATGCTGTGGATAGCGCGCAGCGCCAGGAACACGGGCGCCACGCATGGACAGCTCCAGACAAGGCTGTCGCGCATGGCGCACGATGCCTGCGTGGCGCGGCCCGTGCGGCTGCGCGTGCTCGACAACATCGCCAGTCCGCTCACGGCCGGCATCTGGCGTCCCATGGTACTGGTGCCTGCTGCACTGATCACCGGCATGCCGCCCCACCTGCTCGACGCGCTGCTGGCGCACGAACTGGCGCACATCCGGCGCCACGATTATCTGCTCAACCTGCTGCAAAACGCCATCGAGGCACTGCTGTTCTTCCACCCTGCCGTCTGGTGGATTTCACGCGGCGTGCGCCTTGAACGCGAACATATTGCAGATGATTTCGCAGCAAGACAACTGGGCGAACCGCGGCGTCTGGCTCTTGCACTCTCGGAACTGGAACGTCTCCAGTTCTCAACCCACCACCTGGCCCAGGCGGCCAACGGAGGAGATCTTATGTCACGTATCAAACGATTGCTGCGCCCCGCACCACAAGCGCTGAACTGGAAGGCGGCCGTGCCGCTGCTGGCACTGGCCGGCGCCTGCCTCGGCATCTACGGCCAGGCCGTCGCCGCCGACGGCGCGCCCGTGCCGGAGCGCCGCCCCGTCATCGACTTTGGCGTGTGCGGCAAACCGGTCTACCCGGCGGCATCGCTGCAGGCGAAGGAAGAGGGCACGGTCATCATGTCCTTCGACGTGAATGCCACCGGCAAGGTATTGGACTCAAGCGTGGTCAAAAGCAGCGGCCATCCAGCCCTCGACGAGGCGGCGCGCAGCGGCATTGCCAAGTGCACGTTCAAGCCGGCCCTGGCTGGCGGCAAGCCGGTCAGCGCCAGCGTCAAGGTGCAATATGTCTGGAGCCTGAACTAATGTATCAGCGGCAGCATCGCAACAGCGGAGCTGCCGCCCGCTTGCGGGTATGATCATGGATTCATCCACGCACCTGTGAACACGCCATGAACAAGATCAAAACCGGCCTCGTCGGCTACGGCTTTGCCGGCTCCACCTTCCACGCTCCCGTGCTGTCCGCCATTGATGCCCTGGAACTGGCAGCCGTCGCCTCCAGCAAGCCGGAACTCGTGCACAAGGACTGGCCGCAAGCGACCGTGTACGCGGAACCCGCACAGCTGTTTGCCGATCCAGCCATCGAACTGGTCGTCATCGCCGCTCCCAACGAGGCCCATTTCAGCCTGGCGCAAGCGGCCCTGCAGGCGGGCAAGCACGTGGTGGTCGACAAGCCCTTCACCATTTCCAGCTTTGAAGCGCAGAGCCTGATCGCCCTGGCAAAAGAGCGCAAGCTGGTGCTCAGCGTGTACCACAACCGACGCTGGGATGGCGACTTCCTGACCCTGAAAGCGCTGCTGGCGCAGGGCACCCTGGGGCGCATCGCCAGCGTCGAATCGCACTTCGACCGTTTCCGCCCCGAGATCCGCCAGCGCTGGCGCGAGTCCGGCGCACCGGGCGGCGGCTTGCTGTACGACCTGGGTCCGCACATGCTGGACCAGGCCATGCAGCTGTTCGGCAAGCCGGAAAAACTGTACGCCGATATCGTCCTGCAGCGCGATGGCGCGCAAGCCGTCGACTACATGCACATCGTTTTGCACTATGACCGCTTACGCGTGGTGCTGCAAGCAGGCTGTCTGGTGAAGGCGCCGACGGCGCGCTTCGCCGTGCATGGAGATAAAGGCAGTTTCGTGAAATTCGGCCTCGACCCGCAGGAAGACGCGCTGAAGGCGGGCGCCAGGCCGGGCCAGCCCGGCTGGGGCGTCGATCCCGTGCGCGGCGCGCTGCACCTGGGCACGCAGCCAGACGGCCATTTCGACCACCTGGCGATGCAGCCTGGCTGCTACCAGGATTTCTACCAGGGCATGGCCGACGCCATCCGCCACGGCGCAGCGGCACCCGTGGCTGCCGAGGATGCGGCAGCGACGATACGCCTGATCGAACTGGCGCTGCAAAGCGCCGCCGAAGGGCGCGTGCTCGCGGTCAGCTGATCGGGCTGCCGTCGCTACATCAAGGCCGGCCCTGGTTCGTTCCCGCCGGCCAGACCAGCTCCACCTGCGCGGAACTGCCTGCCTTGACCTGCACCTTGCGTTCCAATGTCTTGCCGGCCAGGGTAGCGCGCAGGCTGTAGCTGCCCGGCGGCAGTTTCGCCAGCAGGAACGGTCCGCTAGCCGTCGTTTCCAGCACCGCAGCGCCCTTGGCGTCGCGTATTTCCAGCTTCACGTCGGAAGCAAATTCCGCCTTGCCCGCCGCCTGCACGGAAAACACGAGGCTCAAAGGCCAATGCCGGCTGGCGCTCTTGATGGCCGCCGACTCATCGAGGCCGATGCCGCCGCTCAGGTATTCCACCGCCCCGCTCTTCTGCACAGGCGGCAGTGCGGCGTCGCTTTGCGCCTGCGCCGCACTTCCCAGCAACAGCCCGGCGGCCAGCATTGCCGCCGCCAGGGTCAAGGTACTGCATCTGTCTGGTGCCATCTCACTCTCCTCGTGTCGGTTGAATCAAGATAGGAAGCGCAGCTTAGGCCAGTCTTAGGTTAGCGCCGGCGCATGGCCTCGGCGATCTTCTGGTCCGTCTTGAACTGGCTCAGCGCATACACGGCCCAGATCGTCGCCGGCAGCCAGCCGATCAAGGTGATTTGCAGGATCAGGCAAATGATGCCGGCAATGGGGCGGCCGATCGTGAAAAAGGTCAGCCACGGCAGTAACAGGGCAATCAGCAAGCGCATCGTTCGTTCCTTGAGTATTCCCCTGTACCGCGGGGACCGGGCCGGCATGCGCCGGCGGTAAATGCAGTCAAACCGATTATAACGATACCCGGCCGTCAAGCCTGCACGGGTGCCAGCAATTTTTCCATCCAGGCCAGGATGGCGGCAAAGATCGCCTCGCGGTTCACTTCATTGAAATTCTCGTGATAGTTGGCCGGATAAAAATGATAGTCGAGCAAGCCATCGGGCACGCTGCGCAGCAGGCTCTCCGTGGCGCGGCTGTCGGCCAGCTTGTCGTCGCCCGCCACCGCGGCGAACAGGGGGAAACGCCAGTCCGACAGGCCGCCCGCCAGTTCCTTTTGCGCCGACGTCAGCGCATGGGCGAAACGCACCGACGCCGCACTGGCGCGGATGCCGTCGCGCTCGTCCTGGAAATGGCGCGCGGTGATGGTTTGATCATGCGTGAGCAGCATGGTCAAGTTGCCCAATGGCACTTTCATCGTCGGGAAGCGCTGCGCCAGCCAGCCCGACAGCATCTGCAGCACCTTCGGCACGGGTATCGCATTCACGTAAAACGGCGATGAAATCACAAATCCCTTGATGGCCGGATCGCCCGCAAAGCGGCGCAGCCCCAGGTGGGTGGCGATCAGGCCGCCCATGGAGTGGCCCATGACGAAGATCGGCACGCCCGGATACGCCTGCTTGACCCAGGCGAGGAACAGCTCCTCGTCGTCGAGGAAGGCCTCGAACGAGGGGATGTCCACCTTGCGCTTGCCGTCGTGGCCCACCATATCGAAGCTGACGGTGGCGATGCCGTGCTGGCGGAAGGTCAGCGCCGGCGTGACGTAGTCGCCCGCATGCGCCATGCCGCCGTGGATCGCCAGGATCACGGCGCGTGGCTGTGGCGGCAGCTCCGGCTGCCAGATGTGGATGGGCCGCTCGACCTGGTCGCTGCACAGCAGGCTGGCCATCTTGTCTTCTGAAAAACGCATCGCAACTCCTGTCATGCCCTGTCACGCCTTCAGATGATCGATCAACTGGCGCGCATACAGGGGTAATTCACTGAACTGGCGCACGCAGATTGTCAGGTTGCGTACCGACCAGGGATCCGATAATTCCAGGCAGCGCAGCGCCATCGACTGCTGGCTGCGACGCGCCGCCGCCAGCGGCACCACGCTGATGCCCACGCCGCTGGCCACCATGCGGCAGACGGCATCGAAGCTGCGCAGGCGCACGCGCACCTTCAACGGACGCCCCAGGCGCGCCGCATGCAGGCCCAGGTACTGCTGCATCGCGCTGTCGTCGGCCAGGCCGATGAAATCGTGATCGAGCACACTGGCGAAATCGACGGCGCCGTCCTGTCCGAGCGCGCGGTGATGCACGCCATCTGCCGCGGCGATGACCACCAGCCGGTCGGGGCGGAACAAAAACGTCTGCAAGCCGCGCATGTCGACCGAGTCGGAAACGATGCCCATGTCGGCCAGTCCTTCCGAGACGGCTTTGACGATATCGTAACTGAGACGCTCTTCCAGGTCGATGGTCAGGTTCGGATGGCGGTCGAGAAAAGCGCCCAGGGCCTCGGGCAGGAATTCGCTGAGCGCCGCCGTATTGCACAGCAGGCGCAACTGCCCTTTCAAGCCGCGCGTAAATTCGCCCAGTTCGCCGCGCATTTTCTCCATTTGCAGCAATACCAGGCGCGCGTGATGCAGCAGGGTCTGGCCCACGGGGGTCGGCTCGACGCCGCGCCGGCCGCGCAGCAGCAAGGGCATGCCCAGCATCTCTTCCATGCCGCGCACGCGCGCACTGCTTGACGCCAGCGCCAGATGGCTGCGCGCGGCGCCCGCCGTCAGGCTCCCCGCCTCCACCACGTTGACGAACAGCTGCAAATCAACCAGATCAAAGCGCATAACGGCTCCCCTTTTCACCATCTTACCAGCCTTCGTATTTTACTGAGGCTGACTCAAAATAATCCACCTTGGCGAAATCCGCAAGCACGCGCAGAATCCACGCAAATCACTGTGGAATAGAAAAAATGGAGACGTCATTCCTGCTGGCTGTCGGCGCCAGCTTCCTCGTCGCTGGCTTCGTCAAGGGCGTAGTCGGATTGGGCCTGCCGACGGTAGCCATGGGCACGCTCAGCCTCGTCATGCCGCCCGTGCAGGCGGCAGCCCTCCTGATCGTGCCATCGATGGTGACGAACCTGTGGCAACTGGCGGCCGGCCCCGGCCTGCGCGCCCTGCTGCGGCGCCTGTGGCCCATGCTGGCCGCCGTCATGGCCGGCCCCCTGGCGGGCGGCGCGCTGCTGCCGAAGGACAGCGGCGCCTGGGCCGTCGTCGCGCTGGGCGCGGCGCTGATGGTATATGCGCTGGCGGGCCTATGCTCGCTGCAGCTGCGCGTGCCGGCGCGGCACGAAGCCTGGCTGGGGCCCGTGACGGGCGCCGCGACGGGACTGGTGACGGCCGCCACGGGCGTGTTCGTGATTCCCGCCGTACCGTATCTGCAGGGACTCGGGCTGGCGCGCGACACGCTGGTACAGGCGCTGGGCCTGGCCTTTACGGCATCGACCGTGGCGCTGGCGGCCAGCCTGGCCCTGCACGGCGACTTCAGTCCCGGCGCGGCCGGCGCTTCCGCGTATGCGCTGCTGCCGGCGCTGGCCGGCATGCTGGCCGGACAATGGCTGCGCGGACGCATCGCGCAACAGGTATTCAAGCGCTGCTTTTTTATCGGCCTGTTCGCCCTGGGCCTGCATGCGGCGGTCAAACCATGGCTGGGATGATAGACGTGGTGCCCTGGGGCGAGCATGCGCTGTCGGCCTGCATCGACGGGCAACAGGTGGCCATGCTCGATTTCAGCCCCTGCGGCGGCGAGGCCACGCTCAATATGCTGTTCGTGAAACCGCCATTTCGCCATCGCGGCGTGGCCAGGGCATTGATGCGCGAAATCCAGCGGCGCTATGCACAGGTGCGCTGGGTCAATCGAGGCAGAGAATGGACGCGACCGACAATTCGAGTTGCTCGACCAGTTCCGGCTGCATGAATTGATACTCGTCGGGGATATCGAGCACGTGGATGGTCTTGTGCTCAAGCAGGCGGCCAAACTGCGCGCGCAAGCGCGACTTGTGCTTCTCCTCCATCACGAAAATCACCTCGCACCAGGCCAGGTCATTCGCATTGACGGGATGGCGCGCGTTCGGACTGGTACCGCCCGAACGCACGGACAGGGCGGGATGGCGACGCCATACCCGCTCCGCCGTGGGACTGCGCCACTGGTTGCGGCTGCAAACGAACAGGACGTTCAAGCGCGCCTGAACCTCAGATGCCGTAGCGCGCGCGGTAGGCGGAGACAGCTTCTTTATGTTTCAGCAGTTCCGGATCGGCGCCCGCGCCGTTCAGGTAGCCGAACAAATCGTCCAGGTTGCCGATCGAGATGACGGGAATGCCGTACTGTTTCGACACTTCCTGCACCGCCGAACTTGGCGACAGCTGGCCGTCCGGGCCCGAGCGCTCCATGCGGTCGAGGGCGATCAGCACGGCGCATGGTTCGGCGCCGGCGGCGCGGATCATGTCCACCGATTCGCGTACCGAGGTGCCGGCCGAGATCACATCGTCAATGATGACAACCTTGCCATGCAGCTTGGCGCCGACGATGGTGCCGCCTTCGCCGTGGTCCTTGGCTTCCTTGCGGTTGAAGGCGAACGAGGTGTTGCGGCCCTTGCCGGCCAGCGCCACGGCGGTGGCCGACGCCAGGGTGATGCCCTTGTAGGCGGGGCCGAACAGCATGTCGAATTCCACGCCCGAGTCGAGCAGGGTCTGCGCGTAGAACTGCGCCAGCTCGGCCAGGGTGGCGCCGTCATGGAACAGGCCTGCATTGAAGAAGTACGGCGACTGGCGCCCGGCTTTGGTGGTGAACTCGCCAAACCGCAAGACTCCCTTGGATACTGAAAACGCGATAAACTGCTGGCGTAAATTATTCACATTAGCCTCATTTTTTAAAAGTGCCTGTATTTTAATCCGCGCGCAGCGGCGAGACAATCGCCATGCCGCGCCCGCCGGCCCCGTCCAGCGCCCTTTTCACTCTCAATCTATGCCAAAAATTATCTCCGCCAACCTGAACGGTATCCGTTCCGCCGCCAAAAAAGGCTTTTTCAACTGGATGGGCACACAGACGGCCGATTTCATCTGCGTACAGGAATTGAAGGCGCAGCTGCCCGACATGACGCCGGAATTCCTCAATCCGCACGGCTACCATGGCCATTTCCACTACGCCGAGAAAAAGGGCTATTCCGGCACGGGCGTGTACAGCAAGGTCGAACCGGACGCCGTGCATATCGGCTTCGGCAGCCCCGAATTCGACGCCGAAGGCCGCTACGTGCGCTGCGATTTTGGCAACCTGTCCGTCATTTCCGTGTACTGCCCGTCCGGTTCGTCCGGCCCGGAGCGCCAGGAAGCCAAGTTCCGCTTCATGGAACTGTTCCTGCCGCACCTGCTGGAATTGAAGGCGCTTGGCCGCGAAGTGGTCATCTGCGGCGACTGGAACATCGCCCACCATGAAATCGACCTGAAAAACTGGAAGGGCAACAAGAAGAACTCCGGCTTCCTGCCCGAGGAACGCGCATGGCTGACGCGCGTCTTCGACGAAGTGGGCTTTGTCGACGTGCACCGCGGCCTGGACAAGCGCGAAGACCAGTACACCTGGTGGAGCAACCGCGGACAAGCCTATGCGAAGAACGTGGGCTGGCGCATCGATTATCACGTCGCCACGCCAGGCATCGCGGCCCAGGCGCATACGGTCAGCGTCTACAAGGACGAACGTTTTTCCGATCACGCGCCCTTGATCATCGATTACACCATCAAGGCGTAAGCACCGCTACAGGCTGCGCCGGCTTTCGAAGTGGCGCGGCTCACCCGTCAACGGGTCCGTAAAATCGATCGCGCGCGCCAGCAGCTGCAAGGGCTGCGACATGTCGTCTTCCTTGCACGGCAGGGCCACCGGGTAAAACGCATCATTGACGATGGGAATGCCCAGCGACGCCAGGTGCACGCGCAGCTGGTGCTTGCGGCCCGTGTGCGGCTGCAGCCGGTACAAGTTCACGCCGCCGCGCCGCTCGATCACGTCGATGATGGTTTCCGAGTTCGGCTCGCCCGCTTCCTCGCGCATGAGGAAAAACTTGTCTCCATCGACCATGCGGCTGCGGTAGGTAAACGGAAAATCACGGCCCTCCAGAACGGGCGCCAGCGCTTCATATGTCTTGCGCACCTCGCGGCGCTGGAACAGCGTTTGATAGGCGCCGCGGCTGGCGATCTGGCGCGAGAAAATCACCACGCCGGCCGTCTCGCGGTCGAGACGGTGGATGGGCGTGAGGTCGGCGCAATCGAGCTTTCTCTTCAGGCGCGTCAACAGGGTCTCCTGCACGAAGCGGCCGCCCGGCGTCATCGGCAGGAAATGCGGCTTGTCGACCACGACCAAATGCTCATCCTGAAACAGGATCTCTTCGTGAAACGGGATCGGTGTTTCACGCGCCAGTTCACGGTAGTAAAAAATACGCATGCCGCGCCGGTACGCGCTGCCCGGTCCCAGCACGGCGCCGTCGCCGTTGACCACTTCGCCGCGCGCCATGCGCTCCCGCCATTGCGCGGCGCCGATCTGCGGATAGCGTTCGACGAGAAAGGCCAACATGTCCGGCCACTGCCCTTCCGGCAGCCACAGATAGCTGGGTGCGACGCCGTCGCGCATGGGCAGGGGCGCCGGCTTGCTGCTGCGTCCAGGCATGCTAGCGTGTCGCGATGGCGGTGCTGCGGTACGGCGGCAAGGCGTCGACGCTGACGCCCTTGCTGCGCGCGTACAAGGGCAGCACTTGCGCCATGTGCTCATTCATCTGCGAGATGCGGTCGCTGCCCGAAGGATGGGTGGACAGGAATTCCGGCGGCGCGCCCTTGCTCACTGCCGCCATTTTCTGCCACAGCACCACGCCGGCGCGCGGGTCGAAGCCGGCGCGCGCGGCCAGATCCATGCCGATCAGGTCCGCTTCGCGTTCGTCGTCGCGCGAGAACTTCAGCATCACGCCCTTGGCCGCCATATTCGTCGCGGTGCTGGTCAGGTTCGGGTCGACGCCCAGCCAGGCCGACAGGCCGGCGCCGGCCAGCTTGGCGCCCACGGCCGCCAGATTGCCCTTGCCCGCCTGCGCCTGTGCGTGCTCGCGCAGTGCGTGCGAGATCTCGTGGCCCATGACGACGGCTACTTCATCGTCGGTCAGATTCAGCTTGCTGATAATGCCGCTGTAAAAGGCGATCTGCCCGCCCGGCATGCAGAAGGCGTTCACCTCGTCCGAATTGAGCAGGTTGATCTGCCATTGCCAGCTGCTGGCCGCGTCGTTCCAGCGGGCGGCATACGGGATGATGCGCTGGGCGATCGCACGCAGGCGTTTCACCTGCGGATCGCTGTCCGGCACGAGCGCATTCTTTTCCTTCGCGTCGCGCACCAGTTCCGCGTACTGCAGCTTCGATTTTTCATTGAAATTTTCACCGCCGGCGAAAATGCGCGTGCCCGACAGGGGGCGTACCTTGATGCCATCCTGGAGCACCGCCTGCTGTGAATAGGCGGACAGCGGCGCCAGCGCGGTGAGCGCGCACAGGCTGGCCAGGACGGCATAACGTTTAAGGGATATTGGTGCCATTGGCAGACCTCCATGGAGCAATTTTAGGCAGCATCATCATGGCCGGGAAGGCCAGGAAGAAGCAGACGATGAAAAATGAGAACCAGCCCAGCTCGGCGACCAGAAAGCCCACCGAGGCATTGATCAGGGTGCGCGGCACGGCGCTCAGGCTGGAAAACAAGGCATATTGCGTGGCCGTATAGCGCGGGTCCGTGCTGCGCGACAGGAACGCGACAAAGGCGGCCGCGCCCAGCCCCAGGCTGGCGAACGCTTCAAAACCGATCACGGCACTCAATAACATGGTGTTCGGCCCCACCTGCGCCAGCCAGGCGAAGCCGAGAATGGCGATCGCCTGCAGCGCGCCAAACACCCACAGGCCCCGGTTGATGCCCAGCTTGAGCATCCACACGCCGCCCACCACGCCGCCGGCCAGGCTGGCCCAGAAACCCGTGGTATTGGCGGCCAGGCCGATCTGCGTCATGGAAAAACCCAGGTCGAGATAAAACTTCGTCGCCAGCGCCGTCGCCATGCTGTCGCCTATCTTGTAGAGTAATACAAAGGCGAGGATCCACATTGCGTTACGCCAACCATCGCGCGCGATGAATTCCTGGAATGGCAAAATGATGGCTTCGCGCATGGTCTTCGGCGGCGAGCCGTACACGGCGGGTTCCTTGATCAGCAAGGTGCAGACCAGGCCCGGCAGCATGAAGGCGGCCGTGATCCAGAACACGGGCTGCCACGGCATGCGGTCGGCCAGGATCAGCGACAACGCACCCGGTACCATGCCAGCCACTTTATACGCGTTGACGATGACGGCGGCGCCCAGGCCCTGCTCGTTATCGCTGAGAATTTCGCGCCGGTAGGCGTCGATGACGATGTCCTGGCTGGCGGACAAAAAGGCCACGCCGCCCGCAGCGGCCGCGATCAGCCCGATCTGCGTGAGCGGGTCCAGCATGCCCATGCCGCCGATGGAGAAAAACAGCGCCACCTGCGTGGCGGCCATCCAGCCGCGCCGGCGTCCCAGTCCCAGGATGCGGTAGCGGTCCATCAGGGGGGCCCACAGGAATTTCCAGATGTACGGGAACTGCACCAGGGCGAACAGCCCCAGTGCCTTGACGTTCAGTCCCGACTTGGCCAGCCATGCCTGCAGCAGGTACAGCAGGATGAACAGGGGCAGGCCGGAACTGAAGCCCAGCACCAGCACGGCCAGCATGCGGCCATTGGCATAGGAACGCCATCCTGGCGCCGGGCTGACATTCATCAATGCACCGCTTTTTTACGCAGGCGAAAAACGGCCAGGTCGCCGCGCAGGTTAGGCAGCACGGAGACCATCCTGCCTTCTGCCAGGGCCACGCATTCAATCACTTCCAGGCCGCATTCCTCGGCCAGTTCGCGGAAATCGTTGATGGTGGCGCAGCGCACGTTGGGCGTGTCATACCACTGGTAAGGCAGCGACTTCGACACGGGCATGCGGCCTTTCAGCAGTGCCACGCGGTGCGGCCAGTAGGCAAAGTTGGGAAACGAGACGATGGCCTCGGCGCCCACGCGCACGATGTCGCGCAACAGCGGCTCGACCTGCTTCATCATCTGCAGCGACGACAGGCACAGCACCGTGTCGAAGCTGTTGTCACCAAAGATGGCCAGGCCTTTTTCCATATCCTGCTGGATCACGTTGACGCCGCGCAAAGTACTGGCCAGCACCTTGTCGTCGGCGATCTCGATGCCGTAGCCGCTGCATTCCTTGTCGCTTTGCAGGTACTGCAGCATCACGCCTTCGCCGCAGCCCACGTCCAGCACATGCGCGTTCTTCGGCACCCAGTGGGCGATGAAGGCCAGGTCGGGGCGCAGCGCGCTCAATTCGTCAAAAGTCATGCGGTCTCCTTGGCGCCCTGGCGGACGGCGGTGTGCTGTGCCGGAGCGGGCAAGCCCGCGCCGATGTCGTTCCAAACCTGGCCATAATAGGCGCGCACCATGTTCATGTAGCGCGGATCTTCCAGCAGGAAGGCGTCGTGGCCATGCGGCGCATCGATTTCGGCATAGGTCACCTGGCGGCGGTTGCGCACGAGGGCTTCGACGATTTCGCGGCTGCGCTCGGGCGAGAAACGCCAGTCGGTGGAAAACGAGGCGAGGAAGAACTTGGCCCTGGTGCCCGACAGGGCCTTGGCCAGGTCGCCGCCATGCGCGCGCGCCGGGTCGAAGTAGTCGAGCGCCTTGGTGATCAGCAGGTAGGTATTGGCGTCGAAGTACTCGGAGAACTTGTCGCCCTGATAACGCAGATACGACTCGATCTCGAAATCGATGCCGAAGCCGAATTTGTAGTCGCCCGTCTGCGCCGCGTCGCGCAGCTTACGGCCGAATTTCTCCGCCATGTCATCGTTCGACAGATAGGTGATGTGTCCCACCATGCGCGCCACGCGCAAGCCGTTCTTCGGCACCACGCCATGCGCATAAAAGTCGCCGCCGTGGTAATCGGGATCGGACAGGATGGCCTGGCGCGCCACGTCGTTGAAGGCGATGTTCTGCGCCGACAGCTTGGCCGTCGAGGCGATCACCACGCAATGGCGCAGCCGCTCGGGAAACATGATGCTCCACGCCAGCGCCTGCATGCCGCCCAGAGAGCCGCCCATCACGGCGGCGAACTGGCGGATGCCCAGTTCATCGGCCAGGCGCGCCTGCGCGCTGACCCAGTCTTCCACCGTGACGACGGGGAAGGAGGCGCCATACGGCTTGCCGGTGGCGGGATTGGTGTGCATGGGGCCCGTCGAGCCGAAGCAGGAGCCGAGGTTGTTGACGCCGATGACGAAGAATTTGTTGGTGTCGAGCGGCTTGCCGGGACCGACCATATTGTCCCACCAGCCAGTGCTCTTCGGTTCGTCCGCATACACGCCGGCCACGTGGTGCGAGGCGTTCAGGGCGTGGCAGACCAGCACCGCGTTCGATTTGTCGGCGTTCAGGGTGCCGTAGGTTTCATACATCAACATATAGTCCCGCAGCGATGCGCCGCTTTGCAGCTGCAGGGGTTGCGCAAAATACATGGTTTGCGGCGAAACGATTCCAATGGATGACATGTGTGTCGGTTTATAAAAGGGGGCGGCCCCACGGGCCATGGTCGATGCAGCACCGCGATGATAGGTGCTGCAACTTTAACACCAGGACACATCTTGCCGCGCGCGATGTGTCCTGATGCTTAAGGTGACAGTTTACATGAGCTGCAGTTGCTGGACGGCTTCCGCGATCACATTTGGCTCCATCGAACGCATAATTTTGCGCATTTGTGGTGCAATCAGGGCCAGATCGCTGTTGAGAATCTCTTGCTTGACCGCCAACAGCTGGGCCGGATGCATGGAAAACTCGCGCAAGCCCATGCCCAGCAGCAAGCGCGTGAGCTTTACGTCGCCCGCCATCTCGCCGCAGACGGCCACGTCGATGCCCGCCTTGTGACCGGCGGCGATCGTCATGGAAATCAGTTGCAGCACGGCCGGATGCAGCGGATTGTACAAATGCGCCACTTCATAGTCGACGCGGTCGATGGCCAGCGTGTACTGGATGAGGTCATTCGTGCCGATCGACAGGAAATCCATGCGCTTGACGAACATGGGCAGCGCCAGCGCGGCGGCGGGAATCTCGATCATGGCGCCCACTTCGACCTCATCGTCGAACTTGACGCCTTCCTCGCGCAGGCTGGCCTTCGCTTGCGCGATCATGGCCAGCGACTGGTCGATCTCGAACGCATGCGCCAGCATCGGGATCAGGATGCGCACCTTGCCGAAGGCCGAGGCGCGCAGAATCGCCCGCAGCTGCGTCAGGAACAGCTGCGGCTCTGCCAGGCAATAGCGGATGGCGCGCAAGCCCAGGGCGGGGTTCAGGGCCGTGTGCTCGGACTGGTCGAGCGGCTTGTCGGCGCCGATGTCGAGCGTGCGGATGGTCACCACGCGCCCTTTCATCGACTGCACGGTGTTGCGGTAAGCCTCGAACTGCTCGTCCTCGGTGGGAATCTTGTGGGCACGGCCCATGAACAGGAATTCGGAACGGAACAGGCCCACGCCGCTGGCGCCCGATTCCAGCGCAAACGCGCAATCGTCGGGCAGTTCGATATTCGCCAGCAGGGTGACGGGCGTGCCGCATTTGGTCACGGCCGGCGTCTTTTTCAGCTTGCCCAGCTTTTTGCGCGCGCGCTGCATGGCCACCTGGCGCTCGCGGTACTGCTCCAGCACCAGCGCGCTGGGGTTGGCGATAACGACGCCGGCGTCGCCGTCGATGATCAGCCAGTCGTCCTGCTCGATCAGCATCGACGCCTGCGACATGCCGACGGCGGCGGGGATATCGAGGCTGCGCGCGACGATGGCCGTGTGCGAGTTCTGCCCGCCCACGTCGGTGATGAAACCGATGAAGGAGCGGTCGCGGAACTGCAGCATGTCGGCCGGAGAAATGTCGTGGGCGACCACGATCATCTGCGCCACCAACTCGTCCGCAGTGGCCGCTTTCGGCAGCAGCTGCTCGGTCCCCAGCAAGACCTTCAGCACGCGCTCGGCCACTTGCTGGATGTCGGCCTTGCGTTCGCGCAAATACGGGTCTTCGATTTCGTCGAACTGGGCCGACAATTCGTCAATCTGCGTCAACAGCGCCCATTCGGCGTTGTAGTGGCGCGAACGGATGATGTCGAGCGGCGCTTCGGAAATCATCGGGTCCGACAGGATCAGCGCGTGTACGTCGATGAAGGCGCCCAGTTCGGTGGGCGCATCCTTGGGCAAATCGTTCCACAAGGTTTGCAGTTCCTTGTGAACGGTAGCGATGGCGTTTTGCAGGCGCTGTACTTCGGCTTCGATCTGTTCCTGGGCTACCAGGTAATGTTTGACGTCAAGGGCGGCCGGCGCCAGCAGGTGCGCGCGGCCGATGGCGATGCCGCGGGAAACCGGGATGCCGTGGAGCGTGAAGGATGCCATGGGTTGACCTGTCGGAATGCGGCTGCGGCTGCGTTCGGCGGGCATTACTCGCCTTCGCCAAACCTGTCGTTAATCAGGGCGGTGAGCGCGTCGACGCATGCCTGCTCATCATCGCCCTCGGCTTCCAGCGTCACTTTCGCGCCCTTGCCGGCAGCCAGCATCATGACGCCCATGATGGACTTGGCATTGATGCGGCGCGCGTTGCGGGTCAGCCAGACATCGCTCTTGAACTTGGCGGCCAACTGGGTAAATTTGGCGGAGGCGCGTGCGTGCAATCCCAGCTTGTTGATGATTTCGAGTTCTTTTTGAATCATTTTTGTATGGTCTCTATCCCTGAATGCACTACGCTGATGACAATCTTGGCCTATAAAACCCGCCGCCTTCAAGGCGGCGGCCATTCACTCTCTTATTCGCCCACGCGAATGCGGTTATCGACACGCACGGCGCCGCTTTGCGCACCGGCCAGCGCCATCTCCACCACCACGTCGAGCGTATCGCGGCGATACGTGATCGCGCGCAGCAGCATCGGCAGGCTGATGCCGGCGATGACTTCCACCCGGCCCGCATCGGCCAGCTTGTTGCAGCAGTTCGACGGCGTACCGCCCTTCACATCGGTAATCACCAGCACGCCGGAGCCGTCGTCGAGGCGGCAGATGGCTTCCGATGCCAGCTTCTGCACTTCCGCCAGGTCCTGGTCGGCGACGACGTCGATGGCTTCAAAACGTTCCGTTGGCCCGCGAAACACATGCGCGCAGGCGGCGATGAACGCCTGTCCCAGCGGTGCGTGTGTCATGAGCAATATCCCTACCATAGTCATTTCGCCTGTTATCGCTGCTGCGCGGACGCAACACCGTGTTCGACCGCATCGATGAACATGGCGGCCACATCAAAACCCGTCTGCTGCATGATTTCCTGGAAGCAGGTCGGGCTGGTGACATTGACTTCCGTCAAATAGTCGCCGATCACGTCCAATCCTACCAGCATCAGGCCACGCGCGGCCAGGATGGGGCCCAGCTTTTCGGCGATTTCCAGGTCGCGCGCCGTCAATGGCTGCGCCACGCCGGTGCCGCCGGCCGCCAGGTTGCCCCGTACTTCGCCCGCCTGCGGGATGCGCGCCAGCGAAAACGGCACCGGCTTGCCGCCGATGACGAGAATGCGCTTGTCGCCCTTGACGATATCGGCGATGAAACGCTGCGCCATGATGGTTTGCGCGCCGTTGTCCGTCAGCGTCTCGATGATGGCGCCCAGGTTCAGGCCATCGGCCTTGACGCGGAAGATGCCCGTGCCGCCCATGCCGTCGAGCGGCTTGAAGATGACGTCCTGGTGCTTGGCGTGGAAGGCGCGCAGGCGCGCTTCGTTCGACGTCACCAGGGTCGGCGAGGTGAATTCGGAAAACTGGGCAATGGCCAGCTTTTCATTGTTGTCGCGGATGGCGGACGGCTTGTTGAAGACGCGCGCGCCCTGCTTTTCCGCCAGTTCCAGCAGATACGTGCCGTACACGTATTCCATGTCGAACGGCGGATCCTTGCGTTCGATGATGGCGTCCAGGGCCGACAGGCGCACTTCTTCGCTGGATACCACCTTGTACCAGTCGTGTCCGTCGCCCGTGAGCTCGATATGCTGCACGTGGGCCGTGACGATACCTTCCTCGAGCGCCATGTCCTTCTGTTCAAAGGCATACACGGCATGGCCACGCCTGGCCGCCTCGCGCATCATGGCGAAGGTGGAATCCTTGTAAGTCTTGAAGCCTGCCAGCGGGTCGGCGAGGAATGCAATTTTCATGAGTCGGTCCAATCGGGGTGCCTGGGTAATGCCTGATTCTAGCCGAGATCGCCGGGCGCAGTGGTCGCCGCGCCCGGCACGTCTCCTTGATGGATCAATACACCTCGGGATTCGGGTCCGTGCGTTCCATTTCCAGCGAGGCGGCCAGCAAGGCCAGGCGCGCCACCACGCCATACACATAGAAGCGGTTCGGCGCGGCCGTGCCCGGCTTGGCCTTCAAGTCCGGCACGGCGTGCTGCTGGGCAAACGCCAGCGGCACGTACTGCGAACCGGGCGCGTTCAGGTTCTGGTCGACGCCCTTCTCCGCGTGCACGCGGTAGAAACCGCCCACCACATAGCGGTCGATCATGTAGACGACCGGCTCGGCCACGGCATCCTTGATGCTTTCGAAGGTCGGCACGCCTTCCTGGATGATCACGTCCGTGACGACCTTGCCGTCCTTGACGATGGACATCTTGTCGCGCTGCTTGCGCGACAGGTCGCGCACTTCGCTGGCGTCGCGCACCGTCATGATGCCCGTGCCATACGTGCCGGCGTCGGGCTTGACGATGACAAACGGCTTTTCCTTGATGCCGTATTCCTTGTATTTCTTGCGGATCTTGGCCAGCAGCACGTCGACGCTGGCGGCCAGCGCGTCCTCGCCCTCGCCTTCCTGGAAGTTGACGTCGCTGCACTTGGCGTGGAAGGGATTGAGCATCCACGGGTCGACATCGATCATCTTGCCGAATTTTTTCACCACTTCATCGTAGGCCGTGTAGTGGTTGCTCTTGCGGCGCAAGGCCCAGCCCGCGTGCAAGGGCGGCAACAGGCTTTGCTCATGAATATTTTGCAAGATATCGGGGATGCCGTCCGACAAGTCGTTATTCAGCAGAATCGTGCACGGGTCGAAATCCTTCAAGCCCAGCCGACGGCCATTGTTCAGGCGCACGAGGGGCTCGATGACGAGCATGTTGCCATCCGGCAACGCCAAGGGCGTCGGCTGGGTGATGTCGGGCGACCACGAACCGAAGCGCACGTGCAGCCCCGTCTGGCGGAAGATCTGCATCAGGCGCGCCACGTTCTGCAGGTACTGCGGCGTGGTGTTGTGCAATTCCGGCACGATCAGCAGGTTGCGGGCATCCGGGCAATACTTGTCGATGGCGGCCATGGCCGCCTGCACGGACAGGGGCAGCATTTCCGTGGCCAGGTTATGGAAACCGCCAGGGAACAGATTGGTATCGACAGGGGCCAGCTTGTAGCCGGCGTTGCGCAAGTCTACCGAGCAATAGAAGGGCGGCGTGTGCTCCTGCCACTCCATGCGAAACCAGCGCTCAATGGCCGGCGTCGCGGCCAGAATCTTTTTTTCGAGGTCGAGCAGCGGTCCGGTCAGGGCCGTGACGAGATGGGGAACCATAGTTACATCCTTAAATTATGTGCAGTATTCAAAAAAGCACACAGAACTGCCGACTATATTACCGTGTAAGTACCCCAAATCGGGGCAAAAGCCTTGTTTTAAAGACCTTTTCCATTCCCATAACGAAAAAAAGGCGCCTCAAGGAGGCGCCTTTTCCAGTCTGGCATGCCGCGCCGCAGCGCTGGCACACCAGATAATTATCATTTAGCCATGATAAGCTTGCTCGCCATGGCTGGTGATATCGAGACCTTCGCGCTCCTCTTCTTCCGGCACGCGCAAGCCGATGACGATGTCGACCAGCTTATAGGCGACGATGGAGACCAGGGCCGACCAGAGGATGGTCGTGCCGACTGCCTGCGCCTGCACCCACACCTGATGGCCGATCGAGTACGGGTCGGCCGACATCTTGTTGGTGACATAGTCGAAGATGCCCTGGCCGCCCAGTTGCGGTGCCGCAAACACGCCCGTCAGCAAGGCGCCCAGGATACCGCCCACGCCATGCACGCCGAAGACGTCGAGCGAATCGTCGGCGCCGATCAGGCGTTTCAGGCCGTTCACGCCCCACAGGCAGATGATACCGGCCAGCAAGCCCATTACCAGACCGCCCATCGGACCGACAAAGCCGGCCGCCGGGGTGATCGCCACCAGGCCGGCGACGGCGCCCGAGGCGCCGCCCAGCATCGAGGGCTTGCCCTTGGTGATCCATTCGCCAAATACCCACGACAGGGTGGCGGCGGCCGTTGCCAGCAAGGTGTTGACGAAAGCCAATGCCGCCACGTCGCCCGCTTCCAGCGAAGAGCCCGCATTGAAGCCGAACCAGCCCACCCACAGCAAGGAAGCGCCGATCATGGTCATCGTCAGCGAGTGCGGCGCCATCGATTCGCGGCCATAACCGACGCGTTTGCCGATCATGATGGCGCCCACCAGGCCGGCAACGGCGGCATTGATGTGCACCACGGTACCGCCGGCGAAGTCCAGCGCGCCTTTTTGCCAGATCCAGCCCGCCTTCAGGGCTTCGCTGGCCGAAGTGGCGGCATTGGTGATCAGGTCAGGACCGGTCCAGAACCACACCATGTGAGCGGCCGGCAGGTAGGCGAACGTGAACCACAGCACGACGAAGGCCAGCACGGCGGCAAACTTGGCGCGCTCGGCAAAGGCGCCGACGATCAGCGCGCAGGTGATGGCGGCAAACGTGCCCTGGAAAGCCACGAAGACGAACTCGGGAATGACGACGCCCTTGCTGAAGGTGGCGGCGGCGGCAAACGTGCCCTTGGCCGGATCCCAGATGCCGTTCAGGAACAGGCGGTCGAAGCCACCGAAGAAGGCATTTTTTTCCGTGAAGGCGATGGAATAGCCATAAATGCACCACAGCACGATCACCAGCGCGAATACCATGAACACTTGCATCAGCACCGACAGCATGTTCTTGGAACGCACCAGGCCGCCGTAAAACAGGGCCAGGCCAGGAATCGTCATCAGGATCACCAGCAAGGTGGAAATCATCATGAAACTGGTATCGCCCTTGTTGGCGACGGGGGCTGCTGCTGGCGCGGCAGCAGCCGGGGCCGGAGCGGCGGCAGCGGGCGCGGCGTCAGGCACCGGCGTGACGGCGGGGGCGGCAACGGCCGTAGTCGTGGCCGCCTCCGTCTTGGCGGGGGCATCGGCAAAGCTCGGCGTGACGAAGCCAAACGCACACAGACAGGCTATCCCGGCGAGCAATTTTGTTATATTTTTAGGCATCAATATTCCCCTTAGAGCGCTTCGTTGCCGGTTTCACCGGTACGGATGCGGATAACCTGTTCCAGGTTGTAGACGAAAATCTTGCCATCACCGATTTTGCCGGTACGCGCGGCACCTTCGATCGCTTCGATGGCCTGGTCGACAATGGCGTCATCGACGGCCGCTTCAATCTTGGTTTTTGGCAAGAAATCAACGACATACTCGGCGCCACGGTAGAGTTCCGTGTGACCTTTCTGGCGGCCGAAGCCTTTGACTTCGGTGACGGTTATGCCTTGCACATTGATAGCCGACAAGGCTTCGCGCACTTCGTCCAGTTTGAACGGTTTAATGATTGCAGTAATCATTTTCATGGCAGTCTCGCTTAAAAGGTTTTGGACACGGTCAGCACGAGACCGGATTTCGCCAGATTCTTGCCGTTGGGCGCCAACGACGTGATGTTGGCTTTCACGGCCGCCAGTGCAACGGTCACCACGCCAAAGTCCTTGGTCACACCGATCTTGTAATCGTTGTAGCTGAGGGAATCGTTGTGCGCGACTTTCTGCCGGCCGGCATGCAGGTTCAGCGTGTAGCCATCATGCACGTCCACGTTGGCGCCCACGTCAAGGTAGCCGCTGTTCTTGCTGTCGGCGACACCAAACAGATTGGTGGTCGAGTGCGAATACTTGATATAGGCGGGGCCATAGCCGAGCTGGCCGTACAGCTCGAAGGTGTTGGCATTGGTGCTCAAGCCATTCGAGGGATAGAAATAGTACAGGCCGCCCACGTCATAGGTAAAATCCTTGCTGATCTCGCCCCGTTTGCCGCCGTAGATATCCCATTCCAGATTGGTATCGCCACCACCGTCCTTGATCCACTTGATGCTCGACAACCAGGTGCCCACATACAGCCCCGTCGGATTATGGGTATAGTCGGCACCGCCGCTGACGGCCGGGTTCAGACGGCTTTGCGAAATGCCACGGTAGCGGTAATCGCTGGTCAGCGCCACGTTGTAGCTCACCACATTGTCGGGCACGGCCTCGGCCGCAGCCGGTGCCGCCGCAGCCGCATCCTGGGCCATGGCGCTGCCGCTCAGGGCGGTCATGGCCAACGTCAATGCGGCTGCTAAAGTCATGTTCTTGGACAGATTCTTCATGGCGATTCCCTTTTATTGAACTTTTAAAGCGGTTGAGGTTTAAAATCTTGGCTGGAGATCACAAAGCGTTCATCACTTCTATAGCAGAATGCGTGCCAGCTATATTGCCACCTTGACAGGTGCATTTCCGTCCATACATACCCTGCACGCCGCTGGGCATGCGGGAATACGCTGTTGAGGCGTTGTGGATTTGCCTATTTTCGCACCAGATTAACACTGCTGTGCACCGCAATGGTGCGATGCACATGCCGCACCATAAAAGGACAGACCATGGACATGAATACCTTCTTTAACGACTTGCAAGGCAAGATCCACCAGGCCATCGAGAACTCGCCGGCCAAGGATATCGAGAAAAATGTCAAATCGATGATGACCCAGGGCTTCGCCCGCCTGGACCTGGTCACGCGCGAAGAATTCGATATCCAGGCACAAGTGCTGGCCAAGACCCGCGCCAAGCTCGATGCACTGGAATTGCGCCTGATCGAACTGGAAACTCGCCTGAACGACCCGAAGGCTTAATTCAGCGCAGGCAAGGCGCCGCAATCGGCAGCCTTGCTGGCACACATCAAGCTTCAGGCTGTTGCAAGGGCTAGACTGGTACTGCCCGCGTCCGCGGTGCAGGGGGTCTGATGAGTCTGGCAGTCCTGAAAAGCCGTGCCCTGGCCGGCATGGAGGCGCCCGAGGTGAATGTCGAAGTCCACCTTGCCAATGGCTTGCCTTCTTTTACCATCGTCGGCCTGCCCGATACGGAAGTGAAAGAATCGCGCGACCGCGTGCGGGCCGCGCTGCAAAACTGCGGCTTCGAAATGCCGGCGCGGCGCATCACGGCCAACCTGGCGCCCGCAGACTTGCCGAAGGAATCTGGACGCTTCGATCTGCCCATCGCACTGGGCATTCTGGCCGCCTCCGGCCAATTGCCGGGCGAACAATTACACCACTATGAATTTGCCGGCGAACTGTCGCTGTCGGGACAGCTGCGCCCCATTCGCGGTGCGCTGGCCATGACCTTTGCCATGCAACGCAGTAAAGCTGGCCTGCCGCGCGCCTTTATCCTGCCGCACGCAAATGCCGACGAGGCGGCCCTCGTCGGCAACGCCAGCATCTATCCCGCGCACACCTTGCTCGAGGTCTGCGCGCACTTTGCCGCGCCGGCCAGCCAGACCCCGCTGCAGCGCCACCAACCCATGCTGCCGGTGGCCACCTCTCCGTACCCTGACTTCGCCGACGTGCAAGGGCAGCAGCAGGCGCGGCGCGCACTGGAAGTGGCGGCCGCAGGCGGTCATAACGTCCTCATGGTGGGGCCGCCCGGTGCAGGCAAGACCATGCTGGCCAGCCGTTTTCCCGGCATCTTGCCGCCGATGAGCGACGAGGAAGCACTGGAATCGGCTGCCGTGCACTCGCTGGGCGGACACTTCAGGGTGGAACAGTGGAAGCGGCGTCCCTATCGCGCCCCGCACCAGACGGCGTCGGGCGTGGCGCTGGTCGGCGGCGGCAATGTCCCGCGGCCCGGTGAAATCTCGCTGGCCCACTGCGGCGTCCTGTTTCTCGACGAAATCGCCGAATTTGACCGCAAGGTGCTCGATGTCTTGCGCCAGCCCCTGGAGTCGGGCCTTATCAATATTTCACGGGCGGCCCGCCAGGCTGAATTCCCCGCGCGCTTTCAACTGATCGCGGCCATGAATCCCTGCCCTTGCGGCTATCTGGGCCACGCTTCAGGCCGCTGCCGCTGCACCGCCGACGCCGTGTTGCGCTATCACAGCCGCTTATCCGGGCCGCTGCTCGACCGCATCGACTTGCAAATCGAAGTAGCCGCCCTGCCGCCAGCCTTGCTGGGCCGGCAAGCGGCAAGCGCCGAATGCACGCAGCGCATCGCCGGGCGGGTAGCGGCCGCCTTTGCCTTGCAGTTGGCGCGCCAGGGAAAATCGAACCAGCGCCTGAGTAACACGGAAATTACGCAATATTGCCAATTGGAAACGCATGGCGAACGGCTATTGCACAGTGCCATGCTGCGCCTGCATTGGTCGGCGCGCACGTATCACCGCGTGCTGCGCGTGGCTCGCAGCATCGCCGACCTGGCAGGCAGCAGCACGATCGCGCATCCGCATATTGCCGAAGCGATCCAGTACCGGCGCGTGCTGCGTGAAATATAGGAGCGCGCACACGCGCACGATTGCGCACGACGGGCGACGCTGCTACCATCGTCTGATGAAAAAAACATCACTTGCCTGCATTCTGGCGACGCTCGCCACTGCCAGCGTCCTGTCCGCCTGCAGCCCGAAATTCGACTGGCGCGACTATCGCAGCCCCGACGCCCGGTTCACGGCCTTGTTTCCCAGCAAACCGGCCGTGCTGACGCGCGAAATTGACCTTGATGGCAAGAAAGTCAGCCTGACCATGACGGCCAGCGAAATCGACGGCAATACCTTCGCCATCGGCAACGCTGTTCTCGACAGCTCAGAACAGGCGCAAGCGGCCCTGCCCGTCATGAAAACGGCACTATTGAAAAATATCAATGGCGTCGTGCGCAGCGAAAAGCTGGCGTCGGCAGCCAGCAGCACGGCGGCCGGCAGCCACCAACGCAGCTCACTGGCTATCGAGGCGACGGGGACGCAGCAAGGCAAGCCAGTCCTGCTGGTCGGCCGCTTTGTGGCACAGGACAAGCACATCTTCCAGATCATCATTGTCGGCGAGGAAAGCAAGCTGTCGCGTGAAACCATCGACACTTTCATGGACTCAGTGAAACTGGATTGAGGCTTAACGCTCGCTTAAACGGGTATGTTCACGGCCGGCAAGCTCTTGTAAATACGTGCGTTGTCCAACAGATGGCCGTATCCGGCTTGCAAATGTGCAATCCGGACAATCGGACGGCCTGTGTGACATTTCAAGTCGTGATATTGTTTCGACACTAACAACAAGTTTCAGAAAGCGCTTATGTTGATCTCATTCAAATCCAAATCCTCCCCTGAAGTCCTGATGTACCAGGAACATGCCCAGCGTATCCTCGACATCCTGCACAAGAATCCCACGCGCGGCGTCATCACGCCGGCGGAAGCGGGCGACGCCCTGACCTTGCTGGAAAAAGAAGTCGCGGAAAGCAAACTGCATCCGGAAAATGACATCGAGCACGATGCGCATACGCCGGAGACACTGGAAGACGGTGAAACGGGCGCCCACGCGCGCGCGCAAAAAGTGCATTTTTCCCAGCGCGCCTATCCCTTGATGGAAATGCTGCGCTCGGCCAAGGCAGAAGGTGAAAGCATCACCTGGGGCATCTAGACCGATGAATGCCGCAGACGAAAAAAAACCCCGCTGATGCGGGGTTTTTTTATATAACAAGCCTGACGATAACCTACTTTCACACTGGTTGCAGCACTATCATCGGCGCAAAGTTGTTTCACGGTCCTGTTCGGGATGGGAAGGGGTGGGACCAACTTGCTATGGTCATCAGGCATAACTTTTTCAACAGCCTGCTCCCAACGGGGCAGCAAACCATCTGATCTGAGGAGACGAATTATATAGGAATTTGCCTGAAGATGGGGCTAAAAATGGCTCTTTTATGGTGAATAAAGCGCCAGACGAAAAAAAAACCCGCTCATTGCTGAGCGGGTTTTTTTCTAGGTGAAACAGCCGGCGGCTGTTTCACCAAATAACAAGCCTGACGATAACCTACTTTCACACTGGTTGCAGCACTATCATCGGCGCAAAGTTGTTTCACGGTCCTGTTCGG
>NZ_NEGZ01000070.1 GCF_002127585.1 Janthinobacterium sp. GW458P
ATTTCATCGGCCCGGCCACGCCGCCGGCGCGCGCGCAAGCCGTCTGGGACCAGTATGCGCGCCACGTCGCAGAGCTGGCCGGGCAGGGCGCCCGGCTGGTGCTGTTGCCGGAAAAGATAGCCGTGCTGGCGCCGGCCCGGGCGGATGCCGTGCGGCAGCGTTTCCAGGCGCTGGCGCGGCACGCGGGCGTGTGGATCATCCTCGGCATCGGCGTGGAAGAGGCGGCCGGGCGGCGCAACCTGGCCTGGCTGTTTGCTCCCGATGGCGCGGCGCCCGTCAGCTACCAGAAGCACCATCTGGCGCCGCCCGAGCGGGACTTTCTCGCTGGCAACGCGTATGCCGTGCAGCCCGTGGCGGGTCTGGCCATGGGCCTGGCCATCTGCAAGGACATGCATTTYGCGCCGCTGGGGCAGGCGTATGGCGCGGCCGGAGCGCGCGCGATGCTGGTGCCGGCCTGGGATTTCCAGCTCGACGACTGGATGGGGGCGCGCATGACCGTCGTGCGCGGCGTGGAAAACGCTTATGCGGTGCTGCGCGCCGCGCGCGAGGGGCGCTTGACGGTCAGCGATGCATATGGACGGGTGCTGGCGGAACAGGCCAGCAGCGCCATGCCGGGCAGCGTCTTGCTGGCGCCGTTGCCGGCCGCGCGGCCTGTGGCGACCTGGGCCGGTTGGCTGGGGCCGCTGTTCGGCTGGCTGTGCGTGGCGCTGGCGGTGCTTTTCCTCGCTATGGGGCACCGCGCCGCCCCCGCTTCCTGACAGAAAATACTTCATTTTGCTGCAATGCGCAAAAACACTGCCGGGGCGCGCATTTTCATATTATCTGCAAAGCAGCCACATAATCGCCAATGGTGATTGCACGGCTGCCGCATATATATAGGCGCAATGCCGAATAAATATTGCACTGCAATAAGTGGTTTTCTCTGGTATTGAGAAAAGCGCGGAACTGGTATTAATTGGTACTTAATTCGGCCACGAAGTCGTACATATCGCCGCGGAAGTAGGAGCGGCAAAATTCCACGGCGCGGCCGTCGCGCAAAAAGCCCAGTCTTTCCACCGATAAACCGGCATCACCTTCCTCCGCTTGCAGCAGGCTGGCCTGCTCGCCCGTCAGCAACAGCGCGCTGAGCCGCTGCAGGGCGCGCACGGGGCGGTTGCCCGCCTGTTCCAGCGCGTCGTACATGGACACGTCGACGGCGTCGAGCGCCGGCAGGCAACTGGCCACGATGGTGGCGTACTCCAGGCACATCGGCACCTCGTCCGCATAGCGGATGCGGTGGAAGCGGTACACGGGCGCGCCCGGCGACAGCCGCAGGCGCAAGGCTTCTTCCGGCGTCACGGTGCCCTCCGCGCGCTTGAGCCAGACGCTGCGCGGCGTGCGTCCGCGCGCCCGCATGTCCTCGGAAAACGAGGTCAGCTTGGCGAAGTTCTTCTCGATGCGCGTATTGATGAAATTGCCCGAGCCGGGGCGGCGCACCAGCAAGCCCTCGTTGACGAGGCCGTCGATGGCCTTGCGCACGGTGATGCGCGAGACGGCCAGGTCGCTGGCCAGCTGGCGCTCGGCCGGCAGGGCTTCGTCGGGACCGAGGATGCGCTTGTCGATCGCTTCGCGCAGCGCGCGCTGCAGTTGCTGGTACAGGGGCAGGCTGCTCGTCTGCCCCAGGCCTTGCATGATGTGAGCCAGGGTGGTCATACGCTGTGGGTCTCCGTTACGGCGCGTTACAGACGCGCTCTGTATCTGTTTTGTGTCGCTGGATAATACCAAAAAAGGCCGTTATAAAACCAATTTCAATTATCAAGCCAGCAATTTATGCCTGGCTACGCTCGTATTTAGCCCGCGCATACGGGCTACAGATTGATTTAGATAAAGTGGTCTGTGTGATTCAAACAACGTTATAAAAAAAAAGTTGCAACTGGTAGTGTTCTGGTATTGGATAGTAGTATATTGGCGTTGAATTGGTTTTGTAAGTGGTTGTGCCGAAGGGTCTGCAGCATGCCGGAGACAGTGGGCGGGCTGGAAAGAAGATCTACGTTAAAAATGAAAAGGTTCCATCCTGGAGCCTAAATCAAGGGGGAGTACATGAAACGCAATTTGACACCTGCAGCTGCCGTCGTGAAAACCGGTTCGCGTAGCCGTACGCCGATCGCTGCTGCCGTTGCCGTGATGGTCGCCGGCCTGGCCTTTTCGGCGCAGGCGCAAGAAGCTGCCGCCGACGACGTGGCCACCGTGACGGTGACCGGCGTGCGCGCCTCGCTGGAAAAGTCGCTGAAGCAAAAACGTAATGCGGATTCCGTGGTGGAAGTGGTGACGGCCGAAGATATCGGCAAAATGCCGGACCGTAACGTGGCTGACGCGATCCAGCGCCTGCCAGGTGTGAATACCCAATCGTCGGCCGGCGGCGAAGGCGGCTTCGGCGAAAACGACCGCGTCAGCCTGCGCGGCACCAGCCCCAGCTTGCAGCAAACCCTGTTCAACGGCCACGCCATCAGCACCGGCGACTGGTTCGTGCTGAACCAATTCGGCGGCAACGTGGGCCGCAGCAGCAGTTTTTCCTTGCTGCCATCCGAGCTGGTGAGCTCGGTAGTGGTGAGAAAGAGCGCCACCGCTGATCTGGTGGAAGGCGGCGTGTCCGGTGCGATCGACGTGATCACGCGCCGCCCGCTGGAGTTCAAGAACAAGTTTACGGCCGAAGGCTCGATTCAGGCCAACTACAATGACCTGTCGGAGAAAACCCAGCCCCAATTCTCCGGTATGGTGAACTGGAAAAACGACGACAATACGCTGGGGATCATGGTGCAGGGTTTCTCGCAAAAGTCGGAAGTGCGTCGTGATGGCCAGGAAATCCTCGGTTACACGGCGATTTCTGCCGACAAGGCTGCTGCGCAGGCGCATCCTGATCTGGTGGGCGTACTGGCCCCTACCTTCATCGGCGCGAGTTTCTTCCAGCAAAAGAAAACCCGTGAGGGTGGTGCGTTTGATATCGAGTTTAAGCCGAACAAGGATCTGACGCTGGATTTGAATGGATTCTATTCGCAATTGAAGGCGCCGCATTCGAATACCAACCACCTGGCCGCGCCGAGTGGCTCGATCAATGCGGGGATGGTGCCGACGTCCTACACGGTGCGCAATAATACGCTCGTGGCGGCGAACTTCACGAAGAATGCCGGCGAGGTCGACAATATTTATCGTCCGGACGCAGGCGGTGAAACGTACTATCTGGACTTCAACTTCAAGTACCGCGCCAGCAAGGACCTGACCTTCACCGGCAAGCTGGGCAAGACCCACGGCGTGGGCTACGACCGTGATGATGTGTACTACCAAAACAAGGTCGATGGCGGCATGAACTATGCGCTCAATGGCATGAGTCCGGCTACCGTTTCCTATCCGGGCGGCACGACCACGGCGCCATTGGGCACGGCGTGGATCGGTGGCGGGGAATCGCAGTCGGTCGACAAGGAACTGTATACCCAGATCGATGGCGAATTGCGCCTGTCGAGCGGCATTTGGGATTCCATCAAGTTTGGCGCGCGCTTCACCGACCATAAACGTACCGCCGAGCACCCATTTGAAACGGGTCCTGGCGCGACAGGTCTGGACAGTGCCGGCCCCATCTGGAACGGTACGCTGTATCCGGGTAATTTCGCTTCCAACCTGGGCGGCAATTTGCCTACCAACTATTTCCGCTATGACGGCGATGCCCTGGCAAAATGGGCGGCGATTCCGGGCAACCGCAATCCTGACCGCGTCGCTCGCCACAACTGGCGCGATGAATTCAAGCTGCAGGAAAAAACCCAGGCAGTCTACGGTATGGCCAATCTGACCGGCGATAACTGGAGCGGTAACTTCGGCGTGCGCGCCGTCCATACCAAGCAGTCCACGACGGTGAATGCCAGCGGCGGTCCGATCACAGGTTCCGCATTTGGCGCCTACTCGCAAAACACTTATGATCGCAGCTATAACGACTTCCTGCCTAGCGCCAACATCAAGTTTGATGTCCGCAACGATCTCGTTGTGCGCGCCGCATTGGCCAAGACCATTGCGCGCCCTGACTATAGCGCGTTGGGCGGCGCCGTATCGCTGAATGAGGATTCCCTGAGTGGTACCAAGGGCAACATCAACCTCAATCCTGTGCGTTCGAACAATGCCGAAGTCAGCGCCGAGTGGTATTTCGCGCCAAAATCGGCGGTCTCGGCCGGCATCTTCTACATGGATTTGAATTCGATCGTGGCGCAACGTAACGTCAACGCCACCTATTTCAATACCAAGGTTGGTGCTGACAGGGTGTTCCAGGTGACCGAGTCCTACAACACCAAGGGCAAGAACAAGGGCGTCGAGTTGAGCTATCAGCAACCGGTGTTCGGTGATTTCGGCGTACTGGCCAACTACACCTACGCCGACGGCAAGCTGAACGATGGCAGCGAATTGCTGAACGCGTCGAAAAACACCTATAACCTGACCGCTTTCTACGAAGCACACGGTTTTAGCGCGCGCCTGGCCTACAACTATCGCTCGGCCTACAAGGCCGGCGTGGACCGTGGCGCCAGCCAGCACGTCGACGACAGCAGCACGCTGGCAGGTTCGCTCAACTACAAGATCAACGAGCACTTCACGATCACGTTCGATGCGCTTAACCTGACCAACGAAACCATCAAGATGTACGCCGAAAACAAGGATCAGCCACGCGCGTTCTACAGCAATGGCCGTACCTTCTATCTGGGCCTGCGCGGCAAGCTGTAAGCAAGACGATCCGGCCTGATGCACCCGCGTCAGGCCCGGTCTTCCTCGGTCTTTCAAGGCAAGTTCCTGTTTCAGGGGCTTGCCTTTTTTTTCGGCGCTCCCGCCGGTCTTTGTCCCTTTCTGCTGCACCCCGTCGTTTGCCGTCTGTACTCATCCATAAAACCGTCCCGCCAGCGCGGCGGGCATCCATAACGAGGAGTCTATGAACAGCCGTTTGCATCCCGTATTACACCCCATCGCCGCCGCAGCCGCTTTGTTGTCCATCAATATGGCGGCACAGGCGCAGCAAGCCCAGTCCGCCTCGCCGGCGATGCAGGAAGTGGTCGTTACCGGCATCCGCGCTTCGCTGGAACAGTCGCTGAGCCAGAAGCGCAACAGCGATTCCGTGATCGACGTCGTCAGCGCGGAAGATATCGGCAAGCTGCCTGACAAGAACGTGGCGGACGCCGTGCAGCGCGTGCCGGGCGTCAACATTTCCTCGTCGGCCGGCGGCGAGGGCGGCTTCTCGGAAAATGACCGTGTCAGCATCCGCGGCACCAGCCCCAGCCTGACGCAAACGCTGATCAACGGCCACGCCGTGGGCACGGGCGACTGGTTTGTCACGGACCAGGTGGGCACCGTGGGGCGCAGCGTCAGCTTCGCCTTGCTGCCGTCGGAAATTGTCAGCCGCGTCACCGTGCAAAAGAGCGCGCAGGCGGACCTGGTGGAAGGCGGCGTGGCCGGTTCCATCAATATCGAGACGCGCAAGCCGCTCAGTTTCAAGCAGCCTTTCACGGCCGAGCTGGCCGTGCAGGCCATCTACGCGGACTTGCCGGGCAAGACGGACCCGCAGATGAATGCCTTGTTCAACTGGAAGAACGAAGCGAAGACCATGGGCGTGCTGTTCCAGGTGTTTTCCGAGAAGCGCCACGAGCGCCGTGACGGGCAGGAATTTTTCGGCTATGGCGCCATCGACGCCGACAGCCCTGCCGCGCAGAAATATCCGGAACTGGCGGGCGTGCTGGCGCCGCTGGGCATCAACTCGGCCCTGTTCGAACAGGTACGCAAGCGCCAGGGCGGCAGCATCGACCTGCAATTCAAGCCCACCGCTGACTTGATGCTGGACGTCAACGGTTTTTATTCAAAACTGGATGCGGCCAATTACAACCGCAGCTTTTATAACCAGCCGGGCGCCAACCTGAATGCCGTCGACAATGACGGCAAGCATGTGGGCGTGATTCCCAGCGCGTTTACCGTCAAGAACAATACCCTGGTGGCGGCCGATTTTCCCGCGTCGCAGTTTCCTGCGGCGAATGCCACTACGCCGTACAACGGCCAGCTGTATCCGGCCCTGGTGGACCAGATCTACCGCCCCGGCTCGAACTCGTCGACCGCGTATGTCGATGTCAACGGCAGCTACCGCGCCAGCGAGCGCCTGCGCATTACGGGCAGCCTCGGCTACACGCGCGGCATCGGCGAAACACCCGTCGACCTCGGCTATGAGGCGGGCCTGACGGGCGTGGGCGTGTCTTACCAGCTGAACGGCCTGTCGCCGGCCAGGCTGAATTTCCCCGGTCTCGACATTTCAAAGTTATCGAATGCGGTAACGGCATCGGCCTGGGGTTCCCACGTGGAAACCCTGGACACGGAAAAATACGGCCAGGCCGATGGTGAGCTGAGCATGGATTACGGCGTGCTGGAATCGCTGAAGTTCGGCGCGCGCTATGCGGAACACCACCGCAATGTGGCGTGGCCGGAAAACCGCAGCTGCGCCGTGTGCGACGGCACCACGAATGCACCCTTGCCGAAGTGGAATGGCGGCACCTATCCCGGCGACTACGGCAAGGGCCTGGGCGGCAATGCGCAGGGACGCTACTGGCAACTCGATCCGGCCGACCTGGTGGCGTGGGCCAACAAATACGACAATACGGGCGGGCCGAACTCGCGCAACTGGCCGGCCGAACTGGACGTGAAGGAAAAGGATAGCGCGGCCTACATCATGGCCAATCTGGCGGGCAACAAGTGGCGCGGCAACGTGGGCGTGCGCCTTGTGCGCACGCAACAGACGACGGTGACGAACGTGCCGGGCGGCGAAAATCCGATCGGCCAGGAAAACGTCTTCGGCACCTATACGCCCACCATCGTCAAGCACAGCTATACGGATGTGCTGCCCAGCGCCAACATCAAGTTTGACCTGAGCAAGGACCTGGTGGCCCGCGCGGCTGTGGCGAAAACCATGGCGCGCGCCGACTACAGCGCGCTGGTGGGCGCCGTCAACCTGAACGACCAGTTGCTGACAGGCACGGGCGGCAATCCGGACTTGAAACCGATACGCTCGACCAACTACGACGCCACGCTGGAATGGTATTTCGCTCCCAAGGCCATGCTGTCCGTGGGGGCCTTCTACATGGACATGAAATCCTACGTGACGTTCGGCACGGCGCCCGTGAGCTATTACAATAATACCTTCAAGAAATTCAACACCTATGTGATCCAGTCGCCGACGAATATCGGCGCCAGCAACAAGGGGGTGGAACTCAGTTACCAGCAGGGCTTGTGGGGCGGTTTCGGCGTGGTGGGCAACTACACCTATACGAATGGCAAGGCCGACGATGGCGCCGCCGTGGTGGGCAGCTCGCGCGGCACGTACAACCTGGAAGGCTATTACGAGGACGAGCGCCTGAGCGCGCGCCTGGCCTATACCTACCGCTCCAGCTTCCTGGCCGGCCTGTTCAGCAGTTCGCCCCAGTACGTGCATGGCGTGGGCAACCTGGCCGCCTCGCTCAACTACAAGATCAACGAGCGCTATTCGCTGACCTTCGACGTGCTGAACCTGAATAATCCCGTGCTCAAGTATTACGGCGCCAACCAGGACCAGCCGACGGCCCTGTATTCGAACGGCCGTCAATTTTACTTTGGCTTGCGCGCCAAACTGTAGTGGATAAGGCCTGACCACACCTGCTGCACGATGGTTTTGTCAGGCATCGTTTTTTTTCAGGCCTTCCGCCACCAGCGGTGGGCCTGCTTTTTTCATCTGGAATTGTTTGACATGACTATTGCTTCTCAACGCTACCTCGCCCTCGACGTCCTGCGCGGCCTGACCGTCGCCCTGATGATCGTCGTCAATACCCCCGGCGACTGGGACGCCGTGTATGCGCCGTTTTTGCATGCCGAATGGCATGGTTTTACTGTGACCGACCTGGTGTTCCCCAGCTTTCTGTTTGTCGTCGGCAATGCCTTGGCCTTTGCGCTGGGGAAATATGAGCACCTGGGGCATGGCGCCGTGCTGGGCAAGCTGTGGCGGCGCAGCGCGCTGATCTTTTTACTGGGCTTCTTGCTGTACTGGTTCCCCTTCTTCAAGATCGACGACGCGGGCCAGTTCGCCTGGTCGCCGCTGTCGCACACGCGCATCCCCGGCGTGCTGCAGCGCATCGCCGTGTGCTACCTGACCGCCGCCCTGATCCTGCATTACGGGAGGACGCGCGGCGCCCTCGTCTTCAGCGCCTGCGCCTTGCTCGGCTACTGGGCCATCCTGGCGACCTGGGGCGACTATACGCTGCATGGCAATGCGCCGGCCAAACTCGATCTGTTCCTGCTGGGCGACAGCCATTTGTACCACGGCGAGGGCCTTGCCTTCGACCCGGAAGGCGTGCTCGGCACCTTGCCGTCCATCGTCAATGTGATTGCCGGCTATCTGGCAGGCAGCTTTGTGCGCCAGGCAGCGCCGGCGCGGCTGCGTTCCGCGCTGTATCAGCTGGTGGTGGCGGGCGTCATCTGCGTGGCCGTGGCCCTGTGCTGGAATGAGGTGTTTCCAATCAACAAGAAGCTGTGGACCAGCTCCTATGTGATGCTGGGCGTCGGCCTGGACTTGCTGCTGCTGGCTACGCTGATGTTCATCATTGACGTGCGTCAAATGACGGGCTGGACCTGCTTCTTTGAAGTCTTCGGCAAGAACACCCTGTTCATCTACCTGGTGTCGGAAGTGCTGGTGATCATCGCGTTTACCGTGCGCATCGGCGGCGGCAACCTGTACCAGTGGCTGTACCGGCAGTGGTTTACGGGCTGGGCGCCGCCCCGCGTGGGCTCGCTGCTGTTCGCCGTCAGCTTCATGCTGCTGTGCTGGCTGATCGCCTACGGCATGGACAAGCGCAAGATCTACATCAAGGTCTAGAACTTTAACTTCAAGCCGTAACGCGTGGCCAGGGCGGTCAACAGCAGCATCAGGGCGGTGACGGCGGCCGCATTCCACAGGCCGGCCGCGCCGCCCGTGGCCAGATACGGCCACCAGAAGCGCGGCAGGTGCAGCACGGCCGCCAGCTGTTCCCACAGGTCGGGCACGATGTAGGCAAACAGGGCGTTGGTGCCGGCCGGTAACAGCACCACGGCCCAGGCGCGCCAGCGCCACACGTCGATGACGACATAAAACACGAGGAACAGGGCCAGGATGAGGGCGCTGCACACGAGTGTGTAGGATTCCGTGGCCGCGATCTTGTTGATGTGGTGATACGGCCGCAGCAGCAGGCCGGCCGCCAGCAGGCCCAGCGCGAACCAGGCCATGAAGCGGATGCGCTGCCCATGGCTGAGGGCGGCGCCGCGCAGGAACAGCCGGCCCGCCACGGTACCGGCCAGCACATTGGCCGCCGTCGAACCGAGCACTTGCGGCACGTTGACAAACCCCTTGATACCAGCCGGCAAGAAATCCAGGCTGCCGGCCGTGCCGCCCATGTACAGCACGATCAGCAGGGAAAACATGCCCATCAGCGCCGTGCCGCTGCCCCGGCACGCCAGGTAGAGCAGGCTGCACAGCAGATAGGCCCAGCCTATCATGCCGAGGATGCCCCACCATGACGGTTGCAGCCAGGTGCTGGAAAACTCGCTGTTCAATTCCCCGCGAAAAGTTGCCAACAGAAACAGCATCAGCGCGCCGCCCACAGCCAGTTCCCGCTTGCCCGCACCCTGGCGCCACAGCAGCATCATGGCCACATAAAACAGCAGGAAATACGCGGCGCGCGGCAGCAGCGCCGCCTGCGCATCGTAGCGGTAGGCGTTCGCCAGCACCACGCCGGCCAGCATCAGGCTGCCCGAGCGCCACAGCAGGCGTCCCAGCAGGGCGGGCGTGACGCGGCCGCAATGGCGCTGCAAGGCCAGCGGGATGGCCATGCCGACCATGAACAGGAAGCCGGGGAAGACGAGGTCGGGCACGGTGATGCCGTCGGCGCGGGACCCCGCATGTTCGAGCCACCAGGCGATGCCGGGCATGCCGGCCAGGTAGTTGACCCAGATCATGGCGATGATCACGCAGCCGCGGAAGGCGTCCAGGCTGGTCAATCGTTCAGGAGCGGCGGCGGTGGCTGGCGGCATGGCGGGAGGCAAGAAGGTCGAAAAAAAAGCGGCCCCGGCATACACCGGGAACCGCTCTGGCAGGGATGCTTGCTGGCAGGTATTACTTGGCCGCTGCCGCCGGCGCCGCCGCTGCCGTGGCAGGACGGTTCAGCCACAGGATCCAGTAACGGGCCAGGTCGCCCACGCCGTCGCCGCCCTTGACGGTTTCCAGGACCTTGATGGCTTCATCTTTCTTGCCAGCCATGGCGTAGGAATAGCCGAGGCGCAGCTTGGCGTCTTCCGGACGCTTCAGGCCGCCCTTGGCGATGCCTTTCTGGATCAGGTCGATACCTTTGTCGAACTGCTCCATCGTCACGAAGGCGTAGCCGAGGTTGATCAAGCCCGTGCCGTCCTTGCTCTTCATGGCCGACGCTTCGCCGCTGGCGATGTTCTTCACGTCGTCGGCGGCCGCCTTGTTGGCCTGGTCGCGCAGTTTCTTGTGCTTGGCGGCATTCGCGCCCGTGCCCAGCGCGCCCTTGGCAAAGCCGGCGTCCAGCACTTTTTTCGCTTCTGTCGGGAAGGCGTTCTGCAGCGCGATTTCAGCCATGTCGCTGTAGTCCTGTGGCGGCATGGTGTCGACGGCCTTGAATTGCAGGCGCAGCACGTCGAGCGCGAAGCGGTCGGAATAGCCGGCCTTGCTTTGCGTGCGGCCCAGCAGATCGCTCCAGTAGTCATCCGACGGGTAGTAGCGCACGAGGTTTTCCATGGCGACCAGGTAGGTGGCCGGATCCTTGCTCTTCGAGCCCGTATTGGCCAGCAATTGCAGTTCCTCGATGGTCGGCGTCTTGCCCGCCTGCTGCTTGGCCGTCAGGTCGGCCATCAGTTCCTGTTTCGCGCGCGCGAAATCATTGCTGAAGTAATAGGCGCGGATGATGTACGGGCGCATGGTGGTCACGTCGCCTGTTTCCGTTTGGTAACGGGTGAACCACTTGATGGCGTTCGGATAATCCTTGGCGTTGTAGTGGTAGTTGGCCAGTGCCTGGATGAAGTCGCCTTGCGCTTTCTTGTCCAGCTTGCCGGATTCGATGACCGCTTCGAGCGCCGTCATGGCCATGGGCGCATTGTTGGTGGTCGACGCCAGCGCCACGCGCAGGCGGTTCAGCACGAACGTTTCATACGGTGTCAGGGCGGGAATGGCGGCAGCCTGGTCGATGCGGCTTTGCACGTCGGCGTAGTTCTTCGCATCCATCGACGCCTTCACGGCGGTCGGGTCGAGCAGCTTGAACACTTCAGGGCGCACGGAATCGGCCGGAGCGGCGGCAGGCGCGCCGGCGGCAGCGGCCGGCTTGGCATCCTGCGCGTGCGACAGGGCTGGCAGGACATTCAGGCCGATGGCTGCCAGGAGCAGGCTAAGACGGGCAAGGCGGAATTGGGACATGGGTTATCCTTCAATCAATAACAAAAATACACACCGGCAATGGCTGCCGCAGCATCGTGCCGCAGCGTTGCCAGAGGGCAAGGAAGCTCAAAAAAACACACATTCTGCCATTCTGCCTGCATAAGTCAAAGAGAGGCAGCATGGTAAATAGCGGCTATTGTCACATAAACGGCTGGGCTGGTGCGGCAACAGTGCGCGGCAGGGCTTGCCCTGACACATCGAACAGCAGGCAGCGCGGCGGCGGCAGGTGCAGGCGCATGGATTCGCCCGGGTGGCGCAAGCCCCCCTCGGCAGGCAGCTTGACGGCCAGCATCTCGGCCACGCCCGGCAGGCTGGCGTAGACGATGGCCACGTCGCCCAGGTATTCGATGTGGCTCACGGCCGCGTCGACGACGTTGCCGCCCGCATGGTCGCCATCGTGCAGGCTGACATGCTCGGCCCGCACGCCCAGGGTCAGGCGGTCGCCGGGCGCCACGCCCGCACCGTTGGCCTCGACCCCGATCACGGCGCCGCCGGGCAGGCGCACGCTGACTGCGCCGGGCGTGCTGGCGACGGCGACGCAGGCGATGCAGTTCATCTTCGGCGCGCCGAGGAAGCCGGCCACGAACAGGTTGCCGGGATGGTTGTACAGCTCGTGCGGGCTGCCCACCTGTTCGATGCGCCCGCCGTTGAAGACGACGATGCGCTCGCCCAGGGTCATGGCCTCGACCTGGTCGTGCGTGACATAGATCATGGTGGTTTTGAGTTCCTGGTGCAGGCGCGAGATTTCCACGCGCATCTGCACGCGCAGGGAGGCGTCCAGGTTCGACAGCGGCTCGTCGAACAGGAAGACCTGGGGCTTGCGCACGATGGCGCGGCCGATGGCCACGCGCTGGCGCTGGCCGCCCGACAGGTCTTTCGGTTTGCGCTGGAGCAAAGGCGCGATCTGCAGGATGTCGGCGGCGCGCTCGACGGCGGCGCGCACCTCGGCCTTTTTATGTCCGGCCAGGGTCAGGGCGAAGGCCATGTTCTCGAACACCGTCATGTGCGGATACAGGGCGTAGCTCTGGAAGACCATGGCCAGGCCCCGCTCGGCCGGCGCGATATCGTTGGCCAGCTTGCCGCCGATATGCAGCTCGCCGCCCGTGATGTCTTCCAGGCCGGCGATCATGCGCAGCAGGGTTGATTTACCGCAACCTGACGGCCCCACGAAGACGATGAATTCGCCGTCGCGGATGTCGAGGTCGATGCCGTGGATGACAGGATGCCTGTCATCGTACAGCTTGACGATGTTCTTTAAAACGATGTGTGCCATGGAGTGGTTCTATCCTAGCTGGCGCTGGCTGGCGCTTGAGGGGGATCGGCCTTGCTCAGGTCCGGTTTGTCCGCGTCTTCCTTCGGCCCGACGCGCATGAAACGCGACAGTATCAGCACGGGCACGGCCGATACCAGCACCCACAGGAAGAAATTCTTGTAGCCGAGGGCCATCTGGATATCGCCGCTGACCATCTTGAACAGCACGAAGCCCAGCTGCATCACGCCGGTGGCGAATGCATAGTGGGCCGTCTGGTATTTGCCCACCGAGACGACCTGCATCATGAACAGGATCAGGCCGACGAAGCCGAAGCCGTAGCCGAACATTTCCACGCTGAGCGCGGCCGTGATCAGGGCCAGGTCGCTCGGCATGCTGTGGCTCAGGTAGTAGAACACCAGGTTGGGCAAGTTCATGGCCAGGATCAGGAAGAACATGGCGCGCTTCAGGCCCAGCCAGGAAGTAAAGTAGCCGCCGCCTATGCTGCCCAGCAAAAAGGCCACGGTGCCGGCCGTGCCGTACACGGCGCCCACTTCCACCGTCGACAGGCCCAGGCCTCCCAGTTCGCGCGCTTCGCGCAGGAACAGCGGGCCGATGGTCTGCACCTGCGCCTCGCCGGCGCGGAACAGGATGATGAAGGCGATCATGCCCCAGATGCCGGGCTTCTTCAGGAAGTCCACCAGCACTTCCCACAGGGTGCGGCTGATGCCCGCCACGCTCTTGTCCTTGACGGCGCTGTTGCGCACCTGCGGCAGCGACCAGATGTGGTAGGCGGCCAGCGACAGCATGATGGCGCCGATGATCAGGAAGATCACCGACCAGGCCTGCTTCTTGCCGATCTGGTCTTCCAGGTAGCCGGCCAGGATCACCAGGCCGCCCAGCGAGATGAACTTGCCCGCGTTGAAGAAGGCGCCCTGCCAGCCCGCATAGGCGGCCTGCTGCTTGTTCGACAGGCTGGCGATATACAGGCCGTCGCAGACGATGTCGTGCGTCGACGAGGCCAGCGCGGCGACGGCCAGCACGGCCACGCAGGCGGCGAACCACAGCGGCGTCTGCAGGGCCAGCGCGATCAGGCCCAGACTCAGGCCGCCGAGGAACTGGAACAGCACCACCATGGTCTTTTTGCTGGGCGCCAGTTCCAGGAAGGGGCTCCACAGGGGCTTGAAGACCCAGGCAAAGCCGATCAGCCCTGTCCAGCGCGCGATCTGGTCGTTCGGCACGCCCAGGCTCTTGAACATCAGGCCGGCGACCAGGGCCACGGCGTAGAACGGCAAGCCCTGGGCGAAGTACAAGGTGGGCACCCACGAAATCGGGCTGCGTGTGCTGCTGCTGATGCGCTGGTCGTGCATGGAGGCTTCCTTATCGAGAGACGTTTTCATTTGACTGCGCCGTCCATGCCGCGCATGAAGAAGCGTTGGGTAAACAGAAAGGCGAGCAGGGTCGGCACGATGGTGATCAAGGTGCCGGCGGCGATCACGCGCGTGCTGCTGCCGAAGGTGCCGCGCAGATACAGCACGCCCACCGACAGCGGGAATTCATCGGGCTTGCTCATGACGATGGAGGGCCAGATGTATTCATTCCACGATTCGACGGCCGTCAGGATGCCGACCGTGGCCAGCCACGGCGTGATCAGGGGCAGCATGATGCGGCTGAAGATGACCCATTCGGACGCGCCATCGACCCTGGCCGCGTCGATCAGGTCTTGCGGCACTTCCTCGAACGCCTGCTTGAGCAGCAGGATGGCCACGGCCGTCACCACGTTGGGCAGGATCACGCCCGTGTAGGTGTCGACCAGGCTCATTTGCGTGATGGTGATGAAGTTGACGAGGAAATTGACTTCCGACGGCAGCACCAGGGTGGCCAGGATCAGGCCGAACACGAGCTTGCGGCCGCGGAATTTCAGGCGCGCCAGCGGATACGCGGCCAGTGAGCACAGCAGCAGCTTCCAGAACACGGTAAACACGGCGATCAGCACGGAGTTCTTGAAGAACGACCAGATGGGAATCGCATTGAACACTTCGATGAAGTTCTCGAAGGACGGCGCCTTCGGCCAGAAGGTGGGCGGGAAGGCGAAGATATTGCCTTCCGTGGAGACGGCCGTCACCAGCGTCCACCAGAACGGAAACACGCAGACGACGGCGATGGCGCACAGCACGGCGTAGTGGCCCAGCATGTGCAGGCGGGTTTTCAGGGGGCGGGAACGGATTTTCATGGTCATCCCCCGGTCAGCGGTGCTTGGGTTTGAGGTAGCGCAGGCACAGCAGGGCGATGCCGATGCAAAATAGGGACACGACGAAGCTGGCGGCCAGCGCGCGCGGCAGTTTCAAATGCTTCAAGCCCTGGTCGTAGGCGTAGTACAGCGCCGTGAAGGTGGAGTTCATGGGGCCGCCCTGCGTCAGCACGTCGACCTCCTGGTAAGCCTTCAGGGCCGCCAGCACGGACAGGATGGAGCACAGCATGATGGTCGGGCGCAGCATGGGCACGGTGATCTTCCAGAAGCGCTGCCAGCGGCTGGCGCCGTCGAGCATGGCCGCTTCCTGCATGTCCGACGGAATCGATTGCAGCGCCGCCAGGTACATCACCATGTACCAGCCCAGGCCGCGCCACAGGGTGACGAACATGACGGCGAACAGGGCCAGGCTGTCGTTCGACAGCCAGCCCACGGGCGCGTTCACGAGTTTTAACGTCATCATCACGTAGTTCAAGGCGCCCTGTTCGTGGAACATGAAGCCCCACATGATGCCGACGACGGACACGGTGGTCACCACGGGCACGTAGAAGGCCGCGCGGAACAGGCGGATGCCGGGCAGGCGGTTGTTCACCAGCACGGCCAGGGTGATGGCGCCCACCTGCACGAAGGGCACCATCAGCAGGAACAGCAGCGAGTTTTTCAGGCCCGAGACGAACATCTCGTTGTTGAAGATGTAGCGGAAGTTGTCGAGGCCGACGAAGCGCGTCTCGCGTATCAGGCTGTAGTCGGTGAAGGCCAGCACCGAGCCGTAGCCGACGGGCCAGAAGGAAAAGGCGGCCAGCAGCAGCAGGGCGGGGGCGAGGAACAGCCAGGCTTGCACGGTGTGGCGGTGGGCGAGTTTCATGGTGTCCTTAGTGGCGCGGCAGGCTGGCCAGCTTGCGGTTCCAGATGGCGACGGCCTGGTCCAGCGCCTGCTTGACGTCCTGCTTGCCCGTCACGCCCGCCTCGACGGCCTTCACCAGCGAGCGGCGCAGCTCGTCGTAGTCGTCGATGCCGGCCACGTACAGCGTGCGCGAGTGGTTCATCGACATGGCGCCGGCGGCCACCGCCTTTTCAGCCGCGCCCGCGTTCTTCGGCGTGGACAGAAAAAACGGGTCGGCCGCCGCCTTGACGGTGGTGGGGAAGACGCTGGCCTGGCGCGCGAAGGCCAGCTGGTTGGCGTCGTTCGTCAGGTAGCGCGCGAACTTGCCGACCGATGGCAGCAGCTGCGCCGGCACGCCTTTCGGAATGGCGAAGTGCACCAGCCAGCCGCCGTCGGCGATGCCGGTCGGGCCCAGCGGCGCCGGCGCCACGTCCGTGATGGCGTAGATGTCCTGGGCGTCGCTGCGGATGCGCTGCATGGCCGTGGGGGGCGCCAGCAGCATGCCCAGGCGGCCGCCCTTGTAGGCGTCGATGACGGCCGGGAAATTATCTTCGGCGAACAGGCTTTCCTTCAGCAGGCCGCCCGCCCTGTAGGTATCGGCCAGCTTCTGCACCAGCGCCACGTGCCGCGGCGAATTGAAGACGGCGCGGTTGTCGGCGATGACGGCCAGGCCCTGCTGCATGAACAGGCCGTCGATTTTGGAAAGGGCCGGGGCGATGCCGGCCTTGCCCGTGCGTTGCGCGATCTGCCGCGCGAACGCCAGCTGCTCATCGAGACTGGCGGGGCCGCGCGTGAGGCCCGCCTGTTTGAAAATGGCGGTATTGAAGGCGATCACCGCGACGTTGCTGTACATGGGAAAACCGTAGGTGCGGCCCTTGAAGCGCAGGTCGTCCAGGGCGCTGGGAATGTAGCTGGCGCGCGCTTCCCTGATCAGCGCGTCGACGGGCATGAGCAAGCCGTCGCGCGCATATTCATCGGCCCAGGGCACGTTCAGGCTGACCAGGGCGGGCGGCGTGCCGGCCACGATGCGCGTGACCAGCTTGGTCTGGATGACGTCCCACGGGAAGTCGATCCATTCGATCCTGACGTCGGGATTCTGCGCCTCGTAGCGCGCCACCACCGCATTGAAATACGGCGTGAACTTGGGCTTCATGCTGAAGGTCCAGAATTCGATTTTCTCGACAGCCCATGCCTGTGGCGCGAGCAGGCCCGCGCAGGCAAACACCGCCAACAGTCTCTTGATCGTCATTTTTATCCTGGAGCGCAAGGCTCCAATGTCCATGAGTCCGCGGCGCGGGTACATGCCCTTGCCGTCGCTTATATTCGGGTATGGCTGGCGGCAGCCGCGCCCCGTGCCGGGGGCGCAGCTGCCGGTACTGCTTAGTTGGTCTTCGTGACCTTGCTCAGGTGACGCGGCGCATCCGGGTCCATGCCGCGCGCGGCCGACAGTTTTGCCGCCATCACGTAGAAGGACTGGATGGCAACGATCGGGTCGAGGTCCGGCGTGGCCGCCACGGGCAGGGTCAGGTCGCGCTCGGCCACGTCGGCGGGCGCCGCCAGCAGGACCTTGGCGCCGCGGCCGCGCATTTCCGTGGCCAGCTGCAGCAGGCCGGCCTGGGTCGGGCCGCGCGTGGCGAAAATCAGCAGCGGGTAGCCGTCTTCGATCAGGGCCATGGGGCCGTGCTTGATTTCGGCGCCGCTGAACGCTTCCGCCTGCAAAGCCGAGGTTTCCTTGAATTTCAGGGCCGATTCCAGCGCCACGGGGAAGCTGATGCCGCGGCCCACGACCATGATGTTGCGCGCCGGCGCCAGCACGTCGATGGCGGGCGACCAGTCGACGCGGGTCGCTTCGAGCAGCGCTTCGGGCAGCGCTTCCAGGCCTGCCTGCAGCTCGGGGTCGTTCTGCCACTGGGCCACCATGCGCGCGCCGGCGACCAGGCTGGTTATGAAGCTTTTCGTCGCGGCGACGCTTTGTTCCTTGCCGGCGCGCAGGGGCATGGCCCATTCGGCGGCGTGCGCCAGCGGCGATTCGATGTCGTTGACGAGGGCCACGGTGGTGGCGCCGCCGTCGCGGAAGTAGCGGATCGGCTCGACCACGTCCGGGCTCTGGCCCGATTGCGAAATCGAGATGGCCAGGGTGTCGCGCGTCACCAGCGGCGACTTGTTCAGGGTCACGAGCGACATCGGCAGCGAGGCGACGACGCGGCCCAGGCGCGCCATGATCAGGTAGGCGACGTAGTTGCAGGCGTGGTCGGAGCTGCCGCGCGCGATGGTCAGCGCGGTGGAGAACGAGGTGCTCCTCAATTTGCGGCCCAGTTCCGCGTAGCGTTCCGTGTCGCTGGCCAGTTGCAGGGCGACGCATTCGGCGGCGGAAACGGCTTCTTTAAGCATCATTGAGGTCACAGATTTCTCCTTCTATATAGACAGCTTTGAGTTTGAGATCGCGATCGAGTACCACCAGATCGGCGTAAGTGCCGGGGGCCAGCCGGCCGCGTTCTTCCAGGCCCAGGTAATCGGCGGCGTTGGTCGACACGCGCTTGGACGCGTCGGCCAGGTCCAGTCCCAGTCCCACCAGGTTGCGCAGCGCCTGGTCCAGGGTCAGGGTGCTGCCCGCCAGCGTGCCGTCGGGCAGGCGCACGCCGCCCATGCATTTCTGCACGGCGTGGCGGCCCAGCATGTATTCGCCGTCCGGCATGCCGGTGGCGGCGGTCGAATCGGTGACGCAGTACAGGCGCGGGATGGCGCGCAGGGCCACCTTGATGGCGCCCGGATGCACATGCAGCAGGTCGGGGATCAGTTCGGCGTATTCGGCGTGCGCCAGGGCGGCGCCGACCATGCCCGGCTCGCGGTGATGCAGGCCGCTCATGGCGTTGAACAGGTGCGTGAAGCCCACCGCGCCGTGTTCCAGCGCGGCCACGCCGTCTTCATAGGAGCCCAGCGTGTGGCCGATCTGCACGCGCACGCCGGCGTCGGCCAGCGAGCGCACCAGTTCCAGGTGCCCGGCGATTTCCGGCGCCACGGTGATGACGCGCAGCCTGGCCAGCGTTTGCAGGCGCTCGATTTCGGCCAGCGTGGCGGCGCGCGCGTAGTTCGGCTGCGCCCCGAGCTTGCCGGAATTGATGTACGGGCCTTCCAGGTGGGCGCCCAGCACGCGCGCCGTGTTCGGGCGGCGGTTGTTGGCGGCGATGCCGATGGCCGTCAATGCCACGTCGATGTCTTCCGGCGGCGCCGTCATGGTGGTGGCCAAGAGGCTGGTGGTGCCGTGGCGCGCATGGATGGCCGCGATGGCGTACACGGCTTCGCCGCCTTCCATGATGTCCTTGCCGGCGCCGCCGTGCACGTGCAGGTCGATGAAGCCGGGCAGGATGTAGTCGTCGCTGTTGCTTGAGGGATGGATGGAATTGCCCGCGATGCTGTCGACGCGCTCGCCGAAGGCGATGGCGCCGTGGATCCAGCCGCCGGGGGTAAGGATATTGCCTTTGATAGTGCTGCTCATCTGCGCGACTCCGCTACGAATTCATAATAATCACTGCGGCAATACGAGTGGGTCAGTTCCACCGCTGCGCCGTTGTCGAGATAACTGACACGGGTGATGTGCAGCATGGCTTCACCCGTCTTGATATTGGCCAGCTTGGCCTGTTCCGCCGTGGCGTTGACGGCGCGGATATGCTGCAGCGCGCGCATCGGGATGGTGCCGCGCGACTCCAGGTAGCCGTACAGCGAATCGGTCACCTGCTGCGGGTCCGGCATGTACAGCACGGGGATGGTGGTCGTCTCGATCGCCATCACCACTTCGTCGGCCGTGCGCAGGCGCCGCAGGCGCGCCACCGGCATGTGCGGCGACAGGCCCAGCGACAGCAGTTCCAGCGGCGCGGCCGCGCCGATGTCGCGCTGCAGCCAGCGCGAGCCGGCCGTGAAGCCCCGCTGGCGCAGTTCCTCCGAAAAGCTCGTCAGGCGCGACAGCGGCTGCTCCAGCTTGGGCGTGATGTAGGTGCCCGAGCCGCGCTTGCGCGTCAGCATGCCCCGGTCGCACAGCATGTCGATGGCCTTGCGCGCCGTCACGCGCGAGATTTCCAGGATTTCCGACAGCACGCGTTCCGAGGGCAAGGCCTGGTTGGCGCGCCAGTCGCCGCTGGCGATGCCGTCCGACAGCATGTTCGCCAGCTGCATGTAGAGCGGCGTGTCGCTGGCGGGATTCGGTTTGAAGGCGGACAGTTTGGCCAGCATGGTCATTGCTCCTGCAAGTGCTTGCTGATCAGGCGCAGGCCGCCTGCCGCCGAGTCGCCCTGTGCCGGCACGACCAGTTGTAACAGCTGCGCCGGCAGGTAGGCCGACAAGGGCGCCGCCAGGCCGCCGCACAGGGCCACGGGCAGGGTGCCGGCCGGGTCCAGGGCCCTGGCGATGAGGGCGATCTGCTGGCCCGCGTCGGTCAGGATGGTGCGCGCCACCGCGTTGGTGGCCGCGTGTTCGAGCACCAGCCGCGCCAGCTGCGCGAACGTGGTCTGGCTGGCGGCGGCCAGCCACACCTGCATGGCGTCGCGCTGGCCGCCGCAGGCGTCGATGACGGCCGTGGCGAAGGCGCTGCCGGGTACGCGCCCGTCGACCACCTGCTGCACGTGGTTGACGGCGCGCATGCCGATCCAGGCGCCGCCCGCTTCGTCGCCGGAGGGAAAGCCCCAGCCGCCCACTTCATGGCGGCTGCCGTCCGCGTGCAGCACTTCGCCCACGCTGCCCGTGCCGATGGCAACGATGGCGCCCGGCTGGCCGGCATGCGCGCCCAGCAGGGTGGTCAGGGCGTCCGATTCGAGCGCGACGGCAGCATAGCCGGGATTGTGTTCGGTGAAGCTGGCGGCCCACTGCTTGTTGTGCACGCCTGCCAGGCCCAGGCCGATGGCCATGCGCTGCAGGGGCGGCTGTTCCAGGCCGGCGGCGCGGAAGGCCAGGGTGACGGCATGGCCCACGGAAGTCCAGGCCCGTTCGATGCCCAGTCCCAGGCCGGAAGGGCCGCTTTGTCCCTGCGCCAGTTCCTGGCCGTCGCAGCGCGCCAGGCGTACGCGGGTGCCGCTGCCCCCGCCGTCGACGCCGATTATGTATTCGATCATGTGTGTGCAGTCCCGCTTATGGTTGGATGCGCCTGTCTCGGTTTTTTATTTGTCGGGCGGCGAAAAAGCTGAAGGCACTATATTGTCGCCTCGATGGCTTGTCAACAGGTATTTAAGTGGTATTAGCAAATGCATTGCGCGGAGTCGCGCCATGCCCGAGCGTCTGATTGCAAGTCTTTGTTAATAAAGGGATTTTTGTGTGCCGTGAATGGTATTGAAATTGGCCTTGTTTAATGCCAATTTTTCCCCACTGGTCTGTTGTTGGCCGTGCGGTATTGCTTTTGTGCATGCTTGGCAAGGGACGCCATGAAGAGTAGAGTCCGCCTTTTACACCTGAGTTGGAAGAGCATGATGAACGACAAGGCAGCAAAGAGCGCGTATTGGGATGACTGGCAGCAAGAGGCGCTGGCCGCCGGCGTGTCGGCGCCGCTGGCCGCGCTGGGCATGGAAATGATGCGCACGCACCGCAAGAACCGCTGGCCGAAGGATTTCCTGGGCCGCGAAAGCGATGGTCCGGTCATGATCGAGATGTGCCTGGAGGACGAGGCGGAAACGGAATTGTTCTTTATCGAAAACCTGTATCCCTACGATGCGGCACTGATCGAGAAGACGCGCCGCCGCCTGTGCCTGCACTGACCGGGCGCTGACGCCGGAGTGGAACGGCCGCCTTGCGCGGCCGTTGTAACGTCAGGTGCTGAACTTTTCGCTGCTGGCGCGCACGCGCATGCGCAGGCTCAGCAGCACGACGGCGACCAGCAGCAGCGACTGCGTGCTCGGTTCGTATGGCCCGCGCTGGCTGGCGTCGGGCGACTGGAAACTGGCCAGGCGCATCGGCAGCGTGGCGGGCGCCGCCTGGTAGGCGGCCAGCTGCATCGGCGGCCGCGTCTCTGCCGCATGCGTATTGCCGGCGGCCCATAGCGACAGGGCCGCGCCCAGCAAGATCATCGTTCTCATCATGTTCTGTATTTCTGCCGAGGGCTGTGCGTTGATACCCACGGGCGCGACGCATGCCGGCCCGTGTCCTGTCCCCAGTGTGTATGCTTGCCTCCGGTGCTGGTCATGCAGCACCGAAATGATATCTTTTTATAAATTGCGTGTATTAAAACATAATGAAGTGAAAATGCAAACGTCTTTTTGCAAATAAGCGCATGCGCTGGCTGTGCTTGCCGGCCGCGGTCTATTGCATGGGGGAAAGGACGTGGCATTTTCATGGGGGAGTGTCATAATGGCCCAGGCATTTCCGCCCAGGCATGGAGTAGATGATGAGCAAGGCACAGGACAGCAAGAAAGAAGCCAAGAAAGAACCGGCCAAGACCATGAAGGAAAAGAAGGAAGCCAAGAAGGTCAAGAAAGAAGAGCGCAAGCGTTAGGCATGCGCGCGCGCCTTTCCTTGTCGCATCCGTGGCGCTGGCCGGCCCTGCTGGCGGCTTGCGCCGTGCTGGCCGCGGGCGCGCCCGTGTCCGGCGTGCTGGCGCAGGCCAGGCCGGCGCCGTCAACGTTCGGGCAAGTGGTGGGCAATGCCGTGCTGTGCGTCGACCATATCGACAACAAGGCCTTCTATGCCTATCTGCTGACGGCTTTCGGTCCGGCCTACAAGCATGAAGGGGGCGCCTACTGGTTCCGCACGGAAGCGACCCTGTGGGGCGCGCCGATTACCGACGTCATCGTCAGCGACGACACCAGTGCCCTCGTCTTCATGGGCGTGGTGGCGGACTCGACGCCGGAAAAGCTGGAGCCGGCCATTCGCAGCGCCTCGGGCTTGCGTTTCAACAAACTCGACAATTCCGCATTTCCCGTCCGCGGTTCCGTGCCTGGCAGTAAAATCGTGTACTTCCGTAGCAAGGCAAAAGTCTATTGCGCCAAATACAAGCCGTTGCCGCCCGCCCGCACCCGCTGAGGGCAGCGGCTTGCCGCCGCGCATTTTGATCGCTTCATCCGCAGGGTTTCCATGTACACGCATTATTTCCAGCTCAAGCAATCACCGTTTTCGATCGCCCCCGATCCCCGCTACCTGTTCATGAGCGAGCGCCACCGCGAGGCGCTCGCGCACTTGCTGTACGGCGTGGGCAGCGGCGGCGGCTTCGTGCTGCTGACGGGCGAAATCGGCGCCGGCAAGACCACCGTGTGCCGCTGCTTCATGGAGCAGATCCCGGACAATTGCCAGCTTGCCTACATCTTCAATCCGAAACTGTCCGTCGAGGAATTGCTGCTGTCGATCTGCGAGGAATTCCGCATCGCCGTGGCGCCAGATGTTGCCAGCGTGAAAGGCTATGTGGACGCCATCAATGCGCACCTGCTGGCCAGCCATGCGCAGGGCAAGAACAATGTGCTGATCATTGATGAAGCGCAAAACCTGTCCGCCGCCGTGCTGGAACAGCTGCGCCTGCTGACGAACCTGGAAACGAGCGAGCGCAAGCTGCTGCAGATCATCCTCATCGGCCAGCCGGAATTGCGCGCCATGCTGGCCCGTCCCGAACTGGAGCAGCTGGCGCAGCGCGTGATCGCGCGCTATCACCTGGGATCGCTGACGGCCGATGAAACGGCCAGCTATATCCACCACCGCCTGGCCGTGGCCGGCGGCATGGCGCAGACGCCGTTCGCGCCGCGCCTGATGGCGCAGATCCATGCCTTGAGTAAAGGTGTGCCGCGCCGCATCAACCTGCTGTGCGACCGCGCGCTGCTGGGCGCCTACGTGGAAAACCGGCCGCAGGTGACGCGCCAGATCCTGCGCCGCGCCGCCGAGGAAGTGTTTGCGGAAGAGGGCAAGCCGGCTGCCGGACGGGGCTTGCGCTGGCCGCAGGTGGCCGGTGGCGTGCTGGCCGGCGCGCTGGTGACGGCCGCGCTGGCCTGGCATTTCATGCCGCGCGCTGGCGTGCCCGCCCCGGCGGCCATCGCCCCGGCCTTG
>NZ_NEGZ01000071.1 GCF_002127585.1 Janthinobacterium sp. GW458P
ATAATCCGCTTCTTCCAGATTCATGGCCTTGTTGCTCAATAGAGAACAAGCGTCAGTACAAGTTATGCCTGATGACCATAGCAAGTTGGTCCCACCCCTTCCCATCCCGAACAGGACCGTGAAACAACTTTGCGCCGATGATAGTGCTGCAACCAGTGTGAAAGTAGGTTATCGTCAGGCTTCTTATTCGAAAAAACCCCCATCGGTGATCCGGTGGGGGTTTTTTTACGTCCACAGATTGCCGCGCTTGCACGGCGCACGGACGAAAAAAAGGCAGCGCTGCGCGCTGCCTTTGTCATTTTCAGATCAGATTTCTCGTAGTATCCGCTGGAACAGATGATTCAAATCCTGCATCCCGGCGGGTTTTTCTTCTTTCTCCACGCTGAAATTCTCCAGCCTGGCCAATTCCGATTCGATAAATGCATTGAGCTTATCGATGCGTGGGGCTAATTCTTTTTCCAGCGCGAGCTTTTTACGCTCGAGCAGCCTGTGAATTTCTTCCAGCAAGCCCTCTTCCTTGGGTAACAGGTGCAGCAGGGCCGCAAATTCGATGGGCGGCGCGGTGCGATAGGTTTCTATCCAGCGCGTGGCCAGCAAGGGGCGCAATACATAAAAATACTTCTTCAAAGGCACCATCTCCGCCATCAGATGGCCGCGGTAATTGGTCTTGGCCATGCTGCGGTAATGGTAAATACCCTTTTCCAGCGTATAGATGGAATTGAGCAAGGCCTGGATGCCAGTCTTGAAATGGCCATTTTCGATATATTGTATCGGCGACTGTATCCATTCAATCACGGCGGGATTGGAGCGCCMGAATAGCTGGAGCGCCTTGCGCACATCCCAGCCATTGAGGTCGATATCGTCGACGATGGGATATTCGATCACGTCGCGCTTGTCTTCCAGGTCGACGCTCAAGTACCAGTCTTCAGGCCGGGCATAGATGAACCGCACGTCGAAGTCGCTATTGGGCGAGGCAAAGCCCCAGGCGCGGCTACCGGACTCAATGGCCAGCAGTATCCGTACGCCTTCCTTTTCTTCCACGGCCGCCAGGCGGCGCATGATTTCTACTCGTATTTCTTCAGGAATCATTGTCATTATGTATTAGTTGCTTACAGACACTGTATCCCAATCAAGGGCAAAGCGGGCCAGGTATTTCTTGAGCCGGTCCGCATCGTTCGGTCTGGCTTTTGCCGCGCGCGAGACGGCATACAGCGTGCGGCCCGCGTCGGACAGGCTGTTCGACTGCCGGCACACCTTGATGACCGCCTGCAGCTGCAGCGCATCGAACAGATCCAGCCGGGCGGCGGCCGCTTCTCCCATGATCTGCGCCAGTGCCACTTCGTCTCCATCAGGCCGCACGCCATGATGCTGCCACAGGCGGCGCAGGCGTGCCGTTTCCTCATCCACGACCTGGTCCGTGATGCGCCCCGCTTCCGACAGGGTGGCCAGACGCGTGACGGCGGCGGACAAATCGCGGAAATTGCCGTGCCAGGCAGCCGATGGCGCGGCGGCAAAGCGCATGAAGCGCTCGCGCGCCTCCTTGTTGAAGCGCACGCGCTCGCCCGTCTCCGCGCCGTACTGCGCCAGCAGGTAGTCGAGGTTCGGCTCGATGTCTTCCGGCCGCTGCGCCAGGCCCGGCAATGCATAGGTCCACAGATTGATGCGCGCATACAGGTCTTCGCGGAAGCGGCCGGCCGCTACCTCTTTGCCCAGGTCGCGGTTGGTGCCGGCGATCAGCTGGAAGTCGCTTTGCACCTCCGCGTCGGCGCCGACGGGGAAGAAGCGTTTCTCTTCGATGGCTTTCAAGAGCATCGCCTGTTCATCGAGTCCCAGTTCGCCGATTTCATCGAGAAACAGCAATCCCTTGTGCGCGCTGCGCAGCAAGCCTGGCCGGTCCGCACCGGCGCCCGTAAATGCCCCCTTGATATGGCCGAACAGGGTGGACGCGGCGCCGTCGCCATGCAGGGTGGCGCAATTGAGGTCGATGAACTTGCCGTCGATCTGGTGGCGCGACCGTTTCAGCTCATAGATGCGGCGCGCGAGAAAGGACTTGCCGGCGCCGGTCGGCCCCGTCAGCAGCATGGGCGCTTTTGACTTGATGGCGACGCGCTCGATTTCCCCGATCATGGCGTTGAATTTCGCATTGCGCGTGGCGATGCCGGACTTCAGGAACGCTACGGCTTCGGCCTGCTCGCGCGTAAAGCGCTGGGCGATCTGGTCGTAACGCGACAGATCGAGGTCGATCAGCGCGTAACTGCCGGGATTGCCAATGGCCTGGCGTTTCGGCGGCGACGTCTGCACGAGGCGGCCAGGAAAATAGCGCGCTTCCGTCACCAGGAACATGCAGATTTGCGCCACGTGGCTGCCGGTGGTGATGTGGATCCAGTAATCCTCCTGGTCCGGGTCGAAGGGATAGCTGTTGGCGAAATCATAGAGGGCGCCATACACGTTTTCAAAATCCCAGGCATCGCTGATCGGCAGGTCATGCGCGAGCAGCTGCGTTTCCGGCGAGACGCTGGCGATATCCTGCGACACCTGGCGTACCAGGCTGGCAAATTGCTCGCCGGCGTACAGCAGTTCGAAACGGTCGATGATCCTGTCTTCATGCTGGGTCAACGCGACGCTGGGCCGCCACTTTTCCCAGCGGGCCGCGCCCCTGCCGTTGTCGAGCTGTGTGCCGAGAAAACCGATGACGACGGTGCGTTTTGCTTGCATGGATTGGATAGGAGTTTATCTGAAAAGATAATTGTATCTGAATATCCGATGTTGCCCATTTTCGCCTGAAAGCGCACGTTGAAAATATTGATGAATAAAATCAATTACTTACAAGCACTGCTGGGAAATTGCGGAAAGCTGGCACAGCGCTTGCAATAGAAGGGATAACACCGAGATAAACGCATAGAGTAGAAGAGGAAAAAAATGGCCAACGCCCAGTTATTCCACAGCGCGAAACAGAGCGCAACCTTGCCGGCGGCGCTGGCGCACAATGCCGAAGGCGCGCCAGCGTATGCGCTGACGCCACGCCATCAATTGGCACAATACGCGGCCACGGGCTGCCTGAACACGACGTTTTATGCGAGCGCCGACGCGCAGCTGGCAAAGGTGATCGAGCTGTGCCAGGCCGTCGAGCCGGCCTTCATTGCGCAAACGGCCGTGTACTGCCGCGAACGGGGCTATATGAAGGATATGCCGGCCTTGCTGGTGGCCGTGCTGGCGGGGCAGGGCGCCGTGGAATTCGCGCCGGCTTTTCAACGCGTCATCAACAATGGCAAGATGCTGCGCAATTTCGTGCAAATCGTGCGTTCGGGCGTCATCGGCCGCAAATCGCTGGGATCGCGTCCGAAAAAGCTCGTGCAGGCATGGCTGAACGGCGCGTCGGAACAGGCCTTGCTGGCCGCCGCCGTGGGCAATAGCCCATCGCTGGCCGACGTGGTCAAGATGGTGCACCCGAAACCCGGCGATGCCTGGCGGGCCGCGTTTTTCGCCTGGCTGATCGGCAAGCCCTACGATGCCGCCGCACTGCCGCCGACGCTGGCAGCGTTCGAAGCTTACAAGCTTGATCCAGCGCAAGCGATTCCGGCAGTGCCGTTTCAGATGCTGACGGCGCTGCCCTTGAACGCACAGGCGTGGGCGCAGATCGCCCGCCAGGGCGGCTGGCAGATGGTGCGCATGAATTTGAACACCTTCGCCCGCCATGGCGTGTACGACATCGCCGGCATGCCGGAACTGATCGCCGCCAGGCTGTGCGATCCCGCGGCGATCGCCAGCTCGCGCGTGTTTCCGTACCAGCTGATGTCGGCGTACCTGGCCGCCGGCGACAAGGTACCGCGCATCGTGCACGCGGCGCTGGAGCAGGCGCTGGAAATATCGCTGGCGAACGTGCCGCGGATCGCCGGCAAGGTGGTGGTGTGTCCCGACGTTTCCGGCTCGATGGCGTCACCCGTCAGCGGTTTTCGCGGCAGCGCCACCTCGAACGTGCGCTGCATCGACGTGGCGGCGCTGGTGGCGGCGGCCATGCTGCGCAAGAATCCGGACGCGATGGTGCTGCCGTTCGAGCACAGCGTGGTGCAGTGCGCGCTCGGCGCGGATGATAGCGTGATGGAGAACGCGGCCAGGCTGGCGGCCATCGGCGGTGGCGGCACCAATTGCAGCGCGCCCCTGCTGCGCATGAACGGCAGGAAGGAGCTGGCCGACCTGGTGATCTATGTGTCCGATAACGAATCGTGGATCGACGCGAAGCGCAGCGGCGCCACGGCGACCATGGGACAGTGGAATGTCTTCAAGCAGCGCAATCCGCAGGCAAAGCTGGTCTGCATCGATATTGCGCCGCACGCCACCACGCAGGCGATGGAGCGCGGGGATATTTTGAATATCGGCGGTTTTTYCGATGATGTATTCAGGATCATCGCCGCCTTTGCCGCCGGCCAGCTGGACCCAGCCCACTGGGTGGGGGAAATCGCCGCCATCGATATCGCGGCGCGAGGTTGTTGAAGCAAAGCGCATGAATGCGGACAAGGCTACATAAAGATGTCCTGTCCCGGCTGGTCATGCGCCGCAGTGCCCCGAATGCCGACAGGATTACATCGATCAGCCGCGTCAAACCGGCCTGCCAGGTGCAGTCAGCCTGGCAGAAATCCTGTCTCCCTGGTCGGGTTGTCGTACTGATGAATGCCGGTGGAACTACATTTAGAGCCGATGCGTCGGCAATGTTTCACCAATCCTTGTCATCACCCCCTATACAATAGAAGAAGAGCATAGCGATGAAAAACGAAGAATACGAAGTCCTGCATACCGAAGGCAGCCGTCCCGTGAAAATGTGGACGCGTGGCGTGCCTGTCGAAGAAGCGGCAAAAAAACAATTGCGCAACACGGCGACCCTGCCGTTCATCTACAAGCATATCGCCGTCATGCCCGACGTTCACCTCGGTAAAGGATCGACCATCGGCAGCGTGATCCCCACCCTGGGCGCCGTGATTCCGGCAGCCGTGGGCGTCGATATCGGCTGCGGCATGATGGCGGCCAAGACCACGCTGACGGCCAGCGATTTGCCCGATAACCTGGGGCCGCTGCGCAGCGCCATCGAGCGCGCCATTCCGCACGGGATGTCGCCGAAGACGCGGGGCCACCGGGGCCGCGACGAGGGTTCCTGGCATACGCCGCCCTCGGTGGTCGACGCCGCGTGGCTGCAGCTGAAGGATGAATTCGACGCCATCTGCCTGAAAACGCCCAAGCTGAAGAACACGAATAACTATCGTCACCTGGGAACCCTGGGCAGCGGTAACCACTTCGTCGAAGTGTGCCTCGACGAGCAGGGCAGCGTATGGTTCATGCTGCATTCGGGTTCACGCGGCGTGGGCAATGCCATCGGCACGCATTTCATCGAACTGGCCAAGCAGGATATGCGTACCCACTTCATCAACCTGCCCGACCAGGACCTGGCTTACCTGGCCGAAGGCACGCAGCATTACGACGATTACGTGGAAGCGGTGGGCTGGGCGCAGCGTTTCGCGCGCAACAACCGCGAAGTGATGATGCAAAACCTGATCGCGGCCGTGCGCACGGTCATCCACAAGCCGTTCCAGACGCATGTGGAAGCCGTCAACTGCCACCATAACTATGTGCAGAAGGAACACCACTTCGGCAAGGACGTGCTGGTCACGCGCAAGGGCGCCGTCTCGGCCCGCGCCGGGGAGCTGGGCATCATTCCCGGTTCCATGGGCGCGAAGAGTTTTATCGTGCGCGGCAAGGGTAATGCGGACAGTTTCCATAGCTGCAGCCACGGTGCGGGACGCACGATGAGCCGCACGGAAGCGAAGCGGCGCTTCAGCCTGGCCGACCAGATCCGCGCCACCGAGGGCGTGGAATGCCGCAAGGATGAAAACGTGATCGATGAGATTCCGATGGCTTACAAGGATATCGATGCGGTGATGCTGGCGCAGCGCGAACTGGTCGACGTCGTGCATATCCTGAAGCAGGTCGTTTGCGTCAAAGGTTAATAGAAAGAAAGTAGAAATGATAGAAATTGATGGAGCGCAAGGCGAAGGCGGCGGACAGATTTTGCGCTCGGCGCTGAGCCTGTCCATGATCACGGGGCAGCCATTCCGCTTGTCGAATATCCGCGCGGGGCGGGACAAGCCCGGCTTGCTGCGCCAGCATCTGCTGGCCGTGCAGGCGGCGGCCGCCATTTGCGGGGCGCGCACGACGCCGGTGGCGCTGCGCGCATCGAGCCTGGAATTCGTGCCTGGCCCCATACGCGGCGGCGATTACCGATTCGCCATCGGCAGCGCCGGCAGTTGCACCCTGGTGTTGCAAACCCTGTTGCCGGCTTTGCTGCATGCGGATGGTCCGTCCACCGTGCGCATCAGCGGCGGCACGCACAATGCCATGGCGCCGCCCGTGCATTTTTTGCAGCGCGCGTATGGCCGCATCCTGGAACAGATGGGCGCCGACGTCGATATCGCGCAGCAGCGCTACGGCTTTCATCCCGCGGGCGGCGGCGAAGTGATTGCCACGGTGCAACCATGCCAGCGCTTGCTGCCCATCGTATTGTTGCAGCGCGGCGAGCGGAAGGCCGGGTATGCGGAGAGCGTGGTGGCGGGCGTGCATGTGAACGTGGCGCAGCGCGAGCTCGAGCGCGTCGCCCAGGGCATGGGCTGGAGCGGCAAGCAGCTGCGCATCGTCGGCCTGCCGGCGGAGCAGGGGCCGGGCAACGTCTTGCTGCTGACATTGGAGCATGAATATGTCACGGAAGTATTTACCTCGTTCGGCGAAAAGTCCCTGCTGGCCGAATCCGTGGCCAAGCGCCTGCTGAACGAGGTGCGCGCCTATCTCAAGACGGACGCGGCCGTGGGCGAGCACCTGGCCGACCAGCTCCTGCTGCCCATGGCGCTGGCCGGCGGCGGCGCCTTCAGCTGCAGCAAGGTGTCGCAGCATGCGTTGACGAATGCGGACGTGATTTCCCGCTTCTTGCCCGTGCGTATTACTTTCGAGCAGCAGGAGCGGGGCAGTATCTGCACGGTGGCCGCCGCCTGACGTACGCGGTGACACAAATACCTGTTGCAGCTGTTCCAAATTGATACATGGGCGGCCGGATCAGGGGTACGCATGCATGGCATGGCATTTGCTCTTCTTTGGATATTCACTACCAAGGAGACCAGCATGACCTATTCCATCCGCACCCTGCTCGGCGTAGCCGCCGCCGGCGCTGTTGCCCTCACTTCCCTGCTGACCTTGCCGCAAGCCTATGCGCACGGCAATGTCACGCCGCAAGGCGTCGACACCACGGGTTTACCCAAGGTGGGCGACAAATGGCTCGAGCAAAACCCATATCGGGGCAACAAACTGGCCCTGACGGTGGGCACCTCGGCCTACAATCAGAACTGCGCCCGCTGCCACGGCATCGAAGCCATCTCGGGCGGCATCGCGCCGGACTTGCGCCAGCTCGATCGCGACTGTTTCGGTATCAAGAATGAGACAAAGAAACAGGCTTGCTACAAGGAAACGGACAATTATTTCCTGGCGACCATACGTCACGGTAAAGTACGCAATGGCGCCGTGTACATGCCGCCGTTCGAGGGCGTGTTCAACCAGGAAGCCATGTGGGCCATCAAGACCTACCTGGAAACCCGCCGCGAGTCTAATTAGGCCGAACTGATCACGAAGGAGTCCCATGCGTTCATTTCAACTCCGGGGCACGCGCGCGATGCTCTCGCTCGCCTGCCTGGCGCTGTGCGCGGCCGCGCCGGCGCGCGCCGACTGGCAGAAAGTGCAGCAGTCGGGCAGCCTGAAAGTGGCTGTGTATAACGAGTTCGCCCCGTTTTCCGACAAGGGTACGGGCATCGATATCGACATTGCCGAAGCGCTGGCGAAAAAGCTGGGCTTGAAACTGAGCTTGCTGCCCTTTCCCGCCGGCGAAAACCTCAACGACGACTTGCGCAATATGGTGTGGAAGGGACATTACCTCGGCTATGGTCCCGCCGACGTGATGCTGCACGTGCCGGTCGACAAGAAATTGATGGCGGACAACGACAAGGTCGAGATCTTCGCCCCATACTATGTGGAAACCGTGCGCCTGGCCCGCAGCGTGCAAGCCGTGCCGCAATTCGACGGGGTCGCCAGCCTCGCCGGCAAGCGCATCGGCGTCGAAAAAGTGTCGATCGCCGCCATGCTGATGCTGGGCGAGGACAATGGCAAGTACCGCGACGACGTGCGCATCTTCGACACGGCGACCGAAGCCTTGCAGCAATTGCAGGCGGGCAAGCTCGACGCCGTACTGGCGAACCGCTCGGAAATCGAGTCGGTGCTGAAAAGCGACCCCGCCTTCCCCCTGAGCGAAGTGGCGTTCGCCCGCTTGCCGCGTGCCGGCTGGGCCGTGGGCCTGGCCGTCAGCCGCCAGCAGCTCGACGTGGGCAAGCTGCTGCAGGCGGCCATGAACGAGATGGCGGCCAGCGGTGAATTGAAAGCCATCTTTGAGAAGCATGGCGTGAAGGAAGCGCGGCCCTGAAGTAGCCTGCTTTCGTTTAAAAGCCCGCACATCGGAAGAGGCGCGGGCTTTTTCATGAGAACGCCTGAAAAATGTTCAGGGCAAGGCGCATTGCCGCAGGCAGTACGAATAGTACGGCCAGGCAATGCAACGCCGCCATGGACTTTTTCTCAGATCATGAGAACGCCTGAAAAATGTTCAGGGCAAGGCGCATTGCCGCAGGCAGTACGAATAGTACGGCCAGGCAATGCAACGCCGCCATGGACTTTTTCTCAGGTGTTCTTAAAAGGCGTATTGGGCGCTGACGCCTAGCAGCCAGTTACGGCCCGGCGCCGCTTCATAGTAGCGCTTGTTGCTGTCGCCGACGATGACGGAACCCACGTAAGTCTTGTCGAAAAGATTGTTCAGACGGGCAAATTCCTTGAAGCGCCAATGGCCTGCGTTTTGTTTGGCGTTGAAGCGGGCATTGAACACCGTGTAGCCGGGCGCCGGTTTTTCGATGTTGCTATCTTCCGCGTAGACCTGGTTGCTGGCCACGCTTTCCACTGCCGCGCCGAAACGGTCGAGCGTGTCTTTCCACGCCAGCTCCGCGAACAGATTGGCGCTGGGCACGCCCGGCAAGCGGCTGCCTTCGCGTACGCTGCCAAAGGCCTGGTCATACACGGCATGCAGGCTGGTCAGCGCCACTTTCGCCGTGAAACCGTAAGGCAGGGTCGAGTCCAGCGATACCTCCATGCCCTGGCGCAAGGTCTTGCTGGCATTGCGGTAGCTGGTGCGCCCGCCGCTCGATTGATCGACCACCAGTTCGTCGCTGGTCTTGATCTGGAACAAGGCGGCGTTTACATGCGTGTTGTTGTTGAGCTTGGCCTTGATGCCCGCTTCCAGGTTGGTGCTGGTGGCCGGTTTCAGCTGGTAATTGAAACCGCCGCCCGTGCCCGAGTAAAACAGTTCGTTCAAGGTGGGCGCCTCGAAGCCGCGCGCGGCGCTGGCGTACACGTTGACGCTGGGCGTCAGCTTGTACAGCAAGCCCAGCACGGGTGTCGTGTGGCTGTATTCCAGGCTGCCGCTGTCGTCGCCATTGCCGAGGAAGTGATCATTGACCGCCACTTTCATCTTGCTGTAGCGCAAACCTGCGCTCAGCAGCCATGGCCCGCTCTGCCATTCCGTCTGGATATACGGATCGAGACTGGACACCACGTCCTGCTCGCCGCGGCGCAGCTTGCCCTTCACGCCAAATGTGTTGCCGATAAAGTTTTCATAGCCGGTGCGGTCATCGCTGGAGCGGCCGTAATCGATGCCGATGGTGGTGCTCAGCTTGCCGCCAGCCAATTGATTCACGTGCAGCCAGTTGGTGTCGATGCCGTAGAACTCCCGCTGGAAGTCGACCACGCCGCCCGAATGCTTGGGCGGCGCCTGGAATGCCTTATTAAATGCCTGGTACTGGATCACGTCGCGGTTGCCGCCATACACCGTCACATGCAGGCGGTCATCGCCGAATGATTGCTCGTAGGTGGCGCCGATCTGCTGGTGATCGATGCTTTTGCGCGTGTTGTAGCGTTCGGCCAGGGTGCGCTTCGGGTTTTGCGTGTCGCTCGCATCGATTTCGCCGGCGCGCGGGTCGCGCGCAAACGTGGGCCAGGTGACGCCCAGCGGATCTTGCGTGTTGCCCTGATGCAGGCTGTTGGCGACGATGGTCAGCTTGCTGTCCTTCGTCGGCTTGATGGTGATCTTGCCGAACGCCTGTTCGCGTGTGGCGGCGCTGTGGTCGCGGAAACCGTCCGTACGGAAGCGCGAACCGTCGAGCACGTAGCCTATGCCGCCCGCCTGGCCTTGCGCCGTCAAGTCCGCCTTGCTGGTGCCGTAGCTGCCGCCCGTCACGTTCAGTTCGACGGACGGGGGATTTTGCCCATCCTTGGAAAACAGCTGGATCACGCCGCCAGAATGGTTGCCATAGATGGCAGAAAACGGTCCGCGCAGCACTTCGATGCGCTCGGCCGTATCGAGGTTGAAGGTGGCGGCCTGGCCCTGGCCGTCGGGCATGCTGGCGGGAATGCCATCGCTGATCAGTTTGACGCCGCGCACGCCGAAGGCCGAGCGGGCGCCGAAGCCGCGCGACGAGATCTGCAGGTCCTGCGCATAGTTCTGGCGGTTCTGCACCACCAGTCCGGGCACGGCGGCCAGCGCCTCCGACGCATTGACGCGGATTTGCCCGTCCTGGATGCGGGCGCTGTCGACCACGTCGATCGAGGCCGGCACCTCCTGGCTGGGGTGGGCGATGCGGCTGCCGCTGATCACGACCGTATCCATGAGTTGCCCGCCGGCCAGGTCAGCGGGCTCGGCAGCAAAGACGTGGGGGGCGAGGGTGGCGCTGCCGGCAACAAACAGGCTGGCGATGGTGTTCAGGCGGAAACGATGCTGCATGCGGTTCTCCAATGTGAATAAAGCCTGCTTGATCGCGTGCGCGGCGCAGGTCTGCATAGTCTTCTCAAGCAATATGCCTGCCATGTCTCCATTGGTGATGGGAAATTATACGCGCGCCAGTGGCACGGGGTTTGCATGCAGGAATCATCAGAGGCGCTGCCAGCCAGCGCTTTTTCCCTGTTTTGCCATTGAAAAGGTGATTATGCCCAAGTTATTCCGACGTTTGCGCCAGGCTTGCGTATTGCTGCCGGCGCTGGCATGTGCGTATGCCCATGCCGAACCGTTTGCCTATGTGCCCAATGAAAAGTCGGGCACCCTGAGCGTGATCGACACGGCCACCGACCAGGTGGTGCGCCAGATCGCGGCTGGCAAGCGCCCGCGCGGCATCGCCGCCGATCCCACCGGGCGGCAATTGTTTGTCACGGATGCAGCCAGCAGCGCCTTGCTGCTGATCGACAACGCTGCCGGTGCGCCCGTACGCAGCGTAGCGCTGGGCAAGTCGCCCGAAGGCGTCAGCGCCTCGCACGACGGCAATTACGTGGCCGTGGCTGTCGAGGAAAACAATAGCGTGGCCTTGCTCGATGGCCATACGGGCGTCGTGCTCGCCGATATCAAGGTGCAGGGGCGCAACCCGGAACACGCCGTCTTCAGCCCCGATGGGCGCTGGCTGCTGGTCAGCGCGGAAGAGGCCGAGCAAGTCGACGTCATTGATGTGGCGCAACGCCGCCAGGTGGCTTCCATCGCCGTGGGACTGCGTCCGCGCGGCATCGGCTTCAGCCCCGATTCCGGCCGCGCCTACGTGGCGTGCGAGTTGGTCAACGCCGTGTATGTGATCGACATGACGCTGCGCAAGTCCATCGCCACCATTCCTGCAGGCAAGAATGCGAATGGCATCGTGGTCCATCCTGGTGGCAAGCACGTATATGTCTCGAATGGCATCGACGGCACGGTGATGGTGATCGATACGGCCAGCAACGAGGTGACGGCCACCATTCCAGTCGGCAAGCGCCCGTGGAACATGGCCATCACGCCCGACGGCGCCAAGCTGTACGTGGCCAACGGGCGCTCGAACAGCGTCTCCGTCATCGACACGGCCAGCGCGCGCAAGGTGGCCGATGTTGCCGTGGGCGAATTGCCATGGGGCGTGGTGATCCGCTAGGCAAGCCGGAACAGGTGTTCCAGTCTGGTACACCTGTTCCATTGTGCAGCGGCGCAGCAGGGCTGGTTCGGCTTGGAACAGGACGCCGCCGCCCTGTTCAATACGCCAATAAAGCGCCGCCTGCCGTCCGGCCCGGGCGCATGGGTGAAAAGCGCGCCGCTATTGACGCCATGCCCTTGCAACAGCAGTAAAACCCGCTAAGTTTGTAGTGGGACGGCGAGCTGGCACGGCATTTGCGGAAGACTCCGTGTACTCACCCCATCTGTACCAGGACGTTTGATTTTAATTAAGTACTTTTATTCTAATTCACCCGATAGAGGACGACATGAATCTCGCAGACATCAGCAAACTGGGCGTAGCCAATCCCTTCAAACAACGCTATGACAACTACATCGGCGGCAAATTCGTTGCCCCCGTAAAAGGTGAATATTTTCCCAACATTACGCCGATCACGGGCTTGCCGTTTTGCGAAATCGCCCGCTCCACGACGGAAGACGTCGAGCTGGCGCTGGACGCCGCCCATGCCGCCAAGGATGCCTGGGGCAAGACTTCGCCTGCCGAGCGCGCCAATATCCTGAACCGCATCGCCGACCGCATCGAACAGAACCTGAGCCTGATCGCCACGGCGGAAACCATCGACAACGGCAAGCCGATCCGCGAAACGATGAATGCCGACATTCCGCTGGCCATCGACCATTTCCGCTACTTTGCCGGCTGCATCCGCGCGCAGGAAGGTTCCGTCGCGCAAATCGACGCGGAAACCTATGCCTATCACTATCACGAGCCGCTGGGCGTCGTGGGCCAGATCATTCCCTGGAATTTCCCGATCCTGATGGCCGTGTGGAAGCTGGCGCCAGCCCTGGCCGCCGGCAATTGCGTCGTCCTGAAACCGGCCGAGCAAACGCCCGCCTCGATCATGGTGTTGATCGAGCTGATCGGCGACCTGCTGCCGCCTGGCGTGCTGAACATCATCAACGGTTTCGGCCTGGAAGCGGGCAAGCCGCTGGCCTCGAGCAAGCGCATCGCCAAGATCGCCTTCACGGGTGAAACGGGCACGGGCCGTTTGATCATGGGCTATGCCGCGCAAAACCTGATTCCCGTCACCCTGGAGCTGGGCGGCAAGTCGCCGAACATCTTCTTTGCAGACGTGATGGATGCGGACGACGAGTATTTCGACAAATGCCTGGAAGGCTTTGCCATGTTTGCGCTGAATCAAGGCGAGGTGTGCACTTGCCCATCGCGCGTGCTGATCCAGGAATCGATCTACGAGAAATTCATCGAACGGGCCCTGAAGCGCGTGGCCGCCATCAAGCAGGGCAATCCGCTCGACTCGTCCACCATGATAGGCGCGCAGGCATCACAGGAGCAGCTGGAAAAAATCCTGTCCTATCTCGACATCGGCCGCCAGGAAGGCGCCGAAGTGCTGGCCGGCGGCGAGCGCAATACGCAGGCGGGCGACCTGGAAGGCGGCTACTACGTGCGTCCGACCGTGTTCAAGGGCAACAACAAGATGCGCATCTTCCAGGAAGAGATCTTCGGGCCCGTCGTCTCCGTGACCACCTTCAAGGACGAGGCCGACGCGCTGGCGATTGCCAACGACACCCTGTACGGCCTGGGCGCCGGCCTGTGGACGCGTGACGGCTCGCGTGCCTTCCGCATGGGCCGCGCCATCCAGGCGGGCCGCGTGTGGACCAATTGCTACCACCTGTATCCGGCCCACGCCGCGTTCGGCGGCTACAAGCAATCGGGTATCGGCCGCGAAAATCACAAGATGATGCTCGACCACTATCAGCAAACGAAGAACCTGTTGGTGAGCTATAGCCCGAAAGCCCTGGGCTTCTTCTAAACCGGCAACAGGCGCCGCCCCCTGTTCCTCGGGTGCGGCGCACAGAAAGGGATGCCATGAGTGCAGCAATTGCCAGGGTGGTCGCCACCGATGCGGCGCTGGAAATGATGGACAAGTTGCGCCTGCGTCACGGCCCGCTGATGTTTTTCCAGTCAGGCGGTTGCTGCGACGGCAGCGCGCCCATGTGCTATGCGCTGGGCGAGTTCGATGTCAGCGATACCGACATTTATCTCGGCAATTTGAATGGCACACCGTTCTACATGGGACTCGAGCAATTCGAGTACTGGGAGCATACCCAGTTGATTATCGATGTGGTCGATGGCAATGGCGGCATGTTTTCACTCGACAACGGCACGGGCAAGCGCTTCTTGACGCGTTCGCGCCTGTTTACCGATGAAGAGTGCGCCTTGCTGCATGCGCAGCCGCACGACCATGGCAGCACTTGATACATACACATACTAATAACAGAGGGAGATGATTGTGCAGAAAAAAATCATGGGGATCGTCGTCGGTCTGAGTGTCGTTTCGCTGGTCCAGGCGGCCGACGTGGGCAATGTCACCAGTGCCATGCTCGACAGCACGGCCAGGAATCCGGCCAGCGTGCTGTCGTTCGGCATGGGCACGCAGGGCCAGCGCTATTCGCCGTTGACGCAGATCAATGACAAGACCGTGGCCAAGCTGGTGCCGGCCTGGTCGTTCTCGTTTGGCGGCGAAAAACAGCGGGGCCAGGAATCGCAGCCCTTGATTCACAACGGCAAGATGTTCGTCACGGCATCGTATTCGCGCATCTTCGCCATCGACCTGAAAACGGGCGCCAAGCTGTGGAAATATGAGCACCGTTTGCCGGACGGCATCATGCCCTGCTGCGACGTGGTCAACCGCGGCGCGGCCCTGTACGGTAACCTGGTGATCTTCGGCACGCTGGACGCCTATCTCGTGGCGCTGGACCAGAACACGGGCAAGATCGTCTGGAAAGAGAAAGTCGACGATTATGCGGCCGGCTATTCGATGACGGCCGCGCCGCTGATCGCCGAAGGCTTGCTGCTGACGGGCGTGTCGGGCGGTGAGTTCGGCATTGTCGGCCGGGTCGAGGCGCGCAATCCGATGACGGGCGACCTCGTGTGGAGCCGTCCGACCGTGGAAGGCCATATGGGCCACCGCTACGACAAGGATGGCAAGGCCAGCGATAACGGCGTGTCCGGCACGGTAAACAAGACCTGGCCGGGCGACCTGTGGAAAACGGGCGGCGCTTCGACGTGGATGGGCGGCACCTATGATCCGCAGACCAAGCTCGCGTATTTTGGCACCGGCAACCCGGCGCCATGGAACAGCCATCTGCGTCCCGGCGACAATCTGTACTCGTCGTCCACGGTGGCGCTGGACGTGAAGACGGGGCAGATCAAGTGGGCATACCAGAACACGCCGAACGATGCCTGGGATTTCGACGGCGCCAACGAATTCGTCACCTTCGACATGGATGGCAAGCGCTACGGCGGCAAGGCCGACCGCAACGGTTTCTTCTACGTCATCGACGCCAACACGGGCAAGCTGCAGAATGCCTTTCCGTTCGTCAAGAAAATCACCTGGGCCAGCAGCATCGACCTGAAGACGGGCCGGCCGAACTTCATTCCCGCCGGCCGCCCTGGCGACCCGACCAAGGGAGAGGAGGGCAAGAAGGGCACGACCGTGTTTGCCGCACCGGCTTTCCTCGGCGCCAAAAACCAGATGCCGATGGCCTATTCGCCGCAAACCAAGCTGTTCTATGTGCCCGCGAACGAATGGGGCATGGACATCTGGAACGAGCCCATCAGCTACAAGAAGGGCGGCGCCTTCCTCGGCGCCGGTTTCACCATCAAACCCCTGTTTGACGATTACATCGGTGCCATGCGCGCCGTCGATCCGAAGACGGGCAAGATCGTCTGGGAAATCAAGAACAACGCGCCGCTGTGGGGCGGCGTGATGAGCACGGCAGGCAATCTGGTGTTCTACGGCACGCCGGAAGGCTTCCTGAAAGCCGTCGATGCGAAGACGGGCAAGGAACTGTGGAAATTCCAGACGGGCTCCGGCGTCGTGGCGCCACCCGTCACCTGGCAGGATGGCGACACGCAATACGTGGCCGTCGTTTCCGGCTGGGGCGGCGCCGTGCCGCTGTGGGGCGGCGAAGTGGCGAAGAAGGTCAACTTCCTGGAACAGGGTGGTTCCGTGTGGGTCTTCAAGCTGGCATCGAAGTAAGGGGGGAGGCGCCCGGGCCACTCGGATGGGTGTCTCCCTGCCTGCCGGGCGCTTTCTTTTTGCTGACGGCCTTGGCCGTCAGTTTTTTGTTTACCTGTATCTTTGTTGCACATACTTTTGGTCAAAAAATGAACACCGTGCGGGGCAATTGATCCGCTGCTGCACATGTTAACGACGCTTTTTCTCTTTCTCCCTGTGAGTCGTGTTGGGCACGCTTATTGCCAAAGCTTGAGGTACATCAATCACTGATGTGCACACTAAAAACAGAGAAGAAAGAGGAGAAGCAATGAACACATTGATCAAGCTGGGGAGCCTGGGTGTCATGACGATTGCAGCGGTAGGGCAGGCGCAAGCCGTCGATATCAAGGCCGGCGACTGGACCGTGTCGGTGGGCGGCATCGTCAATGCCTATTACACGCAAGTGTCGTGTTCGGGCGACGCGGTGGGCGGGCTGGCGCTGGGCGGCCAGGCGCTCGGTTGCGGCGGAGAGAAGGACCGCACCACCATCGGCAACGGCTTGCTGCCGAATGGCTTGATCACCTCGGCAAGCTCGCGCCTGGGCGAATACGACGTGAAAGCCTTGATCGGCATCTACAACTCGACGGCCACGGACAGCGCCATCAGCCAGAACAGCGTAGTCGACGTGCGTCAGGCTTTCTTTACGTTTGGCAATGCGGAAATGGGCACCTTCAAGCTGGGCCGCGACTACGGCATCTTCGGCGCAAATGCGATCCTGTCCGACATGACCTTGTTGGGCTCGGGCGCGCCCGTGCAGGCCACGCAGCGGGGCCGCGTCACGCTGGGCCATATCGGTGCCGGCTATACCTATCTGGGCAACTATGGCCAGATCATGTACAGCTCGCCGAAGTCCGGCGGCGTTGGCGTCGACGTGGCGCTGGTCAGCCCCGTGTCGGACACGCCCATCGTGGCAGGTTCGACCTATTCTTCGAAGTCCAGCCCGCAAGTGCAGGCGCAGCTGACGTATGCGCAGGAAGGCTTGAAAGCCTGGCTGGGCGTGAAGTCGCAAAAATTCACCTCGAAAACGCCTGGCGTCGATGACCTGACCATGCGCGGCGTGGAAGTGGGCGGCTCCTACCAGATGGGCCCGGCCGGCGTATTGGTCAACTTCCAGGGCGGCAAGGGACTCGGCATCTTGTCCGATGCAGACCAGGGCGATACCAAGTCGAAGAACTGGCTGCTGCAAGGCACGTATAAAACGACGGACAAGCTGAAGCTGGGCTTGTCCTATGGCATCAGCAAGAACGATGACAACACGGCCGGCACGGGCGGCCTGAAGTCGAACGCCAACCTGACCCTCGGTGCGTATTACTCGCTCAACAGCGCGATCACCCTCGTGGGTGAACTGGGCCAGACGCGCTCGAAGGGCTTTGCGGGCGGCGAAGCGAAGATGAATGGCGTGTCCCTGGGCGGCATTATTTTTTTCTAACCAATGAATGCGGCGCCGGAAGCTGCGGCGCCGCATGGAGCGTAGTGCATGCGGATACTGCGGTTGTTCATCGGATGCTGGCTATTCCTGTTTATCCTGGGGCAGGCGTGGGCCGGCGTGCTCACCCGGGCCGAGCTGGCGCGGCGCTTTCCCGCGCCCCTCGTCGTCGGTGAGAAGGACGCCGACCTGCCCGTCTGGCCCCTGTTCAAGCAAAATGCCACGGCCACGGAACTGGTCGGCTACGTGTTTGAGTCGGTGGACCTGGCGCCGATTCCCGGCTTTTCCGGCGTTCCCGTCAATTTATTGATCGCCATCAATCCTCTTGGCAGTTTCCTGGACGTGGCCGTGCTGTCGCAGCATGAACCCGTGTTTCTCGATGGCTTGGGCGAGGCGCCGCTGTTCCAGTTCGTCAAACAGTATCAGGGACTCTCGCTCAAGCAGAACATCGCCATCGGTGCGCGCACCAAGCGGGCGGCCGATGCGACCCACGCCGATATCGATGGCGTGTCGAAGGCCACGGCTTCCGTGCGCATCATCAACCAGAGCGTGCTGGCGTCGGCCTTGAAAGTGTCGCGCAAAAAACTCGGGTTTGCGCAAGGCCGCGATCCGGACCAGATCGCCCGCATCCGCATGGAGGTGTTCAAGCAACTTAGCGTGGCGCAGATGCTTGAGCAAGGCTTGCTCCAGCATGTACGCCTGAACAACAAGGAGGTGGAGACTCTGTTTGCTGGCAGCAATGGCGCCGGACTCGATGCGCAGGCCCAGCGCGAACCGGACGGCGTGTTCATCGACCTGTATCTGGCCTATGTGTCCGTGCCCACGGTGGGACGCAATCTGTTGACGGAGCGCAGCTGGAACAAGCTGCGCAACCGGCTCGACGAGGGCGACCACGCCATCCTCGTCATGTCGCGCGGGCGCTACGGCGTGCTGGGCGACGATTTCGTGCGCGGCACCGTGCCCGAGCGCCTGTTGCTGAAGCAGGACGGCTTGCCCATCGACATGCGCGACCTGGACCTGGAACTGAACCTGTCCGATGCGGGACCGTTGCCGACTGAAAATATCGCCGTCTTTCGCGTCATCAGCCAGGCGGGACTCGATGCGGCCAGTCCGCTGGCGTTCACCATGCCGATCACGCGCAGCAAGGGCATCGTGTATCCGGAGCGCATCGCGCGCAACGTCGATTTCACGTACCGCCTGCCTGCCGATTTTTATAGCGCGCCGCAAGGCGACGATGCCGGCTGGCGCGGCACGTGGAAGGGGCGCAAGGCTGAGCTGTTGATCCTGCTGGCCGGGCTGGCGCTGCTGGCCGGCGCGCTGGCCTGGCAGAAACGCCTGGTGCGCGACGGCCGGCAATTTGCGTGGTTTCGCCGCCTGTTTTTGTTGTTCACCATCGGCTTCATCGGCTATTACGCGCAGGGGCAGTTGTCGATCGTCAATATCACAGGGGTGATCCAGGCGCTGCTGGCGGGGCGCAGCCTGGGCTTCTTCCTGTTCGACCCGATGACGGTGATCCTGTGGGCGTTCGTGCTGCTCAGCCTATTCATATGGGGCCGCGGCACGTTTTGCGGCTGGCTGTGCCCGTTTGGCGCCTTGCAGGAATTCACGGGCAAGCTGGGCCAATGGTTGCGCTTGCCGCAGTGGAAAATCAAGCCGCGCCTGGACGAACGCTTGAAATGGATCAAATATGGCTTGCTGGCGGCCATTCTCGGCAGCAGCATGTTTTCCAGCCAGATCACGGACAAGCTGGTGGAGCTGGAACCGTTCAAGACAGCCATCACCCTGAACTTCGTGCGCGCCTGGCCCTTCGTCGCGTATGCCGTGGGTTTACTACTGCTCAGCAGTATTTCCTATAAATTCTTTTGCCGCTTCCTGTGTCCGTTTGGCGCGGCGCTGGCCCTGCTGGGGCGCTTTCGCCTKTTCAACTGGATTCCCCGCCGCAAGGAATGCGGCACGCCGTGCCAGACCTGCCGCCACCGCTGCGAGCATCATGCCATTGCGCCCAGCGGGAAAGTCGATTACGGCGAGTGTTTTCAATGCATGGATTGCGTGGTGATTTACGCCAGCGATGAAAAATGCGCACCCTTGATGCTGGAAATCAAGCGTGCCCGTACCATCCCGATAGTCCGGGCCATGGCAGAGGAGAGCAGCAATGCAGCGTAGAAGCTTTATTTCGGCGGCGATCGGCAGCGTGGCCGGCATGGCGGCTTTGTCTTTGCCTGGCAGCATGGCGCGCGGCACGGTCACGGCCTCCGGCGTGCGCCCGTATCGCGGCGCAGCGCTGGCGTTTGGCACGACGATCGCCGTCACTGTTTTGCACCACGATCAGCGCCAGGCCGAGCTGGCCATTGAAGACGCCCTGCATGCGGCCGGGAATATCGACCGCCTGATGAGCATTTACAGTCCCGCCAGCCAGGTCTTCCAGCTGAACCGCGATGGTCGCCTGGCCCGGCCGGACGCGCACCTGCTGGCCGTGCTGGCGCAGGCGCAAACCTTGTCGCAATGGAGCGATGGGGCATTTGATATCACCGTGCAACCGTTATGGCGGCTGTTTCGGTCGGCGGCAGACCAGGCGAGCCTGCCTGCGGAAGCATCGCGCCGCGCCGCGCAGGCAAGGGTAGGCTGGCGGCAACTGGCGTGGGATCGCCGTGAAGTGCGTTTTCTGCAGCCCGGCATGGCGCTGACCCTGAATGGCCTGGCGCAGGGCTATGCGGCCGACATGGCGCTGGCGGCCGTGCAGGCGCGCGGCATACGGCACGCGCTGCTCGACACGGGCGAGTTCATTGCACGCGGACAGCGTGCCGTGCGCCGCCCGTGGACCCTGGGCATCCAGGACCCGCGCGACGCGGAAATCCTGGCGGCCACCTTGAAAGTGGAGGGCCGCAGCGTGGCGACGTCCGGCGATTACGAATGCGCGTTCACGCCTGACTTCGCGCATCACCACATCTTCGACCCTGCGAAAGGCGATTCGCCGCGCGAACTGGCCAGCGTGACCGTGCTGGCGCCTACGGGCTTGCTGGCCGATGGCTTGTCGACGACCTTCATGGTGACGGGGGCCGTGCGCGCGCATGCGATGGCTGCGCACATGCAGGGCATCGACCTGATGACCATCGACAAGCAGGGGCGGCGCAAGATGTCGCCCGGCTTTCCCCGTCTACTCTAGGCTATTTCAGATGCGGCACCTTGCGATAGATCGTGTTGCGCGACACGCCCAGAGCCCGGGCCGTGGCCGAGACGTTACCGCCGTGGGCATCGAGCGACTTGAGGATCACGCTTTGCTCCATCTCTTCCAGGTTGGCGCCGGCTGCGATCATGCGGTCCGTGCTGGCGCTGGCGGCAGTCGCTTGCGTCATCTCAATATCGTCGAGGAAATCATCGGGCATGTGGCGCAAACAGATTTCATGCTCGTCGCCAGCCATGACGATGGCCGTGCGCAACAGATTGGTCAGTTGGCGGAAGTTGCCTGGCCACTTATGCTGGTGGAACAGGCGCAGGATGTCGGGCGCCACCGTGTAGCGCGTGTCGGGCGCTTCCGTTGCAAGGATTTTCTTCACCACCGTATCGAGGTCCGTGCGCTCGCGCAGCGGTGGCAGTTTCACCACCAGGCCGTTCAGGCGGTAATACAGGTCTTCGCGGAACAGCCCCTTGGCCATGCGTTCGCGCAAGTTGTGATTCGTGGCGCAAATGAGTTCCACATTCACGGTAATCGATTTGCTGCTGCCCAGCGGGGTGACCATCCGCTCCTGCAGCACGCGCAGCAGCCGCGCCTGCAAGCCGAAGGGCATGTCGCCGATTTCATCGAGGAACAGGGTGCCGCCATTCGCTTGCAAAATCTTTCCTATCGCCCCTTTCTTGCGCGCACCCGTAAACGCCCCGTCTTCATAGCCGAACAGTTCCGATTCGATCAGGGTTTCCGGGATCGAGGCGCAGTTGACGGCAATAAACGGTCCCATGGCCCGTGGCGAATCATTATGGATGGCTTGCGCCAGCAATTCCTTGCCGGTGCCTGTCTCTCCCATGACGAGGATGGGAATATCGCGCCCCAGGACTTTATTGACCTTTTCGATCACCAGTTCCAGTTGCGGATCGCCCGTGCGCAGGTAGCGCAAGCCGGACAGGCGGCGCGCCGTATTGGCCGCATGGCTGGCCGGCGCGGGAACCTGGGCCGGCACGGCGTTGATATCGCTATGGTCGGTGCTGGCAGTAAAGCCGTGCTGGAAGACGCTATTAGACAGGCGCAACTGCGCGCGCCCATACACGCGTACGCCGCTGTGCATGCACAGGTTCAGCAAACCTGGCGAGGCGGTACGGTAATGGTCGTACAGGGCGGAAACGGGCAAGCCGAACAGGGAGCTGAAAGTATGTGATTGCAATGCGGCAAATGACAGGCCCAGTTGGAACAAGCCATTCTTGTTGGCCGATAAGAACCGCCCGCCCGGGGTGAACGAGGCGATACCTTCCATCAAGGTGCCGATGAATTCGGGCCGGGCGTGGAAGTGCACGGTGATGGCATCTTCGAAGGTGGCGGAAAACAGCTGATTTTCGATCATCAGCGCCGACATGCGCACGAGGGCCATCGTATGCTTGTGGAAACTGCGCTGGTCGCTGGAAACGTCCAGTACGCCGATGACATTGCCCCGGTGGTCGGTGATTGGTGCCGCAGAGCAAGTTAGGAAATGATTGGCAGCAAGGTAATGCTGGTCCGCATGAACCAGAGTCGGTACTTTTTCCGTGATGGCCGTGCCGATGGCATTCGTGCCGCGGCTTTGTTCCGACCATGCCACGCCCGGTTGCAGGGCGACGCGGTTGGCTTTCTCCAGGAAATCATCGTCGCCCAGCGAATGCACGATGACGCCGTTGGCATCCGTGAGTATCACCATATTGTGCGTGTTGACGATTTGCTGGTACAGGGTTTCCATCGCCGGCAGCGCATGTGTGTGCAGCATGCGGTTTTGCTCGATCAGCAAGGACAGGTCGGATTTGCCGGCCGGCGTAAAGTCGGGCGTGGCCGTGGGCGACAGGCCAAAGGCGACGGAGCGCTGATGGGACGTTTCGATGATGACGGGGACGTTGTCCTGTCCTGCCGGCAAAGTGTTCGCATCCGCGATGGACGAAAACGGTGCGCTACGGTAAGTAGCTGACGGTTGATACATGATCTCGTTGCCTCCGTTGGGCCCTGTACTGCGGCGCTCTTTTGAATATCGAGAGTGTTCCATAATGTAGCACCTGTCACAGATGGGAGCAAAGCAAAGCGAGCCGGGCTGTCCCCCCGTGTTGCTGCGAGGCCCAGAGTTGCTACCATCAGGGGCAGTGCATGGGGCTGTATAAGCAAGTGCGGTGCCAGGGCCGTTTCACGGGGCGGGAAAATAGCCCTTGCGGGGCGTGCGGGGCAGGGCTATAATTCGCCCCCTCGCTGAACGACGCATGCAAATGCTGAGTGAGGTGGGTAAAAAAGAAGGTTGACGGATTTGGCAAAACGCTTCATACTCTTCCTTCTTCGCAGCTGACAAACACAACGCTTTGTCGATAGCGCGAAAGCAGTAACCGAATACAGTTCTTTAACAATTAACAGTCGATAAGTGTGGACATTTGATGCAAGTGCAGCGCCGATCTTCGGATTGGCGTAATACTTAAAATATCAAATGTTCACGAATAAATAAATGAAATAGGACGCTTCGCAAGAAGTGGCCTGTCAGTTGTTTTTGAGTGAGCAAACACCTCGCAATGCGAGGGGTTTGAACTAGTTAAATAGTTCGACCATGCCGGTAAAACGGCAAAGTAACAGAGATTAAACTGAAGAGT
>NZ_NEGZ01000072.1 GCF_002127585.1 Janthinobacterium sp. GW458P
GGGGCCGCCGCCTGCTCGGCCAGGGCGCGCGCGCGTTCACGCGCTTCCTCGGCTTTTTTCCTGACCGTGGCCAGGCCGTCGTTCAGGCTCGCTTCCGAGGCGCTGAAATCGACGTTGCGCGTGGCGTTCAGGTAAATGATGCACACGCCCTTAGTGAAGATCAAACCCGGCACGACGGCCGCGGCCGCCATCAGCAAGCCGCCGCCCAGGCCCGCAGCGATGATGTAGCCGGAACCGGAGCCGCCCAGGCCCGAGGCCAGCGCATACATGTTCAGCTGGCTGCCCAGGCCGAGTATGGTGGCCGACATGCCCGTGGTCAGCGACACGCCCGTCCCCACGACGCCAAAGATCAGCAGCGCCACGAACGAGGTGATCAGGAACAGCAGCACTTCCAGCAGGATCACCGACACCAGCTTGGTGCGCACGATCTGGTTCAGGCGGGCAATGATCTGGAACACGGTGGCGCCCGACCAGGCGGCAGGGCCGGCCAGCGGCAGCATCACGTAGAACAGGGCAAACACCAGCACGCCCAGCACGATGGCCGACAGCGGGAAGACCACCGCGTACAGCACGGGGCCGAGCACGGGGATCTTGCAGAAGAACAAGATGATGGCGATGGCGATCATGGCCGCCAGCACGATCAAAAACTCCAGGAAGACGACGGCGATCAGGCGATGGCTCGTGTACAGCGAAACGAGCACGGCATCCACCAGGCTCATGCCAGGCTGGCCCTGCACATCGCGCATCAGCATGATGCCCACGGCGTTGGAACCGTAAAACATCACGAGGAAGGCCATCAGGCCGCCCAGGAAGGCCAGCACGACACTTTTCATGCCGCCGGCGAGCATGGTCAGCGCGCCGCCGACGAGCACGGCGCCGATGAAGGTCAGGGCCAGCAGGGCAATCGCGCGGAAGTTCCTGATGGCGTCGGTCGCTTCGATCAGCGACCCCACGGCGGAGGAAAAGGGAAGAGGTTTTGTTGCGTCAGTGGAAATGGTCATGTGAGGCCTGGAAGGGAGAAATCGGAATGGGACGGCCGCGGTGGCCGCCCCGTGGTCATGCTGTGTCAGTCAGCGCGCGCCAGTTGCAGGTCGGATGCAGGCGATAGGCGCTGGACGATCTGCAATTTGACGTCCTGGCCGCCGACGCGCTTGCTATTCAGGTACAGGGCCGTGCGCACCGGGTATATGCCCTGCGGCACGCCTTCCGGCATGGGAATCGAGAAGCCGCCCTTGTAGGCGCCGCTGCCGTTATTGCTGCTGACCACCTTGCGCACGGTTTTGATCAGGTCGCCATTGGGCTTGTACAGGCTCAATTCCTCTTCCACCAGCGGGTTCGGATCGCGCGTGCCGGCCGCCACTTCGATATACGAATTGGTCTGCGCCTTCTGGCCCGGACGCACGGACGATGGCGTAAAGCCCGTCTCGTACTTCACCAGGGTCGACTGCTCGGGCAGCTTGCCCTTGTTGGCCACCTTGTAGTCGGCCTGCACCTGCTGCGCCGTCTTGACTTGCTGGCTTTGATAATTCAGGGCCACGCAGGCGAGCGCACCCAGGCTGGCGCCCAGGGCCGCGCCGCGCACCGTGTTGTTGCCGCCGCCCAGCAAGCCGCCGACGACGGCGCCGATGCCGGCCAGCATGGCCGTATTGCATTCGCCGCTGGCCGCTTCCGTGCCGGCGGTACTGGTGCCCGTGGCGCCAGGGCCGCCCGGCGCGGCGCAGCCGGCCAGCATCGAGGACACGACCAGCAGCGCCACCATGGGCTTGGCAATTTGTTTCATTTTTTTCACGTTATTCTCCAGGAAGATCAAAATAGGAATGAAAGGCCAGCCGCGCGGCTTACTCGATCTGGATTTGCGACAGCGCCTTGTCCTGCGCTTCCTTCGCCTTGCGCTTGATATCGAGCGCATGGCGGTTGCCCGTGTCCATGCGCAGCACCGCATTCGCGTTGGCGATGGCGCAGTCGTATTTGCGCTGGCTCATGCAGTGGCTCGCCTCCGACAGGCTTTCCGTGATCACGTTTTCCAGGCCGGAGCTCTGCTTGACAGGCGCCGGTGGCGGCGTGGCCTTGACAGGCTTGGCCGGTTTTTCCGCGACAGGCGTCGGCGCTGGTGCCGGAGCTGGTGCCGGAGCTGGCACTGGCGCAGGCGCCGACTCAGGCTCGGCAGCCGGTGTCGCGGCAAGGTCGGCCGTCGTGGCGCCATCGAGCACAGGATCGCTGATGGCCAGCGGCGCGTCGGCCGCGGCTGCGGCTTCGACTGGCGTCGCGGCCGTGGCGGCAACGGCTTCCGGTGGCGGTACCGGCGCGCCTGGGGTGCCTGACATGTAATAGAATCCGCCGGCCGCACCGAGGACCACCGCCGCCGCGACGGCAGCGATGATCAGTTTGCTCTTGCCGCCGCCCGGCTGGCTGCCGGAAGGCGCATCGGGCACGCTGGCCGGTGCGGGAGCAGGTTCTGGCGCCGGTGCGGGTGCGGGTGCGGAATCGGCACGACGCTTTTCCAGCACGGGCGGAGGCGGCGGTGGCGCGGCCGGCTCCGGGATGAGGACGGGAACGGTTTCCGGACCAGCTTGCGCGAGCACTTCTGCCACTGGAGCGGGCTCCGGAACGACCACACTCACTGGTTCCGGCATCGGCTCAAGAACCGGCTCGGGCGGCGTCACCGGCGCGGCAAGGGGCGCCACGGCAAAGCTGAACGCGCACTTGGGGCAGAACCTGGCGTCCGGCTTGCAATCATGGCCGCACTGGCCGCAGGCTTTGCCCGGCAGCGGGGCCGCGGCAGGAACAACTGCAAACGTCGTGCCGCAGGAAGAACAGAATTTGGCGCCCGGCTTATTCTCGGCCTGGCAGGATAGGCATTTCAATTGGCATCTCTTTTCATCTAAACGCTGGGGGTCGCGTACGCTGGCGATTGCCAGAAAGGCAGGTTTGTTGCCGTACGGCCAAATATTCAACGAGTATATTTTCAAACACTAAATTGCCACAAGGGAAAATTGCCTTTTGCTCTATTCAATTTTTAAATATTGGTAAAAATCCTGCCTGCGCGACATTTGGCGCCCCATGTTGGTGCAAAGAAGTAAAAAAACCCGGCAACGCAGTATGCGTTGCCGGGTTTTTCAGGGGATGCCCGCAGGCCGGGATCGGTGCGAGCGCTTACTTGCGTCCGCCCCGCGCCGGCGCGGCATGGCTGGCCTTGGCCGGCGGCTTGCCGCCACGGCCCATGGGCGCGGCGGCCGGCTTGGCCTTCGTCTTGATGGTCGACAAGATCGACGGACGCACTTTCGACTCGACGGCTGTCGCCTTCGGCGCCGCTGCCGTGCCGCCCAGGGCGATGCGGCTCTTGCCTGGCGCCACCTTGAACTTGTCCGGCGTGCCGGCGCCATGCGTCTGGCGGCTGCGTTCGCCGGCGGCCAGGCCGCCCGACTCCGACGACGTCCAGGCGGGAATCAGGTGCTTGTCGCCATTACCGATCAAGTCGCCACGGCCCATGTTGACCAGCGCTTCGCGCAAGATCGGCCAGTTGGCCGGGTCCTGGTAGCGCAGGAAGGCCTTATGCGTGCGGCGGATCTTGCCGCTGCGCGCCGTTTCCACCACTTCCGAGTCTGCCGTGACCTTGCGCAAGGGATTCTTGCGCGTGTGATACATGGTCGTGGCCATGGCCATCGGCGTGGGCATGAAGGTCTGCACCTGGTCCAGCTTGAAATTGTTTTTCTTCAGCCACAGGGCCAGGTTCAGCATGTCCAGGTCCGTCGTGCCCGGATGGGCGGCGATGAAGTACGGGATCAAATACTGCTTCTTGCCCGCTTCCAGCGAGAAACGGTCGAACATTTCCTTGAATTCATCGTAGGCGCCGATGCCGGGCTTCATCATCTTCGACAAGGTGCCCTCTTCCGTGTGCTCGGGCGCGATTTTCAAGAGGCCGCCGACGTGGTGCGTCACCAGCTCTTTGACGTACTCGGGCGAACGCACGGCCAGGTCGTAGCGCAAGCCCGAGCTGATCAGCACTTTCTTGATGCCAGGAATGGCGCGCGCCTTGCGGTACAGCGAGATCAGCTTGCTGTGGTCCGTGCCCAGGTTGACGCAGATGGACGGGTACACGCAGGACAGGCGGCGGCACGACACTTCGATCTCTTTTTCCTTGCAGGCCAGGCGGTACATATTCGCCGTCGGGCCGCCCATATCGGAAATGGTGCCCGTAAAGCCTTTGGTTTTATCCCGGATATGCTCGATTTCACGCAGGATCGACGGCTCCGAGCGGCTCTGGATGATGCGGCCCTCATGTTCGGTGATCGAGCAGAAGGTGCAGCCGCCGAAGCAGCCGCGCATGATGTTGACGGAAAAGCGGATCATTTCCCAGGCGGGGATGTGCGCCTTGCCATAGCTCGGGTGCGGGGCGCGCGCGTAATTCATGTCGTACACGCCATCCATCTCGTCCATGGCCAGCGGCAGCGGCGGCGGGTTGAGCCACACGTCGCGTTCGCCGTGCGCCTGCACCATGGCGCGCGCATTGCCGGGATTCGATTCCAGGTGGAACACGCGCGAGGCGTGCGCATACATGACGGGGTCATCCTTGACGACATCGTAGGACGGCAGACGCACGACGGTCTTGTCGTGCTTTTCCTTGGCCATGGCCAGGCGCTCTTCGCGGCTCATGATGCGGATGGGCTTGATGACTTCGGCCGATTTCGATGCATTTTCCGTGGCGCACGCGGTCTTGTCTTCCTGCACCATCTCGTAGGGGCTGTAGTGCGGGTCGATCTTGCCGGGCACGTCGACGCGGGTGGAATTGTGCACGCCCCAGTCGTCGCCGGGCAGCCAGCCGGACGGCACCATGAAGGCCGTGCCGCGCAGGTCGCGGATATCCTTGATGTGTTCGCCGGCGGCCAGGCGGTGGGTCAGGTCGACCAGCGCCCGCTCGGCATTGCCGAAAATCAACAAATCAGCCTTGGAATCGGGCAAGACGGAACGGCGGACCTTGTCCGACCAGTAATCGTAATGGGCGATGCGGCGCAAGGACGCCTCGATGCTGCCGATGACGATGGGCACGTCGGAATACGCTTCGCGCGCGCGCTGGGCGTAGACGGTGACGGCGCGGTCCGGGCGCTTGTTCGGTTCGGCATTCGCCGTGTAGGCGTCGTCGGAGCGGATCTTGCGGTCGGCCGTGTACTGGTTGACCATGGAATCCATGTTGCCGGCGGTAATGCCATAGTACAAACGCGGCTTGCCGAGGATGCGGAAGGCGTCGGCCGACAGCCAGTCCGGCTGGCTGATGATGCCGACTCTGTAACCCTGCGCTTCGAGCAGGCGGCCGACCAACGCCATGCCGAAGCTCGGATGGTCGATGTAGGCGTCGCCCGTGACGAGGATGACGTCGCACTGGTCCCAGCCCAGCGCGTCCATCTCGGCACGCGACATCGGCAGGAAAGGCGCCACGGCAGCGCGGGCAGACCGCTTGGGAACGGTCGCAAATAAATTGGTAGGGGAGCTCATAGGGTACGGATTGTACCGGAATTGGCCATTTCCAACCTGACGGCCTGCTTTTTACTGTTGGATTTCAGTACAAAAAACGTTTATTTTTCAATCACTTGGGGAATTTCTATCGAGAAATTGTGACTGAGGAGCAGTTTTTATCATTGCATCAACATCGTCTCGGCGCCTCTCAAAACCGTAGCGAGCAAGCTCAATGCCGGGTTGAGTAGCGGAGCCGTACGAAGGTACGGTGAGCAACGGATGCCCGGCAGTGGGCTGCGCAGTAGGTTTTCAGAGGTGCATCAAATCCCCATATTGGCAAGAATCTCGCCAAGTTCGCGCAGCGCCGGCTCCAGTTTCGGATGCTTGACAGCAAACTTGGCCGACAATTCCTGGCTGCGCTCGGCCAGGCCGTAGGTGGTCGATTCTTCCTCGTCCAGCTGGGCGGCGCGCTTTTCCATCAGCAGCTTGATGTCGACATCGAGTTTTTGCAGCAAACCATGCAGTTCTTCATCGACGGGGCCACTGGTTTCGAGCGTCGAATGCAGCTGTTGTAACGATTCCTTGAGTTTGCTATCCATGTTTTTTCCTGTCAGTCAGTAAATTGCGTGTCCAGGTACAGCTGTTCCACCTTGCTCCTGGCCCACGGGGTCTTGCGCAAAAACTTCAGGCTCGACTTGATGCTGGGATCGCTGATGAAGCAATTGATATCGATGTGCTTGGCCAAGCCGTCCCAGCCGTAGTGGGCCTGCAGGCGCGTCACGATACCTTCCAGGGTAATGCCATTCAAATCTTGCTGACTCATATACTCTTTCGACTGCCTTCCTGTCTACATCTTACTCAATTCTACGCCGCCGGCACGGAAAGCTTGCGTGCGCCATGTCAACGCAACGCAAGCTTCTGATGAGGACGGCTTACTTCGCGTTCAAGCCGCGGCGTTCCAGCAGCGGTTCCACGGTGGCGTCGCGGCCGCGGAAGTCACGGAACAGCTGCAGCGCATCGACGCTGCCGCCGCGCGACAGCAATTTGCTGCGGAACCAGTCGCCGTTCTTGCGCGTCAGGCCGCCGTTTTCCTTGAACCAGTTGACCGATTCCGCGTCCAGCTTTTCCGACCACAGGTAGGCGTAATAGGCTGCCGAGTAGCCGCCCGAGAAGCTGTGCGAGAAGTACGTGGTGCGGTAGCGCGGCGGCACGGGCGCGTAGTCGACACCGGCGTCTTTCAGCGATGCCGCTTCAAAGGCCAGCACGTCCGTCGGAATCTGGCTCGGCGCCAGCTGGTGCCAGCGCTGATCCAGCAGGGCCGCCGACAGGTACTCCGTCGTCATGAAACCCTGGTTGAATTTCTTCGCCGCCGTGACCTTGTCGAGCAATTCCTGCGGCATGGCCGCGCCGCTCTGGTAGTGCTTGGCATAGTTTTGCAGCACTTCCGGCCAGACGGCCCACATTTCATTGACTTGCGACGGGTATTCGACGAAGTCGCTCGGCACGCTGGTGCCGGCAAAGCGCGGGTATTTCACGTTCGAAAACATGCCGTGCAGCGCATGGCCGAATTCGTGGAACATGGTCGTCACTTCATCGAACGTCAACAGCGTCGGCTGGCCGGCGGGCGGCTTCGGAATGTTCAACTGGTTGGCGACGACGGGATGCGTGCCCATCAGCGATGATTGCGACACATATTCATTCATCCATGCGCCGCCGTGCTTGTTGCCGCGCGCATAGAAATCGGCGATGAACAGGGCCAGCGGCTTGCCATTGGCATCCAGAACGTCATACACGCGCACGTCCGGGTTGTACACCGGCAAGTCCTTCCGTTCCTTGAAACTGATGCCATACAACTTGTTCGCGGCAAAGAAGACGCCGTTGTTCAGCACGCTGTTCAGTTCCAAATACGGTTTCAGCTCGTTTTCATCAAAGTTAAAACGCTGCTTGCGCAGCTTGTCCGTGTAGATGGCCCAGTCGGCCGCCGCCACCTGGAAACCGCCTTTTTCCGCATCGACCACTTGCTGCAGGTCGGCCGCTTCGCGGCGCGCATTGGCGACGGCCGGCTTGGCCAGTTCCGACAGCAGGGTATTGACGGCCGTCGTCGTCTTGGCCGTCTGGTCTTCCAGCGCATACGCGGCGTAGTTGGCGTAACCGAGCAAGGTCGCCCGTTCGGCGCGCAGTTTCGCCAGTTTCAGCACGATGGCGCGGTTGTCGAACTCGCCGCCCTGGCTGCCCCGGTTCAGCGAGGCGTCCATCAGGCGCTGGCGTGTCTTGCGGTCCGTCAATACGGCCAGCGGCGGCTGGCCGCTGGTATTGACCAGGGCGATGACGAACTTGCCCGTCAAGCCCCGCTCCTTGGCGGCGGCCGCCGCCGTGTCGATATCGCTGTCCGTCATGCCGGCCAGCTCGGCACGCGTGTCGACGACGATGCTCTTCGCATTCGTTTCCTTCAGCACGTTTTGCGCGAAGGCCGTTTCCAGGCCCGCCTGCTCGGCGTTGTAGGCTTTCAGTTTTTCCTTGTCCGCATCAGACAGCCTGGCGCCGGCGCGCACGAAGTCCGTGTGATAGCGTTCCAGCAGGCGCAGGGATTCGGCATCGAGGCCCAGCTTGTCGCGCTTGGCGTACAGGGTGTCGATGCGGGTAAACAGTTTTGGATTGAGCGTGATGGCGTCGCCATGCGCGGCCAGTTTCGGCGACACATCCACTTCCACCGCTTCGAGCACGCTGTTCGTGTTGGTCGAGGTCATGTTGCTGAAGATGCTCTGCACGCGGTGCAGCAGCTGCCCCGTGCGTTCCAGCGCGACGATGGTGTTCTCGAACGTGGCCGGCTGGCGGTTGCTGGCAATCGCGTTGACTTCGGCCAACTGGCGTTTCATGCCTTCGGCAAACGCCGGCGCGTAGTGCTCGTCCTTGATGAGGCCGAATTGCGGCATCTGGAACGGCAGCGGACTCGCTTTCAACAGGGGGTTCTGGGCGCTGATGGCGGCGGCCGGTGCGGATTTCGCGGCGGCGGCCATGGCGGATGGGGCGGCGTGGGCCAGCATGACGCTGGCGGCGATGACGAGCAGTTGTGGACGGATCATGACATCTTTCAGAAAGCGCGGGGAAGAGCCGCGATCGCGTCGCGGGCCAGTGGCAGATCATAGCAGCCTGTCACACGGGCGTCATCCAACATGGGCGATCCTGTGGTGCATCACGCCAACTGCGCGGTTTACCACGGTTTATGGGGAAAATCGCCAAATAAAAATGGCCGCCCGTTGCGGGGCGGCCATCGATGTTCAGCACCGGCCAGGCCGGTGACGGGGGATTACTTGCCGTTCAAGCCACGGCGCTCCAGCAGCGGCTCGATCTTCGCATCGCGGCCGCGGAAGTTGCGGTAGATGTCGAGCGCATCGGCGCTGCCGCCGCGCGACAGCAGCTTATTGCGGAACCAGTCGCCGTTCTTGCGCGTCAGGCCGCCGTTTTCCTTGAACCACTCGACCGTGTCGGCATCGAGCTTTTCCGACCACAGATACGCGTAATAGCCGGCCGAATAGCCGCCCGCGAAGGCGTGCGAGAAGTACGTGGTGCGGTAGCGCGGCGGCGCCGGGGCGAAATCGACGCCCGCTTCCGTCAAGGCGGCCTTTTCAAACGCCAGCACGTCGGTGGGGATCTGTGCCGGGGTCAGCTGGTGCCAGCGCTGGTCCAGCAAGGCCGACGCCAGGTATTCCGCGGTCTTGTAGCCCTGGTTGAAATTGTCGGCCGCCGTCACTTTCGCCAGCAGCTCGGCCGGAATGGCCGCGCCCGTCTGATAGTGCTTGGCGTAGTTTTGCAGCACTTCCGGCCACAGCGCCCACATTTCATTGACTTGCGACGGGTATTCGACGAAGTCGCGCGGCACGCTGGTGCCGGCGAAGCGCGGGTATTTTACGTTCGAGAACATGCCGTGCAGCGCATGGCCGAATTCGTGGAACATGGTGTTGACTTCGTCAAACGTCATCAGGGTCGGCTGGCCCGCTTCCGGCTTCGGAATGTTCAGGTTATTCGCGATCACCGGCTTGCGGTTCAGCAAGGTCGACTGGCCCACGTAGGCATTCGCCCAGGCGCCGCCGCGCTTGTTGCTGCGCGCGTAAGGGTCGAGCGTAAAGATGGCCAGCTGCGTGCCGTCTTCGTTGAAGACGTCGTACACCAGCATGTCGGCCGTGTAGACGGGCAAGTCGGTGCGCTGCTTGAAAGTGAGGCCGTACAATTTACCGGCGGCAAAGAACACGCCACGGGTCAAGACGCTGTGCATTTCAAAGTACGGTTTGAGTTGCGTTTCATCAAAGTTGTAGCGTTCGGCGCGCACCTTGTCGCTATAGAAAGCCCAGTCGGCGGCGCCCACCTTGAAGCCGCCTTTGCCTGCATCGATGACCTTCTGGATATCGTCCGCTTCGCGGCGTGCATTGACGACGGCCGGCTTGGCCAGTTCGCCCAACAGGGCGTTCACGGCCGTGGTGTCGTGCGCCGTCTGGTCTTCCAGCGAGTAAGCAGCGTAGTTCGGGTAGCCCATCAGCGCGGCCCGTTCGGCGCGCAGCTTTGCCAGTTCCAGCACTTCGGCGGTGTTGTCGAACTCGCCGCCACGGCTGCCGCGCGCTTGCGAGGCGGCCATGATGCGTTCGCGCACGGCGCGGTTGGTCAGCAGCGACAACGGCGCCTGGCCCGTCGTGTTGACGAGGGCAATCACGTATTTACCGTCGAGGCCGCGCTTCCTGGCCAGGCCGGCGGCCACTTCGATGGCGGCCGGCGACAGACCGTCGAGTTCTTCGCGCGTGTCGACGACGACGGCCGACGCGTTCAATTCTTTCAGCACGTTCTGTGCGAACTTGGTCGACAGGGCAGCCAGCTGGCCGTTGTAGGCGCGCAGCTTTTGCTTGTCCGCCGCCGACAGCTTGGCGCCCGCGCGCACGAAGTCCGTGTGGTAGCGTTCCAGCAAGCGTTTCGATTCCGCATCCAGGCCCAGCTTGCCGCGCTTGGCGTACAGGGTGTCGATACGCTTGAAGAGTTTGTCGTTGAGCATGACCGCGTCGCTGTGGGCCGCCATCTTCGGCGCCAGTTCGCGTTCCAGGCCCTGGATCGTCTCATTCGTGTTCGAACCGGACATCACGGAAAACACGGTGCGCACGCGGCCCAGCAACTGGCCAGAGCGTTCCATGGCCACGATGGTGTTGTCGAAGGTGGCCGCTTTCGGATTATTCGCAATCGCGTTGATTTCCGCCAGGTTGGCGGCCATGCCTGCCGTAAAGGCGGGCGCGTAGTCGGCGTCCTGCACCTTGTCGAACGGCGGATACTGGAATGGCAGGCTGCTGGCCTGCGCAAACGGGTTCGAGGCGGGCAAGGCTGCGGTAGCGGCGGGCACGGTGGTGGCGGCGGTGGCGGCAAAAGCGGCGGCGGCTGGCGCCAGCATCAGGCTGGCGGCGATGACGAGCATAGTTGGACGGGTCATGTCTTCTTTCAAGGAACGCAAGAGAGCCGCGATTGTGTCGCGGGCCAGCCTGAAATAATAACAGCCTGACACACTTGCGTCACCAGCAACTACCGGTGGTAGCGCGCCTGCCAGTGATGAACGGTTTTCATGCGCCCCGCACTACGATGCCGATTTAATAATGCGGCGGACGTTCGTTGACCAGCCCGCCATTCGCCTGCTGCGCCCCGTCGCGCACGTGCTCGCCCAGCTTGTGCAGCATCGCTTCCAATTGATCGATGCGCTTGCCCTGCTGGTACACCATCTGGTTCAGCGACTCGACCAGGTCTTCCTGCTGCGCCAGCTTGATTTCGATATCGACGAAACGTACTTCCATCTGTTCTGCATTGTCCATGGTGCTCTCGGTGATTCCTGACTGAAAGGGGGCATTTTAACGCCTGCCTTCACGCAGACCGCATCGTGCCGGTAGACAACGATGCAGAGCGTGACCAGGTTCTATTTCGCGGATAGGTCGGCAGGCAGGCCACGCAGCGCCAGGGCAGCCGCCATACTGGACAGGCCCAGCAGGTAATACACCACCATGGCCAATAACACGGTGCCATACAAAACCACCTGCATGGCGCTGGCGCTCCCCGTAGACGCCCAGCACGCCGCGGCGACCGCTATCATGCCGGCAAAGACCGCGATGATACGTGTGAGCGTGGCTTGCGCATAACGCCAGAGATTGTAAAAATCATTGTAGGCAAACCGCGCCAGCCTACCCTTGCACTTGATGGCCATCACGCTAAGCAGCAGCATGGCCAGGACTGTGAGCAAGGCCGGATAGCCGAAGCCGGACAACAGCTGGAACGCCAAGGCGGGCCAGCGCGAGTCGCCCCGCCACCAGCCCAAACCGGCGACGGCACTGCTCAAGGTGAACAGTAGCGCGGGACGGGTCAGCGAAGACAAGGTCAGCGGAGCTTCAAATGGATGGGTCATGGCAGCCTCAAAAAAGTGGAAGATACTCCGTATAGCACCGCCGTACCATTTGCAGGAAAAACGGTGGTGGCGGCACCCGCCGCCGGCATGCGACACTAGCCTTTCGGCGCGGCCAGCAGCGCCTTCATGCGCGCCAGACGTTCTTTCGGCGAAATCACTTCCGCCTCCGTCGGCACGGCGTCGCCCACGTCGAGCTGCATTTCCTTGATGAAGCGCGACGGGTCGCAATGGACTTGCTCGCCGGCCCGCTTGCGCTTCTTGCACCAGGTAACGTGCAAGGTGCGCTGGGCCCGCGTAATGCCCACATACATCAGCCGTCGCTCTTCCTGGATGCGCGCGGCGATGGTTTCGGCCGGCGCGTCCGCGTCGCCCTTGTGCGGCAAGATGCCCTCTTCCACCCCAACCAGGAATACGTGCGGAAACTCGAGCCCTTTCGACGCGTGCAGGGTGGACATGCGCACGGCGTCCTGCTCCTCGTCCTTGCCTTCGAGCATGGTCATCAGGGCCACCATCTGCGTCAGTTCCAGCACGTTCTTTTCTTCGCCGTCGCGGTCCTTGCCGCCCCGCCCCCGTTCCTTCAGCCAGTTGACGAATTCGAGCACGTTCTGCCACTTGCTTTGCGCCTGCCGTTCCTCGAAGGCATCGTACAGATACGATTCGTAGTGGATTTCCTTCATCATGTCGTCCAGCACTTCGGCCGCGTTGTCGCCGCTGCCGGCCGCGCCGGGACGGCTGGCGCGCGATTCGAGGTCGTTGATGAAGTTGCAAAAGTCGCGCAGGGGACCCAGCTGGCGGTCCGTCAGCTTGGCCTCGATGCCGCCTTTAAAAACGGCCTGGAACAGCGAGCACTGCCACTGCCCCGAGAACGCGCCCAGCACCTCCAGGGTCGACTGGCCCACGCCGCGGCGCGGCGTCGTCACGGCGCGAATGAAGGCCGGGTCGTCGTCCTCGTTGGCCAGCAGGCGCAGGTAGCTGATGATGTCCTTGATTTCGGCCTTATCAAAAAAACTCTGGCCGCCCGAAATCGTGTATGGGATGCGTTCCTTGCGCAGACATTGCTCGATGATGCGCGCCTGGTGGTTGCCCCGGTACAAAATGGCGTAGTCGGAAAATTTGTTCTTGCGTTCAAAATGGTCGGCCGAGATCATGATGGCGACCTGCTCCGCCTCCTGCTCGTCCGTCTGCATGCCCAGCACCTTGATCGGTTCGCCCAGGCCGTGCTCGGACCACAGCGACTTTTCAAACAACTTGGGATTGTTGCCGATGACGGCATTGGCCGCGTTCAGCACGCGCATGGTGGAGCGGTAATTCTGCTCCAGCTTGATCACGCGCAAATCGGGAAAATCCGTTTCCAGCGTTTTCAAATTTTCCACGGTGGCGCCGCGCCACGCATAGATCGCCTGGTCATCGTCGCCCACGGCCGTAAACATCGGCTTCTTGCCGATGCCCGTCACCATCAGTTTCACCAGTTCGTATTGGCAGGTATTCGTATCCTGGTATTCATCGACGAGCAGATAGCGCAAGCGGCGCTGCCACTTGTCGCGCACGGGGCCGTTGTTGCGGAACAGTTCCACGGGCAAGCGGATCAGATCGTCGAAATCGACGGCCTGGTAGGCGGAGAGCGTTGCCACATAGCTGCGGTAGATGCGCGCCGCGTTCGCTTCATCCTCGTCCTTGGCCTGCGCCAGGGCCATGTCCGGGTCGATCAGGCCGTTTTTCCACAGCGACATGGCGTTCTGGATGCCGCGTATCACCTGTTTATCGGTGGTAATGGCAAGGTCTTGCACGAGGGAAAAACAGTCGTCGCTGTCCATGATGGAAAAGCGGTCCTTCAGCCCCACGCCATTGGCTTCCTGGCGCAGGATTTTCACGCCCAGCGAGTGGAAGGTCGACACCGTCAGCTGCTTGGCCTGGCGCGGCTGTTTCAGGAGCTTGGCGATGCGTTCCTGCATTTCCAGCGCCGCCTTGTTGGTGAAGGTCAGCGCGGCGATGGTGCGCGGGTCGTAGCCCCGGTCTTCGATCAGGTGGGCGATCTTTTGCGTGATCACGCGCGTCTTGCCCGAACCGGCGCCGGCCAGGACGAGGCAAGGGCCGTCTAGGTAGGTTACCGCTTCGCTTTGGGGAGCATTCAGACCGAATTGTGGCGCTTTGGACATCAGGGTATTTCCGCAGGGAACAGCAGCCCATTGTAACAGCGTCGCGCCCGCCTTTTGCACGGCAAGATCTGCCTGAAAAACAGGCGGCGGCATTGATATATCGCCATCTGGCGCCATCTTCGGCCTTCCCGGGCGTGCGGCGCGGCCACGCCTGGAGTACCATTCCGCCTATATCGCCCTTGCGCGCCAACTTACCGAATGGCAGTCCCATGAAATTTGAACACTTGATTGAAATCAACGATCCGCTGAACCCGCTGATCGACACCCTGACCCTGGAGCAGGTCTGGCGCGGCCTCGTCTTGCGCGCCGAATCGCCGAAGCTGTTCGTGCCGCACCTGGACGAGTGCCACATCAGCGAGCGCTGCGATGCCGGTTTCGCGCGCAGCCTGCGCTACGGCGAACTGGTCATCAACGACAAGGTGGTGCTGGTGCCGCAACTGCAGGTGCGCTATGAAGTGCCGGCGCAACAGGATATCAGCGCGTCCTCGCTGGTGATGACCATCGAGATGCCCGACGAAGCGAGCCTGTGGGTGCGCTTCCAGTACGACGACGGCCACGACGCGGCCACCGATGCGGCCAACGCCCTGTACGACGACTTCCGCCGTTCCGCCTACAAGGAGTCCGACATCGACACGGTGCGCATCATGCGCGAGCTGGCGGCCGAAGGCCGCCTCGATGCGGGTCTGTTGAATTGACCGTTACGCGGTTTTTTTCACTGCCCTGCGGCGCGCCATGCAGCCCACCAGGCCCAGACCGGCCAGCAGCATGGCATAGGTGCCCGGTTCCGGCACGGCCGAAACGTTCACGCCATTGATGCCCCAGCCCTCGTCGCCCAGGCCCTGGGCCGCGCCCGTGTAGGAATAGGTGATGGTGTTGCTGCCGCCCAGCAAGGCAATCGGGATTTCCACGCTGGCCTTGCCGCCGCCGAAGTAGCCGGTGGCATGGGCATGGACGACGGCATTGTTCGGATTGAAGTACAGCACGTTCACGCCGCCGCCGCCCAGGTCCCAGCTCCCCGTCAACAGCGTGGCGCCATTGACGATCAGGCTGAAGGTGTCCGTGTAGCCGTTGTTGGCGCCGTCGAGACTGAGGTAGCCCTGGAGTTCGAAATTGAGCACGGCGGCACCAGCGGAGGCATTGAAGGTATCGCTCAATTGACCCGGGCTGGCAATCGCGCCCAGGCCGCTGTGGTCAGCGGAATACACGCTGGCCGCCTGTGCGCTGGACAACCAGGCGGTTGCGGACAAGGCCATCAGACAAATCAGTTTTTTCATCGCGAAGCTCCTGGCAGGATGACGTTCAGCCGACGTCGGACGCCAGAGTTCGGCGAACTCCCGCGGACATCGGCCGCCAATGTGGTATGCATCATTGGAAAACCGATAGTAATAATTTTCCGCATTAATTGCAATTTAATAATTACTATTATTGCAAATTGAATGCCATAAATGATACATCATGCCCGCGCGCTGCTGCCCCACAGCTGGTCGGGGCGAAAGCGCAAGCCTGCCTGCTCCGCGCTGAGCACTTCGCGGATGGCGTGCAAGTCCACGCGCGTGTCGCGCCGCAGCGGCACGTCCAGGCGCGCGCCGCGCGGTCCCACCAGCGACTGCACATGCGGCGTGGTGGCGTTCAAGCCCTTGCGCGTGACAACGCCGATTTCCCCGTTCAGCAGCTTGACGAAGGTGCCGATCGGGTAGATGCCCAGTTCGCGCACCAGCAGGGAGGCCAGCGGCGCGTCGAGCGTGGCCTTGTCCGCCGACAGCATCTCGCGCAGGGCCGCGTTCGGCAACAGGGGCTTGCGGTAGCTGCGCGCGGAGACCCGCGCGCAGTAGCGGTCGGCCAGCATGATCAGGCGGGCGCCGATGCCGATCTGCTCGCCCGTGATGCCCAGCGGATAGCCGCTGCCATCGATATTCTCATGGTGCTGCAGCACCGCCTGCAGCCAGACGGCGTCCGTCACGCCGGCCGCGCGCAGCAGGTTCACGCCCGCTTGCGGATGGGCGCGGATATAGGCGCGCTCCGGCACATCGAGCGGCCCCGCCTTGTGCTGGAAATGCGCATGGCGTTCCAGCATGCCCACGTTCATGCTCAGCGCGGCCAGCAGCATGCTGCGCAAGGACGCGCCGTCCTGCTTCAGCGCCCTGGCCAGCAGGGTGACGATGACGGCCGTGTCGACGCTGTGGCGCGCGGCAAAGTCGCCCGCGCCCTGATTGTGCAGGATGCAGGCCAGCGCCACGTCGGCGTCGAGGGCAACGGCCTCTTCCACCAGTTGCGCCAGCGGCGCCAGTTGTTCCTGCGCCACAACTTGTCCGGCGGCGATGGCCGGCAAGACCAGCGCCAGTCCCGTGGTGGCCTGGTTCAGCATGCGCAGGGCCGACGGCGCCTCCCTGGCCGCGCGCGGCGCATCCTCGCTGGTATCGGCGATGACGCCGCGCGCCAGCAGCAGTGCGATCTGCGACTCGCTCGTGATGACATGGCCCAGCCTGGCCAGCAAGCCGCCCGTTTCGCCATGCACGTCCCAGGGCAGGGCCAGGCCCAGCGCCAGTTCCCCCGCAAAAATGCGCCGAATCTTCACATCGTCTCCGTCATCGCTTGCCACTGCCTGTTTGTACCATCGGGGCATCGTGGGCATGAACCATTTGAAATGTTTTTTGCTTTTAATCAATATTTCAATGTGGCAGCGATGATCGCGCAATCATGTGAGCTTGTCTACACAATTGTGTAAATATCAAAATTGCATCAGACGCCGGGCGAGCAGTCGGCGCAGCCCGGTGCGTGCTCCGGATCCTTTTCCAGGTGCAGCGCCAGCTCGCGCAAGGCCGTGCGCACGCCTTCCTCGATGACGGGGTGATAGAACGGCATGTCGAGCATGGCGGGCACCGTCAGCTGCGCCTGGCAAGCCCAGGCCAGCAAGTGGCCCAGGTGTTCCGCCCGCGGGCCGATCAGCTCGGCGCCGAGAAAACGCTTGCTGCCGAACTCCGCATACACGCGCAGCAGGCCCTGGTTCTGCAGCATCACGCGGCTGCGGCCCTGGTTGCCGAACGATACGGCGCCGACGGCAAAGCGCCCCGCATGGCTCGCGCACAGCTGCTGGTAGGTCGCGCCCACGGTGGCGATCTGCGGCTCCGTGAAGGCGATCGCCAGCGGCGTGCGGCGCAAGCCAGGCTTGACGTCAGGAAAGCGCGCCGCGTTGTCGCCGGCGATGCGGCCCTCGTCGGCCGCTTCGGGCAGCAGCGGCAAGGCGTTGTCGGCGTCGCCCGCGATGAAGATGGCGCTGTTGCCACACTGCATGGTGTGCGGGTCATGCAGAGGGATGCCGTGACGGTCGAGCTCGATTTGCGCCGTTTCCAGGCCGATATGGTCCACATTGGGGCGGCGGCCGATGGCCGCCAGCAGATACTCGAACTGCTCGGTTTTTTCCACGCCCGCGTCGTCGCGGCTGGTCAGCAGGATGCCGCCGCCGTCCGGCGTTTTTGCCACGTGCGCGACCTGGGTCATGAAACGGATATCGAGTTCGCGCGCCAGCACGGCATCGGCCTCCCGCAGCACCAGCGGGTCCGTCAGCTGCGCGACCTTATTGCCGCGCGCAAACACCGTCACGCGCACGCCCAGCCGCGCCAGCGCCTGGCCCAGTTCCAGACCGATGACGCCGCTGCCGGCCACGGCGACTGACTTTGGCAAGTCCGTCCATTCGAACACGGCGTCGCTGGTGATGACTCTGTCGCCCGCCGCCCGCCACTCGGGCGGCACGATGGGCGTGGAACCGGTGGCGATCACCACGCTGCTGGCCTCGACAAGCGTATGCTCATCCACCTGCAATTTACCGGGGGAAATAAAACGCGCATGGCCGCGCAGTTTTTCCTCGTCGGGAATGGCGTTGACGCCGTCGAGCACGAAGCCGACAAAGCGGTCGCGCTCGCTGCGCACCCTGGCCATCACTTGCCGGCCGTCGATGCGCGCGGGCCCGGGATGCACGCCAAACGCCGGTGCGGCGGCCACCGCATGGGCCGCCTCGGCCGCCGCGATCAGAAGCTTGCTGGGCATGCAGCCCACGCGCGCGCAGGTCGTGCCGTATGGCCCGCTTTCGATCATCAGCACGCGCTTGCCGTCCATGCGCGCCGCCTTGTGCGCCGTCATGCCGGCCGTGCCGCTGCCGATCACGGCCACATCCACTTGTATCGTCTGCATAGTGCTGTCCATCCCACTGAGGTTGCTCACAGCGTTCGATACTACCCGTTTGCTGAAAATAAGGTTTTACATTGCAGCAATATATGCATTAGTATAACTAATCATTTTCAAAATTTATAAGCTGAGCTAATGGGATCACTCGATTATCGCGCGCTGGCCGTGCTGGACGCCGTGGCCAGCCATGGCAGTTTCGACAAGGCCGCCCTGGCGCTGGGCATCACCCAGTCGGCCGTCTCGCAGCGCATCAAGGCGCTGGAAGACGCCAGCGGGCGCTTGCTGATCATCCGTGGCCAGCCGGCCGTGCCGACGGGACTGGGCCAGCGATTGATCGTGCATCACCGCAACGTCAAGCTGATGGAGGCCTCGCTCGACATCGACCTGGGCAACAGCGTCAGCATGCCGGAAATCGCCATCGCCATCGATGCCGACAGCCTGGCCACCTGGTTCCCCGACACCTTGCCCGCCCTGCTGGCGCCGCCCCGCTGCCAGCTCGACGTGCGCCTGGCCGACAGCGACAGCGCCCTGCAGATGGTGCGCGACGGCTCCGTGTTCGGCTGCGTGGCGGCCGAGTCCGGCACGGCGATCGACGCGGCGGCCGCCACCAGCGTCACGCCGCTGGGCACCTTGCGCTATGTCTGCGTGGCCACGCCCGTGTTTGCCGGTCACTGGTTCGGCGATGGCTTTATTGCCGAGGCGGTGCAGCTGGCGCCGGCCGTCGTGGGCCAGCACGGCTTGCTGGCGCGTTTCCTGGCGGAACAATTGAGCATGCGCGAACCGTTTCCGCACCACACCTTGCCGGTGGAAGCGGCGCGCCGCGCCTGCGTCCAGGATGGCCTGGCCTACGGCCTGATGCCGCAACGCCTGGCCGCGCCGGCGCTGGCGACGGACCGCCTCGTGGATCTGCTGCCGGGCCGCACCCTGGACTTACCGCTGAGCTGGCATGCGTGGACCCTGGACACGCCGTTCACCAAGCTGCTGTCCGAGCAGATCATCAAGGCCGGGCGCGACTACCTGGCTTAAGTCAGATATCGAGCGGGTCCACTTCCAGCGACCACTTGACGCGCGTCTTCATGGCGCGCAACTCACGTAACCATTCTTTCAAAAATGCCTGCAAGGCCGGCCGCGAGGGCGATTCCAGCAGCAGCTGGGCGCGATCCACGTTGTAGACGCGCGTCATGCTCATGGGAATCGGGTCATTGATGGTCACTTGCGGGTGTTCCATGCATTCCTTGGCCGCCTGCAGGAATTCGATGGCCGTCGCCAGCTCCGGGGCTTCGGCGCGCAGCAGGGCCTGGAACAGGTAGGGCGGCAGCGCTGCCTGGGCCCGCTCTTCCAGCAAGGTGGTGGCGAAGTGGTCGTAATCGTGGTTGACGACGGCGTCGTACAGCGGATGGCGCGCATAGCGCGTCTGGATCAGCACTTCGGACACGCTGCCGCCTTGCGTCTGCGCGGCCCGCCCGGCGCGGCCCGCCACCTGCATCAATTGCGCGAACAGCCGTTCGCTGGCCCGGTAATCCTGGGAAAACAGGGCCGTGTCCGGGTTCAGAATGCCGACCAGGGTCAGCTTTTTGAAATCGTGCCCCTTGGCCACCATCTGCGTGCCGATCAGAATGTCCACTTCGCCCCGGTGCACGGTGTCGAACGCTTCCTGCGCGCTGCCCTTCTTGCGCGTGGAATCGGCGTCGATGCGCAAGATGCGCGCCTCCGGAAACAATTGCTGCAAGCCCTCTTCCACCCTCTGCGTGCCCCGTCCCAGCGGCTGCAGGTCGACATTGCCGCAGGTGGGGCAATGGCGGGGGATGCGCAGTTCCAGGCTGCAATGGTGGCAGCGCAGCCGGTGTTCGGGCTTGTGCAGCACCATGAACGAGGTGCAGCGCGTGCAATTGCTGATCCAGCCGCACGATTCGCAGCAGATGACGGGCGAATAGCCGCGCCGGTTCAAGAACAGCAGCGACTGCTCGCCGCGCTCCATGCGCAGCTTTAACGCCGCCACCAGGTGCGACGTCAGGCCGTCCTTCGGCTTGTCGCGCTCCATGTCGAGAATCTTGACGCGCGGCAATACCGCATTTTTCACCGCCCGTTCGCGCAATTCCAGCTTGCGGTAGCGCCCCGTCTGCGCATGGTGCCAGCTTTCCAGCGACGGCGTGGCCGAACCGAGCACGATGGGTATCTGCAATTGCCAGGCGCGCCACACGGCCAGGTCGCGCGCCGAATAGCGCAAGCCTTCCTGCTGCTTGTAGGAAGGATCGTGCTCCTCGTCGATGACGATCAATTTCAATTTCGGCAAGGACGCCAGGATGGCCAAGCGCGTGCCGAGGATGATGCGCGCCTGGCCCTGGTGGGCGGCCAGCCAGTGCAGCATGCGCTCGCCTTCGGACAGGCTGCTGTGCAGGGTGGCCAGCATGACGCCAGGAAAGCGCGCGCGGATATTGCCTTCCAGCTGGGGCGTCAGATTGATTTCCGGCACTAAAATCAGGATTTGCGCATCGTCCTCGCGCGCCAGCACCTGGGCGCACGCTTGCAGATACACTTCCGTCTTGCCGCTGCCCGTCACGCCGTACAGCAAGGTCGGCTTGAAGCCCCGGGCGCCGCCGATGGCGTCCGCCGCCTCTTGCTGGGCAGCATTCAGGGCCGGCATGTTCAGCGGCGTGCCGTCGTGCGCGTCGGCCAGCTTGCCCAGCTTCTTGATGGCGCGGTCGAGCGCCACGGTGGTCAGCACGCGCAGATTCTTCGGCAAGCCCGGCAGCGCCACTTCGCCGAGCGGGCGCTGGTAGTAATCGGCGGCGAAGGCGGCCAGCGCCAGCCATTGCTCCGACAGGGGCGCCAGCTGGCTGCGCACGGCCAGCACGTCCTTCAGTTTCGCGGCGGGCACATCGGTGCTGCCGGACACGCCGACGATCAGCCCCATCACTTCGCGCCGGCCGAACGGCACCAGCGCCAGCTGCCCCACCTGCGGCAGCGGCGCATCGTCGCCGTTCCAGCCGTAGTCGAACAGGGCGTTCAGCGGTGTGTCGAGCGCGATTTTCAGGATGCACTGCGCCATCGGTCTAGCCTATCTCAATAAAAAAACGCGCGCGGCGCGGCGCGCGGTGCCGCATCAGGTTCCGGCCCCGCGGGCCAGCCGGCCATGATACTTGGTCTGTCCCGCAAACGCCTAGCGCGGCACGGGCGGCCGCCATGAAAGTTATCTTAATTATCACCAAAAATAACAGTGTTACGGGAAAGCCAGGGCGGCTGCGGCCCCTGGTACGAATGTCCTGTGCCCGCGCCGCAAAAAGGGGCCGAATGTACCAGGCCAAAAGTGACCTTTGTGTGATGTCCGTCAAAGCGGTCCCGACTATAGTGGGCGCTTCGGCAATTTTGTAGCAATAAAAGCAACGCCAGCCTGCCGGAACCGCTCATGCAAACCATCGATCTGCCTGGCGTTTTGGCTGGCAACGACGACCTACCCCACCACTACCACAAGGGAACCATCATGCAAGCTATCAAGAATTTCATCCGCAACGAAGACGGCGTCACGGCTATCGAATACGGCCTGATCGCCGCCCTGATCGCCGTGGCCCTGGCCGCCGCCGTCAAGACGCTGGGTGGACAGATCAAATCGGCATTCGAAGCGGTCAGCGCGCAAATGCCCGCCGCCAAACCGTAAGCACGCGATCTTTGCAGATGCCGTCCCGCCGGGCCGGCATCCCGCCCCGTCCTGTCCGCACCTGGCTACGCCGCCGCATACCGATGACTTCCCTTTTCCCGCTTACCGTTCCCGCCGTGCTGCTGTGCGCCTTGCTGGCTGGCGCCGTCTGGCATGACGTGCGCAGCCGCCGCATACCGAACGGCCTGGTCTTTGGCGGCGCGCTGGCGGCCCTGCTGCTGCACGCCGTGCTCACGCCCGCCGCCGGCGGCCTGGGCCTGCCGGCCGCGCTGGCCGGCCTGGCGCTGGGCCTGGCGTTGCTGCTGCCCATGTACATGCTGCGCGCGCTGGGCGCCGGCGACGTCAAGCTGATGGCCATGGCGGGCGCGTTTCTCGGCCCCCAGGCCGTGCTGTGGGCTACCGTGCTGAGTTTGCTGGCAGGCGGCGTGCTGTCCCTGCTGGTGGCCGCCTGCACGGGCGTGCTGCGCCAGGTCCTCGCCAACAGCTGCCGCATGCTGTTCCACAGCCTGCTGCGCGGCGTCAGCGGCGGCAATGCCCGGCTCGATGCGCCCCAGGCCGCCAGCGGCAGCCTGCCCTATGCGATCGCCATCGCGGCCGGCACCGCCCTGTCCTTTTTCTGGAGCTTTTCATGAGACATACCCGCGCCATCGCGCTGATCGTGCTGGCCTTCGTCGTGGCCCTGGCCGCCGTCCTGGTGGCATTGCGCTGGATCAATGCGCAAGCGGCACCTGGCAGCAGCAAGGTGGCCGTCGCCAGCGCCGACATCAGCCTGGGCGCGCGCCTGGCGCCCAACATGATCACGCTGGTGGACTGGCCGGCCGGCGCCTTGCCGCCGGGCGCCATCGGCGACCCGCGGCTGCTGGAGGCACGGGTTGCGCGCAGCAATATCGGCCGCGGTGAACCGGTTCTGGAAAGCAAGCTCGCCCCCGCCGGCACGGTGGGCGGCCTGTCCGCCGCCCTGGGCGACGGCAAGCGCGCCATGACGGTGCGCGTCAACGACGTGGTGGGCGTGGCCGGCTTCGCCCTGCCCGGCAACTTCGTCGACGTGCTGGTCCATACCCAGGACGAAGCGGAGAAGAAACGCACGCAGGCCAGCGACGCGGCCATTTCCAAGATCGTGCTCGAACGCATACTCGTGCTGGCCATCGCCCAGGAGTCGAGCCGCGACGACACCAAGCCCAAGGTGGTCAATGCGGTGACCCTGGAACTGACGCCGGAGCAGGCGGAAAAACTCGACCTGGCGCGCAGCGTGGGCACGCTGTCGCTGGTGCTGCGCAACCAGATCGAAGACAAGCCCGTCAATACGGACGGCGCCACCAGGTCCACCCTGCTCGACCTCAAGCCGCCCGCCAAGGCGCCCGTGGCCGCGGCCAGGCGCC
>NZ_NEGZ01000073.1 GCF_002127585.1 Janthinobacterium sp. GW458P
CCCGGGCCGCCGCGCGCACCGCCGGGCGGCACGCCCGCAGGCGCTGCGCCGCCCGGCTCCTGCCCGCCAGCCTTGCCGCCCCCTTGCGCGTGCAGGCTGCCCATCAGCTGGTGCAGAAAGGCCCCCAGGGCCTGGCCCGCGTCGCTACTGCTGGCGCTATCAGACGCGGCCGCGTCGCGGCCGCCATCGCTGGCGTCCAGCGACACGCCGAGCGACGACAGGGCGCTGGCAATGGCGTCAAGAAAGGCGCCGTCGTCGGGTTTGTGCGGCCGCGTGCCCCCCACGTTGCTGCTGGTCTCGGCACTGCCGCCGCCGCTGCCGCGCTTGAAAGCGCTCAGCTGGCTGGCGGCGCTGCTGGTACTCAAGGCATTGATGCTCATGGCTTTTTCCTCTGAAATATGTCAAGTCGGGCTACGATTTAACGCGGCGCGCGCGGCTGGCCCGCACGCTCGGCGCGCCGCTGCTCCACCTGCAGGCGCTGCTCCGGCGTCAGCAGGGCCAGCAATTGCTGCTCCAGCCGCGCCTGCTGCAGGCTGATCTGCGCCATGGCTTGCGCCGCCGTGTTCGCCAAAACGCCGGCCCTGGCATCGTCGTAGGCGCTGGAAGCGGCCAGTTCACGCAGCTGCTCATGGGCCTTGAAGGCGATTTTGTGCTGCTCCCGCAGCAAGGGCGCCTGGGCATGGGCGGCGGCAAAGACCTTGTCCTGCTGCGCTTCGCTCAGCACGATGCCGTGCAGGAATGGCGGCAAGCCCGGTCCGCCGCCGGGGCCGTGGCCAAAAGCGGGCGGCGGAGTGCCGCGCGCGGGCGCCTGCTGGGCCACGGCCATCAGCGGCATGCTGCAGGCGCACAGCAGCAACAGGGATACGGCAATACTCAGGTGTTTCATGGGGCGATCCTTTCATGACGGTCAGACCCGATTGTCGGCGCCCGGCATGTAAAGCAACGTCAGGGCCGCGTAAAAGCGGGTAAAGGACTGTCAGCAGGCATGTGGCCGGCGCGATGTAAAAGCGGGTAAAAACGGCCTGAACAACCGTGTTTGACTGCTATCATCGGGCGATATCCACCGAAAAAAGCGCAGGCATGAGCAAGGTATTGTTAATAGACGACGATGTGGAACTGGTCGGCATGTTCCAGGAGTACCTGACGCAGGAAGGTTTCGACGCCAAGGCCGTGCATGACGGCGACAGCGGCGCGGCCGAAGCGCTGACGGGCCTGTACGCCATCGCCGTCCTCGACGTCATGATGCCGCGCATGAATGGCCTGGAAACCCTGCGCCGCATCCGCGCCGGCAGCAACCTGCCCATCCTGATGCTGACGGCGCGCGGCGACGACACGGACCGCATCGTCGGCCTGGAGCTGGGCGCCGACGACTACGTGACCAAGCCGTGCACGCCGCGCGAGCTGACGGCGCGCATCCGCGCCATCCTGCGCCGTTCGCAGGCGGCGCCGCCCGACGCGTCGGGCCTGGCGCCGCTGGCCGTGGGGCAACTGACGATGTGGCCGGAACAGCGGCGCGCCGCCTGGGCCGGCGCGCACCTGGAGCTGACGAGCACGGAATTCAACCTGCTGGAAGTGCTGGTGCGCCATGCGGGCAAGCCCGTGAGCAAGAATCAATTGTCCGAACTGGGTCTGGGCCGGCCCATGGCCCGCTTCGACCGCAATATCGACGTGCACTTGAGCAGCCTGCGCCGCAAGCTGGGCAGCCTGGCCGACGGCCGCTCCTGCCTGCAGACCGTGTACCGGCTCGGCTACCAGCTGATCAAGGAGTAAGCGTGGGCCGCTTGTTCTGGAAGTTTTTTCTGTGCATCATGCTGGCGCAAGTGACGGCCACCATCGGCATCGGCGGCACGTTCTGGCTGAAGAACCGGGCGGCCATGCAGGACCGCGCGCTCGACATCGACACCAGCCCGCCCGCGCAAATGATCATCGAAGCGGCCAGCGCCACCCTGGAAGCGGGCGGCAGCGTGGCCTTGCGGCAATTCCTGGGCAAGCTCGAACGCATGCGCGTGTTTGCCGTCGATGCGCGCGGGCACGAGTTGATGGGCCGCACTGTCCACCCCGCCATGCTGGCCAAGGCGCGCGCCATGCTGGTGGAGCAAAAACAGCCCCATCCCGTCGTGCGCACGGTCACCGGCAGCGACGGCCAGCGCTATCTGCTGTTCCTGCCCTCGTCCGAACGCTTCCGCAATGCCGAGGCGGGCGCCGCGCGCGACACCCTCAACGCCGTCAGCCTCAGCGGTCCGCGCGCCATGGGACCGGGACCACGCCCCAGGGAAGCGGGCGCGCCGCCGCCACGCGGCCAATTCGGCCGCGGCCAGCCACCGCGCATGGACACGCCCTACCGCACCTTCATCCCCCTCACGGCCGCCATCGCCGCCAGCCTGCTGTTCTCTTTCCTGCTGGCCTGGTATTTTGCGCGCCCCATCCGCGACCTGCGCCAGGCCTTCGAAGCGGCCTCGCATGGCGACCTGGCGCCGCGCTTTCACGCCAGCGGCAAGCGCGGCGACGAATTGACGGACCTGGGCCGCGATTTCGACCGCATGACGGGCCGTTTGCGCAATCTCATGGAGAGCCAGACGCGTTTGCTGCATGATGTGTCGCATGAACTGCGCTCGCCGCTGGCGCGCCTGCAGGCCGCCATCGGCCTGGCCCACCAGCAGCCCGAGAAGATGGACGCCTCGCTGGAACGCATCGAGCGCGAAAGCGAACGCATGGACAAGCTGATCGGCGAGCTGCTGACCTTGTCGCGGCTGGAAGCGGGCGCCGGCTCGCCCCTCAGCGAAGACGTCGGCATCGCCGACCTGCTGCACGACATCATGGAAGACGCCCGCTACGAAGCGAAGGCGCGCCAGGTGGCGATCGCCGTGACGGGCGATGCGGCCATCGCCGACGCCGCCGTCACGGGCCGGCCGGAACTGCTGGCGCGCGCCGTGGAAAACGTCGTGCGCAACGCCGTCAAGCACAGCCCCGACGGCGGCACGGTGGAAGTGGCCTTGTCGCGCTTGCACGACGGCAAGCAGGAACGGGCGCGCATCGCCGTGCTGGACCGGGGGCCAGGCGTGGCCATGGCCGACCTGGTCCGCATTTTCGAACCGTTCTTCCGCGCCAGCCATACCCAGCACAGCACGGATGGCCACGGCCTGGGCCTGGCCATCGCCCGGCACGTGATCGGCGCCCATGGCGGCAGCATCGCCGCGAGCCGGCGCGAAGGCGGCGGACTGTGCGTGACCATGCTGCTGCCCGTGAAAACGCCAGGCTGACCTTCCGGCGAGCCTGGCGCTAAGTAACCCCCAATAAATTATTGTGTTTTCTGACTTCCATAACCGGCGCTGTGCGGTGTTGCCTGCAGCTAGCAGTGCTCGCACTGCGTCGCTGCAGGCGCCTTGCACAGCATCCGGTTCTGTTCGTCATAAATTCACAATATTTTCCCGAGGATTACTTAGTGCCCGAGACCCTGTCAGGCCTGGGTATCGATGATGCTGCCCAGCGTGGACAAGCTGGACCTGGCCGGACCCGTCGCCGTATCGGCGCTGCCGGCCGGCGGCGCATCCTGCTGCGCCGCTGCCGCCTGTAACTGGGCAATTTGCGCCTGCAAGGCCTGGATCTGCTGCGCCAGCTGCTGCTGCAGCTTTTGCGACGCCTCCGTCTGCTCGCCCTTCTGCGACTCCGTCAACTGCTTTTGCGCCGCCGTGATCTGCTTTTGCAGCGCCGCGATCTGCGCGCTGCTGCCCGAACTGCCGCCAGTGGCCGCGCTGACCGCGCCGCCGGAACCGATTGCCGCTACCATGTTGCCTCCCTGATCATTCACTACCTTATTATCGGCGCGCAAGGTACTGCATTCAGGGCGGCAAGTGTAAAGGCGGGTAAAGGCGGGTAAAGGCGCATAAGGCGTAAAGGGCGGGAAAGATGCCGCGCACGCAATCCGATTGCACGTCAGCAAGAAAAACTGGCACACTGGCATGTCCTGCCCTGACCACGATCAATGATGATGATGCCCCTGCTGCCCGCCCTGCCCGAACTCGTCCTGCGCCAGCGCTGCGGCGTCATCGAGTTTCCCGTCCACCACATGCGCGGCGGCACCTCGACCGGGCTGGTGCTGCATGCGGCGGCCGTCCCGCCCGACCCGGCCCTGCGCGAGGAATTGCTGCGCCATCTGATGGGTGTGCCGCAATCCGGCCAGTTGCCCGGCAACCGGCAGATCACGGGCCTGGGACGGGGCGCGCCCACCAGCAACAAGGTCTTCCTCGCCGAAGTCGAGCAGCATGCGGGCCAGCCGCGCCTCGTCAGCACCCTGGCGCAGCTGGCGGGCGGCCATGCGGCCATCGACTGGAGCGTGAATTGCGGCAATATGTCGTCCGCCCTGCAATTGTGGGGGCTGGACTGCGGCGTGATCGAGGCGCTGGCCATCGGCGCGCACGCCATCGATATCCGCAACACCAACACGGGCGCCATCACCACCTCGCGCATGCGGCGCGAGCCGGACGGCAGCTTTACGGCCGCCGGCATTCCCGGCGTGCCCGGCAGTTTTCCCCGCGTGGACCTGTTCCTGCAGCAGCCCGTGGGCGCCAAGACGGGCAAATTATTGCCAACAGGGAATGTCCAGGATGTGGTGCACGGTTATGCGGTCTCTTGCGTGGACGTGGCCGTGCCCATGGTCATCGCGCCAGCTAGCCAGTTCGGCAAGACGGCGCAGGAAGCGATACGGGAACTGGAAGCGGACGCCGCCTTCATGGCCGCCATCCGCCAGGTGTGGAGCGCGGCGGGACTGCTGATGGGCTTGCGGGGCCGCGATGGCGAATTGATGACCCTGGAAGAGCTGGAACGCAGCGAAACCATCCCCAAATTCTGCATCGTGGGGCCTGCCGCGGGAGAGGGAAATATTGCTGTGCGATACTTTACGCCGCAGGCGGGCCACGCCTCGCTGGCCGTTTCGGGCGGCTGCCGCCTGGCGGCGGCCTGTTTGATCCCGGGCACGGTGGCGCACGGCCTGGCGCGCGGCGTCCAGCCTGTGGGCGAGGAAGACGCGGAGATCGCCGTGGACATAGCCAACCCGGCCGGCATCCTCGACACCACCATCGTGGCGCGCCGGCAGGCGGCGACCGGCGACGCTGGCGACACGCTGGCCATCGGCAGCGCGGCCTACCGGCGCAGCGCGCAAATCCTGCTGCGCGGCCACGTCCCCCTGTACCAGGCGTCCGCCGCGCTGAAAGCGTGGCTGCTGAAGCAGATCTGAGGCAGGGCTGGCGCCCCGCCCGTTCAACACGTCATCAGGTTTTTGGCAGGGTCACGCCGACCTGGCCCTGGTATTTGCCGCCGCGGTCCTTGTACGAGGTTTCGCACACTTCATCGGACTCGAAGAACAGCACTTGCGCCACGCCTTCGTTGGCGTAGATTTTCGCCGGCAACGGCGTCGTGTTGGAAAACTCCAGGGTCACATAGCCTTCCCATTCCGGTTCGAACGGGGTGACGTTGACGATGATGCCGCAGCGGGCATAGGTGCTCTTGCCCAGGCAAATCGTCAAGACGTTGCGGGGAATGCGGAAATACTCCACGGTACGGGCCAGCGCGAACGAGTTCGGCGGGATGATGCAATAGCCCTTGCCGGACACGTCGACGAAGTTGTTCGCGTCAAAATCCTTGGGGTCGACAATGGTGGTGTTAATGTTGGTAAACAGCTTGAACTCGTCGGCGCAGCGGATGTCATAGCCATAGCTGGAGGTGCCGTAGGAAACGATGCGGTTGCCGTCGCGTTCCTTGACCTGGCCCGGTTCGAACGGCTCGATCATGCCCGTTGTTTCCGCCATGCGGCGTATCCATTTATCGCTTTTAATCGTCATCGCAGGGGTATCTTTCTAGAATATCGAATGGCTGGGGCGGCGCGCCAGGCGCAGGCGCGGCCCGGATGGCAGGATTTTACGCGAAAATCCGCCGCTGTTGGCCCCCATCCCCTGAAAATCCTTGGCGGATGGCTATTGTTTCGCCAGCAATGCCGTGATCATCTCGCGCACCACCTGCGCCGTCAGTTCAGGGTTTTCCATGGGAAACAGATGGCCGCCCGGCACCTGGCGGAAAAACTTGCCGACCAGCTTGCGCGTGGCCCTCAGGCCCGCCTGCCGGCATTCCACCGATTCCGTGCCGCCGATAAAGCCGATGGGCACGGGAAAACCATCCTTGACGAGGCTGCCGATATGGTGCGGCAGGCTGCGGTAGACATCCGTCTCCACTTCGCGCGTAAAGCGCAGCTGCACCCCTTCCGGATGGGGCGCCAGGCCGCTGTCGATATAGTCGCGCAAGACCTGCGGCGCCCAGATGGCGAACATGTCCTTGGCCGCGAAGTGTTCATACGCGGCCTGCGCGTCGGGCCACAGCTTGCGCCGCCGGGCGGAAAACCGCGAGGGGGAAAACCGCTCACCCAGCGCCGTGTTGCGCGCCAGGCGCACCAGCAAGGCGCGCCAGCCGGCCACCACGGGCGAATCGAGCAGGACGACGCAGCGCGCCAGGTCGGGCCGCTGCTTGGCCACCATCACGCTGAGCATGCCGCCCAGCGAATGGCCGACGAGGATCACGGGCGCGCTGTAGCGGCGCTCCAGGTCATCGATATACTCGCGCACCAGCTCGGGCCAGCCCGTGCTGACGGGATACTCGGGGTCGTGCGCATGCATGTCGAGCGCCTGCACGGCGTAGTGCCGGCCCAGCAAGCCGAACAGCTTGCGGTAGGTGCCGGCAGGATAACTGTTGGCGTGGGCAAAGTGCAGCTGCGGGAGTGTCATCGTGGGGCTGTGCCGGTAAATGCGATGAACAATTGTAATGGCTTGCCGGCAAGACGAATCAGAGGAAGACCTCTAATTGCCGCCGCGCCCGGGCCACGCCGGGCACGAACGAGGCCAGCACCTCGCCCAGCTCGGCGTTGGAATCGACCACGCAAAAGGCGCCGTCGAACGCATGGTCGCGGTTCATGTGGTTGCGCACGATAATGCATTCCAGTCCCGCCGCATTGGCGGCCCGCAAGCCGCGCGGCGAGTCTTCCACGGCCACGCAATCGCCGGCGGCCAGGCCCAGGCGCTGCAAGCCCAGCTGGTAGCCGTCGGGCGCCGGCTTGCTGGCGCCGTACATCTCGCGCGTCAGCACGAAGTCAAAATGATTCAATAGGCCCGTGGCCGCATGGCTGATGCGGAAATGCTCTTCGTAGGCGCTGGTGACGACGCCCATGGCCACGTGCGGGCGCAGCGCCGCCAGCACCGGTGCGATGCCGGGCATGGCCAGCTGGCGCGCCTGGCGCAGCCGTGCGGCAAACAGTTGCTTGCGTTCGGCCCGCAGGCGCTCGACCAGCTCGATGCTGTGCCCCTGCCCCAGCAGCACATGCCAGGCGCCGTAGTTATTGTCCAGGAACCAGTCAAAGAATTGCTTAGGAGTCAATTCTATTCCGTAGGGCAAGAGCAAGTCGCGGTTCGCTTCATAAAACAGCTGCTCGGTATCGACCAGCACGCCATCATTGTCCCACAGCACGCCCTGGATGGTTTTCATGGCTTGTTGTCGTTCAGAAACTTACTTGAAGAAAATGTCGTAGGACAACTTCACGATCAGCAACACCAGCAGCACGAGGAAGAGGATGCGCACGAAGGCGGCGCCGCGGCGCACGGCGATCCAGGTACCCGTCAGCGCGCCCAGGATGTTGCACACGGCCATGGGCGCCGCCACCGCATACACGACGTGGCCGGCGGGAATGAAGAAAGCCAGCGCGGCCACATTGGTGGCGATATTCACCAGCTTCGAGCAGGCCGAGGCGAGGATGAAATCGAAGCCGAAGACGCGGATGAACAGGAAAATCAGAAAGCTGCCCGTGCCCGGTCCGAACAGGCCGTCATAAAAGCCGATGGCGCCGCCGATGACGATGGCCAGGATGCGCTCACGGGGGCCGATGGGGCGCGCTTCGCGCGTCGTGCCGAAATCCTTCTTGATGAAGGTGTAAATCGCCATGATGATGATCAACACCAGCACCATGGGGCGCACCACCTGCTGCGGCACGTAGGACACGGCGGCCGCGCCGATGAAGGACATGACGAAGGCGCTGGCCACGGCGGGCAGCACCAGCAGCCAGGGGATATGCACCTTGCCGACAAAGGAGCGGGCGGCAAACGTGGTGCCGCAGGCGGACGCCAGCTTGTTCGTGCCCAGCAAGGAGGTCGAGGCCATGTTCGGCATCAGGTTGAACAGGGCCGGCAGCTGTATCAGCCCGCCCCCGCCCACGGCGGCATCGATCAGGCCGGCAAAGAAGGCAAATAAACACAGCAGCGAAATGGTCAGCATGGCAGGCAATGGGGAATGGGCGACAGCGGCAGTATAGGCGCCAGTCACTTTTTCGGATGCAACTTCAAATTGCGGAAAACGCAATCTGGCGTAACGCTTGACGGAATGCGCCCCATGCGGTCTACTGGCCTCTTTTGCCGGGAGTCACCGATGTCGATGAAGCTGATGTGGGAAATCCGCGCCTTTTGCACCGTGGTGGAAAAGCGCAGCTTCATCCACGCGGCGCGCATGCTGGGACGCTCGCCGTCGGCCGTCACGCGCGCCATCCAGTTCCTCGAAGACGCCATCGGCGCCGAGCTGATCCTGCGCACGCAAAAGCAGTTCACCCTGACGACGGCCGGCGAAACCTATTACGCGTCGGCCAGGCACTTGCTGGAAACGCAGGCCGAGGCGGAAGAGCAATTGGCCGAGCTGAGCAACTCGCCGCAAGGCTGGGTGCGCCTCTCGGCGCCGGAAATCCTCTCGCTGGGCTTCTTGCCGAAAGTGGTGGCGCAATTCTCGCGCGACTACCCGAACGTCTCCGTGGACATCCATTTTTCGGACAAATCCATCGACCCCATCCAGGAAAAGCTCGACTTTGCCATCCGCGGCGCCTTTCCCCAGTCCAGCGAGCTGATCGGCTATCCCCTGTGGAACTACCGCCGCTACATGTACGCCTCGCCCGACTATATAGAACGCATGGGTGCCCCCGACGAACCGGAAGAGCTGGCCGGCCACGACATCGTCATGCACTCGGCCCCCCGCATCCTGCGCGACTGGCATTTCGTTTCCACCGAGCGCAACGTGCGCTACCAGGTGCAACCGCGCTTCCGTTTTACTTCCGGCATCGCCACCTTCCAGGCCGCCCTGGAAGGCGCCGGCATCGTGCGCCTGGCCAGCTGGCTGGCGGAACCAGCCGTGGCCAGCGGCACGCTGCGCCGCGTCTGCACGGCCTACCGGCTGACCTCGTCAAAGGAGCTCGATCCCAGCATCCACGCCGTATATGGCACGTCGAGGATGGCCAAGGGGGCAAGGCTGTTTCTGGAGTATGTCAAGAAACGGGGGATGGAGATACCGGATGAGCGTTTGGCTTGATACCAAGTATCAAGCCAAACCTTGCAAAAAGAGGTAAAAATTTCACCGTTGACGATAAATTAATATGAAATTTCGCAAAAGAAATATATTTCGGAATTTTCAACGACTTTATGGTTCGAACCAGTATCTCGGCCGGCTGGCCCGATACTGCGTTATCTCAATACCCTCCCCAAACGCCAGCACCACCGCCCCCGTCACATCCGTGCGCAGCCGCGCAATGCCCATGTCGCCATAGCGCGCATACACTTGCGGCTTCGGATGTTTGTAGCGGTTGCGGTGCCCGACCTGGAAAATCGCCAGGGCCGGATGGACGGCGTGCAGGAAGGCCGGTGTCGACGAGGTGCCGCTGCCGTGGTGCGGCGCCAGCAGCACGTCGGCCGCCAGCGCGCCATCGGCCGAACGGGCCAGCAGCTGCGCCTCCTGCGCCGCCTCGATATCGCCGGCCAGCAAGATGGCATGCTGGCCGGCCGTGATCTTCACGGTGCAGCTGCGGGCGTTCGGTTTCAAACTGATGTCCATGTGGCTGGCGGGCAACGGATGCAGCATGGCGAAATGCACGCCATCCCAGGTCCAGCTTTGACCGGTCACGCAATGCAGATACGGACGCCGGGCTTGCCGCCGGGCTTCGACGGCCGGGTGGCCATCGAACAGCGACGAAGCCAGCCAGCCCACTTGCACGTTCTCCAGCAGAGAGATAGCGCCGCCCGCGTGATCGAGGTCGCTGTGCGAAATGATCACGCCATCGAGCTTGCTGATGCCGCGCGCGCGCAGATACGGCACGATGACACGGCTGGCGCCGTCGGAATCGAGACTGTAGGCGGGGCCCGTGTCGTACAGCAGTCGGTGATCGCGGGTTTCCACCAGTACGGCCATGCCTTGCCCCACATCAAAGGCCGTGATCCACATCTGGCCCGGCGGCGGGCTGGACGGCAAGGCCGTCAGCAAGGGAAGCCAGCCCAGCATACCGCCCCAGCGGTGCGGCCATCCGCGTGGCGCCAGCAGCCAGGCCGTGCCGAACAGTGCCCAGCAAAAACTCCACAGCGGCGGCGCGGGCGCCGTCCACACGGCAAAGCGGCGCGCGCCGAGCCAGTCCAGCACCTGCGCCAGCATCTGCACGATGGCGTGCGCCAGCAGCAACAGGCCATCGGACAGGGGCGCCGGCAACAGGCTGCCCGCCAAAGACAGGGGCGTGACGACGAGGCTGATGACGGGGATGGCCAGCGCATTGGCCACGGGGGACACGAGCGAGACTTGCGAAAACAGCAGCATGCTCAAAGGCACCAGTCCCACCGTCACCACGTATTGCGTATGCGCGCCCAGCGCCACGGCCGCGCGCAAGCGGCGCCAGCGGCTGGCGCTCTCCGGCAACGGCGCCGCCGTGCGGCCCGCCGTCGCGTACAGGATGGTGGCGACGGCGCCGAACGACAACCAGAAGCCGGGCCACAGCACGGCCCAGGGATCGAGCAGCACGACCACGCCCAGCGCCAGGCACAGGATATGGACGATGCTGGTGATGCGCCCCAGCCACAGGGCCAGCGCCACCACCAGCAACATATATAAAGTGCGCTGCGCGGGCACGCCGAAGCCGGCCAGCAGCACGTACAGGAACGCCGCCAGCGCGCCGGCCAGCGCCGCCACCTTTTGCGCCGGCAGCAGCAAGGGCAGTTGCCGGTCCGTAAAGAACGAGCGCCGCCACAGGGCGCCCGCGCCCAAGGCGAACAAGCCCGCGATCATGGTGATGTGCAGGCCGGAAATCGAAATCAAGTGGCTCACGCCCGTGCGGTTGAACACTTGCCAGTCCGACTGGGGAATGGCGCGCTGGTCGCCCACCACCAGCGCCACGATCACGCCCGCATACGGCTTGCCTTCCAGGCTGCGCACGATGCGCGCGCGCAAGGCTGCGCGGCTCGCTTCCACCACATTGCCGAAGGCGGGCACGAAGGCGGCCAGGCGCACGTTCGGCGTATCGACACGCGGCTGCGGCCGCACATAGCCGGTGGCGCGCACGCCCTGCTCCAGCAGCCACGCCTCGTAATCGAAGCCCAGCGGGTTCGCGTTGCCATGCGGACGCTGCAGCCGCACCGTCAGCCGCCAGCGCTCGCCCGGCTGCACGTCGCCCACCGCGTTCGTCACTTCATCGCGAAAGCCCGCGTACCAGGACAGGGCGATCAAAGGCGGCACCTTCGCGCCAACTGCCTTCTCCACGGCAAAATTGAAGCGCACGCCCTGCTCGAAGCGGTACGGCAGGCTGGCGACGGTGCCGATGACGGTGATGTCCTGCCCCTCGTCGGCCAGCGCCAGCTGCGGCGCCATGGCGGCCTGGGCCAGCCAGGCGGCCCAGTAAAAGCCCAGTCCCACGCCAGCGCCAAGCGCGACAGCCGAGCGCCAGGCGGAACGCCAGCGCGCGCGGCAATGCGGCAACCATGCCACCAGCAGCGCCGCGCCTGCGATCATCCACAGCAGCGCGCCCGCATGCGGCGGCAAGCTGGCCTGCGTCTGCAGCCAGGCGGCGCCCGCGGCGAAACCGAGTATCTGAAGGCGCATGGGCAGGATCGTCGCTCGACGCGAAAGGGACTCTCTCGGCTACTGTGATCGCTTTCCGCTCCTTGCCCTCTGATCTGGCGCAAGGGTGGCGTGGACAAGAACGCTCAAGCACGCCATCCGGCGCCAGGGCGCCACGACTTGGCGGGCCTCGCATGACCCCACTGACAGCGGCAGAAAGCTATTTGCAGGACTTTCATCGCGCCAGCTTGGCGTACGAGCGCCGCGTTTGGCACGGGGTTGGAAGCCGGCTGAAGGGAATGACTCGATAGCCGTTTCGTAGAAGCGAAATTTGACGATATCGACGTGCCATGGACGCCCACGCTTGCCGAACCGTGGAGCGCCCTGGCGGACACCTGCGATATCGACCGCCTGGACGATGACGCCAGGCGGCGCGGCCCGTTCATGGAGACCGGAGCGCCGCTGCAAGCCGGTGACGGATTGATCGCCACCGGCTGGGGGCTAGGCGCCGTGCATGCGCATGCGGCCTGAACTGCCATCGGCGCCATGGCCTGCTGGCGTCAGCGGCAACAGGCTACGATAGTGGCTGCCGCGGCGCGCAGTATTGCTACCGTCAATTGCAGGATTGCTGGCATGCGGACCGCTCGGCGTTGCACTCTGCTTGAGCGGTACCGCCAGCGATGCAAGCCCGCCATTCGGCAGCGCAGGCGCTATAACAGCTGGCAAAGGCGGGCGTCGCAGTCACCGCCAGGCCGAGGCCTGACGCAAAAAGAAATGCAGCGAGTTTTTTATTCATGGAGGTCTCCCAAAATCGGACGGCTGATGAATCCCTGCGCGCGCCATCCTCTGACGCAGGGCCACATACACAGGTATGTCGGGTGGCATCGCGAGCTGGCCGTGCGTCAGCGCGAAATGGAAAATCCTGCGGCTGCCGGCGCATCCCGGAGCGCCTTCAAATCAAAGCCGTTCATATAAACGCGGTGTGCTCCAGCCGATAGCCAGAATAACGCCGCACGTCACCGTCAATTCCGGACCTTTAAAGACACGCCAGCATCTTTTCGCGAAATCTGAAGCCATGATCAGCTCATCATTATTTATTGTCAAGGCAATTCAATTCATGTCGCGCCATCGGATAATTTCTCCCGCAATGAAAAGCACGGGCGCCATACGCCAGCCATGCCGCTTTGCTCAATTTCAAATCAACAGTGCATGAATTGGCTGTCAGCCAGGCTGGCAGCGGTGGGCGCCATTGCAGCGCAGCAGTGGCACTCCTGGTTAGACGTGCGCAGGAGAGCCAGTCCAACTTTGCACCTGGGAAAACAATCCGCACACCATGCAAATATCATCGCCATGGAATAAATAGAAACTTACTCTTTGTTATTGCCAGCATCACGACCATTAAAATTTCACGATTAAATTAAACAGATAAAACAGACTTAATAAAAATACATTCACAAGCTTCCCAGCTGGATAGAAACACAGCAGGCAAAAAACGATAAACGCAAAACTGCCCGATATCGGTTTCCCATTTCGCGTTCAGGCAGCTTGATGCGCCGCACGGCGCAAGCGCCGCTGTCAATGCCAGCCAGTTGCTGGTCCGGCCCGGGGAATCATCGTTTTACAGATCAGCGCTCCAGCAACAGCCGCACCATGCTCCGGGGAAAAATCCGTGCACGGCGCACGGTATAATCGGCCTCGCTTATTTCCACACCCAGGCACGACATGACTTCCTCCGCACTTCCTCCCGACACTTCCACCGACCTTAGCGACAGCACCGAAGACAATAACGACGCCACCCTGGTCGCGGAACTGGGGGAGCTGGCCGAGCATGTCCGCCTGGTCAAGATGGAAGGCCGCGTCTTCGTGCGCTTTTCCGGCGCAGTCAAGGCGGGCCATCTGGTGGTGCCGTATGCGCTGGTGCCCGCACAGGGCGTGCTGGCGCGGCCGGCCAAGTGGCGCAAGATGGACCGCGAGACCAAGCTGGCCCTGGTGCGCGAGCGGGCCAGTGCGGCCGTCTTCGCGGAGCTGCGCCAGCACGTGATGGACTTCGTCGCCGATATCGCCGGCCTGAGCGAAGACGTCGACACGGACCCGATGGTCTTCCTGCACACGCTGGCCGACATGCAGACGTCGGAGCCGGCCGGCATGGTGTTCGACCGCATCCGCCAGCGCTTCCATCACGCCATCGAGCGCCAGCAGGAAGAGCAGCACGCGGCGCGCACGCGCCAGAGCATCAACCTGGCCGAGTATCCGGCCTCGTTCGAGATGGCGCGCCGCCTGCCGCGCCGCTTCATCGCCCTGCTGGGGCCCACGAACTCCGGCAAGACGCACCGCGCCATGGAAGCGCTGGTCAAGGCGAAAAGCGGCATCTACCTGGCGCCCTTGCGCCTGCTGGCCCTGGAAAACTACGAACGCCTGCAGGAAGCCGCGCCGCACGGCAAGCCGCTGGCCGTGAGCCTTGTCACGGGCGAGGAGCGCAGGGTCGTCGACGGCGCCACGCACGTGGCCAGCACGGTGGAAATGCTGGACACGAAAACCGTCGTCGAAGTGGCCGTCATCGATGAAATCCAGATGCTGGCAGACCCGGACCGGGGCGCCGCGTGGACGGCGGCCGTCTGCGGCGCGCCCGCCCACACCGTGTACCTGGTGGGGGCGCCGGAAGCGCGGCGCGCCATCGAGGCGCTGGCCGAGCGCCTGGACTGCCCGCTGGAAGTGCACGTCCTGAAACGCATGGCGCCCCTGTCGATGGAGCCGACGGCCGTGCGCAAGGTGCGCAACCTGCGCCGCGGCGACGCCGTCATCGCCTTTTCGCGCCGCGAAGTGCTGATGTGGCGCGACATGATCACGGAAACGGGATTGTCCGTGGCCACCGTCTACGGCAACCTGTCGCCCGAAGTGCGGCGCGCGCAGGCGCAGCGCTTCCGCGACGGCACGGCCGATATCGTCGTCGGCACGGACGCCCTGGCGATGGGCCTGAACATGCCGATCGCGCGCATCGTCATGACTACCTGCGTCAAGTACAACGGCCGCGAAGAGGAAGAGATTTCGGCCGCGCTGGCGCGCCAGATCGCCGGGCGCGCGGGCCGCTACGGCGTGCACGAGGAAGGCCTGGTGGCCGGCTACGACAACGAGACGCATGAAGTCATGCGCGCCCTGCTCAAGGAAAAGCTGCACCCGCTCAATACCAGCGGCTTCGCCGTGGCGCCCTCGCTCGAACACCTGCACCGCATTTCGTCGGTGACGGGCGAGCTGTCGCTTTCTAAACTGCTGCGCCGCTTCATCCACAATATCGACGTGCCGGACGGCTTCTTCTTCCCGCGCATCACGGAAGACCAGAAGGAGCGCGCCGTCTGGCTCGACACCCTGCCCCTGTCCGTGGCCGACAAATTTACCTTGTCGCTGGTGCCGATCTCGAGCAAGGTGCCGTCCCTGCAGACGGCGTGGGAGCACTGGGCGAAGAATCTGTCGCAGGGCAAGACCTCCACCTTGCGCCAGCACGCGTATGGCGGCGGCACGCAGAATCTGCAGCAGGTCGAAGACACCTGCCGCTACTATTCCGCGTATGCCTGGCTCAGCTACCGCCTGCCCGAATTCTTCCCCGATATCGCCGTGGCGCAGAACCTGTCGCGCGACGCCTCGGAACGGGTCGATGCCATTCTGCGCGCGCACAACGCGGCCTCGCGCGGACGGTCGAAGAAATTCAAATAGGCGTCAACTGACTGGCCAGAACCAGACCTCGCCGCAATCCCAGTAGCATTCGGTGCCGCACACCTTCACGCCGATGGACGGCAGCAGGATGTCGATATGCCCGCCCGCGCCGCCCAGGTAGCCGGGAATGCGGAAGAAGGCGACGACGCCCTGGCGCTGGCAGATGCCGGCGTTGGCCGCGTCGCGAGCGAATTTTTCGGGCGCGCCGAACATCGACGGACTGGCCAGCATGTGCGCCAGCCTGGCCTGTCCCGGTTCGATCAGCGCACCCTTGAACGGCCCCCTGCGAATCGCCATGCGCCCTTGCAGCCGGATGCCCGCCTTGATCAGGGCCAGGCTAACGCGGATGGCGCAGGTATTGGCAAAGCTGTCCTTGCCGATCAAATCGTCCCAGCCGATTTCGCCGAACAGGGCCGCCTGGTCGACGGCGGCCACGCTCGGGTAATGCTCGCGCAGCGTGATGAATGCAGGTTTCATGGCAGCCTCCCGTTGCTCCTGGTCGCCAGGGAGCATCAGGCCGATTGTAGGACGATGCGGCGGCCCCGCACTGAGCGAGGTCAAGCGTAGGTCGGCTTAGGCCAAAGGCCGCAGGCCGACGCCCCCCGTAATGCCAACCATGACGCCGGATCAGCGCCCGTTACGGCTTGCCCGGCGCCGCATAATGCAGCTTGAGCACCAGGCCATTATGGTCATCGGCCATGTAGATATCGCCGTCCTGGCCCTGCTTCACGTCGACGGGCGCGCCCCTGCCCTGCTTGCCCTTGCGCTCCCAGTTGCCGATCAACTCGACGGACTTGCCCAGCGGCGCGCCGGCCTTGTCGGGCAGCAGGGCCACCAGGCGGTGGCCGTTGCTGCGGTAGCCGTGGTAGCCGATGATCAGGCTGTTCCTGTACGGCTCCGGGAAGCGGCTGGCCGTGTAAAACGTCATGCCCAGCGGCGCGGCGTGGCCGGGCAGCAGCCGCTGCGGCGCCGCATATTGAGCGTCGCAAGCCGTCTTCGGATATTCGGGACTGGCGACATTGTCGTCGTAGCAGTACGGCCAGCCATAGTGCCGGTCGGCCTTGATCAGGTTCAGTTCTTCATGCGGCAGGTTCTCGTCGCTTTTCAGCTGCGGCATGGCCGCCTGGATGGCGTCGCGCGCATTTTCCGCCTGCCACAACTCGCCCGTGGCCGGATGGAAGGCCAGCGCCATCGAATTGCGCAAGCCGCGCGCGTGCGTGCGCCAGCTCGTCACCGTGCCTGCCGGCCAGGCCATCTTGTATTCGCGGATGGCGCCCAGCGCTTCCGGACCTTCCGCCGAAGGACAGGCCTTGGCCGGATCAGGCGCCTTGCCATCGTTCTCGCAATGGTCGGTGCTCGAGCCCACGTTCACATATAGGTCGCCCGTGGGGCCAAAGCGCATGTTCGTCAGCAGGTGCAAGCCGAGGCCCGGCAGGCGCGGCGTCTTCGCCGTGCCGCCGATGATGTCGGTGGTGGCGCGGGCCGGATCGCGCAGGTCGAAGCGGAAGATGCGTCCCACCTCGCCCACGTAGACCATGCCGTCCGGCCCCTGCACGATGCCGTTCGGGCGATCGAGCTTGTCGAGCAGCAGCTTGCGCTCGTAGCCGGCGCCGGCCGCCTTGCGCTGCAGCAGCCACAATTTGCCCTGCTTCGGCGTCCATCCCGCCATGTCCGTGACGAGAATGTCGCCATTCGTCAGCGGCAGCACGCCGCGGGGGAACTTCAGGCCGTCGGCCAGCACGGCCACGCAAAAGCCGGCCGGCGTGGTGACGTCGAGGCGCGGCATGCCGTCGCACTGGGCATTGACGGCCGCCAGGACGGGAGTGGCGGCGCTGGCCAGGCAGGCTGCCAGGGCGCCCGCAAGCATTTTCTTGTTCATGGTCTCATTCCATCAAGGGTAATCGGGGCATCACGGCGCGCACGTTGGCACTGGTGGCAGCCGCCACTTGCGCAATATCAAGGCCGCGCAGTTCGGCCAGCACGGCGCCGATGCGCGGCAATTCTTCAGGGCTGTTGCGGCCAGGGTGTATCCAGGCAGGGGAAATGTCGGGCGCGTCCGTCTCCAGCACGATGGCGTCCAGGGGCAATTCCGCGGCCAGGCGGCGTATCTGCAGCGCGCGCGTAAAGGTCATGGCGCCGCCGAAACCGAGCTTGAAACCCAGGTCGAGATAGCCTTGCGCCTGCTGGAAGCTGCCGTTGAACGCGTGCGCGATGCCGCCGTTCGGGCGGATCTGGCGCGCGTGCTTGAGGACGATGTCCTGCGAGCGGCGCACGTGGGCCAGCACGGGCAGGTCGAAGTCGCGGGCGATTTTCAGCTGCTCGCGCAAAAAATGCTCCTGCCTGGCGCGCATGGCCGGTTCGCACAGCATGGGAAGGAAGAAATCGAGGCCGATCTCGCCGATGGCCACAAAATTCGGGGCATGCATGGCCTGCGCCACGGCCTCGCGCAGGGCGAGCAAATCATCTTCCGTGGCCTGCGGCACGTAGATCGGGTGTATACCGAGCGCATAGCAGACGTTGGGCGCCGTTGCCGCCAGATCGCGCACGATGCTGAAATTGGCCCGTTCGACGGCGGGAACGACAATCATGCCCACGCCCTGCTGCTGCGCGCGCGCCGCCACCTGCAGCGATTCGCTGCCGAATTCATGCGCGTCGAGGTGGCAGTGCGTGTCGATCCACGGCATGGCTAGTCCCCCTAGTATTGGTACGGCTGCAGCCCTTCGTCCGTCAGGCGCAGCACGCGGTCGCAGCGCCTGGCCAGCTCGATATCGTGCGTGACAATGACGAAGGCCGTGCCCAGGGTGCGCGACAGTTCCAGCATCAGGTCGAAAATCTGTTCGGCCGTGGCGTGATCGAGGTTGCCCGTCGGTTCATCGGCCAGCACGCAGGCCGGCTGCGTGACGAGGGCGCGGGCCAGGGCCACGCGCTGGCGCTCGCCGCCCGACAATTCGCCCGGCGTGTGCGTGACGCGCTTGGCCAGGTTCACGCGCGCGAGGATCTGCTGCGCCAGCTCGGTGGCGGGCGCGCGCTTCATGCGCCGTATCATCAGCGGCATGGCGACGTTGTCGAGCGCGGAAAACTCGGGCAGCAGGTGGTGGAACTGGTAGACGAAGCCCAGCGAGGCGTTGCGCAAGTCGCCGCGCGCCTTTTCGCTGAGGGTGGCGAAATCCTTGCCCAGCAGGGTCACCTTGCCGCTGGTGGGCGTATCGAGGCCGCCCAGCAGGTGCAGCAGGGTCGATTTGCCGGAGCCGGAGGCGCCGACGATGGCGACGCGCTCGCCGCGGTGCACGTCGATATCGATGCCGGCCAGCACCTGCACCTTGTAGCTGCCCTGCGTGAAAGTCTTGCCCAGGCCACGGCAGCTAAGGACGGCGGAATCGGCGGCAGCGCCGTTGGCGGCAGGTTTGTTCAGATCGGTCATGGTCATAGTCAGTGGTTTATTCATAGCGCAGGGCTTCCGCAGGTTTGACGCGGGCGGCCCACCAGCTTGGGTACAGGGTCGCCAAGAAGGCGAGAATCACGGCCAGCACGCCGATCTTCGCGACGTCGGGCCAGCGCAGGTCGGACGGCACGGTGCTGATGAAGTAAATGTCCTTGGAGAGGAACTGCACGCCCAGCAGGTGCTCGATGAAGGGCACGATGACGTCGATGTTCATGGCCACCAGCACGCCGCCGCCCACGCCCAGGATCGTGCCCAGGATGCCCACCAGCGCGCCCTGGATCATGAAGATCTTCATGATGGAACGGGGCGAGGCGCCCAGGGTGCGCAAAATCGCGATATCGGCCTGCTTGTCCGTCACCGTCATCACCAGCGTCGACACGAGGTTGAAGGCCGCCACGGCGATGATCAGAGTCAGGATGATGAACATCATGCGTTTTTCCGTCTGCACGGCGGCGAACCAGTTGGCGTTCAGCTTGGACCAGTCGCGCAGCCACAGGTCGCCCGGCATGGTTTTCTTCAGTTCCGCCGCCACTTGCGGCGCCTGGTTCATGTCGGCCAGGCGCAAACGCAGGCCGGACGGGCCATCGAGGCGCAGCAGGCGCTGGCCGTCTTCGATATTGATGAAGGCCAGGCCGGCGTCGAATTCATTGTGGCCCGCCTGGAAGATGCCGCTGACGGTGAAGCTGCGCATGCGCGGCAGCACGCCGGCCGGCGTGACCTGGCCCTGGGCCAGCATCAGCGTGACTTTTTCGCCGAGGTTGACGCGCAAGGCGCGCGCCAGCTCGATGCCCAGCACGATATTGAAGGTGCCCGGCTGCAGGGCCTTGAAGCTGCCCATGCGCGTCTGCCCGGCCACGTCGGACACGTTCGGCTCCTCCTCGGGCAGCACGCCGCGCACGATGGCCGGGCGCAGCGCGTCGTCGCGCAGCAGCATGCCCTGCGTTTCCACAAACGGCGCGGCGCCCTTCACGGCCGGATTCTTGAAGGCTTGCGCCGCCTCCGCGCGCCAGTCGGGCATGCTGCCGCTGTTGTCGAACACTTCCACGTGGGCCAGCACGGACAGCATGCGGTCCGTCACTTCCTTCTGGAAGCCGTTCATCACGGACAGCACGACGATCAGCGCCGCCACGCCCAGGCCGATGCCGGCCATGGAAATGAGCGAGATGAAGGAGATAAAACTGTTGCGGCCACTGCGCTTGCCGGCCCGCGTGTAACGCAGGCCGACCAGCCATTCGAAGGGCAAATTCTTGAAAATACTCATTATTCAGGCGGTCTTTATCGTTTCTTGATGTGTTATTCGTAGCGCAGCGCCTCGGCCGGCTTGACTCTGGCGGCGCGCCAGCTCGGGTAGATGGTGGCCACCAGCGCCAGGCCAAAGGCGATCAGGCCGATCTGCGCCACGTCGAGCCAATGCACGTCCGACGGAACGGCGCTGATCTGGTAGATTTCCTTGGAAATGAAGTGCAGGCCGAAGATGCCTTCGATGAAGGGCACGATGACGCCCACGTTCAGCGCCAGCACGACGCCGCCGATCACGCCCAGGGCACTCCCCAGCAAGCCCACCAGCGCGCCCTGGATCATGAATATCTTCATGATGGAGAACGGCGAGGCGCCCAGGGTGCGCAAAATGGCGATGTCGGCCTGCTTGTCGGTCACCGACATGACCAAGGTCGAGACGAGGTTGAACGCGGCCACGGCGATGATCATGCTGAGGATGATGAACATCATGTTCTTCTGGCTTTGCACCAGCGCATACCAGCTGGCGCTGGCGCGCGACCAGTCGCGCATCCACAGCTGGCCCGGCATCGAGGCCTTCAGTTCGCGCGCCACCTGCGGCGCCTGGTTCATGTCGTGCAGGCGCAGACGCAGGCCGGACGGGCCGTCAAGCTGCAGCAGCTGCTGCGCGTCCTGCATGTTGACGAAGGCCAGGCTGGCGTCAAGTTCGTTATGACCTGCCTCAAAGATGCCCGATACCTTGAGCGCGCGCATGCGCGGCATGACGACGCCGTTGGCCGGATCGCCCGCCCTTGGCTCGCGCTCGAGCATCAGGGTGACGTTCTGCCCCACCTGCACGCCCAGCGCCCTGGCCAGATCGATGCCCAGCACGATGTTGTACGAGCCTGGCGTGAGATCCTTGAAACTGCCCTGTTTCATCTGGGCGGCCACGCTGGAGACGGTCGCTTCCTGCTGCGGCAGCACGCCGCGCACGACGGACGGACGCATGGTTTCGTCATTGAGCAGCATGCCCTGGGTTTCCACGAAGGGCGACACGGCTTTCACTTGCGGATTGGCGTAGGCGGCGCGCTCCTGCGCCTGCCAGTTCGGCATGGAGCCGCTGGTGTCGAACACCTCGACATGGGCCAGCACCGACATCAAACGGTCGGTGACCTCCTTCTGGAAGCCGTTCATGACGGAGAGGACGACGATCAGGGCGGCCACGCCCAGGCCGATGCCGGCCACGGAAATGAGGGAAATGAAGGAAATGAAGCTGTTGCGGCCACTGCGTTTCCCGGCGCGCGTATAGCGCACGCCGACCTGCCACTCAAAGGGAAATTGTTTGATGATGCTCATGCGCTCCCGCGACAACGATGATATGCGAGCGCGCAGTGTGCCACATAATGGGCATTTCATGCATCAACTCTGCGTGAAACAGCGCACCGCCGCCCTATTTTGCCTCCTGCGCCAGGCCGAAAGCGCGCAACAGCTGCCCCGCCAGCGCATATTGCCGCATCTGCGCCAGGGTCAGGCGATGCAGCTGGTCGATGCGCCGCTGCTGTATCGTGAAGTAGCTGTCGCGCGTCTGGATGACCTGCTGCAGGTTGCGCCGGCCCGCCTCGTACTGGATGGTCCCGCCGCGCACGACGAAGGCCATCTTCCTTTCCTGCTCGTCGAGCAGGGCCAGGGTGCGCTGCGCATTGGCGATGCGCGGCAGCATGCTGGCCAGGTCGGCGCGCGTGCCCTGCTCGGCGCGCGCCACGTCCGCCTCGGCCGCCTGGGCGCGGCTGATGCTCTCGTCGCGCTGCGCCAGGCTACCGCCGCCGAGCGGGATTTCCCAGCTCACGCCCACAGACCAGCCCCGCTGCTGGATGGTCGACGGCGGCGGCGTGGTCTTGTTATTGAGCAGATGGCTGACGTTCAGGTCCACTTTTGGCGCCAGGGTGGCCGCCACGCCGCGCACGCGCAGCCGCGCCGCGGCCGCCCGCTCGCGCGCGG
>NZ_NEGZ01000074.1 GCF_002127585.1 Janthinobacterium sp. GW458P
GCTTGCCAACCGTAGACGGCCAGGAAAGCGGCGCCGCCCAGCGCCAGCACGGCGGCCAGGACGGGGCGCTGCCCCAGCGCGCTGGCCATGCCCAGCACGCCGGCGGCAATCAGCACGGCGTCCGCCAGCGCGCAAAACAGCACGATCTTGCCCACATGTTCGCGCCGCAATCCTTGCCGCAAGACAAAAGCATTCTGCGAGCCGATGGCAACGATGAGTCCCAGGCCCAGGGTCATACCCTGGAGAAAGACAGAAAAGGCGTGTGGGGTGGTGGCGGAGAGTGTCATGCGGCGATCTTGCCAGCCCCATGAAATGAAGTCAAACTACCTTTTCTGTTGCCAGTTAAGGAAAACTTCATCCATGCTCGACTATTCATCGCTCAGCGCGCTGGCCGCCGTGATCCGGGAAGGCAGCTTCGAGCGCGCCGCGCGCGCCTTGCACGTCACGCCATCGGCCGTGTCGCAGCGCATCCGCCTGCTGGAAGAGCGCGTCGGCTGCGCGCTGGTGATACGCGACCAGCCCTGCCGCGCCACGCAGACGGGCCGGCGACTGTGCCGGCATGTGGACCAGGTGCAACTGCTCGAACAGGATTTGCAGGCGACCTTGCCAGCGCTGGCGGCGCAGGGCATGGCGCGCGCCACCTTGCCCGTCGCCGTGAATGCCGACAGCCTGGCCACCTGGCTGGCGCCCGCCATCGCCGCCTTCGCCGCGGAACATCCGGTGCTGATGGAAGTGGCCGTCGATGACCAGGACCACACGGCCGACTGGCTGCGCAGCGGCGCCGTGCTGGCCGCCGTCAGCGCCACGGCCCGGCCCGCGTCGGGCTGCAACAGCCGCCCGCTGGGCGCCATGCGCTACCTGGCGGCGGCCAGCCCCGCCTTCCTGCAGCGGCATTTTGCCCACGGAGTCGGTGCCGCCAGCCTGGCGCTGGCGCCCAGCCTGGTGTTCAATGCCAAGGATGAATTGCAGGCGCGCTGGGTGCGGCGCCTGTGCCACCGGCATGTGGAACTGCCGCGCCATGCCCTGCCCTCGCCGCATGCCTTCGTCACGGCCGCCCTGGCGGGCATGGGCTGGGGCCTGCATCCGCAGGCGCTGATCCAGCCGCATCTTGACAATGGCAGCCTGGTCGAACTGCTGCCCGCTACGCCCCTGGACGTGCCCTTGCACTGGCATACGGCGCGCGCCGCCTCCGGCCTGCTCGACGGCTTGAGCGCAGCCATCCTGGCCGCCGCCCGAACGGGCCTGCTGCCGCCCTGACGGGACGCGTCAGGGCTGGTCGCTGCCGAGCGCCACGCGCCAGCGCCGCAGCTCGACATTCAAACGCAGCTGCTGATGTTTCACCAGGTAGCGCACGCCGACGAGGGCCGCCGCCAGGCCCGACAGGGCGCCTATGCCCAGTGCCCAGCGCGGGCCGAAGGTATCGGCCACCCAGCCCACGATGGGCGCGCCCAGCGGCGTGCCGCCGGCCGAAATGGCCAGCACGATGGCCATGACTCGGCCCCGCATGGCGGGCGCCGTCGACAATTGCACGCTGCTGTTGACGCTGGTGGTAAACGTTTGCGCGGCGATGCCGATGAGTACCAGCGTGACGCCGAACAGCCAGTAATTGGGCATCACGGCGGCCAGCGCGCAGCCGAAGCCGAACAGCGCGGCCGCGCCCAGCAGCAGGGCCAGCGTGGGCCGGCCCCGCCCCGCCGCCAGCAGGGCGCCGGCCACGGAGCCGCAGGCCATGATGGAGCTGAGCACGCCATACTGGCCGGCGCCCGCATGGAAGGCCGTCACCGACATGGTCGACAGGAAAATCGGGAAGTTCAGGCCGAAGGTGCCGATCAGGAACAGCATCAGCAGGATGGCCATCAGGTCGGGCCGCTGGCGCACGTAGCGGTAACCCTCGCCCAGGCTGGCGCGCGTGGCCTTGACGCGCGGCGCGCGGCGCAGCAGTTCCACGCGCAGCAGCAACAGCGAACCGATCACGGCGGCAAACGAGACGGCGTTGATGATGAAGACCCAGCCGCTGCCGACGCTGCTGATCAGGAGTCCCGCAACAGCCGGGCCCAGCATGCGCGCCGCATTGAAGGAGGTGGAGTTGAGCGCCACGGCGTTCGTCAGATCTTCCTCCTCGACAATCTCGGAGACGAAAGTCTGGCGCACGGGCGCATCGAAGGCCGTCACGCAGCCCAGCAGGAAGGCAAACACATACACATGCCACAGCGCTACCCATCCGCTGATGCACAGCAAGCCCAGGCCCAGCGCCAGCAAGCCCATGGCCGCCTGCGTGCACAGCAGCAGTTTCCGGCGGTCGAGCAGGTCGGCCGCCATGCCCGTCAGCGGCAGCAACAGCAGTTGCGGGCCGAATTGCAAGGCCATGACGATGCCGACGGCGCTGGCCTTGTGCTGCGTCAATTCGCTCAGCACCAGCCAATCCTGCGCCGTGCGCTGCATCCACGTGCCGACATTCGACACGAGGGCGCCGCCGGCCCAGATACGGTAATTGGGATTGCGTAGCGAACGGAATGTGTTGTTCATCTGGGCGTGCGGGCTCCTTGCCGGGTAGTCAATGGGTTGGTCGGCGCATCACTGCGCCAGGCGTTGCAATAGCGCCACAGCCTTGTCCAGCTCGCCGACTTCGGCCGGCGTGTAGCGGGTTTCAATGGTGCGCGCCAGCCAGTCTTCGCGCGCGGCGCGGCTGGCCGCGATCCAGGCGCGGCAGCTGTCCGTCAGGCTCAATATCGTCTGCCGGCCATCGAGCGGGTCGGGCGCGCCCGTCACCATCTGCGCGTCCGTCAAGGCTTGCACGGTGGCGGCCATGGACTGGGGCCGCATGCCTTCGGCGCGCGCCAGGCTGCTGGCGGTGGCCGGACCGTCGCGCTCGAGGCGGCTCAGCACGGAGGCCTGAGACATGCTGACGTCGCCCAGGTGCGCTTCCTCGCGCAGGCGGCGGCGCAGCCTGCCGATGAGAATGCGCAATTCGCCGGCCAGCTGCAATACGTGTTCGTGGTCTTCTTGCGGGGTGGTCATGGTCGCCGTGTGGTGGATCAACAGCCCCTACTATAACAGATAGACAGGTAGACTGCACAGTTTGCCTGTATATCTTGCCAGGATAGCCAGATGCCGGGCGCAAAAAAAGCCGGGGCGGGAGATGCACTCCCTGCCCCGGCTTGCCGGCCCATCCCGCGATGCCGGTGCGTCAGTTGATGTAATTGAACAGCGACAGGCCCGAGATCGAGGTGAACGATTTTTGCGCCGCCTGCAGGGTCACTTGCTGCTGGCTGAAGGTGGAAATGGCTTTCACCATGTCCAGGTCCTGCAGGTCCGACAGGGTGGTGGCGTACTGGATGTCGAGGTCGTCGCCGGCGCTGTCGAGATAATCGAGCTCCTTCATGCGGGCGCCCACTTCCGCGCGCACGGACAGCACATTGTCGTAGGCCGTGTCGAGAATATTGTGCGCGGCGTTCAGGCCGTTCGTCAGGCGCGCCTGGCCCGCGTCGCCGCTGCCCGGCTGGCGCAGCACGCCGATCAGGTTTTTCACGGTGGTAAACAGCGATTCCTTGGCGCTCGGTTCCAGCGTAAAGCTGTCCTGGTCGGCCGGCTTGCCCGTGATGTTTACCTGCTGGCCGTCGAAAGTGATGGCGTCGCCCGCCTTGTAGGGGACGGGCACGGCGGGATTGGGCACCGTCTGGCCCAGGGTGGCGTCCGTGACGATATAGGTGGTGACGGCGTCGGTGCCCGTGCCCGTGACCTTGAAATCGATCGAATACTTGTGCCCCGTCAATGCCGACGGGTCCGTCACGGTGCCGCCCGAAATGATGCCCGAGCCGCCGCGCGTGAAATTGGCGGTGGCCGCCGCCGTGGTGAACTTGCCATTGCCCGTCAGGTTGTTTTCAAACACGGTGGCGCCGGAATCGCTGGTGGCCAGGTAGCGCGCCGACCCCACCTGCAGCTCGCGCTGGCCCTGGTCGCCCACGTAGCTGGCGCCCGTCGGCGTCTGGCTGAACGGCTGGGTCGTGGCCTTATAGCCGGAAAACAGGTAGCCGCCCGCGCCGTCGGCCGTGTTGGCGATGCCCAGCAGGTCGGTCAGCCGGCCTTCCAGCTCCTTGGCCAGGGTATCGCGGTCGACATCCTTGAGGGCCGGATTGCCGGCCTTGAGAACCAGGTCCTTCACGTCGGCGATCAGCGAGGTGGTGCTGGCCAGCGCCAGCTCTTCCTGCGACAGGAAATTCTTCGCGTTCGAGCGGTTCGTCACGAACTGGGTGTTGATCGATTGCGATTGCGTCACTTCCAGCGCGCGCGCGGAGGCGATCGGATCGTCGGCCGGCGTCAGGTTGCGGCGGTTCGACGACAGCTGCATCTGCGTGCGGTTCAAGGCGCCCTGCAGATTGTTCAGCTGCGAACTGCCCTGGTCGTAAATCATTCGTGTGCTGATGCGCATGATGCTGCCCTTCCAGAAAACCGCCGCGCTGCGCTGCGGCAAAAAATTGATTAACGTCCCAGGCCGATCACCACGTCGAACAGGGTGCTGGCGATCTGCATGACCTTGCCGCACGCCTGGTAGGACTGCTGATAGCGCAGCAGGTTGGCCGCCTCTTCGTCGAGGTTGACGCCGGAGACGGCCTGCTGCTGGGTGCTGACCTGCTGCAGCAAGGCCAGGCTGGCCAGGCCGCTGACCTGTACTTCGCGCGTCTTGTTGCCCACGAAGCTGACGGTTTGCGCATACGAACCCTGGAACGTGGCATTGCCGCCATCGAGGATGTTCTTCGTCTGCAAGCCGGCCAGCAGCGCCGCGTTGCGGTTGTCGCCCACGCCGCCCGTATTCGGACTGATGGTAAAGGTATCGCCCTGCGCCGGCGTGCCTGTCATGCTGACATTGATGCCGCCAAAGCTGAAGCTGTCGCCCTCTTTGTAGGGAATGTTCGCCGTGCCGGCCGGATAGGTCGTGGTGGCGCCGTTCAAGCCCTTGACCGTCACCGCCTGGCCCGCCGGGAAACCCGTCAGCGAGGTGGTCGCCTTGTCATATGTCAAGGTCAGGGGACCCGTCAGGGCATTGCCCGGCGTCAAGTAAGCCTTGTCGACGGAGCCGGCGCTGAGCTTGCCCGAGCCCGTATTGGCCACCGGCGCCGACGTGGCGATCGGCGCCGCGGCGGCGATCTTGTTGCGGTCGGTAATCAGCACGGCCATGCCGGCCGCGCCATTCGCCGTCGGCCTGATGACGTAGTTGTCGCCCTGAGCGGCCGTGCCCGAGATCGAGAAATCGACGCCGTCGATGGTTTGCGGCCCCGTTTGCGGATACGGATTGATGATGGTGTGCGTGCCGTCGGACTCGCGCGTCACCACATAATTGCTGCCGTCGTACTTCAGGCTGTAATCGCTGGCCGTCAGCTTGGTCGGGTCGCTGACCTTGGCCGACAGCACGGTGGTGCTGCTGGCGTTGTTGCCGCGGTCGGCGCCGATCACGGGATCGGGCACCTTGAAGAAGTCGCCGCCCATGGCGCCATTCAAGTCCTGGCCCAGCTTGTGCTGGTCGTTGAAGGTGGTCGCCAGCGCGATGGCCACCTTGCCCAGCGAATTCTGCACATTGTCCAGGGTGCCGCTGCGAAATTCCAGCAAGCCGCCCAGCGAGCCGCCGCTCAGGGAGCTGTCGGGCAGCGCGGTGACGGTACTGCCCGTGACATAGCCCACCTCGATGCGGTTCGGGTCCGTCCGCGAAGGCGTGGCCGCCAGCTCGAAGCTGCGGTCCGCCACCACCAGGGGCTGGCCGGCGCCGATGGAAATGGTGACGGTATTGTTGGCGGCCGGCTGCACCGTCGCCTTGACATATTTGTTCAATTCCGTGATCAGCTGGTCGCGCTGGTCCAGCAGATCGTTGGGCTGGTTGCTGGCGTCGACCGACAACTGGGAAATCGACTTGTTCAGCTCGGCGAGCTGCTTGGCGTAGGTATTGATGACCGTCACATTCGACGTGATCTGCGAATTGACGCCGTCGCCGATCTCCGTCAGGCGCGCGCTCAGCCCCTGGAAACGCGAAGCGAGCGAGCCGGCGCTCGACAGCAGCGCCTGGCGCGAGGCCACCGACGAGGGATTGGCGCTGAAATCCTGCACGCCCTTGAAGAAATCCTGCATGGCGGGCGACAGGCCCGCCGTGGGATCGGCCAGCAGGTTGTCGATCTGGCTGATCTGCGTGTAATAGGTGTCGAGGGCGCTGGTGGCGCTTTGCGCGGCATTGACCTGGGTGGCCATGAAGCTGTCGTACTGGCGCTTGATCTGCGACACTTCCGTGCCCGTGCCGATGAAGCCATAGCCCGCATAGTTGGACTGCGAAGTCTGCTGCAGCACCACCTGGCGGTTGTAGCCGGCCACGTTGGCATTGGTGATGTTATGCCCGGTCGTCGACAGGCCCACCTGCGCTGCAAGCAAACCGCTCTTACCGATGCTGAGTAGATTCGAAGTCATGGTGTCTTATTGGTTACCGTCAAATGTATTTACGGCAGCCGCGGCGAAAACTTGAAGCGCCCGGCCGGCACAAGGGGATGGAGGAGGCTTAGCCGACCAGCGAATTTTTTATGATTTTTGTCAATTTGGCAGCGTAATTCGGGTCTGTCGCATAACCGGCCTTTTGCAAGCCCTGGGCAAAGGTACTGGCGTCGCCCGCGCTGGCCAGCACTTTTTCATAGCGTTTGTTGTTGGTAATCAACTGCGCATAGTCCTTGAAACTGTCCGCATAGCTGTCGTAGGCGCGGAATTTCTCCACCTTGCGCTGCGCCTTGCCATTCACGTATTCGGTGGTGACGGCCTCCGTCACCTTGCCCTTCCAGTCGCCAGAGGCCTTGATGCCGAACAGATTGTGGCTGCTGCTGCCGTCGCGGCCGATGATTTCGCGCTTGCCCCAGCCCGTTTCCAGCGCCGCCTGGCCCAGCATGAACTTGGCCGGGATGCCCGTGGCGCGGCTGGCCTCTTCCGCATGCACGCCCAGCTTTTCCTGGAAGGCGCGCACGTGCGGCGCCTGCGTGGCGTTGGCCTTGTCGCTCAGGGTCTTGCCGGCGGCGGCGCTGCCTGCGCCCTCGGTCAGCGCGCCCTGCTGCTGGCGGAACGCGGCCAGCGCCTGCGCCATGCTCGACGAGCGGGGCGACGGCGCCTCGGCGCCATCGGCGGCCAGCGCCTGGTTCGAGGACGACAATTGACGGATCAGCACGTCCGCCAGGCCCGTGCCCCGCTTGGCCAGGTTCTGGCTCGTCTGCTGGTCCAGCATCGAGGTGTACATCTTGCTCTGCTGGCTATCCATGATGCCGTCCTGCGGCGAGGCTTCACGCATGCTTTTCATCATCATATTGATGAACATGGCTTCAAATTGCGTGGCCGCCTCTTTCAGCGCGGCGGGGTCCTTCGCCTTGGCGGACTGGCGCAAGCCATCCATGCCCTTGACGTCGTAGGCGGCGGTATTGCTCAGGTCGGTTTGACTGATCATGGCGTGTCCATCAAATGATTTCGAGTTCGGCGCGCAGCGAACCGGCCGCTTTCATCGCCTGCAGGATGGCCAGCAAGTCTTGCGGCGAGGCGCCGATGGCGTTGAGGGCTTTCACCACGTCCGACAGCGAAGCGCCGCCCTTGACCAGCATGACCTTGCCCGGTTCCTTCTTGATATCGATCTGCGCCGTCTGCGTGACCACCGTGCGTCCGCCCGACAGGGGCGCCGGCTGGCTCACCTGCGGCTCGACATTGATGGTGACGGACAGGTTGCCGTGCGAAATGGCGCACGTTTCCAGGGTCACGGACTGGTTCATCACGACGGAGCCGGTGCGCGCGTTCATGATGACCTTGGCCGCCAGGCGGGCCGGGTTGACTTCGATGCTTTCCAGCTGGCCCAGGAAGGACACGCGCTGGTCGCTGCCGCCCGGCGACTGCACCTGGATCACGCGCCCGTCGAGCGCGGCGGCCGTGCCGGCGCCGTAGCGGCTGTTGATGGCGTCGACGACGCGGCTGGCGGTGGCGAAATCGGTGGCGTTCAGTTCCAGGCGTATCGTGTTGTTGGCGCCCAGCACAGAAGGCACCGTGCGCTCGACGGTGGCGCCGCCCGAGATGCGGCCCACGCTCAGGTGATTGACGACGACGGAGCTGCCGGCCGCCTGCGCGCCCACGCCGCCCACCAGCACGTTGCCCTGCGCCATGCCGTACACCTGGCCGTCGGCGCCCTTCAGCGGCGTCATCAATAAAGTGCCGCCGCGCAAGCTTTTCGCATTGCCCATCGACGACACCGTCACGTCAAGCAGCTGGCCCGGCTGGGCAAACGGCGGCAGCGACGTCGTCACCATCACGGCGGCCACGTTCTTCAGTTGCAAACTGGTGCCTTGCGGCAAGTTAATGCCCTGCTGCTGCAGCATCGCCGCCACGCTCTGGATGGTGAACGGCGTTTGCGTGGTCTGGTCGCCGCTGCCGTCGAGGCCGACGACCAGGCCATAGCCCATCAGCTGATTCTGGCGCACGCCGGCGATGCTGGCCAGGTCCTTGAGGCGTTCGGCCTGCGCCGCGGGCGCCAGCAAGGCGCACGCCAGGCCGAGAATGGCCAGGAAACGGGGAAAAGTCACGGTCGCCATGATCAGAACGGCAACAGGCTGAGGAAGAAGCGCGACGCCATCGAGGCCATTTCGGCGCGGTCGATCTGGCTGTTGGTGCGGTATTCCACGCGCGCGTCGGCCACCTGGGTCGACGGCACGACGTTGCCGATGCCGATGGTGTCGGGATTGACCATGCCCGAGAAGCGGATGAATTCCGTGCCCTTGTTCATGGCGATCTGTTTCTCACCAGCAACGATTAAATTGCCATTTGGCAATACCTCAATCACCGTCACGCCGATCGTGCCGGAAAACGTGTTGCTGGCGGACTGGTTGTCGCCGTCCGCAAACTTGGTCGCGCCGTTCGCCGAGACCGTGCCGCCGAAACGGCCCTGGGCGATGCCGGGCGTGCTGAAGCCCACGCTGCCCGATTTATTGCCGGAACTGGCGCCCGCCTTGACGGCGTTCGTGCGCTCGGTGATGGCGATCGTCATGGTGTCGCCCACGTGGCGCGCGCGGCGGTCTTCGAAGGCGGGACGGTAGGTCGACGGCTGGTAGATGGAGCCGTTGCTGACGACCACGGGTTCGGGCATCGGCGCGCGCGTGGTGGTCGGGTACTGCACGATCGAGGTGGGCGTGATGGCGCAGCCGGACAGCAGGACTGCGGACAACAGGGCGATGATGGGGTATTGCATGACAAACCTCCGCTGCCATCCGGCGGCGGATGGCATGACAGCTATGAAAATTAAAGTTGCGACAATTTCTGCAGCATTTGGTCGGACGTGGTGATGGCCTTGCTGTTGATCTCGTAGGCGCGCTGCGTCTGGATCATGTTGACCATTTCCTCGGCCACGTTGACGTTCGACGTCTCGATATAGCCCTGCATCAGCACGCCGGCGCCGTTGGTGCCAGGAGTGTTGGTCTGCGCCACGCCGGAGGCGCCCGTTTCCATGTACAGGTTTTCGCCCTTCGATTCCAGGCCGGCCGGATTGACGAAGGTGGTCAGCTGCAGCGAGCCGATTTGCGATGGCGCCACGGTATTGGGCAAGGTGACGGAGACGGTGCCGTCGCGCGCGACGGTCAGGCTCAGCGCGTTGGTCGGCACGGTGATGGCGGGCTGGATGACAAAACCTTCGGAAGTGACGAGCTGGCCGTTGGCGTCCGTCTGGAAGGAGCCGTCGCGCGTGTAGGCGGTGGCGCCGTCCGGCAGCAGCACCTGGAAAAAGCCCGTGCCGTTGACCATCACGTCGCGCGAATTGCCGGACGCCTGGGGATTGCCCTGGGTATGGATGCGCTCGGTGGCCACGGTGCGTACGCCCGTGCCGATCTGCAAGCCGGAAGGCAGCTGGGTCTGCTGGGACGATTGCGCGCCCGGCTGGCGCACATTTTGATACAGCAAGTCTTCAAACACGGCGCGCGACTTCTTGAAGCCGGTGGTGCTGACGTTGGCCAGGTTATTGGCGATCACGTCCATCTGCGTCTGCTGCGCTTCCAGGCCGGTCTTGGCTATCCAAAGGGAACGAATCATGTTTTTTCTCCAATAACGGCGCTGTAGACTATTTCTATGTGACCATTATGCGGTGGTCCCCATCAATTCAAAGCGAGGATCTGGGTGGCTTTCGCCGCGTTATTCTCGGCATTCTTCAGCAAACTCATTTGCGTTTCGAACTGGCGCGCCAGGGCGATCATGCTGACCATGGAGTCGACGGGGCTGACATTGCTGCCTTCCAGGGCCCCGGTGGTCAGCTTCACGGCCGGGTCGGCCTGCGCCACGGTGCCATCCTTCAGGCGGAACAGGCCGTCGTCGCCGCGCACCAGCTGCTGCTCGGGCGGATTGACCAGCTTGATGCGTCCGAGCACCGTGGACGGTCCCGGCGGCACGTCCGTGGAAATCGTGCCCACCGTGCCGTCGCCGGCGATGGCCACCGTCACGCCCGGCGGAATGGCCATGGGTCCCGTGTCGCCCTGCACCATCAGCCCGGCCTGCGTCTGCAGCATGCCGTTTTCATTGAGCTTCAGGGCGCCGTTGCGCGTGTAGGCTTCGGAGCCGTCGGCCGACTGCACGGCGATCCAGCCCGCGTTCTCCACGGCCACGTCCAGCGCCCGGCCCGTGTGCTGCATGGGGCCTTGCGTAAAATCGGAACCGACCGTCGAATCGACGACGAAGGCGCGCGTCGGCATCATGCCGTCGGCCACTACAGGCACGGCGCGGAACGAGTCGAGCTGGGCACGGAAACCCGTGCTGGTGGCGTTCGCCAGGTTATTGGCCGTAGTCGCCTGCTTGTCCAGGATGTGCTTGGCGCCCGAGCCGGCGGTGTAGATGAGACGGTCCATTTTTTATTTCTCCCAAACCAACAATAAAATCGGGGGCATGCGCCCCCGGTCAACTTATTAGCGGAGGTTGACTAAGGTTTGTAACACCGAATCCTGCGTCTTGATGGTCTGCGCATTCGCCTGGTAGGCGCGCTGCGCCGTGATCATGTTGACCAGTTCGGCCGTCAGGTCCACGTTCGACACTTCCACGGCCGAGGCACGCAAGTCGCCCAGGCCGCCCGAGCTCGGCTCGCCCGTCATCGGACTGCCCGAGGTCGAGCTTTCCGCCCAGGCATTGTTGCCCAGCGGCTCAAGGCCGTTCGGATTGGAAAACTTGGTCAGCACCACCTGGCCCAGGTCGCGCGTCTTGCCATTGTTGTACTGGCCCTGGATCACGCCATCGGAACCCACGACGAAACGGTCCAGCTGGCCGGCCGCATAGCCATCGGCCACGGTGCGCTTTTCGCTGGTGGACGAACTGAGCTGGGTCGAATTGGTAAAGTCGACCTTGATCGCCAGGTTGGCGTTCGCGCCCGTGGCGGGGAAGACGGGCAGGTTGACCGTCACCGGCAGGGTTTGCGGCGGCGTCAGGGCCAGCATGGCGGCCTTGTCCAGGGTGCCGACGCTGTTGAACACCAGCGACGCCGACTTCACGGCGGGCACTTCCGTCACCGCGGAGATCCTGCTGTCGATCTGGTCCGGCGTGAGGCTGGAATTGACGCCGTCGGGCACGGCGCTGCCATAGGTGGCGCTGATGGCGGCCAGCTGGGCCGGGCTGGCGCCGGCCGCGGCGGCGGCGGTGCGTATGGCGACACCGGCCGCATTGCCATAGGCAACGGCGGCGGCCGTGATATTGGCGGGCACCAGCGGCACGGCCGTGACGGCGGCCTGATAGGCGGCGCGCGCTGCCAGCGAGGCGGCATCGGTTTGCGCCGCGGCTACTACTTTCGCGCTGGTGATTTCCTTGCCGTCAGTGGCCGTGTAGACATCCCAGGTATTGGTGCCCGTCTTGACGTAGAAATTGGACATGGTGTGGGAGTTGCCCAGCGAATCGTAGACGGGCACGGGGAACTGCTTGGTCCACGACTTTTGCTCGCCCACGGTGAACGGCACCACGGTCGGCATGGCCGAATTGGAATCGAGGTTGACCTGGGTATCGACCTTGGTGGTCGCCTGCGGCGCCATGTCGGACGGGTCGATCTGCAGCGGCACGGTGGCGCCGGCCAGGATCTTGCCGTTCGCATCGGCCGGATAGCCGGTCAGCTGGGCTTTCTGGGCATTGACGATGAAACCGTTCTTGTCGACCTGGAACTGGCCGTTGCGCGAATACTGGATGGCGCCGTTCACGCTGGTGCGGAAGAAACCGCCGCCGTTGATGGCGATGTCGAGCGGATTGGACGAACTTTCCAGGTTACCCTGGTTGAACAGCTGTGCCACTTGCGACACGGACACGCCGATACCGGGCTGGTTGCCGCCCACGCCATACAGCGAGTTGGCGTAGATGTCGGCAAACTGCGCCTGCGACTGCTTGAAACCCACGGTGGCCGAGTTGGCGATATTGTTACCGATGACGTCCAGCGATTTGGCGGCGCCGTTCAAGCCGCTCAGGCCTTGTTGAAAAGACATTCTGCTCTCCTGTTAGGAATTATTGACTATCCAGTTTGACAATATTGCTTACAAAATCTGTTTCACATCGGCCATGGTGATGCTGCCCACGCCCGGCACGTTCAGCTTCACGCCCCCGGTTCCCGTCGACACGCTGGCGACCGAACCGAACATCAGCGCCGTGGCATCCGTGAGCTTGGCGCCGCCCCGCTTGGCTTCCACCGAGAAGGTGTAGGCGCCGTCAGGCAGCACGATGTTCTTGCCATCCTTGTCGAGGTCGGCGGTGGAGCCGTTCCAGCCCAGCGGCAAGGTACCCGCGCCCTGCGGGCCCAGGTCGATCGAGTGGACTTCCTTGCCCGTACTGTTGTAGATGACGACCTTGACGCTGTCGGCCGGCGTCGCCAGGTCCACGCCCAGCAGGGCCGCGCTCTTGCTCAGGTTAATGCTCTTGCCGGCTGTCAACACGCCGTGGCCGATGATATTCGCCGCCTGCATGGATTCGGCCTGCTGGTAGCTGGTCTTGAGCGTTTCCAGCGTGGTATTGAGCTTGTTGACGCCTGTCACCGTGGAAAGCTGGGCCAGCTGGCTGGTCAGCTGTGCATTGTCCAGCGGGTTCATCGGGTCCTGGTTTTGCAGCTGGGTCACCAGCAGGGTCAGGAATTTGTTCGTCTCCTCCTCGACGCTGCCCTTCGCGGCCGTCGTCTTCTTCGGATTCATCGTCGCCATCAGGTCGGTGGTGACGGTTTTGCTCGTATCGATGGTTGCCATAATGGTCAATCAGCCTTATTGGCCGATGGTGAGGGTTTTCAGGAGCAGCGACTTGGCCGCGTTCATGGTTTCCACGTTGGTCTGGTAGGAGCGCGAGGCCGACAGCATGTTGACCATTTCGTCCACCGTATTCACGTTGGGCATGGTGACGTAGCCCTTCTCGTCGGCCAGCGGGTTCTTCGGGTCGTACACCAGCTTCATCGGCGACGGGTCCTCGATCACTTTCTGCACCTTGACGGCCGTGGCGCCGTTGGCCATGGGCACGGCTTCAAACACCACCTGCTTGGCGCGGTAGGCTTCGCCGCTGGCGCTGGTGGCGCTGTCCGCATTGGCCAGGTTGCTGGCCACCGTGTTCAGGCGCTGCGCCTGCGCGCTCATGGCCGAACCGGACACATTGAAGATATTAAAAAGCGACATGATTATTGTCCTCCCTGGATGGCCGTCAGCATGCCCTTGATCTGCGAGTTGAGGAAGGTCACGGCCGCCTCGTAGCGGATGGCGTTGTCGGCAAACGCGTTGCGTTCGAGGTCCATGTCCACCGTATTGCCATCGACGGCGCCCTGGGCCGGCGCGCGGTACAGCAGCGGCGTGCCGTCGGCCAGGGTCTCGACCTTGCCACCCGTGCTGCCACCCACGGCGGCGGCGACGCCCTTGCCCGGCATATGCTGCGGCGCCGTGCCCTTCAGGGCGGGCGGCACGCCGTCCTTGCGCGCCATCGCCCCCTTCAGGGCGGCGGCGAAATCGACATCGCGCGCCTTGTAGTTGGGCGTGTCCGCATTGGCGATGTTCGAGGCGAGCAATTCCTGGCGCGTCGAGCGCAGGCTCAGCGCCGTCTCGTTGAAGCGCATGTAATCGTCGAGTTTCCCTATCATGTCAGGCTCCGGAAAGATCTGCCACTGGCGCCCGAGATGGCGGAAGGATGGCGGTATAGTGATGACAGGAAACATAGTACGGCCGGCGCCGGCAAGGCCATCGCCGGATCAGACCATACTTTTCCCCCTTAATCGGCGCTTCAAACGGGGCGGCGCGCACTATCATGGCAGTATTCCAGAGGCCTATCACCATGAAGACACCGCTTGCTTTCCTCCTCGCCCTTGCCGCCCTGACGCCTCTGGCGCAGGCGCAAAACGCTGGCCGGCAGACGCCGGAAGCCTTGCGCAACAGCGTGGAACAATTTCTGCAAGTACAAAGCAACGGCTTGCCCGGCAAGGTGACGATCACCGTCGGCGCCGTCGATCCGCGCCTGAACCTGGCCGCCTGCCCCGCGCCGCAGGCGTTCATGGCGCCCGGCGCCCGCGCCTGGGGCAAGACCACCGTGGGCGTGCGCTGCACGGCCCCGGCCAGCTGGACCATCTATCTGCAGGCGAATGTCGCCGTCGTCGGCGACTACGTGGCCAGCGCCGTGCCGCTGGCGCAGGGACAAGCCATCGACGCCAGCCAGCTGGTGACCATGCAGGGCGACCTGGCGGCATTGCCAGCAGGCATCGCCACCGACATGGCCCAGGTGGTGGGCGCCAGCACGAATATTTCCTTGCCACCGGGCACGCCGATGCGCCTCGACACCCTGCGCCGCAAGCCGGTGGTCATGCAGGGCCAGCTGGTCAGGGTCGTTTCCAGCGGCAATGGTTTCCAAGTGGCATCAGAAGGACGCGCCATCGGCAGCGCCGGCGACGGGCAGACGGTGCAGGTACGCACGCAGAGCGGCCAGCAGATCAGCGGCGTGGCGCGCCCTGGAGGCATGGTCGAAGTAGCATTCTGAACACGGATGGACAGCGATATTGTGGTCTGGCGCACTAAAGTTCCTGGATATGATGCCGATAAGAAGTCATATCCCGGAGTTTTTTGACTTCGACCAGACGAGGATCACGCTGTGAAAATTACCGACAACACCATTAAAAGCAATCCCGGCCTGCCGGTAGCGCCCGCGAATACCTCGAGCGCCCGCAATGCCGAGAAAGCGCAAGCAACGCCGACGACGTCGGACAATGTACGCCTGTCGCCGCAAGGACAGGCATTAGCGGCCAGTGCAACTGCCGGCAGCGGCGCCGTGTTCGACACGAAAAAAGTCGAACGCATCAAACTGGCGATCGCCGACGGCCAGTTCCAGGTCAACTCTGAAAAAGTGGCGGACGGGCTCCTCGACACGGTCAAGGACTTGCTGCACTCACGAAATAGATAGGTTTCCTCATGCAATCAGTGACTCCGTTTTCCAGCCTGCGCGACGAGCAACAGCTCATGACCACATTGCTGGCATTGATGAAAGAAGAACAGCGGCATCTGGTTGCCGCTGACATCGATGCGATCACGGAGCTCACGGCGCGCAAGACGGCACTGGTGGGACAATTGAACAAGCTGGCGGCGCAACGCCACCAGGCGCTGGCGGCGGCGGGCTACACGGCCGCCGAAGCGGGCATGGAAGACTGGCTGGTCGGCGCCGATGAAGCCGAGGCGGCGCCCCTGTGGAAAGCCCTGCTCGACACCACGCGCGAGGCCAAGGAACAGAACCGGCTCAACAGCCTGCTGGTCAACAAGCACATGCTGCACACGCAGGGCGCCCTGAACGCCATGCGCCCCACTGCCCAGAGCGGCAATTTCTACGGCCCCAGCGGCCAACCGACGACGAACACGGCCAGCCGGCGCGTCGTCATCGGCTGATTTTCTTCTTTACCTAACAGCAACATCCCCTGCCGTCGAGTGGCGCCCTGCGCCGCTCAGCCGTGCGCGGCACGCCCCGCATGCTGGCGGAACTTCGCCGCGATCGCCTGCCCCTTCGCCGTGGCGGCCGCCAGCTGCCCGGGCGTCAGCTCAGCCTGCAGCCAGTGCCAGTATTCATCCTGATACGGATTGGTGACGCCGGGCGCGAGGATGTCGTCGTACACCATGCGCAGGGCCAGCAGGTAGCCGTAGGCTTGCGCCGCGTCCTTCTGCACCACCTCGCCATCGCGCAGGTAGGCCATCATCAGGGTAGCCACGCTGGTGAGTTCCGCTTCGTCCGCCTGCGCCGTCAGCTGGGCGATGGCCTGCCGCTTCCATGCCTGCACCAGCGGGTCGTCGGGACGGTTGCGCAGCGCGCTGCGGTCGCCGAACGGGCCTTCCGACAGGAACAGGGTGGCCGCGCCCGGCACGCCCGCCTGCGCGGCGGTGGCCAGGTAGCCGAGGCGGTCCTCGCGCTGGCGCTGCGTCAGGCCCGCGCACAGCTGCCGCTGGGCGGCCTTTTCTTCGGCCGTCATTTCGCGTCCCAGCTCGAATTCCAGTCCCGGCAGCCGACCTTCTTTCTCAAAAGAAATACAATCATCGAGCAGCTTGTAAGCCGCATACGCGTCTTCCGCCCTGCCGCTGGCGCCCAGGCGCGCAAGCTGCTGCGCCAGGGTCACGGGAACAGGCGCGGCATCGGCGGCCGGGCTGGCGTCGATATGCAGGTACGATTCCAGGCTGCGTCCCGCCGGCGCGCCGGCGGCCGCGGTGGCAGATTCCGGCGCGCCGCCTTCAGGCGCGGGCCAGTACGCGAGCGCCAGCACTGCCGCGATGGCAGCGGCGATGGCGATGCTGGTCAATTTGACGTTCATGGTGAGGATGCGCGTGGTTGGGAAGCGCACGTTACCACAGGCGCGCGGCGGCGGCCCGCACGCCTTCGCACGCTCAGCCGCCGGCCTTTTTCGCCGGGTGGCCCAGCCTGGCCAGCGCGGCCACGATGGCGTCCACATGGTCGCCCTGCACCTCGATCACGCCATCCTTGACGGTGCCGCCCGAGCCGCACTGCGTGCGCAGCTGCTTGCCCAGCAGGGCCAGGGCGATGGCGTCCAGCGCCAGGCCCTTGACCACGGTGACGCTCTTGCCGCCGCGGCCCTTGGTCTGGCGCGACACGCGCACCACGCCGTCGCCCGCGGGCGCCGCCTTGGCCTGCGCCTTGCACGCGCACTGCGCCAGCGGCTGGCGGCAGGCGGGGCACATGCGGCCCGTTTCGGTGGAATACACTAAGCCGCCCTGGGAACTGCTTTTCATGATGGAGAAAGAAGAGAATGGAAAGGCCGCGATTGTACCAAGCGGCGGCCCGCAGCTGACGGGCGTCAGTTGGCCGGCGCGGCGGCCGGCGGCGGCGTCGGCACTTCCGTCACCGTCTCGGGAATGCCGGACAGGATCGTCACGGCGACCCGGCGGTTGCGCGCGCGCCCTTCCGGCGTGGCGTTGGGCGCCACGGGGATGTTGTCGGCGTGGCCGACGGCCGTCAGGCGCGTGGCCTGTACGCCGCTGGCGATGAACAGGCGCACCACGGCGCTGGCGCGCGCGGCCGACAACTCCCAGTTCGAGGCGAAATTCGAATTGCTGATCGGCTGGACGTCCGTATGCCCTTCCACCTGCACGTCGTGCGTGTCGTCCTTGAGCAGCACGGCGACGGCGCGCAGGGCCTGGTCCGATTCCGGCGTCAGGCCGGCCGCGCCCGGGTCGAACAGCACGCTGGCATTGATTTCCACGCTCACGCCGCGGCTCGTCTGCGTCACGCGCACCTTGCCCTCCTTGACCAGCGGCGCCAGCGTGGATGTGAGGTCCTGCGCCAGGCGCGTCATGTGTTCGCGCTCGCGGCGGATGGCTTCCGTGCGCCGCTTGAGGGCGGGGTTCGGCAGCGCAATGGCTTGCGGCGCCTCCATGATGATGGGCGGCGCGCCCTTTTCCAGGCTGAAGGCCTGGCCGATGGCGTTCTGGAAGACGCGGTATTTACCCTCGTTGACTTGCGAAATCGCATACATGACGACGAAAAAGGCGAACAGCAGGGTGATGAAGTCGGCGTACGAGATCAGCCAGCGGTCCTGGTTGTCCGGTTCCTCGTCATACTTCCTGCGCGCGCGCCGCATCATGATCAGTGCTCGTGCAGCAGGCTGGCGACGCGCTCTTCGATGATGCGCGTGTGGTCGCCCGTGGCGATGTCGTACAGCACGGCGGCCGTGATTTCATACTGCACCACCCGGCGCGAGACGATGGCCTTGAGTTTATTGGCCACCGGCAGGAACAGCAGATTGGCCAGGCCGACGCCGTAAATCGTCGAGACGAAGGCCACGGCGATGCCGCTGCCCAGTTTGCTGGGGTCGGTGAGGTTTTCCATGACGTGTATCAAACCGAGCACGGCGCCCAGGATGCCGATGGTGGGCGAATAGCCGGCCGCCGATTCCCACACCTTGACGGCCTGGCGCTCAGCCATCTCGTAGGCGGAGATTTCCACGTCGAGCAGCTGGCGCAGCTTGTCCGGCGCGATGCCGTCGACGATCATGCGCAAGCCCTTGGCGTTGAAGCGGTCGGCCGTGTTCTCCATCAGGCGCTCGAGCGCCAGCGGGCCGTCGCGGCGCGCCGTCAGGCTCCATTGCCCGATGTCGCGCGCCAGCGCGGCGCGCGTGTCGGCGGGCGGCAAAAATACCCAGCGCAGCATTTCCAGGCCGCGCACGAAAGTGCGCAGCCGTGTCTGCAGCAGCACGGCGCCGAAGGTGCCGATGATGACGATGGCGAAGGCGGCCGGCTGCAGCAGGGAGGCCATCTTGCCGCCTTCCAGTGCCTGGCCGACCAGCAGGCCCGCCAGCGCCAGCGCCAGCCCGATTACGCTGGACCAGTCCACGCCTGCTCCCTCAAGGTTGCGCGCAGGCGCGCGACGGCCTGGGTATGCAGCTGCGAGACGCGCGATTCGGATACCCCCATCACCGCGCCGATCTCCTTCAGGTTCAGCTCTTCTTCGTAGTACAGGCCCATGAGTATTTTCTCGCGTGGCGGCAGCGCGTCGATGGCGTCGATCACGGACTGCCGGAAATCGGTATCGAGCAGGGAACGCAAGGGGTCGCTGTCCTCGTCCACGCAGTGGCGGTCGAGGAAGCTGTCATTGCCGTCCGGGTCATGAAAATCTTCGTAGTACACCAGCTGGTGGCCGCCGCCGTCGCCCAGCATTTCCTGGTAGTCGGCCAGCGACATTTTCAGCAGTTTCGCCACTTCCGACTCCGTCGGCGGGTGGCCGAGGCGCTGCTGCAGGATGCTCATCGCCTCTTCGATCTTGCGCATGTTCTGGCGCATGCTGCGCGGCAGCCAGTCGCTGGTGCGCAATTCGTCGAGCATGGCGCCGCGGATGCGCAGCACGGCATACGTCTCGAACTGCGCGCCATGGGTTTCCTCGTAGCGGCTGATGGCGTCGAGCAGGCCGATCATGCCGGCCTGGATCAGGTCATCGACCTCGACCGAAGGCGGCAACTTCGCCTTCATATGGTGCGCCAGACGCTTTACCAGCGGAATGTGCTCCGTCAGCAAATAGTCCTTGTTCGATTTCCCTTTGACCGTGTACATAGGCTGCTTATTGTTTTATCGTCTTATCTGGTGCTACGGTTGGATTCAGGCGCTGAAATGGTGTGCGCTCCCCGTCTGGTACAAGGTGCTTCCCAATACGGGCGCCGCCGAACGCACCAGCCGCTCGGCCAGTCCGCGGAACGCCACCGACGCGCCGGCCAGCGGAAACGCATCGACCACGCTGCGGCCCAGGCGCGCGGCGCGGTGCAGGTATTCATCGGCCGGCACCGAACCCATCGACGTCAGTTTCACGGCCAGGTAGCGGCTTGCCGCCTGCGCCATATTATCGTATACCACTTTTGCCTCGGATTCGGAAGCGCCGGTAACAAGAATGCCGAAGGGACGCCGGCCCAGTTCCTGGTTCAGGCGCTTGATCAGGCAGTACGCCGCCTTGATCGAGGTGGCGCTGTTGGACACCTGCACCACGATATCGGACGAGGCCATCAGCGGCACGGGGAAGCAGTCGCCCTGCTCGGCCACGACGCCGTCGACCAGCACGATGCCGCTCTGACGCGCCATCACCTCGAAGGTCTTGCCCAGGCGGCGCGTCTCGTCCTCGCCCGCATAGTCGGCGCTGTCCATCAGATGGTTGCGCGCCCCCATGTGCGCCACGCCGAAGCCCTGCGGCACCTGGTGGATCACCTGGTTCAGGCCGCACTGCTGGCGCGCCACGTCGAGCAGGCTGGCGCCATGCGCCAGGCCCAGGCGCGAGGCGACGCCGTCGCCGCTGCCGCTGGCGTCGACCAGCAGCACTTCATTGCCGCCATAGGCCAGCGAGGCGCCCAGGTTGACCAGCATGGCGCCCTTGTCGTCCTGCGGCGTGGCCGAGAGAAAAGTCATCACGCGCGGCTGCGGTCCGGCCAGCATGCGGCGCAGGCCTTCGGCCTGATCGAAATCAAAGTTAGCCAAGGCGCACCCCGCGCGCTTCATTGTTGCGGGCGGCCGCCTGCGCCATCAGCAGCGGCAGTTCGGCGTCGGAAAACTGCGTCGCCGCCGTATCGCGCTTGAGCTTGAAGGCGCGGTCGATCAGGTAGCCGCGGTCGGCCAGGTGCAGGTCTTCCGGCACGCGCTGGCCGTTCGACACGTAGAACAGGTTGAGTTTCTGGCGGATCACCACGTCGAGCACATTGCCGATCGACGCCGCTTCATCGAGCTTGGTCATGATGCAGCCGGCCAGGCCGCTGCCCTGGTAGGCGCGCACCACTTCGTTCAGGGTTTCCTGCGTCGCCGTGGAATTGAGGCACAGCAAACGTTTCACGTCCGCGCCCGCGCCCGACAGCATGGCCACCTGCTCCGTCACCATCTGGTCGCGCTGGCTCACGCCCACCGTATCGATCAGCACCGTGTGCTTGTTCTTGAGTTCCTTCAGGGCGATGCGCAAGTCCGCTTCGTCCTTCACCGAGTGCACCATCACGCCGAGGATCTTGCCGTAGATGCGCAGCTGTTCATGCGCGCCGATACGGTAGGCGTCCGTGGTGATCAGGGCCAGCTTTTCCGGACCGTGGCGCATCACGCAGCGGGCCGCCAGCTTGGCCGTGCTGGTGGTCTTGCCGACGCCGGTCGGGCCCACCAGCGCGAACACGCCGCCCTGCTCCAGCATGGCGTCTTCATTGGCGACGGAATTCAGGTTGCGGCTGAGAACGGTCTTGATCCAGCGCATGCTTTGTGCGCCGTCCAGGCCGGCCGGCAGCTTGTCGATCAGGTAGCGCGCCAGGCTGGCCGAAAAGCCGGCGGCCAGCATTTCGCGCAGCACGACGGCCTTTTCCGGCTCGCGCTGCTGCGTCGAGCCCCAGGAGATTTCCGCCAGCTGGGTTTCCATCATGCCGCGCATGGCGCGGATTTCATTCATCATGCCGCTCATCTCGGCGGCCGCGTTTTCCTTGACGTGGGCCAGCGCGCTGGCCATCATCTGCTGCATGCGGGCCATGTCCACTGGCTCGCCGGCGGCCTGGCGCGGCGCGGCAGGACGGGGCGCGGCC